>NZ_SMBJ01000011.1:0-290739 GCF_004342325.1 Rhizobium azibense | reverse complement strand
CACGAGGCTTGAAGAATTGCTTCCATGGAATTGGAGCTCGCCCACCGCACAAGCCCACGAAGCTGCCTGATCTGCGGCCTTCACCGCATGCTTACGCTCCAAAGTAAGCGCTTACCTGATCCCCTTCTATTCGGAATGGGCTGAAGATGTCAGAAGATCCTCTGTTTGTTTGGAGGTGACTGGATGTCGAGAGACAGCAAAATGGACGTCCATTTGGACGTCTCGAACGCTGGTTATGTCGGACGGATGGATGTGATCGAGGGGCCGACCGGCCGTCGCCGACGTACGGATGCAGAGAAGATGAGGATTGCGGCGGAGAGCTTGGTTGCGGGTGCACGTGTTTCGGAAGTTGCCCGTCGCTATGGCGTAACCCGCTGGCAGATTTATGATTGGCGCAAGCACCTGCAGGATGGCCGTCTTGCGGTGGATGGGCGTTCAACCTCGGCGCCTGCCTTTGCGACATTGATGGTTGATGAACCTCCTACAGGCAGGGTTATTGTTGATGTCGTTGTCGGAGACGTCATTGTCCGCGCTGGTCGAGACGCTGAGGAAGCTCATCTGGCACGCGTCATCCGGGCCGCGCGGATGGCACGATGATTGCGGGCGGAGATGCTCTTCGGGTTTACGTGGCGACGCGGCCGATCGACTTTCGTAAGGGGCACGATGGTTTGGCAGCGCTGGTGCAACCAATATTCGGACTGGATCCTTTCAGTGGCGCAGCGTTTATATTCCGCTCGAAGCGGGCCGACAGGCTCAAGATCCTGGTCTGGGATAAGACCGGTCTGGTGCTGATCCATAAGCGGTTGGAGGGGACCAAATTCGTCTGGCCACAGGTCCGTGACGGCGTGATGCGGATGTCGCCGGTTCAGTTTGCAGCCCTGTTCGAGGGGCTCGATTGGCGGCTCGTACGGTCCGAGCGACAGCGACGTCCGCAGCTTGCCGGATAAGTGCGGCGGATTGAATCAGCACCGTGTTCGAGAAACACGACGCAGGGATGATCACGCTCCATTCCGGTTCTGCCATTAAGATAGCAGCGAACGTCGGCCGATCAGGAAGCCGGCGCCAGTATCCGTCATATCCAAACAGGCGCAGTGCCTCCTCGATCTCCCCGTCACGGGTTCGTTTGATCGGAGGAGTGCGCGGGAAGTCGAGCCACCGCGAGCCGTAGCGCACCTCGCGGATTGCATTGTGCGCCTCAGACAAACTCACGCCGGTGATCGACGAGATAACGCCCGGCCCGGGATAAAGCCGGGATTTGGTGTCGTTGTCGACATCATGAAGGTAACGCGTTTTAACTGTTCCGGTAGAGGAAGCAGCCTCAGCCACCTTGCATTTTACGGGGTCTTTCGAACCCGGAGTGTGTCCGACGGAATGCAGCCGGCAGCGTTCAAGTTGCCAAAGGGGAAAGCCAGGATATCCCGGAGATCCCCTCAGACTGGAAGAGCTTGAAGGTGTCGTTTTTGTGCTGTGCTGTACGCGACATGATTGGTCCTTTCTGTCGTGGTTCGCCTTCGTCGTCGAAGGCGAACCACGCGAAGAACATCTCCGCGCATGCGGCCGGTGCAGATCGCGAAACCGGGACCTTTCTTGCACTCAATGTCCCGGGACGGCTGGATCGTGGCGCCGTCGACATGGACGGTCAAGCTTGCTCGGCGGCTCTACATGGGTCATGGGGTGGTTTGGCCCTCAAAGCGCACTTCCTGTCAGAGCCTAATGTCATGGGGGCGAACCACACTGTTAAGCGAAGTTAAGTCTCGGGAAAACTGGTGTCGCTTGTTGAGCGATGATCGAGCAACCCCGCGAAACTCGGCTTCGCTGTGCCGCGTATGACGCGTTTCTGGCGGGAATCCGGCGCACCAGGGCCCCGCCCGCACGAGCGAGGCATTCGATGGAACGGCTTTGTTCAGTCGTCGATCGGCAACGGAGCCCCAGGATTGACCAATCCAGCCTCGCGCAGTCCACGCCAGAAGTCGGCAGGCACGCGTTCCTCGAGCGCGGCACGGTCCTCAGCAAGTCGGCTCGGGTGGCTCGCTCCGGGGATAACGGCAGCCACTGCCGGGTTGGCGAGCGAAAACTGCAGGCCAGCCGCCTTCATGCTGACCCCATGGCGTTCTGCGATTGCCTTGATCCGCGCAACCTTGTCGAGGATTGCCGGCGTTGCCGGCGCATACTCGAAGTTCGGACCGCCGACCAACGCGCCGGAGCTGTATGGGCCGCCGACGACTATGCCCAAACCGCGTTCTGCAACGGTCGGCATTACCCGCTGCAGCGCGCGGTCGTGATCAAGTAGGGTGTAGCGACCTGCAAGCAGGAATCCGTCGGGTCGCGGCTCCTCAAGCGCCAACAGCAATTCGATCGGCTCGACGCGATTGACGCCGAGACCCCAGGCCTTGATCACGCCTTCGTCGCGCAGCCGATCGAGCGCCTTGAAAGCCCCCTTTCTGGCGGTTTCAAAGACGTCGAGCCATTCGTCACCGTAGAAATCCTGGGCGACGTCGTGGACGAAGGCGATCTCGATACGATCGGTCTTCAGCCGCTTGAGGCTGTCCTCGATCGAACGCAGCGTCGCGTCTGCCGAATAGTCGTTGACGATCCTGTTGGGACGGCCGTACTTGAAGACGTTTCCCTTCTCGCCAAGATCACGCGCGGTGACATCCTCGATCTCGTCAAGGATTATTCGGCCGACCTTGGTGCTGATGGCGAACTCATCGCGGCGTTTTCCGGCAAGCACTTCACCCATGCGCAGTTCCGCCAGGCCAGCCCCATAAAAGGGTGCATTGTCGAAATATCGGATACCGTCATTCCAGGCTGCTTCTACGGTCGCGAGCGCTTCCGGTTCCGGAATGTTGCGGAACATGTTGCCCAGCGGAGCCGCGCCGAATCCGAGCTCACTTGGTAATATATCTTTGAGAGTCATCGTTTCGATCCTTTGCTGGTTTTTGATCCTGACCGCGGATTCAGTACCGAGGTCCATGGCAAAAGATAACGGGCAAATCCGAGATCGGTAGGCGTCCAGGGATCCCGATGTTGTCGGTGGCGCCGAACGCGGCGCGACGATACACAAGCCCGATCCGATTATGCCTTGCACCCGTCGCCAGCGCTATTGGGCGAGGTAACCACCGTCGATGTTCAATTCGGTGCCGGTGATGTAGCTGGCCTCGTCGGAGGCAAGGAAAAGGCAACCATAGGCGATCTCGATCGGCTTGCCGCCGCGTTTCATCGGTGTCGTCGCGATGACGGCGTCGTTCAGGTCGGGTGCCTGCGCGTCCGTGAGCGGCGTATGAATGAAACCCGGATGCACGGAGTTGACCCGGATTCCGTCGGAGACGTAGGTCATCGCCGCGTTTTTCGACATGTTCCGGACAGCACCTTTGGCGGCATGGTAGGAATGTGCACCCGCAACCGCGGCACTGCCCCATATCGACGAGATGTTGACGATAGAGCCGGTCTGCTGCTTGCGCATGACGCGAACCGCCTCGCGCATCCCGAGGAAAACGCCGGTCTGGTCGACCGCAATCATCTGCAGCCACTCCTTCATCTCCAGCTTGTCCAAGGGCTCATATGCGATAATCCCCGCATTGTTTATCAGCACGTCAAGACGCCCATGCCTCTTGACGACCGCGGCAACGATCGTTGCCCATTGCTCTTCGCTGGTAACATCATGCGTCATCGCTTCGATGGCCCCAGGGTACGGCTTTTCGGGCGGCTTGACGTCTGTGGCGACGACGATGGCACCCTCGCGATCGAACAGTTCCGCGACGGCGAAACCGATGCCGCCTGCGGCACCTGTAACCAATGCAACTTTGCCCTGAAGTCTCATATCGCAACTCCTTTCCGGTTTGATGGTCCGGCTTGGTAAAGTGGGTCAGTTTCGATGCTGGAAACCGCGACGCGGCCTTCGTAAGCCCCATGCAACCATGGGGCATGACCTATTTGCCGGTCGGCGCAAGTATTTCCATTCGCATCACTTTCACTCCGCCATCGGCGAGATCCGGAAGCTTGGCAAACCATTCCTGCACATAGGGCATGGAATTGTGAGCCTCGAAGTCGGCTTCGTTGGCGAAGATCTCGTAGAAAATGAAGTGCCCGGGGGTCTCGCGGTTCTCCTGGAGAAAATAGACGAGATTGGCTGGATCGCCGCGGACGAGCTCGACGAGTGGCAGCGTAATGGCACGCAGTTCAGCCTCCTTGCCCGGCTTGGCGCGAACCTCGGCAACGACTGAATAGGCTCCGTCGTCGACCTTAGCGTAGCCTTGGCCCGGGCCTTCCTGTGCCATAGCACCGCCGGCATTGAAAATCGAACCTGCAAGCAGGATGGCTGACGTCTGTAGCCTGAGCGTTGTCATCATGTCGTCTCTCCTTCTCCCGTCGGGCGTGGTGAGATGGCGGGTAGCCGCAGCCGGCTGCCGGCTGCCGGCTGGCAAATCTGGCGGTGCTTGCAGGTTGCCTTCAATTGGCGCTGGCAAGTTGCAAATGCGCAGACAGAGCATCCGCGAACCGCTTTTTCACCGGGCCGAGCGCCTTGACGAATTCGAGCTGTTCGCCCTCCGGGCCCTTGCAGTAGATCAACTCCCAGCCGTCCGAGGGCGCAACCGTAACCTTGTTGGTGTTGGCGCTGAGGGGGGTCGCCTTTCGTTCCTCCTCCGTCGAAACGCGAATGATGCGGTTTGCCCGTACCTGTGTCATGCCACGCTTGGCGGATTCTGCTTCGAGATCGGCGATGAACTGGTTGAAGTCGACATCGTCGCGAACGTAGAAGCAGATGTGCATCATGCGCGGAAAAGCCGGACTCATGTGCTCCAGCGGCTCGGCGAACGCCTTGGGGCCGCCCATCGGCTGGTCGGCATCGCGATACTGAAGCAGTTCGATGACGACGTTATCGAACTGGATGAACCGCACATCGAGACGCTGTGCACCGCCCCTCAGATCCGGAACGCCGATCGTTCGCGGATTGACACCAAGTTCATTGGCAAGGATTTCCTGATCTGCAAGCAGCGTGTTCTGGACGGCGTCGCCTTGGAAGTCGCCGTGTCGGAAGACTTCTGTGCCACCGAGCACTGCAGTGTAGAATTCGTACGCGCGTTCCATGTTCTGCACGGTGAGACCGAAATGCTGAACGCCCTGGAGCCGGGCACCCAGCGAACCCGGATCGCGGGTTGTGACCGGCGTATCCTGGGCGGACGCTGTTCCATGGCCCGCGAGAGCGGCGGCAATTCCACCGAGGGCAATGGTTCCGGCAGCACAGATCACGGCGCGACGATCCGGGTCCTCCGGTTGGATAGAGATCTCTTGCTCGTGCGACATTGTTGCCTCCAGTTGTTCGTGAATAGGCAAATTCTAATGCAGTCGCGCTTGCTAGGCTGGTTAATATCGGGGAAATTTAGTGAATCGAGCAGTGATCCGGTTAACACGATGCCGACGATCCGGTGTCTTGTTGTGAGGGGACTGCGGCCTCCAGGGAACGGCGCCAACAAGGGCTCGCAGAGGATATGGACACGACGGCGGGGCGGACTAGACGGATTGCGATCGTGCTGGGTTCCGGCGCGGGGATGTATCTGAGCATCGGCATCGTGCTGATCTACGGCTTCAGCGTTTTCATTGTGCCAATCACGGAGGACACGCGCTGGGACCGGACCGTTGTGGCTGCGGTCGTCGCACCGATAGCCATCGTAAATGGCCTTATGTCGCCGGTGGTGGGGGCCCTGACGGATCGCTTCGGCCCGCGGCGGGTGCTCACCTTTTCATCCGTGTTGATGGCGCTCGGCCTGATTTGCATCGGGATCGTGTCGCAGAACCTCACCGCCTTTATCGTGGCGGTGGTCGTGGCGAGCCTGATGGGCGCCGCACAGACCGGGGTGCCATATACCTATGTGGTGGTCGGATGGTTCACCGCCCGGCGCGGCCTGGCATTGGGTGTCATGCTTTCCTTCGTCGGGCTTGGAATCGCGACGGTTCCTCCGACCCTTGCGTTTCTGATAAGCGAGTGGGGCTGGCGCGTTGCCTTCATCGCGGCCGGCCTGACAGCGATGGCAATTACGCTTCCGGTCGCACTTTTCGTTATTCGTGATCCACCCGTCGTTCAGAAGGTCGATCGCGCGGAGATCGAGGGCTGCACTGTTCGCCAGGCGGTGGAGACAGCAAGCTTCTGGCTGATGCTGGGCGCATTTTTTCTCAACTACTTCGCTGCTGCGGCCGGGTCGATCTCGCTTCCCGTCGTGCTGGCGGATCGCGGAGCCGATCCGCCAACGGCGGCATTGGTCATGAGCTTTGTGGGTTTGTCCTTCATTGTCATGCGTCTCGGATTCGGGGCCTTGCTTGATCGATTTCCCCCGGTCCCATTGACCAGCCTGGCCTTTCTGTCGCCCGTTGTCGGCCATCTTATTCTGTTGAATTCCGAGGGCCTGATCCCGGTCTATTTCAGTGCCGTCTTTTTCGGCCTCGCCACCGGAGCGGAGGGCGACGCGATCGGCTATCTTCTGGCGAAACGTTTCGGGATGCGAAGCTTCGGCAAGCTCTTCGGCATCAATTACATGGCTTTGACGTTTGGCGCGGGTCTCGGACCGGCCTCGTTACACATCGCGGCCGCCGAAGGCGCCCGCTACCTCGAGGCTTTCACGATCTTTGCCGGCATTGCCCTGATCGCGCCAGTGTTGCTGATCCTGGATCGTCGAACGCGATCGCTTACTGCCCAGGATTAGATACCTTGCCGCTCGTAGCATCGAAGACGGCAACGCGTCTCTTGCCGGCGTCTCCCAAACCATTGAGAAGCGTGCGCGCCTTGAGAAGATCGCAGGTGGCGAACCCGTCTTTGAAACGTCGGTAGACCGGCGCCAGAACTCCGGCAGCCTTTGCGCCTTGATCCGTCCGAAGCCAATGCTCGGCCAGAGCCGTTGCCGCGCGCAGTTCCCATGACAGCGCGCCCTGGCGCCGCGCCAGATCGAGAGCTTGCATATAAAGTGCTTCGGCGGCTTCTGCCGTCCGGTGGGTGCTTTCCGTGCTCAACAAATCCGCCTTTATGCGCAACAGTTCCGGCATGCACCAAGTCTCGCCAGTTGATGCCGAAAGTGCGATTGCCTCATCGATGGCGGTTCTCCCTGCATCAACGTCTCCATGCGTCCCCAGTGCCGCAGCATAGAAACCCATGTAGAATGGGCACCGCATACGGAAATGCACCGCAAGAAGCTCATCGAGCGCGCTTCTCAACATTGGCAGTCCAGATGCATCGTCACCTTGCAGGAGCCACTCCGCGCGTAGGCATCGGCTCATGGCGGCCCAAACTGTCATCGCGTGTTCCGCGACATGAGCTTCGATGCCGACAAGCAGGCGCTCCGCGGCGGCGAGGTCTCCCGTCAGCAGCGCGATGGGGCAGGTCGTGTGGACCACGGCATTGCAGAGCGCGAGGGCGTGCTGCGCCGCCCGCGCCTCTTCCAATTGACGCTGCGCCATGGCAACCGCCCTTTCTGGATGCCCCTGCAGCCAGGTGACGTTCGCAAGAGTTCCACGCGCCGCCGATCGCGGGTCCAACTGAAACCGCGCGATGTCCGAGCGAGCCACAGGCGGAATGTATCGGGCGATCATTCGTTCGAGGTGACGCTGCGCCTCACCAAGCTCGCCCAGGTACCGCAGAGCGGTCCCCGTCTGCCTGTCGACATTATTGCGGGCATTGACGTCGCCACGATCCGTTGCCAGCACTCTGATCTTTTCCGCAATCGCAAGGGCCGAGCGATGGTCGCCCGTCCATGTGAAATAGTCGCACAATCCCCAGAGGCATCTGAGCCGGTAGTCGGTGTCGTGGAGCGACTCTGCGCAGCCGAGCGCTGTGGTCCACGCTGCCTGGACCTCCAGTAGCGGGCCGCGTGTATGAAGCAGCGCCGTGCCATAGGCAAACTGCAGCTTCATGTCGTCGCGAACCCCACGGAAATTGGCAAAGGAACTGCTGAGTGCTCCTTCGACCCTGACGCGGCACTCCTCCACGAGCGATAGATGTTCCCAAAACGGGACTGCAGCCACAGTGAGCGCTACGCCGATGGCAATGCTGCGGTTCCCGGAGAATGCCCAGCCCAGAGCACTGCGGATATCGTCCATCTTGCGCCCGTATTCAGCGAGCCACTGGGCAGTCGGCCGAATTTTCCATTCGGCCTCGGCTCGTTCGGCGAGCTCGAGGAGATGTTCCGCGTGGCGCTGGCGCAGGAGGTCAAGTTCGCCACTTTCTGCGAGTTTCTGCAGTGCGTAACTGCGGGTCGTATCGAGCAATCTGTACAGCGTCCCAAACTCTCCTCTCTCGATCGAGACAAGGGATTTCGCAACGAGGTTGGCGATGGCGTGAATGCATTCGGATCGGGCACGACCCTTGTCGACCGCTACGACGCAAGCGGATTCGACACTGAAGGCGCCGGCAAAAACCGAGAGGCGTCGCAGCAGAACTCGCTCGGGCTCGGCGAGCAGGCCAAAACTCCAGTCTAGTGTCGCAGCCAAGGTGTGATGGCGAGTGTCGCCGCCCCGCCTATCGCTCAACACAGGGGATTGATCGGCAAGAAAGCCCAGGAGTTCGCTTGTGCTGAACGCATCCAGTCGAGGCGCGGCAAGTTCGATCGCTAGGGCCAGTCCGTCGAGCCTGCGGCAGATCTCGGCCACGACCGGCGCATCTCCGTCCTCAAGCACGAAAACGCCGCGGCTTCCGGCTGCGCGCTCGACGAAGAGCTCGACTGCAGGGAACGCCAAAGCCTCGCCCGCGGACAATCTGGACACCTTGGGCGGTGTTTCCAGCGGCGGCAGGCGATAGACCTGTTCTCCGAGAAGCCGTAGCGGTTCGCGGCTTGTGGCGAGGATCCGCACCCTTGCTGCAGCAGCCAGCAACGCTTCCACGCAGGCGGCAACCGCTTCGATAACATGTTCACAATTGTCAAGGACAAGCATGAATTTACGGTCGGCCGCGAAGGCGGCGATCGCCGCCTTGATGTTCGCCGAGTGGACCCTCAATCCCAAGGCCGTTGCGATCGACGTCGGTACGAGCGTCGCATCGTTCACCGTCGCCAGATCAACGAACCATACTCCATGCTCATAGGCTGCGGTCAGTCGACCAGCGATTGCGAGAGCCAGCCTCGTCTTGCCAACGCCACCCGGGCCAACGATCGTCAAGAGGCGCGATGCCTCAAGGGCGGCCCGGATCGCATCAATGGCATGGTCTCTTCCCACCAGACGGGTTGTCGAAACCGGAAGGTTATTCGCGCGGCCACCCTGAAACTTCGCCGCGACGGCGGCGGCACTCTGCCCGGAAACACTTACGGGAAACACGAAACGATAGCCACGGCCGCTCACCGTCGCTATGTACTGCGTGCCGTCCGGAGCGTCGCCCAGCGCCCGACGAAGAGCTGCAACATTCACCTTGAGATTGCTTTGCTCGACAAAGGTATCCGGCCAGGCACGCGAAATAAGCTCAGCCTTGCCAACCACTTCGCCGGGACGCTCTATCAGAGCCGCCAGTATTTCGAGGGCGCGGCTGCCGACACGAACGGCCGTGTGATCCCGCCACAGCGACTGCCGCTCTGGCACAAATACATACGGACCGAAGGAATACGAAAGCACGGCCGAAGCTCCGGATGCAAACACAAAGGTTTTCTGAATACGTGAACGATCGTTTCACGAGAGCTCACACGTCCGGACCATAGCCGCTCTTACATGCGAAATACATCACTGATTGCTCAGCAATGATGGCCGTTCCCCTGCCGATGGATAAGTGCTCGGCGGCCATGACGCCGCGACGGGTCATCAACGCATCTGGCATCGGTTTTCGCAAGGCCGCGGGGCGCAGTGGCCTGCCGCAGGTGGCGTGCCCAGGCTTCGCGCGCTTACTTGGCGTCCTCGAGCCGTGGGATTAGTTGCGGCCAGCGGTACACCTTGGATTGCGCAGTGTGTATTTGGAACCGGTATTCCGTGTTAAGGTAGTGCGTAAGCGTCATCCGAGGAGCCGTCGTTCCAAGCTCGCATCATCGATTTGAAGGCCCGCTTTCTCTGACTGCCTGCAGAAAAGCAGCCATTCTGCTTCCGTGAAGAGTTTCGGGCGCCGGCAGGCGTACGAAAGTGCCCGAGGAAGGAACCCGCGGGCCACGGGCGAAGGCTATGGAGATTTCGATTTGCGGCTGATGTCGGCGATGGGTGGGGCGTCGCCGGGAGGCACTAGGTTGGACGCGGCCAGTCCGCTTCGTTGCACCTCCGCGCTATGTTGCTGGCTTGGCAGGCGGCTGATTATGGCCCTGTCGGCGTCGCTGATCAGCATAGGCACGCGTGGAACAGTTGCCGGAGAGTGAGCGCCTGCGGCTTGGGGCTGAAGCATGTCATGCCGGGTCATGGGGCGCTGTTGGCGGTGCATGCGGGACGTAGGCGTAGAAGGGGAATTTTTTCCGCCAATGCCCTGCTTAACTAGCAGAATTGACAAGTCTCCATCGGCTCAGGCCCCCGCAACCAGATACACAAAAAGCCCGCCACACGGCGGGCTTTGTGCGTTCTGGCGGCCGGAAAACGCGAAGCATAAAGCTCCTGTCCAGTTCGCTCCAAAGTAAGCGGCGTTTTGACCCCACCTTCCGGATCAGCGTGTGATTGACGATGTTAGAGCTCGGAAAGAGGGCTTGGACATATGTCGATTTCAGAGCTTACGCTTAACTCCAAGGAAGATGAGCCTGTACGCCGGTTCGAAGTCTTTACCGGCAGTGGCCGTCGGCGTGAATGGAGCGACGAGCAGAAGGCTCAGATTGTCGCGGAAAGCTATGAGCCAGGAGTGACGGTTTCCGCGGTTGCGCGACTTCATGGTCTGACGTCGTAACAGTTGCTCACTTGGCGTCGACTTGCCCGTAAAACGCTCGATACATTGCCGGAGCTCGACAAATTACCGATGTTCGCGCCTGCAGTTGTCGTGCCGCCCAAGAACGGAGGGGCGAGCAAGATGCAGGGCTCGAGCGCTCCGAGGATGGCCACTGGTGATGCGGCGATTGTGCTGGAGATAGACGGGGCGACGGTGCGGATAGCATCCGGCACTGATGCAGCGACAATTGCCGCCGTCATTCAGGCATTGAGGGCGCAACGGTGATTGGCCCATCCGGCGCAGTAAAGGTCATGATCGCTACCCAGCCTGTTGACTTCCGCAAAGGTGCAGAGTGGCTGACTGCGCTTGTGAAAGCAGAAATGGGAGCCGACCCGTTCTCCGGTACAATCTATGTGTTCCGAGCCAAGCGCACAGACCGCATCAAGCTGATCTTCTGGGATGGCAGCGGCGCGGCTGGAAGATGGCGAGTTCCATTGGCCCCGAATGCAGGACGGCGCAATGCATCTGACATCCGCCCAGTTCTCGGCGTTGTTCGAGGGGCTGGACTGGAAACGCGTGCATGCGCCGAGCGATGACCGTGCACTCGCCTATCTGGCCGACGTCCTCACCAGAATCGTCAACGGCCATCCGAACAGCCAACTCAATGACCTGCTTCCTTGGACTTACGCCGCAAGCACGACGCCCAAGGCTTGGCTGAGAGCACCGCTTCTTCGAGCCGAATCATGACGGCCGTCACCTGGGTCGCAGACGTTACTCCTATAACGTGTCAGCATTCTTTCCGGCGAAGCGATGACGCTGTAGAGTGATCGAACGTGCACCACACCACCTCACCCGGAGGCCTATATGACTGAGGTCTTGCTGTTCCACCACGCACAGGGGCTGACCCAGGGTGTGCGCGCGTTCGCCGACGACTTGCGGGCCGGCGGTCACATCGTGCACACACCGGACCTGTTCGACGGACGCACGTTCCAGAGTATCGACGAGGGTCTCGCCTACATCGGTGAGATCGGATTCGACGAAATGCGGGAGCGCGGCGTCCGCGTCGCCGACGAACTGCCTCCCGAGCTTGTCTATGCCGGGTACTCGTTCGGTGTGCTGCCGGCGCAGAAGCTGGCACAGATACGGCCCGGAGCCCGCGGAGCCCTGCTCTTCTACTCTTGCCTGCCGATCACTGGCGAGTGGGCCTTCGGACCCTGGCCAGACGGCGTCGCGGTCCAGATCCACGGCATGGAAAACGACCCGATCTTCGTCGGCGAGGGCGACATCGACTCCGCCCGCGAGATCGTGGAGAAGGTCGAGGACGCGGAGCTTTTTTTGTACCCCGGCGATCAGCACTACTTCGCCGACAGCTCGCTCCCGTCGTACGACGCAGAAGCGACCGCGCTACTCACCATCCGCGTGCTTGAGTTCCTGGATCGCGTCTGATCCATGCCGACGTTTTGATTGAGCTCAATCCCGAAAGGTGGTCCCGCAACAGCGCTTACGCTCCAAATCCAGCTTCTCAATTCGTTGCGCTTCGCTGACCTGGGGTTATGGCGGGGTGGCTGCACCCGTTCCCTTTCCGAACACGGCCGTGAAACGCCCCAGCGCCCATGGTACTTCGTCTCAAGACGCGGGAGAGTCGGTCGCCGCCAGGTCTGCTAAACGCAACAATCTAAATCTTCTCAACACAAACGGCCAAAAACAATGCCGGCCCAATAACGCGGTCCCTTGCGCTCATAACAATAACGCGGGGTGGAGCAGCCCGGTAGCTCGTCAGGCTCATAACCTGAAGGCCGCAGGTTCAAATCCTGCCCCCGCAACCACGCTACAGTATCCCACAATAGCCCAAAACTGCGCTCCACCACGCCAGAGCACTGCGATCAGACGCTAAATCCCCGAAATGGACGTGCGCGCTTGTCGCCATCAGCAACAAGCGCACACCAAGCGAGCCACGAACTCGCTGCCGACGAAGGCGGGACGGCCGCCGCCGTCGGTTACCTTCCGGTTTGGAGGCGCAGGCCTGACCAGTGTGCCGCGAAGGCCCACATGTCCGCCGTCTGCGCGATGATTTTGTCCGTCGGCTTGCCCGCTCCGTGTCCCGCTTTCGTTTCGACGCGTAGGAGCCGAGGCCGATTTCCAAGGGCGGCTGCCTGGAGCGCGGCCACATATTTGAACGAGTGCGCCGGCACTACTCGATCGTCCGTGTCGCCGGTCGTGGTCAGGATGGCAGGATAGTCCGTGCCGTCCTGGACGTTGTGGAGCGGTGAATAGGACAGAAGGTTCTTGAAGTCGGCTTGCACCGCCGGGTCACCGTATTCCTGAGTCCAGAACGGTCCGCCCGTGAACAGGGGGAAGCGCAGCATGTCCAGCACGGCGACATCGGGCAAGGCCGCGGCAAAGAGATCCGGACGCTGGTTCACCACCGCTCCAACCAGAAGGCCACCGTTCGATCCGCCGTGGATCGCCAGCCCGTCGGGCGGCGTAATGCCCTCGCGCGTCAGGAATTCCGCAGCGGCGATGAAGTCGTCAAAGCTGTTCTGCTTGTTCGCTAGCCGCCCGGCTTCGTGCCACGCCCGGCCATATTCGCCACCGCCGCGGATATTGGGCATGGCGTAGACGCCGCCTTGCTCCACCCACGCTAGCGCTTCCGCAGAGAAATATGGGATGAGCGGAATTCCGAAGCCGCCATAGCCGTGCAGCATGGTCGGCGCCGGGCCTGTCACGTCCTTACGCCTCATGACGAACATCGGAATGCGTGTACCATCCTTCGAGGCAAAGAAATGCTGCTCCACGACGAGTTGATCGAGATCGCTCGCAATCCGGGGCTTCGTCCAGACAGTGCTCGTGTTGGTCGCCACGTCGTAACGATAGATCGTAGTTGGCGTATCCTGACTGCTGAAGACGTAGAATGACTCATTGTCGCCAGGCCGCCCCCTGAAGGCGCCAGCCGTGCCGGTGCTGGGAAGTTCAACAACACCATCGCGCGTGCCGTCCAGCTTGAAGCGCTCGACCTGCGTCTTTGCATCCACCATGTAGGAAACCACGAGCCGATCGCCGACGATATTGCTTCCGAGAATGACGGCATCGTCCCGATGCGGGACAATGTCTTGGAAAGCCGGCTTTTTCGCATCGAAGTCGATGGCGACGACCTTGCCGCGTTCGGCGCCTTCCTGCGTGGTGAAGAACAACCGCGCGCCGACGTTTCCTATCAAGGTCCATGCATGATCGAGCGAGGAGACCAGCGTTTCGGGCGTCCATCCCTCCGCCAGATCAATGACGGTAATGCCGTTGCCGCCTCCAAGCCGCGATGAATAGATCACGACATAGCGGCCGTCCGCCGTCGTCAACGCCATGTGGATGAGCGGCTGATCAGTGTCGGAAGCGTGGATAAGACGGTCCTGTGACTGCGGCGTCTCAAGTCGGTGGAAGTTGACGGTATGCTCGAGCACCTGCGCTTCGAAGGCGGCACCTTCTTCTGGCTCGGCATTGCGGGAGTAAAAGAAGCCGGAATCATCCTGCGCCCACCCGATCTTCGTGAAGCGCGCCCAGCGGATCTCGTCATCGAGGATCCTGCCGGTGTCGATATCCATCACGCGTATGATCCGCCAATCGGCGCCGCCTTCCTGGATGGCGTAGGCGAGATAGCGGCCGTTATGCGAAACCGCCCATTCGGCGAGCGCGGTTGCTCCGCCCTCAGACCAACTGTTGGGGTCGACTACAACGCGATCCGTTCCGTTCTCGCGGACATACAGGACGGTGGTCGAAAAGCGCCTGGAGGCGCAGCTTGAACAGGTCGCGACCTGGAAGCGTGGCGAGGTAGTCTTCGGTCAAATTTTTCTGCTTGGTAATCCAGGCTTCAACCTTCCCATCGCGACGGATGTCGCTTTCCAGCCAGCGATAGGGGTCGGCAACCGTTGTGCCGAAATGCGTGTCGACCGTGTCGGTGCGCTCGGTGGGCGGATAGGTCATCGTGTTTCCCTTGTTTTCGGAAGCCCCGCTAATTTGCGGCAGGAGAGCAATGGCCAATGCTGTCGCCGACAGGGCGGCCAGCCCCGTTCGCAACGAACGCCGTGCCTCGCGCTTGGGTGAGGACCTGCGCCATAAAAAGTGCGGGATAAGCAATCTCATGAGGAACCCCTTGTTGTCGGGCGCCGCAGCGTCTGCCGCGGCGACGTGGAGCCGGCGTACAGAAATATCAGCGGCCGACTATCGCCTGCACTCGCGCCGATCAGGATCCCGCCGGCAGCGGTCCCAGCGCGCGCGATCGGCCATAACCTGAGCGTCTCTCGCAATCTCTTGCGTCAATCGGGTCCGCTCGAGCGACTCCCGTCGCGCGTTGTCGCGCCGCGCCTGTTGTTCCAGCATGCAGTTCGTATAAGCGCGAGACCCGTAGGGTGCCCCAAAGCTCTGGCAGGTATTCGCGTCCCTGTACTGCCGTTCTTCCGCCGACACACACGCTGATAAAGCGAGGCCAAGAAGGGCGATGGAGAGGATGGTTACCGCGGGCCGACGATTGTCAATGGAAGGGCGTTGCAGCATTCTGTTGATCTCCCTTTCGAGAATGAGCGCTGGTGGTTTGTTGGCGACGCGAGCGAGACACAGCGGCGCCCCGCGGCCGCCATGACCAGCCAAAACCCCACAGAGCAGGAGAAGATTGCGGCAACATTGTCTGAGTTTGGAAAATGCTATGGGAGCAGTCCGATCCCCGCTTGGAAGCGCCTTTCCGGCGCTAAGCACACAACCGAGAAAAATCAGCGCGCGGCGCGTTAGTCATACATCCCTCGGACAACGTTCGGGAACGTTGCAGTGGTCGTCACGACTGAGTTCGAGGCAGAGAATCAGCTCACCCCCAAAAGGCCCCGACCTTAAACCTCGAAATACGGGCTTCTGAACTCACGATCAGTCGCGGCATGGCCACATTCGCATTTTAGTTATGGCATCACCGATGTGATAGCCAGGAGTTATAAGTGGATTTGAACGCAGCCCTGAAGGCATTCATCAGAACAGTAGAGAAGGGCTCCATGACCGGCGCGGCGCGAGATCTCGGTATCTCGCAGCCCGCTGTTACAAAACATCTTCTCAATCTTGAGCGACATCTGAATGCACGGCTTCTCGAGCGATCGCCGCAGAATATCCGCCCGACCGCACACGGTATGGAACTTTACGAGGCAAGCCGCGGCGCGATCGCATCCATCGATGCTGCCCTTGAGGGTATCCGCTTGAACGTAGGCGACATCGAAGGCAACCTCCGCATTCACGCGCCATCCTGTATCGGTTCAAAGCACCTTCACGGCATCCTTCTGGATTTTCAGGACCTGTATCCAAAAATTGCCGTCGATCTTGTCTTGGACGATCGTACCGTCGATCTCATCTATGAGAATTTTGATCTCACCCTACGCTATGGCCGGATAGAGGCTCAGGAGGTCATTGCCCGGCGCTTCGGCTGGATGCAACGTATTCTCGTTGCCGCTCCCAGCTATCTCGAACGCGTCGGCGAGGTGAGGTCTCCGGAGCAGTTGTCAAGTCTCAGCATAATTTCGACCTTCGTCGTCCTGTCGGGCAAGAATATGTTGCCGCTGATGCGATCTGCATCTCCGACAATCGAGATTCCAGTCAAACCTGTCTTCCGGACGAATGACGCTCACGTTCTTCTCAACACGCTCCTGGCGGGTCGGGGGATCGGACAGGTGCAATGGTGTCTCGTAACAGACCTGATCGCCGAAGGCAGGCTTGTGCGCGTGCTTCCCGCCTACGCAGTGAAGCCGACCGAGGCGTTCCTTGCTTACCCGTCGAACAAGTTCATGCGTCCCGTGGTGCGCGCCTTTACCGACTTCGTCATGCCGCGTCTGAAAGAAATTGAAGGAATAAGCCAAAGTGCGGATGATTTAGGATGCGTCATATAACAATCAGTTATGGACGCAATCACTCCATAAACGATAGACATTACTTGCTCGAAATTGTTCTTCTGGTCCAGACATGTTCCCGTTCTGGCAACGGTTAGAGACCAGTGAGTACAATCTATGCAGCTAGTGACCCATCATTTATCCCGCCGCACCTTTCTTCTTGGCCCCGCTGCCGCTGCTCTTGCCGGCTGCGCGACGAACAACCGAACGCCGGAGCAGATGACGCTCTCGAAGCAGGTTCAATCACCGTCGCCAATTTCATCAGATCCTGAGCTTCAAGCTCGTTATGCGGCATTCGAGGACGGAGGGCATTTCATACCTGCCATCCCCTACCAGAATATGGACCCGAAGTATTATCGCCAGCGTGTTGCTGACCCGACGGGAGAAAAGGCTGGCACGGTGGTCGTCGATACGCCCAACCGCTTCTTGTATCTTGTTGAAGAGGGCGGTACGGCCATGCGCTACGGTGTCGGCATAGGCCGAGATGGCTTTGCCTGGGAGGGCGAGGGTATCATCCACTGGCGCCAGCCATGGCCACGATGGAAACCTCCTGCAGAGATGATCGCTCGTCAGCCGGAGCTGGAAATATATTCCGTTGCAAACGGTGGCATGGATCCCGGGATCATGAATCCGCTCGGGGCACGGGCGCTCTACATCTTCCAGAACCGGCAAGACACTCTATATCGGTTGCACGGTAGTCCCGAGTGGCAGTCTATCGGCAAGAGCGTCTCTTCCGGATGCGTCAGATTGATCAACCACGACATCGTCGACCTTTATGGCCGAGTCTCCTATCATGCACCGATTGTCGTGCATCAGGAACCCTTTATCAGGGCGGTATAGTTTCCGAGATAAGATTCACTTGGCGGAACCGGAAGGTCTGTGAACGCCTTATACGGCAAGTCGAGGACGCCTGATGAGAAGGGACCGCAATTACTCCCGTCGTCATCGTGAGTGGGAGGAGGTTCTTCGCAAGTGAGCCACTGCCCAGGAGCCTAGCTGGCGTTAGAGGATAGCATGCAGAAAGAGCCCCGCCTATTCCAGGAGGCAGATAAGACCCTGACCGCCGCTGTCGATGAAGCCATTGAGCGCGCCGCCCAGACCGCAGGGCATGAACTTCAGTCGCTCGGTGTCGGCAGATCACCACAAGACTACTTCGCGGACGCCGTCCTCCGCCACCTGTTCCTGCGCCTGTGCGGGGCCGACTTGAGAACCAACACCGGCGGAGATCCAGAAACGGCATGGAAGATCCTCTATATGGGCCGCTCCGTTGCCCGTCACTGGGAGAAAGAGCGCGGCAATTCGGCAGCACTAGGGGGGAAAAAAGACCGGCAGGAGGATATCGAAAGAGACAAGAGTGAACGACAACAGCTGGCACTCTCCGCACAGAATTTCGTATTGAAAACTGTTGTTCGCGCTCTGGTCGATCACGCCCGTGCGTCGGATCCGGAAATCACAGATCGCCTCGAAGCGGTAATCGACGCCCGCCATGCAAGGCTTGAGGGCCTCTCCGACATCGACCGCGAGTTTACCGAAAGAGCGAAAAGCTACCTGTCGCTTCTCACCACGCCATCAGATTAGGCGCAGTGGCGGCACAACCACAGCTCACTGCAAACGCGCACGACCGCGAATATGGATGCAGGCAGCCCGGCAGAGCGCTCCGTCCATGTAGATGCGCAGGGAACATTGCGGCAACATTGGCTCGGCCGCGGTCACGACACCGCAGTGAACGCTAATCGTACGATCGCCCCACCGCTGGGGGACTCTGCGATCGTGATGCGGCCGCTATGGTGATCCACGACCTGTTTGACCAGGTTGAGACCCAAGCCAGCACCGGAAGAACGCGGCCGTAGCCGATGAAAGGGTTCAAGCACCCGCTCGTGTTCCTCTCCCGGTATGCCGGGCCCGTTATCCTCCACTTCCACGGAGGGGCCGTTGACCCGCACGATCACCTCGTCCCCGCCATGCTCGACAGCATTCTGGATGAGATTTGTGAGCGCGCGTTCTATCGAACCGGTATTGCCCATGATCATTCCGGGCTGTTGAACAAACACCTCGATGGTCTTGCCCGCCGCGATCAGCACTGGCGTCAGATCCGCCGCGACACTACGGGCGAGCGCGACCAGGTCGATCCGGTCACTCGGCGCGCCATTGTCCAATCGATGAAGATCAAGCAGTTGTTCGGATAGCGTCGCAAGCCGTGATATGTCCGGCAAGAGCGACCGCAGGCCTTTGTCGCTCGCGGTGTCGATCTTCATTCTCAAAATAGCGATCGGCGTACGCAGTTCATGAGCGGCCGACGCGATGAAGCGGTTCTGGCGATCATCACCTTCATCGAGACGGTCGAAAGCTTCATTGACAGCGCGGACGAGCGGGCCGATCTCCCGTGGAACCTTGTCTTCCGAGAGACGGAGGCCGCGGCGCCCGGCGTCGATCCGCTCTGCTTCCTCCGCAGTCTTTATGACGCCGGCCAAGGCACGCGTGATGATCATTGGCGTCACGACGACGGAGACGAGAGCCAGGGCGAGGAAAACGGCAGTCGCTACGAGATTGGATGCTATTGTGATGAGCGCTGTGAAGGGTTGGACCCGACCATGCGCAATGATCTTCATATCGCCAGCGGGGCCGGATTCCCGTCGAACGAGGGCGGAAAGGGTAAAGGGATCGAACTGCCCGCGCATGTCTGCCGAAGACAGTTTGTCGAGGTGGGGAACGAGAGGAGCGTACTCCGCCGGCACCTGGCCGAAGGCAACCACACTGTCGTCGCTAAGCCGGGCCGCGAACCAGAGATCCAGCGACTCCTCTCGAAGCTTCGCCAGCTCGGGCGTCACTTCCACTATTGGTGCTCCAGCCGCATCCCGAACGATTGAGTTTGCCGCGACTTTTACGACGGCCTCCTCGACATACATCCCGTCAAGAGACGAATTTACGAAAAAGATAATGAAGCCGATGGCGGCGGCCGCGACCGTCAGAAACTGGAGGATCAGCTGCCTTGCAACGAGGCGCGTCTTCAATGATGGCTGACAGCGCTTCAATCCTGTGCCCTGAGCAAATAGCCCACTCCTCTGACCGTATGAATCTCGACGCCGGCACCAGCTTCGCTGAATTTTCGACGCAAGCGTGAGATGTGGGAATCGAGTGTGTTCGACTGGATAGCGTCGTCGAAGCCGTAGACTGCTTCCTCGATCGTCTCGCGCAGGACAACGCGCCCGCGACGCCGAATCAACGCAGTGAGTACTGCAACTTCACGCCTTTGCAGTACCAACTGCGTTCCGTGAACCCGTGCTTCGCCAAAGGCCATATCGAATACGAGGTCGCCGACGACGATCTCGTCTGGTGCAAGTTCGTTCGGGCGGCGCTGCACGGCCCGGATGCGAGCAAGCATTTCCGCCAGGTCGAAAGGCTTCACCAGGTAATCGTCGGCACCATCGTCGAGCCCGGCTACTCGGTCGGTCAACTCCCCACGGGCGCTTAAGACGATGATTGGCACGCCCGGATTGTCTGCCCGCAGCTGCGGAATAAGGCTGAGGCCGTCGCCGTCAGGGAGTGTACGATCAAGCAGAACGAGCTCGTGCAGGTGCGACCGGGATGCTTCACTGGCAAGCGAAATGCTAGTCACCCAGTCGACCACGAAGCGATCGCGTTCGAGGGCGCCGCGCATTGCTTTGGCGAACTCCACCTCGTCCTCGACCAGAAGTATCCTCATGCTAGTGCTCCCGCAAAGTGGGAAGGTGCGCGTTAATCCGCGAAGAGCCCCTCTTGCCACCGAGTTGTAGCTTTCTAATACCGATACGCCGCATTTTCCCTGATTTGCCCAGATTTGACACGTATCTGGGGGCTTCGACGGAAAGCTGAGATGACGATCTTCGCCGCAGCCGCCATGGCCGTCTACCTGGAGCGTACCGCGAAAGCCGGCAGGTGCTCACACGGTCGCTCGGCCTTACGGTCGGGCGCGTAGATGGGCGACGGCGGGGCGGATCAGGGCGCTTCCCGGGTTTCAGAGATCGGAGTTGGCTACGCTGAGTGGGACAGATGCTGGCGATGACCCGTTTCAGCGGCCTGTGTGATCGCCTCGAGCACCCGGTGACGATCGAGCGCGACCGCGAAGTCCGGCGCATCGGCGGTTCCATCGCGGAGGTCGGCGGCGAACTGGGCGTAGAGGCGGGCGACACCAGCCGCGGGTGCGTCGAGTTGCAGGTCGGGAGCCGCATATGCGGGCGGGACCTGTAGTCGCTGGACAAGCTCGCTGCCGCGGCGCAAAGTGATGGTCACATCGCCGAAGTGGATGTAGCCCGATGCCGTCTCGACGCGCAGACTGCCTTCGGTGCCCTGGATCTCCCACACCATCGCCGAGCCGGCGGACTGCCCGGCACTGTAGTGCAGCGAAGTGACGATCCCGCCTTCGAGAACGCCGGCGACGACGATCTCGTCCGGCGCGTCCTTCGGGAGGGACGTGCCATCCGAGAGGCGGACACCGTCGCCTCGCTGATTGGCGACGACGGCGGACAGGCTCTCAAATGCGCCGAGTACGTGCGCGAGCGGTTGGAGCGCGTGGCCGAGCATGATGCTTAGAAGCGTGGCGCCATTCTCTGCGCGAGCCATGTACTCGAACGGCGGGTCATATCGGCCGAGCCACATGGCGTCGGCCAAATGCGCTCGGATGCTCGTACTGAGCGGCATGCCGATCACGCCCTGCCGGACGAGGTCGCGAAGGTAGCGGATCGGCGGGTGCAGGCCGCCCTGCAACCCGATGACCGTCTTGAGCTGCCGTTCGCGGGCAAGCCCCCCTAGCGCTTCGGCTTCCGATAGGTTTCGCGCGAGCGGCCATTCGCAATAGACCATCTTGCCCGCGGCGAGCGCGTCAGAAACGATCTGCTTGTGCTCCGGCACCTTAACCGCAACCACCACCAAGTCAACCTCCGGCCGCAGGACCAGCGCCTGGTGTGTGTCAAAGGCAAGATCGGCGCCTAGTCGGCTAGCGGTCGCGTTCGCACTCTCCATACGAGTCGTGCTGACAGCGCGGATCTGGAACGCATCGAGCGCCCGCAGCGCCGGGGCGTGAGCAATTCCGCCCCAGCCTCGATCAGCACTGGCGCCGACGATGCCAACGCCGATCCGGGTGTTTGCTGAATTTGTCATGTAGGCGTGCTCCTGTCTGGTGCAACCCGGGCAATGCTCGCCGTGCTGCTTCACCATGGTTTCGTTTCCGGACAAATGCTTGGGCGCATAGCGGGTGACCAATCATTGCCGTTCGCGTTGCGGCTGCGTGGGTTTGAGCCCAAGTAAGGCAAACGCAGGTAATTAAACGTGAGTCCAATGGGCCTCGAGTTCGCGCGCGACATCGGCCGGACGCTCTATCATCGGCCAATGTGAGCTGCGCAGCTTCACGACGGCGCGTGCGCGTGTGGCATTGCCGAGCTCGTCGGCGAAGCGGTGCGGCAAAAACGGATCGTCCAGGCCCCAGATCACCAGCGCTGGCGCGGTCATGCTGCTCAAACCCGGCTTCCACTCCGCGCCGACCTCGATTGCGGAACGGTAAAGTGCGAGAATGCTTGCCCGCATAGTGGCATCGAGATGCCGAACCGATTCATCCGCTGCATCTCGCGGCATCTGCGCCTCGACGAGCTTCGCCGCAAATTCCTCGAGGTCGAGGTCCTTCATCCATTGCTCGCCTTCACCTGGCGCCTGCCAGATCTTGGCGAGATAGTGCCATGGGTATTCTGGATCGATGGGCCCGCTGATTCCGGTCCAGGTTCGCACCAGATCGGGGCGGACCGACGCGAGGCGCCCTGTCAGCAGGCAGCCCCAGTCATGACCGACCAGGTCCACGGGTTCGCCGATCTGCTCGACCTGCTTGATCAACCAGTCGAGATACTCCTCCTTGGTCGAGGCGAAGCCTGACGGCAGCGGCGTGCCAAAGCCCGGGAGATCAAGCGCGACGATATCGGTGCGCGCCAGATGTGAGCGAACGGGATCCCAAAGGCGATGGGTGTCAGGAACACCGTGTACGAGGACTGCCGGCATGAATATCTCCTTGTGAGCGATGTGTGGAAGATAATCGCCTCTATCGCGTTGCAGTAGCTGGCAGACATGGAACATGGGGTTGCAGTTTGAGGAACCCAGGCGAACGACGGCCATATATCCTGCAATGATCAGGTAATGATTACGAACCGCGATTGCTCGGCGCATTCAGAAGCCAGCCCGGATACTCGATCGGCAGGTGGCTCGCGGAATCGAGTCGTGCCATGTCGTCCGGGTCAAGCTGGACCTCTGTGGCCTGAACGTTTTCGCGCAGCTGCTCGACCCGTTTGGCGCCGATGATGACGGTCGACACTACCGGTTGTTTAAGGAGCCACGCGATCGCGACCTGCGCGGAACTGCGATCATGCTTGCAGGCAACGTCCTTGAGGACGCGGATCAGCGGCTCACCCCGGACGCGGTCGATCGGCGGGAAGTCGAGCTCGGTCTGCCGCGCGCCTTCGGGATGTCCGCCGTCGGCGTACTTTCCGGTCAGATAGCCGCCGGCGAGCGGGCTCCATACCATCAAACCCACCTGCTCGGAGGCGAGGAGTGGCACGATCTCGCGCTCCACGTCCCGGCCGACGAGCGTGTAATAAGCCTGCAGCGAGGTGATCGGCGCCAGATTTCGCGCGCGCGTAATGCCGATCGCCTTCATGATCTGCCAGGCGGCCCAGTTTGAAAGCCCGATGTAGCGGACATCGCCTGCACGAACCAGGGTGTCGAGCGCCTCCAGCGTTTCCTCCATCGGGGTCGCCGGGTCGAAGGCATGAATCTGGTAGAGATCGATATGGTCGAGCCCCAACCGGCGCAGACTGGCGCGGCACTCGCTCAGGATGTGAAGCCGAGACGCGCCGCCTCGGTTCGGTCCATCGCCCATGGACGACGCCACCTTCGTCGCAACAACCACATCGTCCCGCGCCACACCCAAATTTTTGAGCGATCGACCCAGGATCTCCTCGCTTCGGCCATGCGCATAGATGTTGGCCGTATCGAAGAGGTTGACGCCCGCATCCAGCGCGGCGCCGATCAGCGTATCCGCATCGTCCTGCCCCAGTTTTCCGACCTGTCCCCACAGACCGTCCGATCCACCGAAGGTCATCGCACCGAAGCAGAGCTCGGACACGAACAGTCCGCTGCTGCCAAGCTTGCGCAATCGCATACCACATCTCCTTGTCTTGATGGCCCGGCGCGTAGAACGTGACGCCGGGTCCCGTTTAATGATCAGGTCAGCCGAGATCGCGCTGCCGCTCGCCCGTTCGGGCTGCGCGCTCCACCGCAGCAACCAAGCGGCTGTTGCGAAGCGCGTGATCGAATCCCGGCGTCTTGTAAGTGCCTGCGATCAGGTCACGCGCGAGCGAGGCGTAGACTTCCCCGACGTTGATCGCAGCGCCTGCCCAGAAGTCCGCGGCGGTCGGGCCGACACCTGTCGCGATCGGTGCGTCGGGTGGTGTGAATGCGACGGTCGCCGTGAGGCTGAGATCGCCGACCTGTGCGCCGGCGAGGTGATTGCCGGTCAGGGTCAGCCGCCCCTCGCTTCCCCGAATCTCGAAAGTGAAGCGTGCGTCTCCGGCCGGAACGCCGGCGAGCACCTGGACCGACACCGGCGCTCCGCTCGCTGTCTTGGCGATCAGGTCGAGATGGTCCGGGATCTCGCGGGCCGAAATCTCCCTGGTATCGACGACCTCGATCTCCGGCCAGAGGAGCGCGACGCGAGCGTCGACCTCGGTGATGTTGCCCAGAACGGCTTCGATCACGTCGAGGACATGGGCGCTCGTGATCGTCATGAAACTCGCGCCCGACGCGGCCTTGTTGAAATAGTCATAATTGCTCGTCGTCTGGGGCCCGTAACCGAACGTCGTCGCGTCGACGCGGGCCGACAGAAGACGCCCAAGCTTGCCGGAAGTGACCAGCTCCGCGGCGCGGCGCACAGTCGGATTGTGGCGGCCCTGCAATCCGATCGCGGTATGAAGCGACTTGGACGCGGCTGCCATTGCCTCGGTTTCCGCTAAGGTCGATCCGAGCGGTGACTCTGAATAGACCGCCTTGCCCGCTTTCAGCGCTGCCATTACCAGGTCATAGTGCGCCGGAACCTTCACGGCGACGGTTACGACGTCGATGCCGTCGTCGCGAATGAGCTCATAGGGATCGGCGTACCAACGTTCGGCGCCGAACGCCTCGGCCGCAGCCCTCGCGCTATCTTCCCGGCGTGTAGCCACGCCTGCCAGCACCAGCGATGGCTGCGCCGCAAGCGCCGGGACGTGTGATGCGCCAGCCCAGCTCGCCTGCGTATCCGCGCCGATGATCCCGACACGAAACTTCCTGTCTGTCATGATTATGCTCCCGCATTGATATTCGAGCGCTCATTGGCGCTGTCGCCGGGCATTTAAACGGGCGGGATCGATATCTTGAAATCGATATGTGATATGCATCATCATCCATCGCATGGATGACTAGCCGTGAGGCCTGCCTCAGTAATATTGCAGTCGGAGGTCGGCGCAGACCTGTTCAGAGCCTTGCCACACGTGCGGGAAGGCGCCGGTAAGGCAGCTGCGGAGCCAGCGCTGTGCCGGATGCGCGTCATTGCGGCGATGCCAGTTCAGGACGAACGGAACGGGATTCAGCCGCAGCGGAAAGTCCCGCACCGTGAGCTGCTCCGAACAACCCGATCGCCTGACGACGCTCTCGAGAACGGTTGCCACCATGTTGGAAGCGGCGACGAGTTCCGGCGCGCTCGCCATATGCTGAACCGTGACTGCGACCCGGCGCTTCAGGCCCTTGGTGGCGAGCGCGGCGTCGGCCACGTCCAGCCCTTCGTTCTCCGGCGAGACCAGGATGTGTGGCATTGCCAGAAACTGTTCCATGTCGAACGGCTGGTTTGCCGCAGGATGGTCTCTGCGCAGGATGCACACGAAGCGATCCTGAAACAAACGGGCGCTCAGGATTCGGCCGCTCTCGACCGGCGGAATTCCGACCGCCATGTCAACCTCGCCGGCGTCCAGCATGCGCGTGGCCTCGTCCCGGCTCCCATAGTCGCGAACCTGAAGGTCAACGAACGGCGCCCGGTCGGCGAGGATCCGGATCAGAGGCGGAAGAACCACGCTTTCGGTATGCCCCGAGAGCCCCAGCGAGAACGTCATCGCCGCAGCAGATGGATCGAACTCTTGGGTGAATTCCAGCGTTTGCTGAATGCTGCGCAGTGCCAGCGAGATCGGCTCCGCCAATTCCAGCGCGCGTGGCGTGGGCTGGAGGCCGTTGGGTCCCCTGACGAACAATTCGTCCCGCAGCAATCCCCGCAGACGACTGAGGGCGGCGCTCATTGCTGGTTGCGTGCGTCCGATACGTTGGCCGGCACGCGTGACGTTTCGCTCGGCGATCAACGCGTCGAGCGCCACGAGCAAGTTTAGGTCGATGCCGTGCAAATCCATCATGTGGATATATATTCAAATGTGTTATCAGCGACAAGCATGGCGCTGCCCGTCAGACGGTCAAGACGGGAAGACCCGTCAGTCGCCGGCTCTCCATGTCGGCGTGCGCTGCACCGATCTGGTCGAAGCGATAGCGGACGGCTTCGAGGTCGCTGAAAAGATCTCCCCGGACGGCATCCCAGAGCTGTTCCGTAGCGCCCGCGACGGTTCCGCCATGCACATACTGCGGGGTTCCGCCGGCACGGATCTGGATGCCGCCCGACGCGATCCGATCGGTCGCTGCCGTAGGCTGCCCCGACGCAGCGCCGATCGCCGCGATCACGCCGCCATCGCGCACGGCGGCAACGACCACTGGAAAGGTCGCTTTCCCGACAAAGTCATAGACCACATCGACACCGGCCTGCGCGATCGCGCGGATCTTGGTGGACAGCTCCGGGTCGCTTGCGAGGAACGCGTGGGTCGCGCCCGCCTCGACTTTGGCGAGCTTCTCATCCGTCCCGGCCACGCCGATCACCGTCGCGCCGAGCGCTCGTGCCCAACGCGAAAGAATTGAACCGACACTGCCCGATGCGCCGAGCACGAGGATGACTTCGCCGGCGGTGATCCGGTGCAGCGCATACAACCCCATCCACGCGGTAAGGCCCTTCGCCAGGAACGTTGCCGCGACCTCGTTGGAGATGTCATGGGGCAGCCGAACCAGATTCTCTGCGGGTTTCAGTGACGCGGTGGCATAGGCCCCCTCGACGAAGAAATAAGCGGCGCGGTCGCCCCGTTCGAACCCCTTCACGCCCGGTCCGACAGCGTCGATCACGCCCGCCGCCTCGAAGCCCGGCGTGGCGGGCAGGCGCATCGGGAAGTGCCCCGTGCGCACCATCACGTCGACATAGTTGATGCCGATAGCATCCTGGACAAGTCGTACCTGACCCGTCCCGGGTGATCCGACGTCCGTCTCGACGATCTTGAGGACGGCGGGCGTGCCGATCGACTGCATTTCGACTTTTCTGGCCATAACCATTTCCCTCGGATGTTGCCGGACAACGATCTTCACGCGTGGGCGACCGGTCGCATCGTGCCGGCGTGCGGAAATTTCCCGTGGCGATAGGCGGCGTAGTAGCCGGCAAGTTCGTCCCGAGACCCCGCGATGAACGGCCCTTGCGCGACGACGTCGATGCTCTGCGGCAGCCCGGCGTACAGTAGCACCCGCGCGCCGCTATCGCCTGCGCGCAGCGTGAGCGAACTCACGCCTTCACCGATGGGCGACGTCCAGCCCACCGAACCTGTGGCGAGCGGTGCGCCGGTGGCGCCGGCCTTCACCTCGCCGTCGATCGTCACGGCGAAAGTGTTGTAGGAAGCCGGCAGTTGCGGCGCGAAGGCAGCTCCAGCTTCCAGCTGGATGTCGATCAGCGTGACAGGCACCACGTTCAGGGTCGGTGCCGCTGCATCCTTTAGCTGGCCGCTGTAGACTATCGCCGTGACTCCCGCCTCAGCGTGCACCGGCATATCGGCACGGCGCAGGACCTGCACCCGCGGGGGCATGTTGCGCTGCGCTTCCGGCAGGATCAGCCAGAGCTGGAACAGACGCATCCCCGTCGAGACCATCGCATTCTCCGAGTGGACGATGCCGCTGCCCGCCGTCATCCACTCCACATCGCCTTCCTCCAGCCGGCCGCCGGTATCCTCCATCGTGCCTTTGAGCATGAAGGTTACGGTTTCGAGGCCGGCATGGGGATGTGCATCGCCGAAACGTCCCTCCAGTGTGATGTTGTCGTCGGCCATCAGGAAGAACGGATCGGTCGAGGCAAGGTCGCCGGGCGCGATCACCAATGCGGCCTTGTGCCGCTCGCCGTCGAAGCCCGGGCCGAGTGGAGGTATGCTTGTGACGCGGTCAATCGATCTCTGCAGCATAATTCTGGTCCTTCTCGTAACTTGGGACCGAGTTCGCCGCGATCGGCGCCACCTCGGCATCATCGCCAATCATCTCGGATCGGACCGGCCTCGATCAAGATAGGGGTTCGAGAACCCAGCGTTGCGCAACGAGGAACCCAAAGATGCGTGAAGAAGTGCAACCGATCGACTAGGACCAAGCGACATTCAGGATTCGCTAATCACCTGATGGCTGATTCATAGGACACCGTGTTTTGTTGGCATGGTGTCTGAGAATGGCTGCGAAGCGATATGAGTTGAACGATGTGCAATGGTCGAGGATTGCGGCTCTTTTGCCTGGAAAGGCGAACGATCCTGGCCAGAATATGACAAGGACGCGTGGACGCTATCTGAGGCTGCCTGCAAATCGGGCGCTAAGACGCTCACTACGGAAATATTCAGTGTAGAAGTCAATGAAAGCGCGGGTTTTCAGCGGTTGGAGCACGCGGCCTGAATAGTAGAGCGAGATAGATCCGGCATCGGCATACCACTTCGGAAGGATACGTTCGAGCGCACCACTTTCCATATGCTCCAGCACATCGGGTACGGCCAGCAATGCTATGCCCAACCCCGCGATCGCCGCCTGCGCCATGGGCGCGGCGTCGCTCATCACGATCGTTTCGTTGAGCAGCGCGCGCTCTTCGCGCCCTTGGGCGTCGCGCATCATCCATTGCCTAATCCGGCCCGAATTCGAGGACCGCATCAGTATTCCGGCATGATCGGCCAGATCGGCGGGGCTAGTCGGCCGGCGACGTCCAGCGAAATAGCCAGGCGATGCGACCGCGATAACGTGAACCGGTGCGAGCGTCGTGGAAACGATGCCCGGATTGAGTTCAAAACCACCGCCGATCGCGGCGTCGAAACCCTCGGCGATAAGATCGACCTTGCGGCTGTCGAAATGCCAGTCAGGTCTGACGCCCGGATAACGGGCCAGAAAGTCGGGCAGTGCGGGAAGAACGTATCCCATAGCGAACGTTAAACTCATGCTGAGCTTCAGAACGCCGACAGGCTCACCCTTCGTTTGTGATGCCCCGTCGATTGCCCCCTGAAGGTGGTTCAGGCTGTCGCCGATGCTTGCCAGAAACGACTCCCCCGCCTCGGTCAAGGTCAACTTCCGCGTTGAGCGGTGAAACAGCCGTATACCGAGGTTCCGTTCCAGCATTGCAACATTCCGGCTGACTGCTGCCGGTGTGATCGAGAGACGCCGTGCAGCCCCGGAAAAGCTGCTCGCTTCTGCGCTTCGAACGAACGCTTCGAGGTTTGCCAGCGTCTCCATAAAACGTAACCTTCAAACGTTGATTGAAACTAAAACAATTCATCTATGACTTATGCTGCATGTATTTGCCAGCCATATTCCAGTCAACAGCAGCACCGGTTTTCTGCAACGCCAACCGCACAGGCCCAGGATGCAGCGGGAAAACCGACCGTCGCAGACAGAATTCTCACGAACCGTAAAGGAGTGGGTCATGACCGTTGGAATTATCGGAGCCGGCAATATAGGGGGCGCATTTGCCACTGCGCTCGGCAAGGCAGGAATCGAAGCCGTGATCGCAAACAGCCGAGGACCGGAGAGCCTCACGGCGCTTGTTTCAAAGCTTGGCAGCACAATCCGGGCTGGAAGCGTCCAAGAGGCCGCGGCGCAAGCCATCGTTCTCGTGGCAGTCCCGTGGTCAAAGATACCTGGCGCGCTCGCCGGTTTGAACTTCGACGACAGGATCGTAATCGACGCCAACAACTCCATCGAAGCGCCGCTTTACAGGCCGGCGGACCTTGGCGGCCGCACCTCTACGGATATTTTCACCGCCCTTGTGCCCGGCGCGCGCGTCGTCAAGGCGTTCAACCACCTGACGCCAAAGCAACTGTCGGGCGACCCCCACTCGGAAGGAGGCAGGCGCGTCCTGTTTTACTCGGGCGACGATATGAGGGCGAAGGCTGAGGTCGCCGCCATCATTGATCGCATCGGCTTCTTCGGGATCGATCTCGGCGGGCTTGCGGTCGGCAGCCAGCTGGTTCAGTTCCCGGGCGGCCCGCTACCCGCTCTCAACCTCGTTAAGTTCGACTGAACTTCGCTGCGCTCCATCCGTCTGCGATCGGAAGCGCCGCGCGCCATCTCAAACCCGGAGACAATATCGTGACAAGGTTCATTCAAATGCAGTCGGCCGGCGGACCGTCGGTCTTGCAAGTCATCGAGAAAGACCTGCGCGCGCCTCGTGCCGGCGAGGTCAGGCTCATTCAAGATGCGATCGGCCTCAACTTCGTCGATACGATGATACGAAAAGGCCAATATCCGATGGCGTTGCCGGCGGTCCCCGGTTTTGAAGCGGCCGGGACGATTACCGAAGTCGGATCCGGCGTCGAAGGGCTGTCGGTCGGCGACCGGGTCGCTTACTTCTTTTCGGAAGGCGCATATGCCACCGAGAGGATTATTCCGACCGCGCCGCTCATCCGGCTGCCCGCCGATATCTCGAACGAGACTGCGGCGACCTTCCTGGCGAAGGGTGGGACGGCCTGGATGGGGATGCGTGGTCTCCACGATCTCAAATCCGCCGACACGGTGCTGGTACTTGGGGCATCGGGAAGCGTGGGCGCTATCCTGTCTCGCTGGGCAAAGTCGCTGGGCGCAACCGTGATCGGCGTCGCCGGATCGCCGGATAAGTTCGACAAGGTCGCGGCCGGTGCCACCCATGCCCTCCGCGCTGGCGAGCCAGATATCGCCGCCAAGATCCGTGCGATCGCACCTGACGGTGTCGACGTCGTCTATGATTTGGTCGGCCGGGCGACCTTCGCGCTTGGCGTGTCAAGCGTCCGTGATGGTGGAGTGATTGCCGCGATGGGAGCCGCGTCGGGTCAGCCAGCGCCGGCCCCCGATCTTGTGCGACGGGGGGTAGATGTCCGCAGCGGTGGTACCCCACAATATGTCCGGGGACCGGCAGTCGAGATCGCAACTTCCCAGCTATGGGATGCGCTGCGCTCAGGAATTTTCGATGATCTCGAAACCGCACGCTATCCGTTCGATGAGATAGCCCGAGCGCATGACGACATGGACAACCGCCGCTTGAGCGGTCTGCCGGTCCTGATCGCGTAACCGAAAATAATCGTACGGCGGCAAGCCGCACGGACGCCCTCCGCAATTCGGCCGGGCGAACATTTCCCCTGTCGATAACGAAAGGAATGATCGATGAGTGAACTAGCAGGTAAACGTGCGCTGGTGACTGGCGCGTCCCGCGGCATTGGCGCCGCGATAGCGATCGCTCTGGCCGAAAAAGGCGCCGACGTTGCGATCACGTACGAACGCGCCGCTGATCGGGCAGCGCAAGTTGTCGCGACGATCGAAGGCAAAGGGCGCAAGGCGGTGGCTATCCAGGCGGATAGTATGGACCCCGAGGCGGTCAAGCGGTCGGTTGATCAAGCGGCGCAGGCATTGGGCGGCCTCGACATATTGGTGAACAACGCGGCTATCGCGATCTATAAGGATGTGGCGGACTTCACCCTCGCCGAGATCGACGCCCTTTTTGCTGTCAACGCTCGCTCACCGATCCTGGCATCGCAAGCCGCGATGCCGTATCTTGGCAAAGGTGGCCGGATCGTCACAATCGGCTCCGCAGGCGCAGAACGCATTGTCGGACCGTCGACGGTTTATTCAATGACTAAATCGGCACTTCAATCATTTACCCGCGGTCTGGCGCGGGAACTTGGCCCCCGTGACATCACTGTCAACCTCATTCAGCCGGGATCAACCAACACGGAAATGAACCCGGCCGAGGGCGAGTTTGGAGATTTCCAGCGTGCCCTAATTCCGCTCGGCCGGTACGGCGAGCCGGAGGATGTCGCGGCTGCGGTTGCATTCCTCGCATCTGGTGCGGCCCGACAAATCACCGGAACCATCCTGACCGTTGATGGCGGCACGCTGACCTAAACACACGCCAGCAGGTCCGTGACTTGTAAGATAGGAGAGTGGGAGCTAACTAGATACTACCACCTACTAGCTCCCCACTCTCATTCCACTTTGCACCATCATCAAATAGCGTGTTCGAACGGCGTCCAGGTCGCGTGTCTTTCAGGAGCGGACCGGCCCGTCGCGCGGGGAAGCAAGCCACAGCGGCGGCCCGCCTCGATGCCTCTTTCGGACGCCACCCTACGCGGCATCCTGGAGGAGACGGGGCTCGTCACCACGGAGAACGTCGGCCGGGTGCGGACCTGCAAGCTCGGCCTGCTCGGACTGGAGGAAGAGGCGGCATGGATCGAGGGGCACGCTTAAGGATTCCGGTCTCGAAAAAATCCTGATGCAATCGACCTATGGCGCAATGGAGGGCGACGGCATCGGCGATCTCACGGTGCTCTACGAGTCCGAGCGGCTGGCGGAGGCGAGCGCCGTTCCGGCCGCCATCAACCGCGCGGCCTATTTCTACACCAACCTCGACATGCTGCTGGAACCGGCAAGGCAAGGATCCCCACGCGCCGCCCGGAACTTCTGCCCGAATTCGTCATAAACGGGCGCTGCAAAGCCCCTGCTGCCGCTCAAGATCAGAACTGCCGGACCGGTTGCGTTTGCGCAGTTCCCGAAGCTCTCGACCAAAATCTCCCACTCGGCGTTGGCACGGTAAATTGCTGCCGCGTCGATTGGGCAGTGGCTACCGAAAACAAAGAAATGATGAAGGCGGCAATAGTGATTTTGAATAGACGCATGAAGCACGACAGGACAGAAATAAAATCTCGCGATTCTTCACGAGCTACGCTCCACCAATTGCCCGCTGCCGACAAGGTTCTAGTTCAGTTTCGACGCCTCCAGAGAGCAGACCTATCGCTACATACGCCGAAGCGTCTTGCCCTAGCGGCCAAGGTTGGCGTTGCCACCTTGCTTTGCTGCCCAATATGCCGAGACTGGTGAATCTCAAGGAGTTCAACCATGTCGCTGCGCCAGCCCGGCCAAGTTCGATTTCCCTTTCACTCACAATTGCCAAGGGATGACGGCTGTGGAGTTCGCGTCCTGCAAATGCTCACTGGCATGACCTATGATCAGGTCGCGGCCATGGTGGATTGGGGCGAGAGGTCAGTCCACTATACGAGGTGGGATGACGTCTGCCGGGTGTTGAGGTCCCTCGGCTGGCCTATCGGCGCGCCGATAAGAACCAGCGAATGGAGTGATATTCAAGGTGTGGCCGTGGTCCAAGTCGATGGGGACCATTTCCTGCTCTATGACTCGGTCAATCGTCTGTTTTACGATCCAGGAGAACCGGAGGGGCCGGCTGTGGTCACCAGCCATACTCCAACCAGCTATCTGACGGTTCAGCCTGGGGAACGTGCGCCGGCTCGATGAAATGGCCACTTCGGGCTGATCTTGGTCGATAGGTCAGGTCGGGCCGGACGTCTGCTTTGGCCGCTTCGCCCTGACTTCGCTCGGCCTCTACGCTGCACTCGCGATCGATCATCTTCTAGTTTCAGACCGCGGCACCGTATTGTTGCTGCGCGCCGCCAGCGGGTTCATCCCCGTCGCGCTGATCCCACTTTGCCTCTTCCATATGATGCAGGCCTTTCCCGAGAGATGGCGTTTGCGAGGACTGGTGCTCGGCATCGGCGTGACGCAGTGCGCAGTTCCGTTGGCACGGCTCCTCTCGCCATTATTGCTCGCCAGCCAGGGATGGCGTTCGCTTTTCCTGTTCGAAGCCGGTCTGGCCCTGCTGTCGTTCGCCGCCGTGGAGCTGCTGCGTCTGCCGCAGGCCGAGCGAGATCGGGTCTTCTGGCCGTTTGACCTGCTTACCTTCGTGCTGATGGGCGGTGGGCTGGCGTCGGTCGCGGCGATGCTGGGACTAGGCCGCTGGGAAGGATGGCTCCAGGCGCCGTGGATAATTATCTCGCTCATCGTCGCCATCGCAGCCTTGCTGACAGCTGGCGCGGTTAAGACCCGTCGTACGACGCCGCTGCTCAATTTGCGCTGGCTTGGACGCGGCGAGGTCGCGCGGTTCGCTGTGGCCGTTTTCCTGGCGCGGATCGTTTTGGCCGAACAGGATGTCGCAAGGGCTACGGTGCGGTCGCTCGGCGGCACGACGCGTGAACTTTTCACGCTTTCGGCGATCATGTTGACCGCGCCGCCTGCGGCGTCCTCGCCAGCGCCTTCTCGATGAACGTCGAGAAGGTTGCGCGGCCGATGATGCTGGCCATCGGGATCGTGGCGATCGCGGCCCTTGGCGAGAGCACCACTGCGAATTCGCTTGATCTGTCGCGCTTCTATGTGTCGGAGGCGGGGACCGCGTTTGCTGGGACCTTCTTCCTGGGTCCGGCTGCTGCTCGGCATCACCAACCCACGTCAGTACGGCAGCAGGGAATTGATCAGCTTCATCGCGCTGTTTGGCGTCGTGAACGCACTCGGCGCGCTTGCCGGACCTGCGCTCCTGGGAAGCTACATGGACGGGCGCTTGGCAGCTGGCGATGCTCCGCTCACGGCACAATCCGATGCGCACCGCCTCGCAGCCGCACTGGCGGCGCTCACGACGGCATATCTGGCGGTTATCCTCGCTTTACGCATCCGGCGGAAGATGGCGGAACTGCGGATTCAGCGCAGCGCCAACACAGTCGATCAGCCCGCGGCCGCGGGCGGCCCTCATGGTGCATCGAGTGATGATGGCTGGCAGCCGCCACGCCCTGGCCGAGGTGTTACTACCGCACTGGCCGCGATGGCGATTGGTGGTGCCCTGCTGGTTCTGGCGGCCTGGAGATTGCCTGACCCGCGAACGACTCAGATTTCCCGGTCGAACTTCTCGTAGAGGAAATCCACCAATGCCCGCACACGCGCGATACCGGCCCGCGCGGGCGGCATGAATATCTGCAGATCACCCCCTTCGTGCGGGAAATCGGGCAGGACCGCTTCGAGTTCACCTCGCTCCAGAAGGCCTTCAACCATGAACAGTGGAAGAAGTACAATCCCCAGACCTGCACGCGCGGCGGCCAGGAGCATCTGCCCGTTATCGGTGCAGAACCGGGAGCTGGTGCGCACGTGCTCCGAGCCTTCGCGGCCCTGAAAGCGCCAACGGCCGGAATCCAGCGCGTAGAGGATGGTGTCGTGCGCCGCCAGGTCAGCGGGGACCGCAGGGCGTCCGCGCGCATCGAGGTAGGCCGGGCTGGCTACCACTGCCCAGCGAACCTTCGCAAACTTGCGGGTGATGAGAATCGAATCCGGAACAGCGCCGGGCCAGATCGCAAGATCGTACGCCTCGGCGACCATATCCACTTGACGATCGGTAAAGCGAACATCGAACTGGATAAGCGGATAAAGTAGCGCGAACTCCGCCAGCAGCGGAGCTAGCAGAAACTCGCCAAAGGCTGCCGGAACCTGAATTCGCAGTTGGCCGGAAATCTCGCTGGTCGACTTGCTGACGACCTCCTGCGCCGATTCCAGTTGCAATAGGCCTGCGGCCGCATGCGCATGATATTCGCGACCAATATCGGTTAACCTCGTGCCCCTCGGCGTGCGGGTCAGCAACTGAGCACCAAGAACGGCCTCGAGCCGACTGACGCGTCGGCTCACGATAGATTTGACGATGCCGAGGCGCGCTGCAGCATTGGCAATGCTTCCGGTCTCCACCACTCGGATGAATGCAATCACGTCCAACAAATCAACGGGCCCGGGTTCCGGCATCAGCAACTCCACGTTTCTACCTTGGCGGCTACTGCAACACTACAGGATCGGTATTTTTGAGGAAAGGGCTGCGAAACAACATCCGCCTCCCTTGCAATCGAACTCCCTGGAGGCCGCCGATGACAAGTTCGCGAAACTCTGAAGCAGCGAACATTCCCCGCGATCCGCATGGGCAGAGCACGACCACCCGTGCTCGCGCAGCGGTGGTCGAGAAAAAGGATGCACCTTTCGTGATGCAGGATGTGACAGTTGAAGCGCCCCGGCCAGACGAGGTGCTCGTCCGCATGGTCGCGACGGGGATCTGTGCGACCGATGCCCATGTCCGGCAACAGCTGATGCCGACGCCACTACCGGCTATCCTCGGCCACGAGGGCGCGGGCATCGTCGTGCGTACTGGGGCGTCGGTCACCCACCTCAAGCCAGGGGACCATGTCGTACTTTCCTACCACTCGTGCGGACAGTGCAAACCCTGCCTGTCGTCTCACGCCGCGTATTGCGAGAAAGTGTGGGAGGCCAACTTTGCGGGTGCAAGGTTGGATGGCTCCATCGGTGTCGAGCGGAACGGCGCGGACGACCTGTACGCCCATTTCTTCGGCCAATCCTCGTTCGCGACCTATGCGCTTGCGCATCAGCGCAACACCATCAAGGTGCCCAGCGACATTCCGCTGGAGATCCTGGGGCCGCTCGGCTGCGGCTTCCAGACCGGCGCTGGTGCAATCCTGAAGGCAATGAAGGTTCCAGTCGGCGCCACGGTCGCCGTCTTCGGCGTGGGCGCAGTCGGCCTTGCCGCGATCATGGCCGCCAAGGTCGCCGACGCGGCGACGGTCATTGCCATCGACGTGAATGCGGAACGCCTGGAGCTCGCCAGGGAGCTTGGCGCGACCCACGCCGTCAATGCGGTCGGCCAAGCGGACGTATCCGCCGCGATCCGACAGCTCGAGCCGAGGGGCGTCGAGTTCGTCCTGGACACCAGCGGGCGAGCCGCCAATCTCGATGCGGGAGTTGGGGCCCTCGCGCCGATGGGGCATTTCGGCTTCGTCGCCTTCAACGCCCATTCGGGCGCGATGGTGGACGCATCGCGTCTGACGGTCGGGCAGACGCTCCAGGGTATCATTCAAGGCGATGCCGTGTCGGCGCTGATGATCCCCGAACTGATCGGCCTCTACCGCACGGGCCGGTTCCCGTTCGACCGCCTGATCACCTTCTACGACTTCGCGGACATCAACCAGGCGTTCGAAGACGTCGCCACCGGTCGCGTCATCAAGGCAGTCCTCCGGTTCGACGCCACGGACGCCTGAGCGTCCCGCGCGACTCCCAATTCATCAGCAAAGGAAGCGGATCATGTGCAACAACCATCAGAAAGCCATCAATGCCAGCGATACGCCGGCATTCTTCGCGATCGACAATTACGGCTTTCCCGAGGCGGGTGAGCATCCGGCCGATCCCCCGAACTACTATCCATCCTATTTCACTAGCGAGCGCTTCCAGAAGCTGGGCTACCATGTCGAGGAGCTGCGCGGCGGCTTCTACTGGGTTACCAGCGGTGGCTATGATGCGGCGTTCGTGGTGACGGACGACGGCGTGATCGCGATCGATGCCCCGCCGACAATCGGCGAGAACATGCTCGCGGCGATCGAGGATGTCACCGACAAGCCCGTGACACATGTCATCTACAGCCACTGGCACACCGATCATATCGGCGCCGCCTCCGTGTTCGGGCCGAACGTCGAGATCGTCGCTCACGAGATCACCAAGGAACTGCTCGAGAGGTTTCCCGATCCGAGCCGTCCGATCCCGACCCTGACCTTCGACAAGGAACACACGCTGACGGTCGGCGGCGTGACGTTGGAGCTGTCGTACAAGGGTGAGAACCACTGCCCCGGGAACATCTTCATCTATGCGCCAGCGCAGAAGGTGCTGACCGTCATCGACATCATCAGCCCCGGCAGCGCCACCTTCATGCACTGCGACGCTTCGCAAAACATAACCGGCTGGTATCAGGCCCAGGAACAGCTCCTCGAGTTCGACTTCGACTTCCTCGTGGCCGGTCACCACATGAAGTACGGCACGCCTGAGACGGTCAAGGCGTCGATTGAGTATTTCGCCGACGTCCTTGACGGCGCGCAAGCGGCCGTCGACCGGTTCTCGCGGTCGGATGCCCTGATCAGCATCTTGGACGGCGCCGGCTGGGACAAAGTGTTCGTCGGCACCGAGAACTGGATCAACTCGATGGCGAACTACGCCACTAAATATGTACTCGAGAAGCGCAGCAGCAACGGCCAGCTCTGGTCGGAGCGGCTCGCCGGCGTGACCACACAGACCAAGTATCACGCCTACACAGTGCTCGAATCGATCCGTCTTGAACGCCCGCGTCCCAACTATCGCCTGCGCGGCGAAAACGCTCCGCCGTTCCTGACCTGATCCCCGACGCCCTCTGTGCCCGCTGAAGCCAGGTCGCAGCGGGCGCAAGCACGAGCAGCAGCTCTCTGGCAACACCAGTCCATTCACGGCGGTGGAGGGACCGTCATGTCATGCAGCTATCTAAGGACTTTCAGATGACGACTTATTCGGCCAAGAATTGGATCAATGGCGCGTTCGTTTCGTCGGCGAGCCTTGGCATCTCCATCAATCCGGCGACCTACGAACGCATCGGCGAATATCCGGATGATGGCGGCGCGGCTGCCGGGTCCGCCATCGAAGCCGCGAGCCGCGCCTTTCGAAGCACGGCCTGGGCACATGATGCCGAACTGCGAGCCAAAGTGCTCGACCAGATGGCTTTGGCGATCGAGCGGAACCGCGATCTACTGATAGACATCCTCTCGCTCGAGAATGGAAAGGTTCGGGGCGAAGCCGCACTTGAGGCTGACGGCGCCCCGAGCAAGCTGCGCTACTGGGCGGCGATGGCGCGAACCGAAGCGGGTCGCGCCATGCAACCGCGACCGGGGAGCCTTTCGATCGTCCTACGACAGCCGATGGGCGTAGCGGGAGTCATCGTTCCCTGGAACTCTCCGATCATTCTGGCGGTCAGATCGTTCGCGCCCGCACTCGCCGCAGGATGCACGGTCGTCATCAAGATGCCAGGGCAGGCCGCCCAGATCGCTAGCGTGCTGGCGGAGACCCTCGCAGAACCCTCGGACCTTCCGAACGGCGTCATCAATATTTTCGTTGAAAGCGGATCGGATGGGGCCGCGCTCCTTGTCGAAAGCGCCGACGTGCCGACGATCAGCTTCACGGGAAGCACGAAGACCGGCGTTGCGATCAGCGCGGTCGGGGCGCGCCGAATGAAACGCTTCGGACTTGAATTGGGTGGAAAAGCGCCAATGATCGTGTTCGACGACGCCGACATGGAACCCATGCTGCCCGTTCTGGAAAAAGCGCTGACGGTATTCGCCGGCCAGTTCTGCATGACGGGCTCGCGGCTGCTCGTACAGGAAGTGGTCTATGACACCGTTCGCGATCGGCTTGCCGGGCGGCTGCGGAATGTACGGGTCGGGCCCGCCTCTGATCCCAAAAGCAACATGGGACCGTTGATCGACAAACCCAACGTCGAGCGGGTCGACAAGATTGTCCAGGACGCGGTGAATGCTGGAGCCAAAGCGATTGTCCGCGGCGGACCGATCACCGACGGCCCGCTGGCGAATGGGGCGTTCTTTCGCCCGGCCCTGCTCGAAGTCTCGGACACCAGCCTCCCGATCGTGCAGCAGGAAACCTTCGGTCCCGTCCTCACCATCCAGCGGTTCTGCGAAGAGACCGATGCCATCGCGCTCGCCAACGACAGCGAATACGGTTTGTCCGCCAGCGTTTGGACGCGAGATCTGGACCGCGCGTTGCGGGTCGCTCAGGCGCTGGAGGTGGGCAGCGTCTTCGTGAATGATTGGGCGAAGGTCTACGACAGCACCGAAGAAGGCGGATTCATGCTTTCAGGATTGGGGAGGCTGAATGGTGCCGCCGCGCTCGATGACTTCATCGAATACAAACATGTCGCGCTGAAGCCCGGTCGGTCCGGCAATCCACATCAGGTTTCGGGAAAGTAGACCGACCGGACGCATCGGGAAGACCCATCCTGCGCCGGCTATCCCGCTGAACCTTCATTTATGGACGGCCCGTGCCATCGCACGGACTTGCAGCTTGGGGAGGAGTCACGAAGCCGCCGCCTTAGATTGCTGGAACAGGTCCATATTGGCTTCTCCCCAAGCTGAGAGGGATAGAAGGATCGGTATGAATGTCCGGCCCCGATCAGACAAGCTGTATTCGACCTTGGGTGGTACCTGAGCATGGACTACGCGATTGATCAGTCCGTCGGCTTCCAATTCGCGCAACTGATTGGTCAAGGTCCTCTGCGTGACCCCGGACATCAAGCGCATCAACTCGTTGAAACGGACAGTACCTCTTTCCTGAAGATACCAAAGCGCAACGCATTTCCATTTTCCGTCGATCAGACTGATCGCCGCCTCTACCGCGCAACCGGGATTGCTATCCAGACTGGTGTGGCGCCGCTTGACCATAGCAGTATCCTTTTGTGTACCTAGGGTAAATTTTGTGCGTATTACATATGATGTGGGTATCCACTATTAAAGCTCTTACCATCATTGATTTTGAGAAAGGTAAGATCATGACCGACACCATGAAGGCGATCGTCCTCGCCAAGTTCGGTGGCTTCGACGCTTTCGAGATGCGCGATGCTACCGTACCGGTCGTCGGACCTCGGCAGGTCCGGGTGCGCGTTCACGCCACCGCCATTAATCCCCTGGACTATCAGATCCGACGTGGCGACTACGCCGACTACGTGCCGCTCCCCGCCATCATCGGTCACGACGTTTCCGGCGTCGTGGAGGAGAAGGGGGCGGATGTGAGCGAGTTCGACGTAGGCGACGAGGTTTACTACACGCCCAAAATCTTCGGCGGCCCCGGCTCATATGCGGAGCAGCACGTTGCCGATGTCGATCTGGTCGCCCGCAAGCCGCACAACATCAACCATCTGGAGGCTGCCAGTCTGACGCTGGTCGGGGGGACGGTCTGGGAAGCTTTGGTGACCCGCGCCCAACTTGCCGTTCACGAGACCATTCTGATCCATGGCGGTGCCGGCGGTGTGGGTACGGTGGCGATCCAGCTTGCCAAGGCGATGGGCGCGCGGGTCATCACGACGGCGCGCCGTAGCAACCATGAGTTCGTGCGTTCGCTCGGAGCGGACGAGGTAATCGATCACTCCTCCGATGACTACGTCTCAGCCGTGGCGGAGCTGACGCATGGGCAAGGGGTGAATGTCGTATTCGACACCATCGGAGGCGACACCCTGACGAGAAGCGCGCTCGCCCTCGCGGATGCCGGACGGCTGGTCAGCATCGTCGACATCGCACAGCCGCAGAACCTGATCGAGGCTTGGGGAAAGAACGCCGCCTACCATTTCGTGTTCACCCGTCAGAACCGAGGCAAGCTCGACGCGCTGACAAACCTTATCGAACGCGGTCTGATCAAGCCGGTGATCGGCGCAGTGTTTCCTTTGGCTCGCCTAGGCGAAGCGCATGAACTGCTCGAAGGCGGAAGCTCCCGTGGGCTTCGAGGTAAGGTGGCGATCGATGTTGTTGGCCAGACTGTCGAGCTCCCCACGCCGCGATAGATACATCGATAAGACAGCGGTATTCTCCCAAAATACCATCATTTTCGGGACGGCAGCTATCGCCCGTGCCGCCCGGAATCCGGCTGTCCGCTCGCCACCAGACCTTGCCGTAGCTGTTGAGGGCGGCGCTCACGCGCCGCCGAACTTCCAGACCGGGATGCCGAGCTTCTTGGCCTTGTCGGCGAGGTTGTCGTTGATGCCGGTGCCCGGGAAGTGCATCACGCCCTTGGGCAGGATTTCCAGCATCTCGTCGTTGCGCTTGAAGGGTGCTGCCCGGCCGTGCTTGGTCCAGTCGGGAGCGAAATCGATCGGCGGACTGCGAAGATGAAATCCGGCAACGCCTCATCCAGTTTTTACAGTCAGCCAAAACCACGGACGGAGGGCAATGGGTCTCGATTCTGAAAAAACGAGGGCCTTAGAGGGCTATGGAGTAGACATAGTTCTCATCATCACCCGGCGCGGCGCGCCAAATTCCGCCGATCTCCACCACCCATATGGGAATAGCGTAGACGCAGTTCTCCGCTTCATCGTTCTCGGCCCGCCGGGCGAGATTCGAACCGCACGTGGGTGGGTCGGTACGCGTATGTCTGCTTTCGGGCCGCCTAGCGGACCATTATGCATTTCGAAAAGTCTCTCAACTCAATCTCGCTCGAGAGCGGCGATAAACATAGTTTGGTTCTGCTTCTACGCTGCGGTACGAAATAATGCGCTACGGTTTCCAGAAAGAAAAATTTCCAGCATCACATAAGGAGTCTTCGTCGATCGCAAGTAATGATTAAATCCTGCCCCCGCAACCACTGAGACTTGTAACCGCTTCCAGTCGGCTTCCTTTTCCTTGAGAATAGCCTGGAAGCGGCTCAGGTAGTAGGCTTTCCCCTTCACATCACTGAACTCGCCGGCCTTCACACGGGTGCTGTAGTCCCGGTGATAGTGCTCGCGCATTCTCGCGCTGTAGTCCTGAATCGCTTCCATCGATGCGAGGATCGACGCCAACCGGCCATGAATCGTCAGGTCTGCGCGGCGATTGTCGGGGGAGGGCGCAATCACCACCTTCTGAACGAGGGAGCGGACAAACTGACCGTAACCCGTAAGCGTGTCACTGCCATTTCCGGCACCCTTCAGTGCCGTCGTCATGGCATCCAGAACCGACTGTAACATTGACGGGTTCACAATGATCGGGTCTGATGGCCCAGGCGCTCGCGATTCTAGCATCATTTTTGGATGCTTACGACAAGCGGGAGCGTGTCATTGCCGACGATAATTGAGCATACACCGGGATCGTTCGGCGACCTCCTTGATCAGGTTGAGAAATTTCAGGAAGGCAGAAATTTTGCTTGGTATCGCGGCTCCGGCAATGTCAGCTACTCTTTGGTCCCTACATTAGCTCGACGACCCCTAATGTATCTCCCGACGAATTGAACCGCATTGAAAAGGGTATCGCGAATAGTTTCGCGCAACGAAAGCGGACATCACCTACGATTCCGTCATCAACCACAGCGCTGCTGCCCATCCGGCGAGGTCCTGCCCCTGTGGGACACGGACCGCCGCGAACGTCGTCGTATTGGAGATGAAGAAGGTTGTTCAAAAATTGAACCGCACCCCGAAGACATTTGCACTGGAGCCGCCGTGCACGTCGCCGAGCGTCCCCCAGGCTCCGGACCGGTGGTGTATCCGCCAGAAGAAATCGACGTCGGGCATGGCGTTGAAGGAAAGGTTCAACTCGGGGCCGAGATAGAACAGCGTTCTAGCGTCCCCGTTATGCTCCAGCTCGTTCTTGCGCTCCCGTCCCTCCTGGGTATGCGTGACATGGCTGATGCCAAACGTAAAGGCTGGTGAGATTCGGACGGTATCACCAATCTCGAAACCGTCGTAGCGAGCGACGCCGCCGCCCCAGAATTCCGCATTCGGATGCCCGCCGAATCTTCCGGCGAGCCCCGCTTCCAGTCCGAACCTGAAGGAGCCCATCCTAGCCGGGAAGTACTGGTAGCCGAGGCCGAAGATCGGGAGGTCCTCGTACGTGACGCCGAAAGGATTGGCTGCTTGGAGGATGTCGGCGTCGACCATCGTGCCGCCGAAGGCGAATACCGACTGATTGACGTCGCGGTTCTGGGCCTGCGCGTCGGTTGTTCCCAAGAACGGCATAGTGGAAGCGCCGAGCAGCAGAGCAAGCGGGATGACGATTGGAGGCTTCATATCGGATCTAATCCTGGACTTTATGTTTATCCAGCGCGCGCATTCACCTGAGGCTCTGGAACAGCTCCTGACTGGGAGAAGACACGTCTGCTAGCCCCTGCATGCGGCCCTGCAGGATCGTCAGCGGGGTCCTGAGTTCGTGGGGATCGCGGAATTCGAGTACTTCGGCTCCTTCTCCGCCCGCTGCAACTATTCGGCCATGCGGTTGAAATACTCGATCAGGCGGTCGGCCTCGCCGAAGCCGCCTTGGCCCGACGCCCGTCTGCCAAAGTCGCCCGCCGCTATCGAGCGGGCCGCCTCCGTCGCGGTCACGAGCGGCGTGACAAGCCTCTTTTCCGCTCTCAGGCCCACATAACCAGTTACGGGACTGCGCAAAAGAATTTTCCATCGCAACCTCCGATAGTTCCGAAATGACCCTGCGCAATGAACTCTACACATTACCTCCACGAAAATGCAAGATTGCGAAGCCATATTGTAGAGGTACGCGTACAGCGCGTATCTTGCTCGTATAGCCGTTTTTCGCTGCCTCCTACTTTACCGGAATGTGGCGGCTGCGAGCTTCGGCAGCATTAGGCGAAAGGCGATGCTGCGCGCACTCTGAAACAGGAGAAGAGCAACCCAGAGGCCGTCATTGCCAAACAGCGGCTGGAGTATAACCTCGGTGATGGCCCGGAAAGCGGATTTGCGGTTAAAGGGGTTATGAATGTGTCCTTGGCTGCCCTTCGAGCTTGAGTAGGTTTGCCGGTGGACATACTCCGAAGTGCACGTTCCTGAGGCCTTGATCTCATCTCGACAAGCGATGCGATAGTCCGCCATGGCGCGAAGCTGTGTCGCTAAACGGGGAACGCCGAATGGATTTGGCCCCCGCGCCTCCTGAAGCCGATAAACGCGGAAGGAAACGTCGTGTTCTGCATCGCAGATCGTGGCTGGTGCAAGTCAACGCAAGAGAGCGGCGGGGCTATCCGAGGCAGGATCCAGCGTTGCAGGTCAGCCACGCGCGCACTGCCAAACATGCTTTTATACTCTCGACTGAATTGCGACGTGCTTGTGTAGCCTACCTCGTACGCCACGCGCGATACATTAACGCTCCCCGCGGCAAGAAGCTTTCGAGCACAGGGTAACGCCATGTCCGACCGCGATCGCCTGCACGTCCGGCCTGTTCCTGAGCCGCTGAGCGGATTAGCCGTGTCGAAATAGACGGCGGCAGGTGCTCAATCGTATCGGCGTGCGTGTGCTTCACGTGCTTCAAAACAAAAGAGCCTGGGTGAATAGTCACCTATCAATCGCGCAAGCTTCCCTCATCAAAAGGAAAAGCACATGAAAGCGGCAGTCTACGACAACCCCGGTCCTCCGACAGTTCTCAGATATGCCGATGTGCCCGATCCGACTTGCGGGCCAGATGACGTCCTGATTGCCGTCGAAGCGATTTCGATCGAGGGCGGCGATCTGATCAATCGCCGGTCGACGCCACAGCAATCCCCTTGGATCGTCGGCTACGCGGCTGCCGGAACCCTGATCTCGGTCGGTGAAAATGTCCGCGACCGGGCAGTCGGCCGAAAGGTGACCGCCTTCGATATGCATGGTTCGCATGCGGAACTCTGGTCCGTCCCCGCCTCGCAGACATGACCTGTACCGGACGGCGTGGAAATGGCACAGGCCGCGGCGCTGCTGATTTCCTTCGGCACGGCCTATCACTGTCTGATCACCAAAGGCGTGCGGCAACGGCCTTAAGGTAGTCGAGCCCTCGGGGCGTTCCGCATCGATCTGGCCGCGCCCGGAAGTGCCTGTCACGACAGCGACGGCATGGACGGATGCTATCGCGACCGCCTCACATGGTCGACGAGCGCCCGAAGCTTGGGAGGGAGATTGCGCCGGCTGGGGTAATAAAGGAAAAAGCCAGCAAAGGGAGGACAGTACTCCTGAAGGAGAGGGACCAATTGACCAGATTCGACGTAGGGCTTGAAGGTGTCCTCCATCCCGAAGGTGATGCCGCCGCCGGCACATGCCGTTCGGATCATAAGCCACATGTCGTTGGTGGTGATCTGAGGGTCGACAGCCACGTCGAACTCGCGTCCATGCTGGCCGAATTCCCAACGATATGGTGCGCTGTGGGGAGCTGGACGCCAGCCGATACACCGATGGGCAGAGAGTTCCGAGGGATGCTCGGGCTTGCCGAAACGTTCAATGTAGGACGGGGCGGCGAAGGCGCCCTGACGCTGCTCGCCCGAGACCGGAACGGCAATCATATCCTGATCGATGACTTCGCCCAAACGTACCCCCGCGTCATAGCCTTCCGCAACAATGTCGAATTCCTCGTCCGTGACGGTCACGTCGACCTGAACGGCGGGAAATGTGTCCGCGAAACGCGCGAGAAGCGGCCCTGAGATAAACTGCTCGGCGATGGATGACACCGCCAGCCTCAACAGTCCGCTGGGTGAGCTGTCGCGGTCCGCCGTGGCGTCGAGCGCCAGCCCGACTTCGGAAATAGCCGGCGCCACCCGCTGATACAGTCGTTCGCCGGCCTCTGTGAGACTGACGCTGCGCGTGGTGCGCTGCACGAGCGCGACACCGAGCCGATCTTCGAGGCGGCGGATGGTCTGGCTGACGGCTGGCCGTGTAACGCCCAAATTCTCCGCGGCCACGCGAAAGCTCCGCGCTTCGGCGACTGCCAGGAAAACAGAAATGCCATTCAGATCGACTGCCATTGGTTAGAAATATTTACCAGGCTAGTCATCATTGGGCAAGTTGTTCGCTCTCATCGACGCGTCTACCTTTGACCTTAGAACCAGGAGACAGCCGACATGACGCTTGATCAATACAAACTTCTTGGACGGTCGGGCTTGCGAATCTCGCCGTTGAGCCTCGGAACGATGACCTTCGGATCCGATTGGGGGTGGGGGGCGGATGGCGACGAGGCCCGCCGTATCTTCGATCTCTACATCGACCTGGGCGGCAACTTCGTCGACACGTCGGTAAATTACACCGACGGCCGCGCCGAGCGCCTGCTCGGGACCTTCATCGGCGACAAGCGCGAGCGGATCGTCCTCGCGACGAAGTTTACAATGGCGCGCGAACCGGGCAACCCGAATTCCGGAGGCAACCACCGCCTGAACATGGTGCGCTCCGTCGAGCAGAGCCTCACGCAGCTCGGCACGGATCGCATCGACCTCGTTTATCTGCATGCATGGGACATGACGACCCGGCCAGACGAGGTCATGCGAGCGCTCGACGACCTCGTTCTGTCCGGGAAAGTCCTCTATCTCGGCATCTGCAACACACCTGCATGGCGTGTTGCACAGATGCAGACGCTCGCTGACATCCGCGGCTGGTCTCCTTTCGTAGCGCTACAGATCGAATACAGCCTGGTAGAGAGGACCGTCGAGCACGAGCTCCTGCCGGCGGCTGCAGCCTTGGGCCTTGGAGTGCTGCCCTGGTCTCCGCTCGGCGGCGGCGTGCTCACAGGCAAATATTCCCTTTCCGACGTCGAGGATTCGCAAGAGGCGACGGTGTCCGCCAGCCGCAAGGGTGTCATAGCTTCGTCCGGTCATCTGAACCAACGTGCGATCGAGATTGCGGACGAGGTTCGAGCCGTCGCCGAAGAGGCCAACTCCACGCCATCGCGGGTGGCGCTTGCCTGGACACTGACCAATCCGACCGTCGTCTCGCCAATCATCGGCGCCCGCACGCTCGCCCAGGCCGAGGACAATCTCGGAGCTCTGGATCTGGTGCTTACGCCCGAACAACTGGATCGTCTGAACCGGATCAGCGCTCCGAGCCCCGTCTTTCCCGCTCGCTTCACGCAACGTCCCCTCGTCCAGCAACTGATCTTCGGCGGTGCCGCAGTCGAACGCCGCAACTGACCGCAGCTTCATGGCAGGTCGATAGGCCCGGCAAGCTCTCAGCAACAGGAAAGGATAAATACCATGACCATTCTTCGGACACGACATCGGGTCGCCGGTGCGAGCCGAACAGCATTGATCACACTGGCATTGCTGTCGCTCTCCCTGCCGGATGCAGCCATTGCCACCACCACGGCAACACAGGTGCAGGCCGCAGACAGTGCAGCGATCGAACGGCAGAACAGGGCGATCGTTGAAGCCGCCTTCGAAAAATGGCGCGGGGGTACCTACGTCTTCGCGGAACTTCTCGCTCCCGACGTCGTGTGGATGATCCATGGCTCCGGACCGGTCGCCGGCACCTATCGCAGCCAGAAGGATTTCATCGAACAGGCATCACGTCCTTTGACCAGCCGCCTCGCGACGCCGGTCGTGCCGGAGGTGCACGACATCTTTGCCGACGGAGACACGATCATCATCCGCTTCGACGGAACGGCGACCACGACGTCGGGCGCACCTTATCGCAACCAGTTTGTCTGGATATTCGAGATGAAGGACGGCCTCGTCGTTAATGCGGAAGCATTCCTGGACCTTGTTGCCTATCAGCAGGTTGTCGACAACAACGCGCCGCGCTCGCAATGACACGGCGCCCGCTGCTTCGACAGAACCTAATGTCTGCCGAACCGGCACCGCGCGCACAGGCGCTATCGCCTCCAAACCGAGAACAGTAACGCCTAACGGAGCCAGAACCATGCGACAGGCATTTGCCGCACTCATCACGGCCACCCTTTCGATTCAACCCGCAGAAGCACAAGAGGCCAATTTGCAGCCGAACCATCCCTACGTTGGCATGTGGGTCACCGACGACAACCGTGTTCGCCACGAACTTCTGCCGAGCGGACGCTATATCGAGGCCCGCGGTCAGCGCGAGCGAGCCTATGAGGGTCGCTACGAAGTCGACGGGACGCATATCGAGTACTGGGACGATACGGGCTTCACGGCCGACGGCGATTTCGTCGATGCCAACACATTGCACCATGGCGGCATGATCTTGCGTCGCAAGCCAGCGGCCCCCTGACATACCAAGCGAGCATCCGCAATGCGAAAGCAGCTCAAAGCGATGGCGGCCGCAGGTCTTCCTCATCCATCTGGCAGGGTTGGATGCCATTTCACCGTCGCCCGTCATCGTGTCCTGTCCACCTCTCGCAAGAGGTCGATGAAGGCCCGAAGCGGGGATGGGACGTGCCGGCTGCGCGGGTAATAGAGGGCCAGACCAGGCGTCGGCGGGCACCAGTCATCAAGCACGGTCACCAGCTGACCGGACCCCAGAAACGGCTGGGCAAAGTATTCCGGGACATAGGCGATACCGCGCCCGTCCGCCGCCGCCTGCACGAGAAGATCATTGTCATCGAGTGTGAGGTTGCCCGGCACATCGATCGTGACTTCGGCGCCGCGTTTGGAAAACTCCCAGCGATAGCGCTTTCCGCTCGGCAAACGTTGGCGGACGCAGCAATGCGCATAAAGATCGTCGGGCGTATGCGGTCTTGCTTTCCCGTCCAGATAGGAAGGCGCCGCCACGACGATGAAACGCACGTCGCCCCCGAACTTCACCGCGACCATGTCTTTCGGGACGGTTTCCAGCAGGCGTATTCCGGCATCGAAACCCTGTTCCACGATATCGACGAGCCGACCTTCCGAAACAAGATCAAGCTCGACGTCGGGATAGAGATCCAGAAAGCGCGGCACGACCTCTGCGACGAGAATGCGCGCGCCGCTCTTGTTTGAATTAATCCGAAGTGTGCCGCTCGGGGTGCCGCGTTCCTCCGACAAGGTATCGAGCGCCTGATCGAGTTCCTGAAGGGCCGGATCGAGGCGCGCGAGCAGGCGAGCGCCGGCCTGGGTCAGCGACACGCTGCGTGTCGTCCGGTTGAAGAGCCGCACGTCCAGTTTTGCCTCCAGTCCGATGATTGCGTGGCTGAGAGCCGAGCGCGAAACGCCCATGACGTCGGCCGCTCTGCGGAAGCTCTGGTGATTGGCCACCGCGGCAAAGGCGGCAAGATCGTTCAGACTGGGACGTATCATTCGTGATTTTTCCTCACCATCTCATCTCAAATTGAAGATCTTATATCACCAATGCTGTTGTTTTACATTGGAGATGAACAAAACAGGTGTTCACATGCCAAAGACTTGGTTCATCACCGGCGCTTCGTCGGGGCTTGGTCTCGAGATGACGCAACAACTGCTCACCCAGGGACACAAGGTGGTCGCAACGATCCGCCGTGCCGGCGCACTGACGAAACTTGCGCAGGAATACCGCGATCGTCTTGATATCGTTCAGCTCGATCTCGTCGAGCAGGAGAGCATCGCCTCGGCCGTTAAAGACTCATTCCAACGGCACGGCCGGATAGACGTGATCGTCAGCAACGCGGGCTATGGCCTGTTCGGTGCTGCGGAAGAGCTCACGAATGAAGAGATCGATCGGCAGATCGCCACCAACCTTACTGGATCCATCCATCTGATCCGTGCCGCACTGCCCATTCTTCGAGGGCAAGGCGGCGGGCGGATCGTCCAGGTCTCGTCCGAAGGAGGGCAGATCGCCTATCCGGGCTTCAGTCTCTATCACGCAACCAAGTGGGGCATCGAGGGCTTCGTCGAAGCCGTCGCACAGGAAGTGGCGCCTTTCGGTATCGACTTCATCATCGCCGAGCCGGGACCGACCGGCACGAATTTCGGAGCCAATCTCGTCCGTGCGACACCGATGGATGTCTACGACGAAACCCCTGCCGGGGCCGTTCGCCGGGCGATTACCGAGGGCAGCTTCGAGATCAAGGGAGATGCGGCGCGCACCGTAGCCGCAATCATATCAGCCGCCGAGAGCGAGACGCCGCCATTTCGGCTGGCGCTGGGTAGCACGGCCTATTCATCTATCTCACAGGCGCTTTCCGCACGCCTGTCTGCTCTTGAGGTGCAGCGTGGAGTGGCGAATTCCGCCGACCGGCAGGATCCGTGAGCCGCAGTAGCGGCGGCAACACAGCCCTCATGAACAGGAAGGAAAAAACATGTCCATTCGACCGGTTATATTGGCCCTTGCCCTCGGAATTTCGTCGTCTGCCTTTGCACAGACCGCCGCAGAAAACCAAGTCGCAGGCACTTGGCGGATGGTGTCGGCGACGATTGATCCCGGTGGAAAAAATATCTCCGCTTACGGAGAAAAACCCAATGGTCTTCTCGTCTTCACTCCCGACATGCACTTCATTGAAGTTCTCACCGACGCCGATATCCCGCGGTTTGCGTCTAACGCTCGCGGTGAGGGAACGGATGATGAAAATCGCATGGCCATGTCACGCAGTATCGGCTTTTTCGGCACCTATACCGTTGATGAGAAGGGAGAATTCAGCGGAAACCGTGTTGAAGGGGCGACGTTTCCGAACTGGGTTGGCAGCGTACGAACACGCGATGATCTCACGCTTGTCGTGACCGGTGACCGCATGACCGAACAATTCCGGAGGCCGGAAGGCACTGAAATCAGGATCGAGTGGCAGCGCGTCAAATGAGGCACCGGACCGGGCCTCTGAGCAAGGTCTCGACCTTGTCGAGCGTCCGCTCTTCCACCCCGCCCCAAAAACGAAGTCGAGCTATCCGGAGGAAAAAAGCCATGGTCTTCAACCGCCGTTCCATGTTCAGGGCAGGAGCCGCCGTAACCGCGCTGGCGCTTTCAACGCCTCAAATCATGACGATTGGAAGTGGATGGCCGATATCGCCGAGACCTTGCGGAATCATCTAGGCGAAGCCGCACAGAAAGTCCCAACGAGGTCACTCCCTGGCATCGTTCTCAGGATCGCCGCTCTCTTTGATCGCCCCGCTCTCTTTGTCATTCCTCTGCTCGGCCGAAAGCACGTGTTCTCAAGTGCCAAGGCAGAGCGAGTCCTAGGTTGGCGGCCTCGGTCAGGAGAAGAGACCATTCTTGCGGCCGCTGAAAGTGCCATCGCTGTTAAGGCAGTCTAATCGGAACTCCGACGTCCGGCGGATCGCTCGAACGGAGAAGAAGATCTACAGCGCGCCTTCAATATCGGTCGAGCATTTCTCGGGAGGGCTAAATGGTTGATCATTCGTAAGCGACAGCCTTAGTAGAGACGCGCCGGGTGCCGTTCGATTGAGGGGCCGGAGGCTTTTTCCTCCGACCCGATCCTCTTACTGGCAACCAAATCAGGCGTTGAATCCGGCGTCTACACTGAGAACTGCGCCGGTAATTCTTCGGTACCCTGATTTCCACATGATCTGACGATCTCAAGATGCAGGTGCTGATCGCTAGCCGAGGCATCGCGGACGTCGTTGGGACGAGTGCCGCGATTCTACGGGTAAGCTGTCTTCGGCAATGCCGAGCCATGGTCGAAGCACTCGATCAGCATTTCCGTCAGCACCCGAACTTTTCTTGCAGGATGCTGCCCGGGCGGTCTGACGACATATATCCCGATCGGGGGCGGTGGATGGCGTTTCATGACCGGAACCAACTCGCCTGAGGCCAGATAATCTTTGATAAGGTCGTCAGGTAGCGCGGCGATGCCCAAACCGGCTGCTGCGGCGACAGCGAGAGCGACCCCGTTGTCGGCCTTGAAGCGTCCCTGCGGGCGAACGGTTATCACCTTGTCTCCATCCATCACTTGCCAGGTTTCCGTTCCCTGCATGAGAGCCTGATGGGCGACAAGCTCGTCCGGTGTCTCCGGAGAGCCATGGGCTTTGATGTAGTCCGGACTTGCAACGAAACTCCCATAGAGTGGACCGACACGTCTTGCGATCAGGCTGGAGTCCTGAAGTGTGCCAACGCGGATCGCACAATCATAGCCTTCCGCGATCAGATCCACGATGCGATCACTGTAACAGGTCTGGATCTGGAGATGAGGATGGCGATGTGCCATTTGCGCAATCACCGCTGCGAAATGCGTCGGACCGAAGGAAAGCGGCGCGGCAATCCTGAGGCGGCCGCGGAGCTCACCGGCCGGCACAATTGTTTCCCTGGCCACATCGATCTCGGCGGAAACCCTGGCTGCGTAGTCCCGGAAGGTTGCGCCGGCCTCGGTCAGGGAAGCCCCGCGTGTGGATCGGGCTAGAAGCTGGACACCAAGCTCCGCTTCAAGCCGCACAAGCCGTCGGCTGACCATCGACTTGGAGATGCCAAGCCGCAGCGCGGCCGAGGTGACGCCTCCCGCATCAGCGACTTCGACGAATGTCCGGAGATCCTCAATGTCCACTCGGCGTTCCCCATTCTGCGACACAGCTTAGCACAGGCAAGGACTACCGCATCACAAACGGGAATGACAAGTTTCGTCCGCGGCAGCGCCTCGGAGGGCGCATGTCTTTTGAGCAAACGCGCTTCAATAAACCGCCAACACAGGATGAAACCATGACCTTTCGTAACGGCCTTGACTCCCTTCTCCGCCCCGAAGATTCCGTCCTCGTTCTGATCGATCATCAGCCTTACCAACTGGCGAACCTGAACAGCCACGAACCGATGATGGTGATCAACAACACCGTGGGTTTGGCTAAGGCAGCGAAGGCGTTCGGCGTCCCCACGATCCTGACGACCGTGATCGCCGAGCGGGGCGGTAAACTGTTCCCCCAAATCGCAGATGTGTTCCCAGGCCAGGAGATAATCGACCGGACGTTCATTAACACGTGGGAAGATAAGACGACAGTGGACGCGGTTAAGGCGACCGGCCGCAAACAGCTGATCATTGCCGGCCTCTGGACTGAAGTTTGCGTCGCCATGCCGACGATCCAGGCCCTCGGCGAAGGCTGGGATGTAACGGTCGTAACAGACGCATCTGGCGGCACATCGGTCGAAGCGCATGAGGTCGCCATCCACCGCATGATCGCAGCCGGCGCGAACATGATGACGTGGCTGGCGGTTGCGTCTGAATGGCAGCGTGATTGGGCGCGGATGGACACTGCCGTAAAGATAACGGACGTGGTCGTGCAGCATGCCGGTGGTAGCGGCATCGCTTATTTGTGGGAGCAGCAATTGCTCAACACGCCGGTGCCGGGCACCGCAGGCTGATTCGGGCGGGGGTGACGAAAGTCTTGAGCGGTCCGCAGCGAACAGGCTGATTGCTTATCGAACTGCGTCATCCCTCCCAACAAGCCAGCTGCCCATGCCTGAATGCAGGGCGGCCGGCGCGAATCAATGACCACTTTGCGACTGGGCCGGGCTTAGCCTGGCTCTCTATCGCCTCAAGGAAAGCAAGTAAAGATGTCGGTGGAGCACTTTCCCATCGGACAGGAGATGGATGTCGCCTATCCGAACTTCAAAGTCAGCCAGACGCTACTCTCAGTCACGCAACTGAGGTTCGAAACCAAGGAAGGGCTATTCGCCCGGACCGAAACCGTCGATATTCAGGTCGTACCCCTTGGCAACCGCATCTTTGCTGTGAGCTGGCAGGAGAAGGACGGTGCGACGGTCACGAATGTGCAGGACTATGACCGTGGTCTGGTCCACTCGTTCGCCACGCTGCCTGATGGCAAGTTTCTGCGAATGACCGGTCCCATCGTCGTCACTCGGCCAGCGGACCGCGTCCCCGACGATCGTCCGGAGCGCAACAAGGCGCTGGTGCTCGAGGCGATGACCTCCCTATTCCAGCGCCATGATGCGTCGGCGGTCGAGCGACTCTAAGCTGCGGATTACTTTCAGGACAATCCCAGCATTCCTCAGGGGCGCGATGCCTTGCAGGCGCTCGTCGCCAGTCTGTCGCAAGACGTTTATTATGAGCCCGGCCTGATTGTTGCCGAGGGCGATTTTGTCGCCATCCACGGGCGCATCCGCGGCTGGGCAAACGTGCCGCAAGTGGTGATCGATCTTTTCCCGCGTCGAAGACGGCAGGACGAGGTGCCGGTTACGGCGGCTCGTGGCGGCGTGCCGATGTTCGATCCCGAGGAAGGCACGCTTCAGGCACAATTGGCAACGTCCTAGGCAACTCAGGCGCCGCGCCTTCCACGCAAATCGCAGGTGACTTCTCATGGAAATCGGCATCGACAGTTTTGCAGCCATCCTCCCGGATCCGACCACAGGCAAGCTTCCTTCGGCGACCGAGCGTATGGCCGAACTCATCGAGGAGGTCGTCGTCGCGGACCGTGTCGGGCTCGATGTCTTCGGCATAGGCGAGCATCATCGCGGGGAGTTTCTCGACTCCGCGCCGGCTGTCATTCTGGCTGCGGCAGCGGCCCGGACCGGCCGGATCAGATTGACGAGTGCGGTGACCGTTCTGAGCGCCGCCGACCCGGTGCGGGTTTTTCAGGAATTCGCAACTCTCGATCTGATTTCCAAAGGCCGCGCGGAAGTCGTTGTCGGCCGAGGTTCGTTCGTGGAAGCCTATCCGCTATTCGGTCTGGACACGCGCGACTATGACGACCTTTTTGCCGAAAAGCTTGACCTGTTTCTCAAACTTGACGAGGCGACCAATATTACATGGGAAGGTCGCTTCCGTCCGGCCCTCAAAGGGCAAGGTGTTTTCCCGCGTCCTCATCAAGCACGGCTCCCAGTATGGATCGGGGTAGGTGGAACGCCACAATCCTTCGCCCGCGCCGGTGCGCTTGGCCTGCCGCTGATGATCGCAATCATCGGCGGCAGCTTCGAGCGCTTCCGTCCGCTTGTCGATCTCTATCGCGAAGCCGGCAGCCGCGCGGGACATAGTCCCGATGTGCTCAAGGTGGGCGTCCACGCGATGGGCTTTGTGGGAGAAACAGACACTGCAGCCAATGACGCATTCTTTCCCGGCTGGGCACATCTTACCTCGAAGATCGGTCGTGAGCGCGGCTGGTCGCCGCCGACGCGCCAGCAGTTCGACGCCATGGCAGGTCCGGAGGGCGCATTTCTGATCGGTGACCCGAAGACGGTCGCAGCCAAGATGCTGCAGGCCAGCGAGACGCTTGGCGGCGTTTCGCGCATCACCTTCCAGATGAGCACAGCCTCTCTCGACACGGCAGCGATGAAGCAATCCATCGAGCTTCTGGGCAACGAGGTTGCGCCGATCGTCCGGCGGGCTCGGCAGGCATAGGTGCCAGGCCGTGCCACGAAACGGGGAACACAATATGGACATCGAGGAATTGCGGACATTTGTCGAAGTTGCCGATGCCGGGGGCGTTTCTCCCGCAGCACGCCGTTTGGGTATCTCCAAGTCAATGGTCAGTCGGCGCCTCATCCGACTTGAGCAAGCGCTCGGCATCCAGCTTCTTGCACGAACGACCCGTGGCGCCGGTCTCACGGAAGCCGGGGGCACGTTTCGCGATTATGCAGCAAGGATCTGCGCCGAGATCGACATCGCACGGGAAACGATATTGCCTGACGGTGACCTTCGCGGACGCCTGCGGGTGGCCGTTCCTCTCACATCAGGCCCGCTACATTTTGCGCCCGTTTTGGCGGAGATGGCGCGCCACCACCCGCAGCTTCAGATCCATGCCGAGTATAGCGACCGGTTCGTCGATCTGATTGCGGACGGGTTTGATTGCGCAATCCGGGTCGGCGCCCTGCGCGACTCGAACCTGATCGCAAGGCGCGTTGGTCAGATCTACGGCAAGCTGGTGGCGAGTCCGGACTATATCAGGATGCATGGTTCACCTGAAAAGCCGGACGAAATCGCCGCTCATCAAGCCCTGATCGGTGCCGAGGCGTGGCGTTTCATGGATGGCGACAAGGTCGTCACTGTGCAGCCGCAGGGTCGCTTCAGTTCCGACAACGGCGCGGCACTCGCTAGCGCGGCCGCAGCAGGGCTTGGTATAGCGTGGCTTCCCGATTGCGTTACCCATGAATATCTTGCGTCCGGCGCGCTCGTTCCGGTCATGACCCGTTTTCCGCTACCGGTCGGTGGGGTGTACGTCGTGCGGCCGCCCAGCCCGCACCCGGCGCGAAAAGTCCGCATCCTCTCAGAGTTCCTCATCGAAGCATTCGAAAGAAATCCGCATTTGTAAGATCTGCGTGTTGACACATCGACTGCGCGTTCCGCTTTGTGCGACACAGCTCACCGCGCCGCGCAACTAGTCGCAGGCACGCTCACCCGTTAGTCAGTTGGGACCATGCAGCGTCCCCTGCGCTCCACGCAGACAGGAGATCGCCAACGGAAGAGGTGAATGCGCATGAGTTGGAACCCTGCAATCGAACCAGGCTGTCCTGACGAAGTCGGCATCGATGCGATCGAGACCTTGATCGTCCCGCGGTCACGCGACCTTGGCGGCTTTGAGGTCAGACGTGCCCTGCCGGCGCCAAAGCGGCAGATGGTTGGTCCGTTCATCTTCTTCGACCAGGCTGGGCCGGCAGAACTGCTGACAGGGCAGGGCGTCGATGTTCGTCCGCACCCGCATATCGGGCTTGGCACGGTTACCTATCTTTATCGTGGCGACTTCCACCATCGCGACAGTACCGGGGCTGACAAGATCATCCGTCCCGGTGAGTTGAACTGGATGGTTGCCGGGCGGGGTGTGTCGCACTCCGAGCGCACGACCGCCATGGCTCGAACGGGCCCGAATAGCTTGTTCGGGATCCAGACCTGGTTGGCCTTGCCTGAGAGCCATGAGGAAATGGAACCGACGTTCGAGCACCACGGTCGGGAGGCGCTACCGGTAATCGAGGATCATGGTGTGTCTGTGAGGCTCATTCTCGGGAACGCCTATGGCAGGTTTGCTCCCGCGACCATGTTTTCCGAGACGTTTTATGCTGATGTTAGGCTTGAAGCAGGCGCTCGCCTGCCGATGCCGGACAATCATGAGGACCGGGGCATCTATATTGTCGAAGGCTCGATCTCGATCGCCGGCCGGGAGTTCGAAGCACCCCAGATGATGGTGTTTCGTGCTGGCGACAGGATCACGGTCGCAGCCGGGGAAAAAGGCGCGCGGCTGATGATCTTAGGCGGGGCGACACTTTCCGGCCCACGCTACATCTGGTGGAACTTCGTCGCCTCATCCAGGGAGCGTATCGAGGAAGCCAAGACTGAATGGCGGGCACAGAACTGGGGCGAAGGGCGCTTCGATCTTCCGGTCGACGACAGGGATGAGCACATCCCGCTTCCAGAGTGATGGGGAGTGCAGAATTAGGATACCATGTTTACGCAGCGCTACGAAAAAGACCGATGCGGTTCTTGGCAACCAGAAGCTTAAGTAAGCGGTTAGGGGTGCTCGGAGATCGCAAGTTAAGATTAAATCCTGCCCCGCGACCAAACTTCCACAACATGATCCCAAAATGGCCTCCCATTGAGGGCTTTTTGCGTTTCTAGGTGCAGACGGGCAGAATTCCGACTTCTGTGTACGATCGGAGAGGTGCGGTCGCGCCGGATGTCCGCACGTCGCGTTAAACCGTTTCGAGCAGACCAAACTGAACCGGGATAAGTTTGCTTATCTTGAGTTGCCCTGCCGCATCTTTGTCAATGACAGTCAGGAACTGCTCTTTTTCAGATCCCAACGGCATAACCAGGCGTCCATTGGGTTTGAGCTGCTCAAGCAATGCCGGCGGCGACCGCTCGGCCGCCACCGTGACCAGTATCTTGTCGAACGGGGCGTGCTCAGGCCAGCCGCGGGACCCGTCTCCGATACGAATGCCGACATTAATAAAGCCCAGGCCCCCCAGCAGAGCCTCGGCGCGGCTTGCGAACTCCTCAACAATCTCGACGCTCCAGACCTGGCCTGCGAGCTCCGCGAGGATTGCGGATTGGTAGCCCAGGCCGGTGCCGATCTCAAGCACTGTCTCGTGCGGCTGGGGAGCGAGGAGATCGGTCATGAGAGCGACGATGAAGGGCTGCGAGATGGTTTTATCGAAGCCGATCGGCAGCGGCATGTCCTGATAGGCATACGCGGCAAGCGGGGCTGGCACGAAGAGATGCCGCGGCACACGCTGCATCGCAGCCATCACCCGCTCGTCAAGCGCCGCCCTGCCAACCTCTTCGCTAGCAAGCTCAACATGAATTGCAATCAACTCGACCATGTGCCTGCGCAGGACCGCGAGGTGCTCTTCATTCATTGGTTTCATGATCACGGGCTTTCCTTAGCCAGTTTATTCCTAGATAGCTCTGTGATCAAACTCAGGAATGAGCAGAATGCAGTCCAATTGCGTCACAGCGCGAGCAAGCCCGGTGGCGGCTCGATAAGGGACCTTGGAACCCCGAAAGTGCTAGCTGAGGTTCGTAAGACGCTTGAAGTTACAAGTCTCTGTTCAATCCGGCCCCGCAACCAAATTTACAAACGATACAAAGGATTCCGAGAAACTCGGAGCGTTTTTGCGTTCAACTAATGAAAATCGGGGGTGGCCGAACCCCCCGCAATCAATTGTGAGATGCAGGCGATCGAGACCTCAAGTGAAATCGTTATCGACGAGACCGCCCTTCCAGATCAATCTGCTGGCACTGAACGCAGGCGTCGAAACGGCTCGATCCAGGGAGGCGAGCAAGAGTTTTGCGGTCGTCGCCCAGGAACTGCGCGTAGCTCGCCCAGCTCGGCGCAGGCCGCCCGAGAGAGCAAGGCGCCTATCACGGCATGGCCCCCGACCGGCGCGGCGTCGATCTGGCAGGAGTGGAACCGCAAAGCACCTTATCTATGCCTGGTCTTGGAGCTCTGAACCAGCAATCCGATCTCCCTCGGCAGGACATCGGGGGTCGAGACAGGCGGCCAAGTGTTGTCTCAGCCCATGCGCAGTGGTAGTATTCAGCAGCTTTGCAGCTTCAGCGCGCGCTGCAAGTTTGTGAGTTGCTTCTGGTAGCAGAAGAATCTCTCGCACATGAGGGATATATTCAGAAGCCTGGCTTCGTCCGACGCCACTCATTGGCGCCTCCGCCGTCTATCTTAAACGTGAACGGAAATACTTGGAGGAAAAAATGACCAAGTGCACGATAAGCATTACTCTCATAGGCTGCCTTGCCTTGTCTGGCTGCCAATCTGCTGCGACGTCGCAAGGAGGACGCAGTAGCGAGTTCGGCTGCATCGCCGGTACGGTCGGCGGCGCGATCGTCGGCGGACTGGTCGGCGCCACCATTGGCTCGGGCACCGGGCAACTCTGGGCTGTTGGCGGCGGCGCCACGCTGGGCGCTGCGGGCGGCAATGCCTTGACCTGCAATTGATGCAAAAGGCGGGGATAATGAAAAGAGTAGCCCTACTGACAGGATTCGGTTTTTTCACCGCCATTGCGGCCGTCGCGCAGAATCAACCGATGACCATGAACCAGGGCCAAATGGATCAGCTCGACCGCAACAAGAACGGAGCAGTCGAGCGATCCGAATACCAGGCCTTCATGACGTCGGCTTTCGCGAGCTTGGACAAGAACAGGGACGGAAGTCTGAATTCCGACGAAGTTGCCCGAGTTCTGAATGTCCAGCAGTTCGCCGCCATCGACGCCAACGGCGACGGCAAGGCCAGCCAGAACGAGTTCCTAAACAAGGTGATGACGGACTTCAAGACCGCCGACCGCGGCGGCGACGGGACCCTGCAGTAGCGCAAGACGCAAGAGCGTACCAAGGCAAGCGTGTTACCGATCGCTTCTACGCGGTAGCGTCGGCAAGGTGCGTTCGTCCCGCTGAGTGCCAGCGGGCTCGCCTCGGGCGGCCCCTCACATAGCTTATTATGCCGCTCTCCTGAGGCTCGAGGATGACAATGAAGCATCCAGTCGCCCGGATTGTCGGCGACGAAGGCGATGCCGGCGCGGCCGTTCAGGACCAGCATCGCCTTATCTACATGGCGCTGCGGCAGGTTCAGAGGCTCGACATCCAGCGCCTTAAAGGAATAACGTGCAAATGGATCGGGAGGGTGTGGTTCGAGGTGGATCAGATCGAAGACTTAGGTCTTGCCGCGCTCGGGCTGGCGATGAGCGGCGGCAAGTCCCCTTGTGTTCGGTTTCCGGCCAGGCGACGTCGTTGGTTCTCCAGAAAAAACTCAGCAGGTGCAGCCGGGATGAGGCGATAAGTGGTCGGTTGCGGCGCCAAGCCGACTTAGTTGCCCTCTTCAATCTGGTATGCGGTGCAAACGTGTCCGGTAGTGTGATCAGCAAAAGATCAACGATCGCTCACGCTGCCACTTTTGGTATTTGACGCTCGGCCAATCGCAGTGGCTGTGAGCCCCCGCAACCAAAAATCCAAAACATAATAACTAAAAAAAGCCCTCCGATCGAGGGCTTTCTGCGTTTCTAGGGGATGACGTCGCGGAGATCCTGCGGATTTGAATACGCCATGCGTGGCCCATTATCCGACCTCTATCGCATCCAGTATCCACGCCGTTCGCTCGGCAAGTTTGGGAATCGTCGCCAGATAGGCCTGATAATGGGGCGTCATACGATGCGCGTCGACGGCGGCGGCATCCAGGTAGAGCTCATCGAGCACGTAGCGCTCGCCATGTGCCCGGTCGCGCCAGACATCCCAGCGCAGATTGCCGGGTTCGGCTCTGCAAAGCGGTGCCATGCCAACAAGCAATGCTCGTAACTCGGCGGCCTTGCCGAGATGGGCAGTTAGGATGGCCGTGATCTTGGTTGGCGATTGGGTCATACCGAAGGCTCCCGACGGAATGCACGAAGGTCAGCTCGTTTGGGTGGGCGAGACGAAACGTTGCGACTGTGGGACAACAGCATGGAAGGCACGCCGGCACCTCCATGCCGGATTCGCCAGATCACGCCGACACCGCCACCCGGCTGAGGGCCTCGACCAGCTTCGCTGCAAGGGGATGATCCGATCGCGGGTTCTGGCCTGTAATAAGCTCGCGGTCCTCAACAACATGAGGGGAGAAGTCGACAGGCGTTGTGGTGACGTCGCCGCCCGCCGTCCGCAATGCATCGGGCATGTTGAAATAGAGCTTTCCGTGGAGGACCTGTTGTTCGATCGGTTTCTCCTCACTGGCGGAAAATACGGTCATCTTATAGCCGGCATATTGCCATCCTTTCGCCAGTTCGGACGCCTTGGCCAGGTCGCCGGAAATCAGCGCGGCCCGGTATTCCTTTGCCTGCGGCAGCGCGGCAAGCGCGGCGATCGGCCCGTGACACAGGAAGGCAGTGGGTTTCCGGCGCGCATGGACGTGGCGCAGGATCTCTCCTAGATCGGCGTCCTGCATAAGATCGACGACCGGCGCCTGACCGCCGGGCACGAAGACACCCGCATAGCCGTCGAGCCTTTCGTTGGTCACCGATCTCAATGTCCTCACATCGTTCATCGCCGGATGGCCGTCGAAGAAGGCGCGCCCGCGCTTGTGAGCAACTCCGTCGCCGCCAAAATGCTGCGCCACGTCCGACACCGGATCGATGTGCGGCTTGGTGCCGTTGGGCGTTGCCAATACGATCTCGTATCCGGCGTCAACAAGCGCCATGGCCGGCACCACGGTTTCGTTGAGGTATTGGCCTGTCGGCCCCGTGCCGCCTCGCTGAATCTCGATCCGAGTGGCATTCGACCCGACGATAAGAACTTTCCCCTTGCTCATGGAACTCTCCTCATTTGATGTTGTTGAACCGGTGCGGTTCAGGGCTCAGCAAAAGGGGTCTTCTTGCCCCCGCGCGCCCGTTGATACTCCTTCGGGGGCTACTCTATTGGGCAGCCTTCACAATTAGATCCGCAACCTCTTCGGGATGGGAGAGCATCGCCACGTGGCCGGACGGCACTTCGAGCATCTCGGCTTTCGCGGATTTCACCTGGTCCCTTTGTAGCGAGGGAGCGATGATCTGATCCTCCGTGGCCACAACCATGAAAGACGGCTTGTCACGCCAGGCGGCATGACTGACGGGGGTGGTGGTGGCGCGAACATGGAACCGTCCCTGCACGACGGCAACGAGCCTCTGCTCGTCCGGAGGCAGGCCAGCCGCGAAGTACCTGGAAATACCGCCGTCGCTTATCTTGAGATAACCATCCTCGTCCTTGACATAAGACTTCCGGCTTTCCTGGTCAGGATACTTGGAGGCGATGTCGACCAGCGATTGGCCGGCATCAGGTGCGTAGGCAGCCACGTAGACCAGTGATTTGACCTTTTGGCCATTACCCGCTTCGGTGATGACCACGCCGCCCCACGAATGACCGACGAGTACGACGGGTCCTTCGGCATCTCGGATCGCGCGTTTGGTGAAGGCCACGTCGCTTTCCAGGGACTCCAATGGATTTTGGACAGCGATCACTTTCAGACCGGCCTTTTCCAAAAGCGGGATGACCTTCTGCCAGGACGATCCGTCGGCGAAAGCGCCGTGAACAAGGACAACGGTCTTGGCTTTGAGATCCGCCGCGACCGCGGCGGGAGATGTGCTTGCGAACGCCACGAGGGCGCTGAAGATAAGTCCAAGATTACGGGACATGTGACGTTCTCCGATCATTGATCTCGATGGCGACATTGGGGATGATCATCCAATCAGGCCTCGGACGCATATTAATTGTGGTTAAATCCTGCGATTATGCCGTGAGACGCACGTGAGACGACCGGATCATTCCGGTTTCGCCTTCAGAGCCGTCGCCCCACCTCGTTTGGGCAAGTTCGCAAATGGGAGATCAGGACGGCCAGTGGGCGTCGTGTCGATAGCGCGTGCCAGACCATTCGCATCGGTAACAACTGCGAAATCCGCGGAACACGGGAAGAATCTTCGGGCGTTGATCATTCGCCAAGTGATGATCGGGCGAATGCAGATCGCTGCACGAACTCGAGATTGCAAGTTTAAGATGCCTGCAGCTGGATCGCTTGTCCGGTATCCCAAGAGCCAACCATGCTCGCGCTGCACTCTTGAGGTACTTGATCATGGTACAAGGACTGGCGTTGTTCGATGAGTGCGCGCTTCCGAGAGGCAAGAAGCTTGAACGCCGCATAGGTTTTAGCGATGCCGGATAGCTTGAGGTGGCCAGGTCCCATTCCGGGGTGAAGTGAGAGGAGGGACTTGTCGATAAGATTGCCGATCGATTTGATGATATCTGCCTGCTCGAAGTCATCGTCTTCCATCACTGCGAGGGCAGCATCAACGGAGAACTCGCCCGGGAATACCGACAGTTGCCTGAATACCCGTTGATCCATGTCGGATAAAAGAGCGTAACTCCAATCCATCATCGCTTCCGCGGTTTGATGGCGCGGGTTGGCGTATCGACTGCCCCTCCATCGCAAGGAGAGCTGGTTGTCCAACAGCTCCGCGACCCGATCCAGACCGTACGGGCCCATGCGGCTCGCCACAAGTTCGATCGCCAGCGGATTGCCGTCCAATCTCCGGCAAATAGCCGCTATTGTCGCTGCTTCCTCGTCGCCTAACGACTCCAGATAGCCGCTATCGACCGCACGTTCCACGAAAAGCTGGATCGCGGGCCAAAGTAGCGCCTGAGCGGCAGTCAAACGCCCTGGGTGCGCAGGAACACCAAGTGGCCGGAGAAGATATACGGCCTCGCCGGGCAAACGGAACGCTTCTCGACTCGTGGCGAGAATATGCGCACTGGCGGTCCGCCTGAGCAGCGGACCCACGATTTCGGCCACGGCGTCAATAACGTGTTCGCAGTTGTCAAGGATCACGAGGGTGCTTCGTGGAGACAACTGACCAATGATGTCGCCGATGGCATCGCTTGCTGAAAAGGGGATCTCCAGAGCCGAGGCTACCGCTCCCAATACGGCCGTTTGATCATCGATCATGCCGAGATCGACAAAACACGCATGGTCGAACATGTGGAGGGCGTGCGCCACCAAGATGGCCAGAGTCGTCTTGCCGACCCCTCCTGCACCCACAACGGTCACGAAGCGGCGCTCAGCCACCATCTGCGAAAGTTTGGAAATACTCTCGTCTCTGCCGATAGGGTGGCTCAAACGAGGCGGAAAAGAGGTAGTCGTTGCGCCGTCAGATCCATTGCAGCAAGCCTGGTGGCAGCTCAAGGACGCATACCTGTCCTCCGGCTCGGACGCCTCTTCCCATATGACCGGGGCGACGAAGCTGTAGCCGCGGCCCGCCACGCTGACAATATAGCGATTGCCGTTTTCGCCACAGCCGATTTCGCGCCTCAGATGTGTCATTTGCACTCTTATGTTAGAGGTTTCGACGTGGAGACCGGGCCATGCGAATGCCATGAGCTCCCCGTGAGAGAGGACCCGTCCGTGATTTTGAACGAGAGCGGCAAGGATGTCGAAGGCACGGCTGCCTATCGCAAGCAGATCGTCGCCTCGCCGGAGAACCCTTGCAGCCGGATTCAAGCGATATGGTCCGAATCCGAAATAGCCGTTCCCAGCGTGAGATCCCATATTGGTTCCCCTCAATGGTTTTGCACTCGTAGGGCAGTCAATCCATATATATTCAGTTTCAATATTATAAGAGTTCGCTCCCAAAGGGGGGTAAAATCCGGTAAATATTAGCGCGGGATGGTTTGCCACGGCAGAAGCTTCGGAGGCACTGACGAGCAGACCTTTGCGGCGACGTTGTTTATTGATTTTAAGATCAAGTATCGGGTGTCCCGTCGAGGAAAGACTTAGCGGCGGGCGGTGGGCGGCCCGTAAGAATGAGGCAACTGGGGTAAGTTCGTCCAACAGGCCCCCACAGGTGGGAGGCAAACCTCCCGTGTTCGTTCGCTTAGAGTGATGTGGAGATTGCCGCGTCCGCCCGCGATAGTGACCTCGATATCATTCTTCCGGCGGGATCATCAGCGCGTGAAGGGGAACACATGGTATCGACGGATCCGAATGATGTGGTGGCATTTGGTCCCTTTCGCCTTCACCGGGAACATCGCCGTTTGTTTTGCGGTGCCGAAGAGGTTCAGCTTGGTGGTCGGGCAATGGAGATGCTTGTGACGTTGGCCCGGAAGAAGGGCGAATTGGTACATAAGCAAGAGCTATACAATGCTGCATGGCCCGGCATCTTTGTTCATGAGGCCAATCTGAAAGTGACAATCGCTTCGCTCAGACGGACACTCAAGGAATATTCTCCCGCAGAGGACTATATCAGGACGCTTATAGGCCGCGGCTATTGGCTAAGCGATCAGGTGAATAGCGGAGATATCCCGGGCATTGCGGATCTGCCAGTTGTGGCAAATACCCGGTTCCCCGAATTGGGAACGGTTATTGGGCGGGATGCCGAAATCGCTGCATTGCGAGACAATGTTGCTGCCAACCGTTTGACGACGATCGTTGGCCCGGGGGGCATCGGAAAGACAACGGTTGCCGTGGCTACTGTGCAACTGCTCGAGGACGAGGAGGGAGGTCTCGTTACCTTCATAGATTTCTCCCGCGCGGCCGGCGAGGAATTCGTCATCTCTTCAGTTGCCGCGGCTCTCGGCATCAGTTCAGGTAGCCAGGATCGGCTCGAGGCGATCTCATCCATCCTCGCTCGAAGGAAGACCTTGCTCTTGCTGGACACGTGCGAGCATGTGCTCAATGCCGTTGCGCATCTTTGCGATGTCATTCTTGTGAACACTAGTGACGTCAGGATCGTTGCGACGAGCCGCCAGGCTCTTCGCGCGAAGCGAGAAGAGGTCTTCTGGCTTGCTCCTCTGCAAGTGCCACCGCCTGGCCGTACCTACACGGCCGAACAGGTCCTTGGCTATTCCGCACCACAACTTCTCGTCGAACGAGCCTCCGAGAAGGGTCAATACACGATGGAAGAGGGGGATGCGCCTGCGATCGCTGAGATCTGCAGGCGGCTCGATGGATCGCCTCTTGCCATCGAGCTAATTTCGTCACGACTGTCAAGCCGAAGTGCTCCTGACGTCCTTAAAGAACTTGACGATCGTTTCACCACGCTGGTTGGTCCCGACCAGGAAGGACCGCTTCGTCAACAGACCCTGCTCGCGACGTTGGAGTGGAGTTACGCGCTCCTGACGAACAACGAAGCAGCCGTGTTGCGTGCCATCTCAATCTTCATGGGTACGTTCGACATGGATGCGGTTGTGAGCGTCGTTATCCACCATGAGCTGGATCCAACGGCCGTTTTCGATGCCGTCGCAGGGCTGCGCGCCAAGTCGATGCTGATCGTTGAACGGATAGCGGGTGGGATGCGATACCGCCTTCTCGACAGCACTCGAGCCTTCGCAGGCAAGCTGCTGGAAGCTTCGGCGGAGTTGACCGCCGTGTCGGAGGCTTATGCCCGCCTTGTATTGGGTGTCTTCGCGCGTGCGAATGCCGACCAGGCAAGACTTCCGGCGCGGCAGTGGCACGCCGCCTACGCCAGTCATGCGGACGATTTACGCAGGGCCATCAGTTGGGCGCTCTTTCTTGGCGGCGATCCGCTACTTGGCATGCAACTGGTCGCGTCTGGCATACCTTTATGGCATGAGTTGTCGTTGAGCGAAGAAGCCCGCATGAATTGCGAGCGTGCGCTGGCCGAGTTCGATCGCATCGGCTGCAATGATCGAGCTCTGAAGCTTAAGCTGATCGTAGGGCTGGCGGCCGTAAGCAGCTACATATCAGCCGATGCGGAGAAGGCCATTAAGACGTTTGAAACCGCAATTCGGTTGTCACGTGAGATCGGCGATACTCATGCCGAGTGCCAGGCCTTGGGCGCCCTGGCGAGATATCGGCTTCTGCCTGGCAACCAGACCGAGGTCCGGAAGATCCTCAAGGAGTTGAAGCGTGTCGCAACGCGCTCGAACAATCGCTCGGCGCAGTGGGAGCATGAGTTTCTTCTTACTGAAATGGACATCATCCATTGCCAATATCCACCCGCAATAGCTCGGATGGAGAAGTTGCGTCAAGAGCTGCGGAGCGCTTCGGAGGCTTCCTTTTCGCGTTTTGATCTTGATCCCAGGATCAGATCGGAAACGGCAATAAGCGCGCTCACGTGGCTTGGCTCGCGCAGACCCGGAACAGGCCTGAGCGGCGCCCAAATTATTGCGCGCGAGGCGTTGGAGGCCCACCATGGATGGACACTAATCTACTCTTATGTGCACGGAATACTTTTCGTTCTGAGCGAATGTCAGGAGTGGGCTCAAGCCAAGTATTACGCCGAGCTACTGAAGGACACGATCTATCGTCACGGTATGCCGGCGTGGATTCCGGTCGCAAACTGCCATATTGAAGCTTTGGACGCGCTTTCCGGCGTTCGAAAGGATCCGGATGGACTAATGTCAGCGTTTGATGAGCTCCGCATGGGCCTTAAGCAGATCGGACGTCACGTTTACTATGCGCTTTTGATAAGGGCCCTCTATGCGAACGGGCACGTGGACCAAGGCGCACGGATTCTCGACTATTTGTTCGAGGTAGGGCCGCAACGTTCGATGGTGCCTGAGCTGCTACGTCTTAGGGCTGCCAAGGAACGGTCGGTCGGCCGCGACGAAGAAGCGCTTTCCACCCTGCGGCAATCTTTGATAGTGGCAGAGGAAAATGGAGCATGGGCGTGGCGGATCCGTTGTGCAACCGATCTTGCCGTCCTCTTGAAAGACCAGAGGCAGATCGACGACGCCAAGCGGGTGCTTGAGCCGGTATACGGCCGCTTCCTTGACGGATTTGACATTCCTGACTTGCAACAGGCCCGAAGTGTCTTGACGGAGCTGCAGAATTTTGGGGTGTCGTGAGTTCATAGCGGATAATTCGGTGTTTGCTCATACGCCCACCGGCCGGTCAGCGGTTTTTCGGGTCACAACATTGCTTGCCAGCCAGCCGTGTATCGAATGCACCACGACCGATCCCTCGCCAACACTCGATGCAACGCGCTTCACGGATTGAGAACGAACATCGCCGACCGCGAATATGCCAGAGACACTGGTCGCATATGGCGAACCCTTAGGCACGCCATTGTTGTCGTTCCCGGTAAGAATAAAACCGCGGCTGTCGAGTTGGACGCAACCGTCAAGCCAATCGGTGTTCGGGACAGCCCCGATCATCAGAAAGAGATTTGAAATCGCCTGCTCGCACTCCTCCTTCCCGCGTTGTTGCCATCGGACGCTGGAAAGATGGTCTTCGCCGAGAAGTGAAGTGATTTCGCTCCGGGTATGCAGCGTGATCCGGGGGGACATGGTGATGCGCCCGACAAGATAGTCCGACATGGTGTCCGAAAGCCCGGCTCCTCGGACGAGCAGATGCACGTGACGGGCCTGTGCCGACAGGAAGATCGCGGCCTGCCCGGCGGAGTTTCCACCACCCACCACCGCGACTTGCGTGCCTGCGCAAAGCTGTGCTTCGATCGACGTGGCCGCATAGTGAATTCCCTTCCCTTCGAAGCGCTGGGACTCAGGAGTATCCAATCTTCGGTATCGCGCGCCAGTCGCAACAACGACAGATCGGCCAAATACGACGTTGCCCCCTTCCAAATGCACCCCAAACGGATAGCAAGTGCAATCGAGACGCAAAGCCGCATCGGCGACGACGAACCGGGCACCGAACTTCTGAGCCTGTATTTGTGCTCGCCGAGCAAGATCCTGTCCCGAAATACCCATTGGAAATCCGAGGTAGTTCTCGATACGCGAACTCGCGCTCGCCTGCCCACCGGGTCCAACTGCCTCTATGACCAGCGTGTCCAATCCTTCGGATGCAGCGTAGACCGCCGCGGCGAGTCCCGATGGCCCGGCACCCACCACAACCACGTCGTATACATGCGAAGAGTTTAGCCTCTCGGTGATACCAAGAGCTTCGGCAAGATCATGGTTGGTCGGCTGAATGAGCACCCTCAGGCCATTGAGAACTACGATCGGCAGGCTGTCGGCATCTGCATGAAAGGATTCCATTGCCGCCCGCGCATCGTCGTCGACATCGGTGTCGAGGCAGCGATAGGGATAGCCGTTCATTTCCAGAAAGGTTTGAATTCGTACCGTATTTCCGGAGCGGCAACTGCCCACGATCACGGTGCCGCCCTCGGCGTAATCCAGAAGTCTGGCGCGCCTCAATATAAGCGCGCGCAGAACGATCTCTCCGATATCCGGTTCGGCGTTGACCAGCCTTAGAAGCGATGCGCGGGAAAGGCGGATGACAGACGTGGAAGCCGTGGTTTGCGCGCACACCAGGACCGCCCGCCCGTTGAGATGATGCAACTCTCCGGTGAATTGGTTTTGCCGGTGCGTGGCGACAAGCGCATGACCGCCGTGCCCGTCGCTTTCGAACACGTCGACCGACCCGTTCAGAATGACGAAGAAATCGACCTCCCGATCACCGACTTCATACAAATATTCACCGCTGTCGAAGCGATCCTTTCGTCCGAACGGGGCAATGCGTGCCACCATGTCGGGCGTGAGGCGAGGAAACGCCTCGCCGGGGATCTCCCGCAGTGCGGCGGAAATCGGGCTATTGGCCGTGCTTGAGTCACCGCTATGGGCCATCAGGAAAACCTCGGTACGGCCCGCGCTGCGACGTTTGGATGTGCCGTGGCGAAAAAATGCGCGGTCGAAAGTTGGTTTCTGTCATCGCTGGGTCATCCAACGGGAATTACTCGATGATGAGCCTAACCGCGCGTGCTTGCTGCGGCTTGTAAAAAAGCGCTTATCGTCGCGAAATTCTGCAAACTCGAAGTATTGTTCGGGCCGTACTTCCTCATGCGCTGGCCTGCATTGCGTACCGACGTAACTACCGTACTCGACGAGCGCTATTTCGGCACGCGTTGCCGGCAATATGATCCGAGCCGCCCTCGGCAAGGTGATCGAGTTTGCCCGGAGGTTAGGATCATGGCCCGGTTCACTTCATTCGAATTGCCTTGGGGCGCGTCAACGTCATCTCGAATTAAGACCGATCAAATGATGCCGCTACCGTGACGGGGCTATAGCCGTTGTTAAATGAGGTTAAACTCCGGAAAAATGTGCTGCTTTTCGGCGTGAGCCGTCTCGGCTGCATTTGGGCGCTCGACGACTGCTCTTTCGCGTTTGGGGCCTGGTAGGTTGCAGGCCGCTTGTGGGACGGGCGTGTCCTGTTGGTAATCGGGGCTTCGTTCGTCGACGCTGATTCGCGGGAAGTGTGCTAGTTGCCCGCCGGCGCGAGAACTTGCATTCGTATCACCTTCACGCCGCCCACAGCCAGGTCCGGCAGCCTGGCAAACCAGTCTTGGACATAGGGCATGGCATTGTGAGCCTCGAAGTCGGCCTCGTTGGCGAAGATCTCATAGAAGATGAAGTGCCCGGGGACTTCACGGTTTTCCTGGAGAAAATAGACAAGGTTGGCGGGGTCGGTGCGGACAAGATCAATGAGCGGCAGCGTAATGGCACGCAATTCTGCCTCCTTGCCCGGTTTGGCGTGAACCTCGGCAACAACTGAATAGGCTCCATTGGCAATCTTGGCGTAGCCTTGGCCCGGGCCCTGCTGCGCCGCGGCCGCGCTGGCGCTGAAAATCGACCCCGCGAGCAGGACGGCTGAAGTCTGCAATCGTAGCGGTGTGAACATTCGTTTCTCCATATCCTGCAAAGTCGCAAGGTTGACCGCAACCCAACTGGCTCAGGGTCGAAAATCAAACGCGATTGCCTGCGAGGTTCACTTTGCTCCTGCAACGGCAAGATGTGCCTGCAGCCCATCGGCGAACCGCTTCTTCACGGGGCCGAGCGCCTTGACGAATTCGAGCTGTTCGCCCTCCGGCCCCTTGCAGTAGATCAGCTCCCAGCCGTCCGATGGCGCAACCGTAACCTTGTTGGTATTGGCGCTGAGGGGGGCCGCCTTTCGTTCCTCTTCCGTCGAAACTCGAATGATGCGATTGGCCCGCACCTGGGTCATGCCGCGCCTGGCGGACTCCGCTTCGAGATCGGCGATGAACTGGTTGAAGTCGACATCATCCCGAACATAGAAGCAGATGTGCATCATGCGCGGGAACGCCGGGCTCATGTGCTCCAGCGGTTCCGCGAAACTTTTGGAACCGCCCATGGGCTGGTCGGCATCGCGATACTGCAGGAGTTCGATCACCACATTGTCGAACTGGATGAACCGCACGTCGAGGCGCTGGGCGCCGTCCCTCAGGTCGGGCACGCCGATCGTTCTTGGATTGACGCCCTGTTGCTTGGCGAGGATTTCCTGGTCGGCAAGCAGCGTGTTCTGGACAGCGTCGCCTTGAAAGTCACCGTGGCGAAAGACTTCTGTCCCACCAAGAACTTCGGTGTAGAATTCATACGCGCGTGTCATGTTCTGCACGGTGAGGCCGAAATGCTGTATGCCCTGGAGCCGGGCACTCAGCAAACCTGGATCGCGGATTGCGGCGGGCGTTTCCTGAGCGGATGCAGTTGTGTTGGCTGTGAGGGCAGCGGCAAATCCGCCAATTGCAGCGCCTCCGGCGGCGCGAATGATGGCGCGGCGATCCGGGTTGTCCGGTTGTACAATGGTCTCTTGCTGGTGAGACATCGTCGTCTCCTGTTGATCGGGAAGTGACCGCCCAAACATTAGCGCAACCGCAGTTGCGGTGGTTGTTAAGATGGGCGAAATTTGGTGAATCGAGATTGTCGTCCTGGTGAGACGAGCGTTCTGGCTACGCGGAAGCGGGCGGTCGTCTCAAGCTGTTAACCGGGCATGGCCCGTTGAATGCAAGTCTCCGTGCAGTCAGGGCGGGCCCCCGGGTACCGGCAAAACTGCTCCTGCAAATCCCATTCTTTGTCGTCTCGACCCCGGCTGCGAGGCGGTGACCTCAACCATGTCGGCGGTCAACACCGCATGCTTGATCACAGCCTTCACTGCTTGCCGATATGAGCGAGGGCAGATCTCAGCGGCTCGTCGGAGACATGAACGGCGCCGAGGTACGGATGCGCCATGTCCACGATCAGAAATACCGCTCCCGCAACCGAGACCGCGCATACAAGGATGATGCAGACAACCGTTGCATTCGGCGGCGCCTGAAGCCCGAATGTCGCGAACAGCCACGCCAGCCAGAACACGAGGATCACAAGAAACGCGGTCGGGAGCCCTTCCGTACCGGTCTCCACCATCATCCAATGCGCTTCGGCGATTTCGCCGCTGACCACCAAGGCGCGGGACTGAAGTGTGCGATGAGCCTCGTCCACCCGCGCCAATGCACGGATTTCGACCTGTACCGGCTCGACAGTCTGCGATGCGTCATATGGATCGACAGGCGCCTCGTCCTCGTTCCTGTCGCCCCAACCGCTTCTCAGCCTTGTTTCGATGAGCTCACGCAAACGGCCGCGCGCCTCCGAGGTCTCGTCGCCGTACTGGGCCAGGATGCGGTCGAGCAGAATGACACGGGCGACCGAGCTTCGAAGTTCCGCGTCCGCATTGTCGTAGACGTTCTTCGCAGAAACGATGAGAAGGCCGAGCGCGAGCGCTGACAATGTTCCAACGATAGCCGTCGCCAAGCGGATGACCTCCTTGGAGTCGGCATCCAGATGATCGTTCGGCAGGCGGGCACGCAGCGCCATGCCGGCAAAGGTGGCGGCGACCAGGGATGCGAAGACGATCCCGCCGACTAAGATGGAGCCCATCTCGCAGTTTCCCTGTCGTGCGTGGTTCCCGATGATCTCAAAGGCGTGGCCAGGTCTGCGATTCACACACTACTTTCAGGACGCAACCCTTCAGTTTCAGTGCCTTGCCTGATACCGTCAGAGTACCGTCGTATGTCTTGTTGGCGTCGGGATCGGTGATCTTGCCTTCATAGCTGCCGTCCTTGCCCCTGAAGGTACCAATCTGCTTTCCAACATGCTTGCCGGACTTAAGCGTGATGCAGTAGCCTGCACCGCAGGACGTGATCGCGGCAGTGTCTCCAAGCTCAGTTTTCCAGTTTCCCACGATCGGATCTTCTGCATGGGCGATGGCGGCGCCGCCAGCGAGTGCGGTGATGGCAATAAACATGCGCTTCATGTCGTTCTCCCAGGTTGGATTGCAATTCCTTCAGTTTCATTCTCGGCCACAGCCATTGTTGGCTGGCCTCCGCTACAGGCCCGCAGGGCTAGGCCGGCGGAGCGTTCCAATTTCGGGGTGGAGCAGCAAACGGAGCACAGCACCGCAAGTAAAAGGAGCCCCACGCCAGATGAACCCGCCCTCGTGCAGCCCGAAATCTTGAACGTTCGATACCAATGGGCGCCTTGCAACAGCGCAACGTTCGGCGCAACCATTGCGACCATCGGCGCATCCGCGGGCACCAGCACGTGACCGGGATCGTCCAACAACATTGGCTCAGCAGAGTCGCGGACCCAGTCGCCTGTATGGTCAAGAGCCATGAAGATAGCGCTCGCGGAAGTCTTCATCCGAGCTTCGTCCTGGCCGCTCTACGAGGGGCACACGTCCCAGAAGCCAGTCGTTTTGGCAGGCGTCGTATAATACCAGCAATATCCCGGCTTGGGAGGCGTGCCCGCTATCGAGGCCGCTGTCGCCCCGGCGATGAAGCCTATCGCGGCGCCTGCAGCGATGGCGCCGCCTGGCCTCCAGTAGCGATGGGGAGAGATGACAACGACGCCACGGCGTGGAACAGGACGATAAACCGGAGCGGTTCGTGCCCCGGCGGCACAGCCGCGTGGTCCGCACGCCGCCGCCGCACAACCTCTAGGTCCGCACGCGGCTGCTGCCCGCCTCGCCTCCGCGGGCGAGGGGTCGAGTATCGGCGCGCAGACAAGCGTCAAAACAGATATCGTTGCGAGTAGGTTGGCGGTGGGTTTGAGAAGGTTCATCAGTAATCTCCTTGTTGGATTTGCGGGCGCCTGACCGGCTTTCCGACTGGACCTACTTCGCAAACAGAAAGATGAGAGCCATCCGCAAGCCCGCACCACTGGGGCCGTTTTCCGGCGCTTCGGCCCAGAATGGAATGACAAGAGCGTAGCCTTGTCGCCATGGTCGGGGTCGCAACCGTGATCGTAGTTCACCTGGAGAGCGAACCGGATTGGAGAGCTTCTTCACATCGATGCCGTCTCCGTTGAACAACATTTTCACGCAAGCGGCGTCCTAGAAGCGAAACGCTACGCCGATGATCGGCCCCTGTTCCACGACGTCGAAGACGAACCCGTCATTGTTGTAGTTCACACCGACCGCCCGGTAGCCAGCGACTGCCGAGATCGTGTCGGTGAACCTGTAGCCGAGGGCAAGGGAGACATCCCAGTCGAGATCGGCGCCGCCGCCGCCGACCAGGCCCCATCCAGTCACGTAGATTTCGGGTGTGAAAAAGTAATTGCCGCGGACACCAGCGAGGGCGTCGACCCAGGTCGCGCCGTCGTCCGCTTCACGGCCACCGAGCAGCCCGCCGTTGAATCCGATGGTCGTGTCGACTGACCACACACGGACGCCGGCGACGATGTCGAGATGCCCTGACGGGTTCTCGAGCACGGAATATCCGGCTCCGAGCAATCCGGCGAAGGTTTTCGAGGTCACGTCGACGCTGTCGGCCAGGATGCCGTTTCTCGTGTTCGCGTCTGCTCCAAGCTTGGTGTACATGACGTCGGCAAAGATGCTGAAACGCTCGTAGCGTGCTTCACCCGCTGCCATGAAGGCGAAGTCGAGGTTCTCCAGTATATCGTCGACGCTGGAGTCGATGTGGACTTCGGGCAAACCGAATTGCGCAATGTCTCCCGAAAGCCCTGCTGCCCAGAAGTAGGGCGCGGCCGTATAGGTCCATCCGCTTTCACTCTCGATCACCTTCGCTTCGGGAACCCCGGGCGCGATGTCGGCCGATTGAACCGCAGACGCAACGCCTAGGCCGGCCCAAAACACGGCAGCCTGCAATAATAAAACCCGCATGGAGTCCCTCTGTTTGCCTGAGACTGAATCGCCCTGATCGACCGTCTCGCAGTCCCGATGGGAATATGCCGTAAAAGCCGCCTGTGCCTATGTATCTTACAGTATAATCTGTCCGCGGATTCAGCGCTTGCAGTTCCGTGCCGGTCGGGTTTGATCGCAATTTTCTGCGGCGGTCTGCTGTGTTCGGCCTGTACCTGCCACGCTTCCGACATGGGTTGCGTAATTGTCGCGTGTATTCTGATCGACGACAGCAACGGGTGCGGCTAGAACGAGACCGGCGACGTTGCCGGCTGTAGCCGCAGCCCCGGTCGTTGCAACGAGGATCTGGTCGCCAAGTCCGACCCTGCTGTCGGTCAAAGTCTGCCCCTCGGAGATGCGCTGGCCGATAAGCTGGACGATCTGGGGCGATTCAGCGAATTTCCCGTGATTCATCCTGTCACCGGATTTTACCTTGGTAAGATCGATGACCATAATCTTGTTGGCTTCCAGTTCTTTCTTGTAGGGAGCTTGCTCGGGGTCGATAGCACCGAGCCTTGAGACGTCACCCCAGACGCGGCGGGAAAACGCCAGAGCCTTGTCGTCACGGGATACGAACAGCGTGAACTGCGGGTGCTGCTTACCCATGTCGGCGATCTGCTGGCTGAAGACGTCAACGTCGACGTCCGGTGCCGCGAGCATCACGTTCTTGAACTTCTGGGGCAGGCGCCCGTTGCGAATGGCCATCTGGCGCAAGGATTCCAGTGCCAGCCAGTTCCCCATCGAGTGAGCAAGGATCGATACTTCCTTCACCTCGGCGTCGTTTGCCAGATATTGAAAAAGCGTCTCCAACGCATTGCGTGTGTAGTTTGTGCTCTCACGGTCATAACCGTAGGCAAGCAGGCTGCCGCGCGAGGGCCATGTCACCAGGACGGGTGCGCTTTGAACGCCGGCGTCGTGCACGATCTGCGCGAAGCGGTAGACAGCATCTTCGAAGCGGTTGTTGAAGCCGTGAATGAAGACCAGCACGCTACCGTCTGGGGTCCTTTTGACGCTTGCGCTCAACCATTTCTTGGCTTCGTCAACGTTGAGGTCGCCGGCCTTGATGGTGGCGAAGTCGGTAGCGGGATTGGACGGCAATCTCTTCGGCCAGGCGACCTGTCCCTCCTTGCGCACTTTGCTCGGCGGAATGGATATCGTCATGTCGGCAAACGCGGGAGCCCGCGCACGTTCTCCGTTGAACATTTCACCTGGCACGGTCGAACGGGTGCGGGTCGTGGCGATCAGCATGTCCACTTTCGGCGATTGCGGAGATGTATTTGCCACTGGGGTCAATACACCCTTCGGATGGCCGCCACATCCGGTAAGCAGTGCAACTACTACACCTACAACAAACCAACGAAGCCAGCTTTTTTGAACCGACGCTACCCCACAACCGATGCTTCCCACGAAACGCCCTCAATTGAAACCCAATGCATCCGAAGCCAACAATCCGCCCCCGGCAAGAAAACCTATCCCCCAAAGGCGCAGAGCGCCCGTAACTTCTGGTATGTTCTATGCCGTAACGGCCATCTTCGGGATGAGCCCCTAGGGCAGAGAAACCGGGCGCTCCTTCGTCGAAAGCACCATCGACGCCTCAACTTCATTCACCGCAGGCAGCCCGGCCTTCCTGATGTCTGCGATCAATCTTGCCCGATCCGCGGGCTGGAAGTTGCGCGATTTCAATTCGGCCACGATGTTCAAAATGAAGTCAGGGCGCATTTCGTTGAACCGCCTAGCCTCTCGGCGGGCGTCGTCCATCATGTCCGCGTCCGCGTAGATAACCGCCGCAACTGCATGATACAGCGGGAACTTCTGCAGGTCCGCCTGACTGATCTCTATGAGCGCAGTTCTCTTGTCATGAAGCATATACGCTGCGAAGGCACGCATTCCGTGATAGTAGCCCCCGCCACCGGGATTGAGCTCAAGCGCACGATCAAGTAACGCTGCTCCGCGTTCCCATTGTCCGCTCTGGGCTACACGCGTGCCGAAGTCGCCCAGAAGTTCTGTGTCGTTCGGGTTGGTCTTCAACGCCTGTTCGCCGACCTTGAACGCCTCGGCGACCTTCTGGTTGAAGAACAGCGCGGTCATCAGAGACTGCAGCGCACGGGTGTTGCCCGCGTCCAGTCGAACCGCGCGCCGAGCAGCGCTTAGGCTGCGCTCGACCGGCGTCGGAGTGCCGGATCTTGCGTTGAATCGAAATCGTTCCTCGTCGAGATAAATGATCGACAGCATCGCCCATGCGGTTGAGAAGGACGGATATCGCTCGACGGCACGCTCGAGACAATTGCGCACGTTCGAATGCTGGTCTACCGTCAATTGCGCGCGATAGGCGTAGAAGCCCAGCGTGCAGGTGTAGGCTCCAACATCTCCAGGGGGAGGATTGGCGGCATCCACCTGGGCCATGATTCCATATGGCTGGGCAACTGCGGTCGCAACCTTGCTTGCCACGTCGGATTGAATGCTGAACAGATCGCGGATGTGAGTGTCGTCGTCATAGGTGTCGGACCAGAGAATCCTGTCGGTCCCGGTATCTACCAGGCGTGCTGTCACGCGCACCCGATTGGCTGAAACACGCACGCCGCCTGCGAGCAGGAACCGCGCCCCAAGCTCCCGGCGCACCTGCGAGGCAGGAACGCCCGGCGACAGCGATTTGGATGCCTCCCGCCCGAACACGTGCACCTCCTTGAAGCGAGGAAGGACTGTCAGCAATTCCTCGGTCAGGCCGACGGAGTAAAGTTCCGCTTGTGGCCCGTCGCCAAGATCGGCGAATGGGGCAACGACCAGTGTCGGGCCGCCCGCCGACAGGAGCGCGTTCGACCGGCCTGGAAGCAGGTGAGCGAACAGGGACATAGCGACGATACCAACGCCGAACATTGCGCCAGCCCCGATACCGAACGGCATCAGTTGAGGCAGCCGGAAGCCCAATCTTCGGGGTAAGGGTATCGTGACATCGGGCAGAGCGACGTCATCAACCTTGTCATTCCAGACGAAGGAAGGCGCGTATCCACCCTTGGGAATGTCGATCCTTATGGGATCATTCTGTCCTGCGACAAGGTAGTAGCGCTCCAGCAAACGCCGCAGACGCCCAGCTTCTATCCGAACGACGGGATCGTCCTGTTTGAAACCTTCATTGCGATTGAAGACATCGACCGCGATCGTATAGCCCTTGATGCGTTTTGCACGGCCAGCAAGCGTTTCTTCTGTCACGTAGATCAGGAATGCGGCACTGCGACCAACACGCGGGAATTCGGGGCTGGCGATGATGAGGTCGAGCTGACTACGAATGTCATCCGGAGTCGGAGCCGGGCGTGACAGAGGCGGTGCATACTCGCCCTCAGGTGGCAGCTTGTTATGCACGGCCTGCACCTCACCCGCTCTTGAGGGTCATCTATTGTAAATCATATTCACCTTTGCGAATGCAACCTACTGCAGAAATTGGGCATCGTCCATAAAGATAGTTGAAGAGCTGCCCGAAGTTCTTTGAGTCCTAAAGCAACGTGCTCCGTTCCAAACGAGCGGGACACGTCTTAAGTTGTCGGAACGATTAGAAGACCGCTTAACGCGGACGCGGATTTCCGGTGCCAGCCAGCTTGTCCGGCCAGTGTCGGAACACTGCGCTGGCATTGACTCCTCCGAAGCCAAAGCCGTTGGAGATCGCGTAGTCCATCTTCATGGCCCGAGCCTTGTTTGAGACAAAGTCTATACCGTCGCTGGCCGGATCTGGCGCATTCAAGTTCAGAGTGGGTGGCGCCACCTGATCTCTGAGCGCCATGATCGTAAAGATGGCCTCAAGCCCGCCGGCAGCTCCAAGCAGATGCCCGGTCGCCGACTTCGTTCCACTGACAGCTATGCTGGAAGGAGTACCGAACACCGTCTTGATCGCCTCGATTTCCCCCAGATCGCCGACCGGTGTGGATGTCGCGTGTGCATTGAGGTGGTGGATGTCACGCGGCGAAATCCCGGCTTGGGCAATCGCGATTTCCATGGCCCGGCGCGCACCGTTGCCGTCCTCGGGACCGGAGGTGACGTGATGAGCGTCTGCCGTCGTTCCGTAGCCGACGAGTTCGGCGAGCGGCTTTGCGCCGCGCGCAAGCGCGTGACTTAGGGCCTCGATGACCAGGATACCGGCGCCTTCCCCCATCACGAAGCCGTCACGCAGCATGTCGAAGGGTCGTGAGGCCCGATCAGGTGTTTCGTTGAAGCCGGTCGACAGGGAGCGCGCGGCCGCAAAGCCACCCAGGCTGACGATGTTCATGCAGGCTTCCGTTCCGCCGCACACGGCAATATCGGCTTCATTGGCGCGAATAAGACGCGCCGCATCGCCAATCGCCTGAACGCCTGCCGCACAGGCGGTGACCGGCGCACCGAGCGGACCTTTAAAGCCGTATCGAATCGAAACCTGCCCTGCTGCGAGGTTCACGAGGAAAGACGGCACTGTAAACGGCGAAAGTCGGCGGACACCACGCTGATCAACCGTCCGCACCGCTTCGGTTATGGCGGGGAAGCCACCGATCCCCGAGGCGATGATCGTCGCGGTGCGGGCCCGGTCAACTTCCGATATCGGCTTCCATTCCGCCTGAGCAAGCGCCTCTTTTGCCGCCGCCAATGCGAATAGAATGAACCGATCTACCTTCCGCTGGTCCTTTGGAGCAAGGACCGCATTTTGATCGAAGCCAGCCTCGGGATCTTCTTCTAGGGAGGGAACGACGCCGCCGAGCTTGGCCGGCAGGTCTCCCACCACATCGTCCGGGAGCCTTCGAATGCCCGAACGGCCAGATAATAGCCGAGCCCAGGAAATTGCCACACCGGCGCCAAGGGGGTTAACTGTCCCCATTCCTGTAATTACGATCCGACGCATGTGTTCTCCAGACAAAGCATTCATCCTTGTGTGTGTGCCTAAGCCTTACGGACGTTCGATCGCCATCACTGCTTATTGACACGGTGATCCCGCTCGAGCGGCCAGGTTTTGCATCAAGGGCCTGCGGGGATCTTGAAGGATCCGGCAAGCAAACTGCGGGGCATCTCAGGCTTTTCCCCCCGGTGCCGCCATACGCCTAACCTCATCGGCGGCTGCATTGAGAAAGCCTTGCGACAAACCCTTATCGTTCAAGATGCGAGAGATCGTTACGGCGCCTACCATCAGAGACAGGACGGCCATGGCTTTTTCGTAAGGTTTTGATCCCTTCGACGTCGGCATTAGCTCGTCGAGGACCTGAAGATGGGCTTCAATCCCATCCTGGAACGGAACCCGCACCTCCTCGCTCTGACGCGCCGCGTCGGATCCAAGCGCCACTAAAGGGCAGCCATCGGCCTTTTCTTGCTGATGGCCCTGCGAGAGATAAAACCCGATAATCGCCTCAAGAGGGTCGGAGCTAGAAGCTGCAACAGATGACCATCTGCGGGTCGCGCTTTCCATTGCACGCCTCGATGCTTGCGCCACAAGATCATCTTTGGACTCAAATTGCTTGTAGAAACCGCCCTGAGTGAGGCCGGCACCCTTCATCAGGTCTTTCAATCCGATGCCGTCAAAACCGCGCTCCCGAAAGAGCCGGCTTGCAGCGTTTATCACCGCTTCGCGATTTGCTTCGGCCTGAGCACGACTGACTCTCATATCGACCTCTTTAGATTTCGTTTGACATCTATATAGCATTTAGAGTTATATCATAATCTAATTAAATTCCTGCGCCCGTCAAGAAGGGTAATGAAAATGGACCGCAAGATCGTTCTCGTATCATTGGCCGCTCTGGCGGCGGCCGCCGCAACCGCGTTTGCCGTCGTCGCCGAAACATCGGGAGGTGAAACGGAGGCCTTAGATCCTCGCGTGGCGCCGCCGCTCGTCAGGCTGGCGGAAGCGGAGAGGCCAGGTTCGGCCGAGCGCACCTTCACAGGCACGATCGCGGCCCGGGTAGAGAGCAACCTCGGCTTCCGGGTGCCTGGCAAGATCATTCAGCGCTATGTGGACGTCGGCGAACAGATCAAGGCCGGCCAACCCCTGATGCGCATCGACGAGACCGATCTGCGCCTCGCACTCACAGCAAAACGCAATGCAGTCGTCGCAGCTCGGGCTGTCTTGGTGCAAGCGGAAGCAGACGAAAGGCGTTACACGGCTCTGGTGAAAAACGGATTAGCCGCGACGCCCCAACGTTATGAACAAGCAAAGGCTGCACTCGACACTGCTACCGCCCAACTTGCAGCGGCAGAAGCCGAAGCAAAGGTCGCAGACAACGAGGCAACCTATTCTCTGCTGGTTGCCGATACCGATGGAACTGTCGTCGAGACGCTCGGAGAGCCGGGACAAGTCGTGGCAGCCGGACAAACCGTGATCAGGCTCGCTCAAGCTGGGCCCCGTGAAGCGCTGGTCTTTCTTCCGGAATCCCTTCGGCCACAGATTGGCGAGGTAGCCCGGGCCGAAGTTTACGGAAACGAAAGCTTGCAAGACAAGGCGCGGCTTCGGCAGATTTCTGACGCCGCTGACCCGAAAACCCGGACCTACGAAGCACGCTGGGTCCTGGATGGCGCGGCAGCGTCAGCCCCCCTTGGTGCGACAGTTACGATCAAGATCTCTACTGGCAGTGAGCAAACGCATGCAGCGGTGCCTGTAGGCGCTGTCCTCGATGACGGCAGTCGAACCGGGGTCTGGATCTTCGACGAGAAATCTTCGACCGTCCACTTCAGGCAAGTGAAGATAGAACGAGTGGGCGAGGAAATCGCGGTGGTTTCCAGCCTGAAGGCCGGCGAGTCGGTCGTGGCTCTTGGAGCCCATTTGCTGCAGGACGGAGCGAGCGTGCGAACCAAAGTGGCACAATCAGAGGCGGCAGAACAATGAACTTTAACTTATCCGCGCTCGCAGTCCGCGAGCGAGCCGTCACTCTGTTCTTCATCATCCTGCTGGCTGCTGCCGGCGCCTATGCATTCGTCAAGCTGGGGCGCGCGGAAGATCCTTCATTCACCATCAAGACCCTGACGGTGACAGCCGCATGGCCAGGCGCGACAGCGCGCGAAATGCAGGATCTCGTCGCTGAGCCGCTCGAGAAACGCATTCAGGAACTCACCTGGTATGATCGCGTCGAGACGACAACCCGGCCCGGATACGCCTTTTTGACCGTCACCTTGAAGGACAGTACGCCCCCCAACGGAGTAGAGGAAGAGTTCTATCAGGCCCGAAAGAAGCTTGGAGACGAGGCCCGGAATCTGCCCCAGGGCGTCATCGGCCCCTTTGTCAACGACGAGTATTCCGACGTCAGCTTCGCTCTCTACGCTCTGAAAGCCAAGGGCATGCCGATGCGCGAGCTTGTGCGGCAGGCCGAGTTGATCCGCCAGGATCTTCTGCACGTGCCAGGCGTCAAGAAGATCAATATCCTGGGCGAGCTTCCAGAGCAGATCTTCGTCGAGTTCTCCTATGCCAAGCTGGCCACACTCGGCATATCGGCGCAGGACATTGCCGCGGCCCTGCAACGACAGAACACCGTGACGCCAGCAGGCTCGATCGATACGCGCGGACCTCAGGTATTCATCCGCTTCGACGGTGCCTATGACAGCATCCAGGCGATCGCCGACACGCCGATCGTTGCTGGTGGACGCACGTTGAAGCTCTCCGACGTTGCCGATGTGCGGCGCGGTTACCAAGATCCAGCCACCTACATCATCCGCCATGAGGGCGAGCCCGCCATTATGCTCGGTGCGGTGATGCAGCAGGGCTGGAACGGGCTGGAGCTCGGCAAGGCGCTCGAGAAGAGATCTGGCGAGATCGCCCAGAATCTTGCGCTCGGCATGACGCTTGCAAAGGTCAGCGACCAGGCCGTCAACATCGACGCTGCGGTCGGCGAGTTCATGATGAAGTTCGCCATGGCGCTCGCGGTGGTGTTGCTGGTGAGCCTCGTCAGCCTCGGTTGGCGCGTCGGGATCGTCGTGGCTCTGGCCGTTCCGCTCACTCTTGCCGTCGTCTTCCTCATCATGCTGGAAACCGGGAGGTTTTTTGACCGGATCACCCTCGGCGCATTGATCCTGGCGCTGGGTCTTCTCGTTGACGACGCCATCATCGCCATCGAAGTGATGGTGGTGAAGATGGAAGAGGGCATGGATCGCATCAAGGCGGCCGCCTATGCCTGGAGCCATACGGCAGCGCCCATGCTTTCCGGCACACTCGTGACGATCATCGGGCTGATGCCAGTGGGCTTTGCCAGATCAACCGCCGGCGAGTACGCTGGCAATATCTTCTGGGTCGTGGGCTTTGCGCTGATCGTCTCCTGGATTGTTGCGGTAATCTTCACCCCTTACCTCGGCGTCAAGATGCTGCCGGCGATCAAGCCTGTCGAGGGCGGCCATCACGCCATCTACGATACGCCCAATTACCGGCGTCTCAGGGCCGTCATCAGATTTGCCGTGCATCACAAGTTCATGACATGCGCTGTCGTCGCCATAGCCATGGCTCTTTCTGTTGTCGGTATGGGAGGAGTGAAGCAGCAATTCTTTCCGACATCGGATCGGCCCGAAGTGCTCGTTGAAGTCCGCATGCCTGAAGGCACCAGCATTGGGACGACGACTGCCGCGGTCAAGAAGCTCGAAAATTGGCTCCAGGAACAACCGGAAGCAAACATTGTCACCAGCTATGTCGGGCAGGGCGCTCCTCGGTTCTTTTTTGCCATGGCACCGGAATTGCCGAACCCCGCTTTCGCAAAGATAGTGGTGCTTACCCCCGATTCTCAGGCGCGTGAGGCCTTGAAGCTTCGGCTCCGCGCGGCAATCTCAGATGGCCTCGCCCCTGAAGCCTACGTTCGCGTCACGCAGCTCGTATTCGGTCCTTACACGCCGTTTCCGGTCGAGTTCCGGATCATGGGACCTGATCGGGAACAACTCTACAAGATCTCCGAACAAGCTCTCGACATCATGAAAAGCGTACCGGACGTTCGCCAGGCAAACCGCGACTGGGGCAATCGCACGCCTGTGCTGCGTTTTGTGCCTGACCAGGATCGGCTTAACCTGATCGGTCTTTCGCCGACGGAGGCAGCCCAGCAGATGCAATTGCTGCTGACCGGAATTCCGATCACGCAGGTTCGCGAGAACATCCGCAACGTGCCTGTCGTCGCCCGCAGTGCTGGCGACAACCGCCTCGATCCATCGGCATTGGCAGACTTTTCGCTGATGAGCCGGGATGGCCGACAGGTTCCGCTCGATCAGATAGGCCACTCCGAAATCCGCTTTGAAGAGCCGATACTGAAGCGTCGCGATCGAACGCCCGTTATCACCATCCGTTCGGACATCAACGAGGCGACACAGCCCCCGGAGGTCTCGCAGCAGGTGCTGAAGGCGCTTCAGCCGCTGATTGCCTCGCTACCGGTGGGCTATCGTATCGAGATGGGCGGAAACATCGAGGAATCACTGAAGGCGAACGTCGCTCTCGTTCAAATCTTCCCGGCGATGATTGCCGCCATGCTGATCGTTGTCATCCTGCAGGTTCGTAGCCTGTCTACGATGACCATGGTGATGCTGACCGGCCCGCTTGGCCTGGCCGGCGTGGTTCCGGTTCTGCTCCTCTTCAACCAGCCATTCGGCTTCAATGCCATTCTCGGCTTGATAGGACTGGCTGGAATTCTGATGCGCAATACCCTGATCTTGACTGAGCAGATCAAGGAGAACCAGGCAGCCGGTCTCGACGACTATCACGCCGTCATCGAGGCGACCGTACAGCGCACACGTCCGGTAATCCTGACCGCGCTTGCCGCCGTCCTTGCCTTCATTCCGCTTACACACTCGGTGTTTTGGGGATCCATGGCATATACCCTGATCGGTGGCACGGCGGTCGGCACCGTGATGATCCTGCTCTTCCTTCCCGCTCTCTATGCCACCTGGTTCCGGATAAAGCCGACCGAGCATCAGACGCACAAGAATGCCCAGGAGGAAGAACCGGAGCAGCCAACGGCCATGGCTGCGGAGTAATCTTCTTGCTCGAACAGCGTAATGCGCTGTGTTGCCAAGTGGATGAGCGGACAATGGATGTGGCGGAGAATATTTCCGCCACATCGCCACCGGAACAACCGTGACCGATATATTGCCTCCGGTCTTTGCATGAGCCGGGCGAATGTGATCCATGAAGAACCGCGTCAAGGGTCTTCGCATCAATTGATTTGCGTGCGTTTCTGCTCTCGCCCAGAAAATTCGGGCGAAAGTCCGAGCCATGCGATGATCCGCCTCAAGTCGTGAATCCAGTTCGCCCGAGATGGAAGACAGCGACGATCGCGATCGGACCGATATCGTCCACAATGGCTGCGGCAGTCAGCAACTCTCTCAGCTCGACCGAAGCCCGGCGGAACGTGCTACTCTTAAACATGTCAACAGATGAGCTCACCCGGGTCGAATATGCCGGACCATCCGCCGGTAGCGCTCGCTTCACGCGACGTGAAGCCTTGGCGCTTGGTCTTTGCATGTGCTGTCTGCCGGCACGTGGATCTGCTAGCGAATGCTTTTCGTTGAAGGACGTCGGGAACGGCCTCTTCATTCGCGAGGCGCCGCACGAGGAAGCCACTCGTGAAAACAACGGAGGCATTGCAAACATAGGCTTCATCATCGGACGCGACGGCGTGCTCGTGATCGATCCGGGAGGCAGTCTGGCAGACGGGCAATGGCTTCGCTCGCAAATCAGGAAATGCACCGACAAGCCGATCCGGTATGTCGTGATGTCCCACGTCCATCCCGATCATTGCTTTGGCGCTGCGGCCTTTGCGGAAGAACAGCCGGAATTTATCGGCCATCACGCTCTGAGCCGTGCTCTCGATGCGCGGGGAAGTTTTTATCACGAGCGTCTCGTCGACATTCTCGGATCCAGGAGCGTAGGCGCCATTGTTTATCCCACCCGCGAGATTGAAGATGTGGCCGAAGTTGATCTCGGCGACCGCATTGTCCGCATTACTGCGCATGATACCGCCCACACCGATTGCGACCTGTCGATGTTCGATACATCCACGGGAACCCTGTTTCCTGCCGACCTGCTCTTCGTCGGTCGCGTTCCCTCGCTGGATGGTAGCCTGCCCGGATGGTTGAATGAAGCCAAGCGGCTCGACGGCATTGGTGCTTCTCGCGCAGTTCCGGGTCATGGACCGGCAATGGTCGATTTTCGACCGGCCATGGCAAAACAGGTGCGCTATCTTACGGTTCTGCGCGATGAAACGCGCAAGGCGATAGCGCAGGGCCTTGGGATAGAAAAGGCCAGTCGAGTGGTCGCGGCGGGAGAAGGCGAAGGCTGGGCGCTGTTTGAGGACTATAACGGCCGAAACGTCATTCAAGCTTACAAGGAGCTTGAATGGGAGTAATGTAGAGGGGTGAAAGAAGGAGGAGACCCATGATGGAGATAGTGCGACCGATCTTTGCGGCGGCTCTGCTCACGGCGATCTGCGCCGGGTCGGTTCCTGCAGCAGAACCCTCCCAGGCGGATGCCCAGCGGGAGCAGCGCTGGCAACTGATTGCCGATTACCTCTTCGACGACCGCGAAGTCGTCCCGACCGATTCATTGATCAAGATTGATGCGCCGAAGCGCGCGCAGGATGCTGCGCTCGTGCCGATCACTTTGACAATGCCCCAGAAGGACAAGATCAAATCGGTTTATCTTGTCATCGATGACAATCCTGCGCCGCTGGCCGCTCATGTCACCTTCGGGCCGGCCGCGGACTCTGGAACCTTGCAGCTGCGTGTGCGGGTCGACACCTATACGAACGTTCACGCCGTTGCCGAGACGAAGGACGGGAAGCTGTTTTCGACTGCCGCCTTTGTGAAGGCATCGGGCGGCTGCTCTGCGCCTTCCGGCCCCAGCGACGCGGAAGCGATGAAGGGTATGGGGGAAATGAGGATCAAATTCGCCGAGAGCATCCAGCAGGGAAAACCTGCAGAGGCAACGCTAATGATCCGTCACCCGAACTTCAGCGGAATGCAGATGAACCAGCTTACTCGGCTTTACACGCCGGCGCGTTACCTCGAGAAGATGACCGTCTCCTACGGCGACCAGACCGTGCTGGACATTGTGGGCGATATTTCCCTGTCTACAAATCCCGTCATCGGCTTCAATTTTGTTCCGCAGGGCAATGGGCCGATCAAGGTGGTCGCTTCCGATACCAAGGGTGCGCGTTGGGAACAGAGTTTCAAGGTGCCGCCGGCCACGAATTGAGGGGTGCGGGCATGTCGGGACTGATTGTAACATTGCTGAGGGTTGCCTCCTCACTGGCGATTGCGTCGTTTGTAACCGCCGCCAGCACGCAATGGTCCTGGGCCGAAGTGCCGGAGCCGAGCGGCTTGTGGACTGGCCCGATGCGCGGGCAGACGCCGACGACGCTGACAGGTGCCACCGTCATTGATCTGGCAGGACTTGAGGCGCTCATGCCAAAAGATCCGGTGCTTCTTGACGTTGGCCCCGCCGATCAGAAGCCGGAGGACTTTCCCAAGGATCGACTTTGGCTGCCGACACATCGCTCCATACCGGGCGCGGTGTGGATGCCGGGTGCCGGAGCAGCGGCTTTTGAGGCAACGAAAGAGGAAGCTTTTTTTCGTCGCGTAAATGAACTGACACAAGGGGACAGTTCAAAGCCCATCGTTACCTTCTGCCGTCCCGAGTGCTGGGGTAGTTGGAACGCTGGCAAACGGCTGGTGATGAAGGGCTTTACCGGCGTTTATTGGTTCCCTGGCGGCATCAGCAGCTGGCAGGAGGCCCACGACACGGTCGAAGTGAAACCAGAAAAAGATTGGCAACCTCCACCGGCGAAATAGTTACAGGGCAGCTTCGATCCTTCGCCGAGCTGGAATCGCAAGGGCGGCAACCGTGGGGACGAGTTGCCGCTTTCTTCGGATTGTGGCCGAACCGCTACTTCCTCATGGGCTGCCGCAACCTGGGCTCACAGACAAGGAGAAAATTGGCTGGTCGGCGTCGCGCCGCCTAATCGACTTGCGCGCAAATTGCAGGGTCGGTTCGCACTCGCCGAGCGGCTCATGGGTCAGTCGAAGCGCATCCGATGATCGCCGCCTTGCGGAATATTCGACTTCTTCCATATAGGGTCGCCTGGTCTAGGCTGCCGTCGGATCAAGCACGGCCATGTCAATTTCCGTGAGTTCCACGCGGCGCTCGAAGGAAAAGCCGGCCTCGTCGAAGAGGTGGCAATCGGTGGCGTTGATCCCCGTGACCACAGGCCTATCGGGACGAATCCCGACACTGCCGGGAAGCATCGCGCAGAAGTTCTCGCCCTCGCCGTTAAGCGCTGCATAGGCGACCGTATGGGCGCCAAGCCGTTCGATGACCGTCGGCGTAACGGTCAGCGAGATATCGCCGGAACCAAGCTGCACATGCTCCGGCCGGATGCCGAGCGTAAGCGTCTTGCCGATCATGCCTTCGCGCGGAGCAACCGGCAAAGTAGCGGTCTGCCCGCCATGGTCCACTTCCACGCCGGCCTCGCTGACGCTTTTGCAGGTAACCGGCAGGAAGTTCATTTTGGGATTGCCGATGAAACCGGCAACAAAGAGGTTGGCCGGCTTGTGATAAAGCTCCAATGGCGCACCGGTCTGCGAGATATCGCCGGCATCCAGCACGACGATGCGGTCGGCCATGGTCATGGCTTCCACCTGGTCGTGCGTCACATAAATCATGGTGGCCTTCAACTGGCGATGCAGTTTTGCAAGCTCGATGCGCATGTCGGCCCGCAGTGCGGCATCGAGGTTCGACAGTGGTTCGTCGAAGAGGAATATCTTCGGCTCGCGAACGATGGCGCGGCCGATTGCGACACGCTGGCGCTGGCCGCCGGACAGCATTCCGGGCTTCTGCTGCAAGCGCTGGTCGAGGTGGAGAATGCGTGCCGCATTCTCGACCTTTGCCTTGAGTTTTGACTCCTCCATCTTCTCGACGCGAAGCGGAAAGGCGATGTTCTCGAAAACGGTCATGTGCGGATAAAGCGCGTAGGACTGGAACACCATGGCAATGCCACGCTTGACCGGCGGCAGGTCGTTGACCCGGATTCCGTCGATGACGATATCGCCGGCAGTTGTCGCATCGAGGCCGGCGATCATGCGCAGGAGGGTGGATTTGCCGCAGCCTGAGGGACCGACGAAGACAACGAACTCGCCGTTCTTCACATCGAGCTGCACGCCCTTCAGAACTTCGTAGTCGCCGTAGAATTTCTGCACATTATTGAGAAAAAGCTGTCCCAAAACCTGTCTCCGGTCGCTGCTGTAGCAGCACTTGCACAATCAGGAAGGATCGCGGGTTGTTGCTCCCCGCGATCCCCACGAAGGCTACTTGAACGCCTCGATTTCGCCGGCAGCCTTCTTGAGTGCATCGGCCGGTTGAGCCTGACCGGTCACGACGGACTGCACCATCGCAATCATCGAATTCTGGAAGCCCTTGTAGTCGGTGAAAAGGGGTTCTGGACCACCGTAGCTGATGCCGTCGATCAACGGCTTCCAGTAAGGCTTTTCAGTCACCAGCTTGTCGATGTTCGGCGACGGACGAAGCGGCGTCAGACCGGATTCGCCGTTGAGCTCATATTCCTCCTGGGGACCGGGAGAGGTGATGAACTTGGCGAATTCGATAGCCTTGTCCTCGACGCCCGAACCCTTGAAGATCGCAAGACTGTCGGTGATGAGCAGAGTGCCTGGTCCCTTGGCCTGCGGTCCAAGCGGCAGGGTCGTGATGCCCCAGTCGATCTTGGTATCCTTCAGGCGATAGGCAGCACCGGAACCTGCCTGGATCATCGCGACCTTGCCGTCGAGGAAGATGGCGCGCACTTCGTTCTGCTCGTAGGCCGTCGGGCCTTCTTCGGAATAGGGCACGATGCTCTTATAGGCCTCCAGCGCTTTCAGCACTTCGGGGCTGTCGAGGGTAATTTTGCCTTCCGCGTCCGTCACCGTACCGTTGTTGGTGTAAACCCAGTGCATGAACTGATGCATTGTGTTGTCGAAGGTCTTGGCCGAAAGGCCGAAGCCGGGGATTCCGGTTTTCTCCTTGATGATCTTGGCATATTCGATTTCCTCGTCCCAGGTCTTCGGCGGCTTCTCGGGATCAAGGCCGGCCTGCTTGAAGAGATCCTTGTTCCAGTAAAGCGCCTTTGTCGAGAAAGCGATCGGAACGCCCCATTGCGTGCCGTCGAAGGTGACGGTGTCGACGATGTGCGGATAGTAGGCCTTCTTTTCTTCGTCCGTCATCGGGACCTCGACGATCAGATCGTTCTGGGCAAACTCCTTGAGCGTACGCGAACCGACATAGGCCATTGCGACTGGCGTGCCAGCTGCAGCAAGCGTCGTTGCCTTGTCCTGGCACTGGGCCCAGCCAACGACTTCCGGCGCGATCTTCCAGCCGGTGTTCTTTTCTTCCCACTGCTTGATGTACTTCGCGTGGATATCATCGAGCTTGTCGCCGCAATAAATCCAGCTGATCTCCTGGTCGGCGGCTTGGGCCGTGACAGCGGTCAACGCCGTCGAACCGAGCAGGGCGAGTGCCATGAGGCCTGTTCTGATGGTAATACTCACGTTGTGACTCCCATTCTTGTGTTAGCTGTTCACTCGTTTTCTTGATCTTATTGTTTCACCGCACCGGCGGTCAGCCCGCCGACGAGGTAGCGTTGCAGGAAGAAGATGACGACCATCGCCGGCAGGATGCCGACGAAGGAAGCCGCCATCAGTTCGTTCCAGATGACCTCCTGCTTACCGAAATAAGCAAAGAGCCCCACCGGCAAAGGCATGTATTCGGTCTTCGAGTTGAAGGTCAGCGCGAAGATGAATTGCTGCGCATAGGCGCCGATGAAAGTGGTGATCGCGACCACGATGATGCCGGGCATGGCGATCGGCAGGATCACGCGGCGAAGCGTGTAGAAATGGCTGGCGCCATCCATATACGCGGCTTCGTTCAATTCCTGGGGAATGCGGATCATATAGGTCCTGAGAAGCCAGATCGCCGATGGGATGAGGAAGGCCACGCCCGGCACGATCATGGCGAGATAGGTATTGAGGACGCCCATGCTGCGCATCAGCCGGAAGAGAGGGATCAAGAGTACGGCGCCGGAGAACATGTTGACCGTCAGGAAGGCGCCGAGAAGGATGCCCATGCCCCTGAACTCGAACCGCGCAAAGGCATAGGACGCCGGGATGACGAGACACAGGACGACTATCGTGACGATGATCGATATGAAGAACGAATTGAAAATATAGCGCCCGAAACCTGGAACGCTGACCCACATCGTTCGGTAGGCCTCGAAGGAGCCGTTCTCCGGCCAGAACCGGTAAGGCGAGGAAAAAAGCTGGCTCAACGGTTTCAGCGAAACCAGAAAGCCTTCGACGAAGGGCGAAAGAACGAAGGCCAGAAACAGCGCAATGCCGCAATAGATCAGCACGATTTCCCACCAGCGGTAGCGATCGATCATAGCGGGGCTGCTCATGCGCGCTTCTCCGGGTTGAGACGGCGGGTGACACGGAAATAGGCAAAGCAGAAGAGCGACAGGAAGATGCAGATCAGCACCGCACGTGCAGCGCCTTCACCGTATTTCTTGGAGCCGATGGCCGTCTGATAGGTATCGATGATCATTGTCGTCGTTTGACCGCTCGGGCCGCCCTGGGTCAGAATCCAGATGATATCGAAGGAATTGAACGTGGCGATTAAAGACAGCATCGACATGGTAATGATCGCCGGGACCATCAGCGGCAGCGTGATGCGGCGGAAACGATAAAATCGGCCGGCGCCATCGGTCCAGGCCGCCTCGTAGAGATCCTTCGGAATGGACTGGATCGCGGCCAGAAAATAGATGGTGACCAGAGGAACGCCGATCCAGACGTCGGTGATGATCGTTGCCCAGAAGGCAGTGCTGCCGTAAGCCAAAAATGCCACCGGTCCGTCGGTCAGGCCGAAACGCTGCAGAAGGCCGGAGATCATCCCGAACTGTCCGTTGTACATCCACCCCCACATGAAGATGCCGATCGCCATCGGCACGATCCATGGCGGCATGGTGAGCAGGCGGAACAGCGAACGCCCGGGGACGGCAGCGTTGAGCATGGTCGCGCCGAAGGTACCGATGATCATCTTGATCGAGACCGAAAAGAACGTCCATATGAAGGTGCGCAGGATGACTTCCGCAAATGTGGCGTTGAAGATCTTCTCGTAGTTGACCCAGCCGACCCAGTTCGTGGTCTTCCTGAGCGATGCGTCGGTGAAAGAAAGAATGAACGTATCGACGAGCGGATAGGCGACGATCGCCATGACGTAAAGGACAGCTGGAAGGAGAAGGATCCAGGCGAAGATGACGGTGCTTTTTTGAACACTCATCCTGCCACCCCCCTCAAGCCGCTCTGGCGTGGAGCGCCTCGTCGAAGCGATCCCACACAGGACGCAGATCGACGACTGTCCTCTTCATCCGTGCTTCGTCCATCGCCAATGCAAGGATGCCTGCCTCGAGCGCATTCAACGTCGAGACGGGGAGTTCGGTGCCGCTGCGGACGCTGTCGAGCAGGTCGGCTGCCATCTGTTCGTCTGCGCCGTAATGCTGGGAAAGTTCGGTCGCGGCGTACTTGGTCTCAACGATCTTCTTGCCGGTCAGCTGCTCGTGCACATCGAGATAGCCGCGCACGAAGTCGCCTTCCGCCATCCCGCGCGAACCCATGATGGCAAAGCGGCGGAACTGGTCCGGAACGTTGAGGTTGGTGTGGAAATTCATGCCGACGCCATTTGCATATTCGACGATCGCCACCTGGTAGTCGATGATGTCGGCATCGCTGTCGAAGACCCTGTCCGATCCCATCCAGCCGCTGGGTTTGCGGTGAAAGAGTTCGAGGTCGTTGATCCCTTCACGCGCCGGATCATTTGCCGGAATGAAGCTCTTCCGTCCGCCGAAGCTTGCCACGCGTTCGGCTCTTGCGCCGACCACACCGTTGTAGAGGTCGAGGTCATGGCAGCATTTTTCCAGCATGAAGCTGCCGGAATACCGCTCGTAACGCCTCCAGTCGCGCATGAAGAACGCGCCGTGATAGGGTTCGATATGTTCGGATGCCTCGATCGAAACGATCTGGCCGAGCTTGCCGGCCGCCTGGATGGCGCGAAGGTCCTTGTAGAGCGGCGAATACCGCAGCACCAGGCCCACCATCAACCGCTCATGGCCGAACTTTGCCATGAGCCTGGCGAGCTCGATGCTTTCGGCGATCGTGGTGACGATCGGCTTTTCGCAAAACACTTTCAAGCCGGCCTCAAGGCCCAACCTGATGTGTTCCAGATGCATGTGGTTGGGCGAACCGATCATCAGCAGATCGAGCTTTTCGCCGGCAAGAAGCTCCTGAGGCGAGGCGTAGGCCTTGCCGACCGAAATACCCTTTTCCGTCAAGCCGGGGAGACCGGCAGGCTCCGGATCAACATAGCCTGCGATTTCGAAGCTGCTGTCGATAGCCTTGAAAACATAGCCAAGATAACCGAGCCGAAATCCCAGCCCTACGATTCCCACTTTCATGCTTAAGTCGTTCCCATTTCGTAATTTATTTTCTTCAGGTTGGGGCAAAAATTACAAGTCGTCAACCATTAACGCGGCTTCTCCCGAAATCATGAAATTAATTTTCATGGACAGAAAGCGGACCGCGATATCATCGCTGCATTGCGGTTGGCATTTTTTCAGATTCGGAGACTTCGCTTGGCTTGGCTATCGGAAGCATGTCGCGATAAATTCCCGGAACAGAACCTTCGATCGGGATCGCGCCCACGCTGCGGCGATAAAACTCCATCGGGCCGGCGCCGCCAATGACGCCATAGGCGTAGCCCTGGGCGTGCATGTCGAGCAGGGTGGCAATCAGCAAGGCCTGACCGACGCCATGGCCGCGGGCAGAAACATCCACGCCTGTCGGCCCGAAGAAACCTTTGGCCGTCGCCTCGTGGCAAGCAAAGCCGATGAGCTCGCCGCCCCTGACCGCAACAAAGCACGACGGCGGCTGGCGCATTGCCGCGACGGTCGCCTCCGATGCCCATCCGGCGCCAAAGCGCGGCTCGATCCACGATGTCAGCGCTTTGAGCTCGGGTGCAAGCATCCGACGGATCAGGATGTCCTGATCTGCCAAACGCTTGTCCAGCGCGTGATCGGGTTTAAGTTCGTAGAGTTTTACCAGCATGTCCATGATTATGTCCTTTGTCGTTCATCCCTTGACCGCGCCTGCCGTCAGGCCCGCAACGATGCGGCGCTGGAAGAAAAGCACCACCAAGATGAGGGGGAGGGTGACGGTCACCGAGGCCGCCATGATCTGGCCGAAGGGATATTCGTAGCGGCTGTTTCCGGCAATGAGGCCGATTGCAACCGGCACCGTTCGGTTCTCGTCCGTCAAAGTGAAAGTGAGGGCGAAGAGGAACTCGTTCCACGCCAGGATAAAGGCCAAAATGCCGGTGCTGGCAAGCGACGGACCCATCAGCGGCAGCAGGATCTTCATCAGAATGCGAAAATGCGAGCATCCGTCGATGATTGCCGCTTCTTCCAGCTCACGTGGAAATTCGCGGATGAAGGTCGTGAGAACCCAGGTCGTAAACGGCACTGTCGAGAGAAGATAGGTCAGCACCAGCGCGCTTGGACGGTTGAACAAGCCCATCCAGTTGATCAGCTCGAACATGCCGGAGAGAACGACGACCTGCGGAAAGATCGAGATCATCAGGATGATCATCAGCAATGCACGGCGCTGTGGAAAATCGATCCGCCCGAGAGCATAAGCGGCACTGAGGCCGATGAAGAGCGACAGGAACGTCGTCGCCACCGCGACATAGGCGGAATTAAGCAGCGAACCCATGAAGACCGGATTGTCGATCAGCTGCCGGTAGTAGGTGAAATCGAGTGCAGGAACGAGCGCAGCCCGGTAGAGGGCTGCGCCCTGTTTCGTCGAAGACACGAAAGCCCAATAGTAGGGGAAAAGCGTGTAGAGCAAAACGAGCAGGAGCGCTGCGGACTGAAGCAGCCTCACGATGCGTCGCCGCACCCGGTAATAGGTGGCAGGTTTGCGAACCGTTCTGTAGAGTGCAATATCCGTCATTTCGTCAGCTCCCCGCTTGCCCGATCAAGACGCAGCGCGCCGATGATGATGATGGCGGCGAGCGCCACCAAGAGGAACACCCATGTCGATGCGGCCGAGCCGACACCCAGCTCCTGGAAGCTGATGAGCCTGTCACGCGCGTAGATCGACACGGTCATGACGTTCTCATTGCTGGCAGCCATGACATAGGCAAGGTCGAACATCCGAAGCGCATCGAGCACGCGAAAGAGCACGGCCACGCCGATCGCCGGCCGGAGCATCGGCAAGGTGATCGACCAGAAGCGCTTCCATGCCGGAACGCCGTCTACCTCTGCAGCTTCGAATATCTCCGGCGAAATAAGCTGCAGTCCGGCGAGGATCAGCAGGACCATGAAAGGCGTCGTCATCCACACGTCGGCAAAAATGATGACGCCCATGATCAGCGAGCTGCTCGCCGTCCAGGCAATTCCGTGATCGATAAAGCCCAGTCCGATCAGGATCTTGTTGAGCACCCCGAACTGGTCGTTCAGCATCCATTCCCAGATTTTCGCGGAAACGACGACAGGGATCGCCCAAGGGACGAGGATGGCGGCACGCACCATCCCCCGTCCAGGGATGGCCTCGTTGATCAAGAGCGCAATCGCAAGGCCGAGAACGGTTTCGATCGCAACCGAAATGACCGTGAAGACGATCGTGTTCCTGACGGCCACCCACCAGCTTCTGTCGTTGATGACGTCGAGGAAATTGTCGATCCCGACCATGGAATAGGTCGAAGGATCATCAAGATAGGCATCGGTGAAGGCAAAGAAGAAGGTTCGCGCCAGCGGCCATACTGCCACGAGCAGCATCACGATGATGACGGGGACGAGAAAAAGCCACGCGGCTACGTGGTCGCGGCGTGCCAGACGCGCACTCATTGCTCTGCTGCCCTTGCGGGAGTGGCAGCCGCTCTTACGTGCGGGATCCGCCGGTCCGTCGCGTCGAAGACGAAAACCGCCTCGTCAGCAAACCTCAATCCGATCCGCCGGCCGATCGTTTCCCTGGCGGGCGGAACAGTCACACGGATCACCCACACGACCTCTTCTGTAATGCGGCAATAGGCAAAATGCTCATGCCCGAGATCCTCGACGCGCTCCAGGACGCCGGATATGCGCCCGGCGCCGTCGGCTGCGATGGTCAGGGCTTCCGGCCTGACGCCGATGGTCGCTGCCGCTGCATCGGAACTGAGAAATCCGGCGTCAACAGAAAGTCCACCGGGGCCTGCGATCACCTTGCCCCCGGCGGCATCTTGCATGGAAACGGACAAGAAATTCATCCGCGGGCTTCCGATGAAGCTTGCCACGAAGCGGTTGTCTGGCGCGTGGTAAAGGGTTTGCGGCGTGCCCACCTGCTCGATGCGGCCGTGATTGAGGACAACGATCCTGTCGGCGAGCGTCATGGCTTCCGACTGATCGTGCGTCACATAGATCATCGTCGTCTTGAGTTCGTCGTGGAGCTTGGCGATCTCCATGCGCATCTCCATGCGCAGATCCGAATCGAGGTTCGAAAGCGGCTCGTCGAAAAGAAAGATCTCAGGCTGACGGACCAGCGCCCGGCCGATCGCAACACGCTGGCGCTGGCCGCCGGACAGCTCTCTCGGACGGCGATCCAGCAGATGATCGACCTTGAGCATTCTTGCAACGGCAAGCACCTTGTCGCTGATGGCGGTCCGCGCAAGACCGAGCGTTTCAAGTGCAAAGCCGATATTGCGGGCAACGCTCATGTGCGGATAGAGCGCATAGGATTGGAAGACAAAGGCAACGCCCCTCTTGGAGGCGGGAACGTCGGTAACATCGTCGCCGCCGATGCTGACGGCGCCCTTTGTCGGAGACACCAGGCCGGCGACGATACGCAGCAAGGTAGACTTGCCGCATCCCGACGGGCCGACGAAGACGATGAACTCGCCGTCCCTGATCCCGAGATCGACATCCTCGATCACGGAATGCGTGCCATAGCTTTTTGAAACGGAGTCCAGTGAAACCGATGCCATCTTACACCCGAACTTGATGATGCTGAAAAGCAACGGCCACTTCAGTGGCCGGTTGCGCGGCAAGCAAGCCGGCTGCGCGAGCAGGCAAGGGGTCCTGCTCGCGCCGGCTTGTCAGAAAAGCCTCAACGGCTCTCCTTCAGCTTCTCAAGGCGTGCTGCAAGGGCGCTCAGCCCGCCCTTGATATCGCCGCCGCCCGAAAGCATGTCGTGGACCGAACGATAAAAGGCTTGCGAAACGCGGTTGTAGCTCGTGCCGGTATAGCCTGAGGGTCTGCTTGCACTATCTGCGAAAGCCTGCTGGTTGTCCTTGAGGAAGGGCAATTTGGCAAGGACGTCCGCATCGCTGTAAAGGGCCTGGATCGACGGGTTGTAGGCCGCCTCGATCGCTCGCATTTTCTGCATCTCCGAAGCGGTGATGAAGTTGACGAAATCGGCTGCAATCTCAGGCTTGGCGCTGAACTTGGAAACGCCGTAATACATCGGGCCGAGGCAGCCGCTCGACTTTTGGCCCTCCTTGCCGACGGGAAGCGGCATCACGCCGACCTTGTCGATGACGGCACTGCCTTTCTGGTGGCTCGTTCCCCACACATAGGGCCAGTTGCGATGGAAGACGGCGTTTCCCGACTCGAAGATTGCACGGGAGGCTTCCTCGTCGTAATTCAGCACGCCTTCCGGGCTGATGCTGCCGATCCAGCCTTTGGCCTTCTCTAACGCTTCGGCAGCCTGCGGATTGTCGATCGTCACCTTGCCGTCGTCGGAGATAATCGTGCCGCCGCCGTTCGAGGCGATCAGTTCGATGGCGTCGCAGGTCAGGCCTTCGTAGCTCTTGGCCTGCCAGGCATAGCCCCACATCTCGCCATTGCCGGCGGCGCGTTCCTTTTCCTGGATTTCCTTGGCGCTGGCTGCCAGCTCGTCCCATGTCTTGGGCGGCTGCTTGCCATATTTCTCCAGAAGGTCCTTGCGATAATACATCAGCCCGACATCCATGTAGGCGGGCATGGCGACCAGTTTGCCGTCAAGCTTGGCTGCGCCGAGCGTCGAGGCGAAATGCTTGTCTTGGTCTGCCTGCGGCACCAGGGTCTTCAGGTCGAGCAGGTTGTTCTTGAACATGCCGAGCCAGATGACGTCCAGGAACAGGACGTCGATGTCCTTGGATTTCGAGGCCAGCAGCTGCTGGTAAAGCGGGATGGCATCATCCAGCAAAGCCGGCATCTTGTTGATCTTCGCCTCGTTGCCGGTCTTTTCCTTCCAGGCATTGGCGACCGTTGTGCAAAGCTCGAACTCGGTGGGCGAGCAGAATACGGAAATGGCTTCGGCATGGGCGTTGCCGGTCCAGATGCCGACGGAGACGGCTAAGGCAGCAAGACTTCTCTTCAACATGGATTGTTCCCTTTTTGTGATAGCGCTTCGGTATCTATGGAACTCTTTGGCTCCTGGGCACACATTAGGACTGGTTATATCCAGTCATGTCAATATAGACTTTATCGAGAATTGCGTGGAGAGTGGTTGCAAAATGAACGCAAAGGAAAGGGGAACAGGTTTGAACAAGCGTCAGGAGCACCCGCTTTCCATCATGACTCAAAGTCTGGTGGACCGCGAAGATCCCCGGCCGCTTCACAAGCAGGTTTACGAAGCGCTTTTGACCTCGATCCGGAACGGCAAGCTGCCCTTGAGAGGGAAATTACCCTCGGAACGCGAATTAGTTGATCTGTTCGACGTCAGCCGCATCACGATTCGACACGCAATACGCGAGCTGGTCCAGCAGGGCGTGGTGACGAGCCAGCCGGGCAAGGGGCTTTATGTTGCAGAACACAGCGGCGGCTTCGAACTGCAGGTTCTCAAGAGCTTTACAGCCACGGCCATTTCGAACGGCCGGGTTCCTGGACATCGCCTGATAGAGGCACGTGTTCTTCGCGCGCCGCTGGAGATCAGCCGGCCGCTTTTCCTGCCGCCGGGCGCAGATGTCGTCGTGCTCTCAAGATTGCGCTTGCTTGATGAGATCCCGGTCGTCATCCAGACCGATTGGCTGCCGGCGGCCCGCGTTCCTGGGCTTCTGGATCTCGATTGGACGATCGGCAACCGTTCTCTCTATGCGGAGCTTCGCCAGCACCATCACATCCATCCATCGCGCGGACAGACAACGCTGAGTGCGCGTCTCGCCTCTCGCGAGGAAGCAGAGATGCTGGACCTGCATTCGCCCGCGGCCGTCCTGACTGTCGATCAGATCGCATTCGACAGCCGAAACCGGCCGGTGAACCTCACGGCCCTTGTGCATCACCCGGAGCGCTATCCCCTGACGCTTGCGCAATCTGAAAGCGGCGATATCGCGCAGTACTGAAAAGATGCCGAAGCTACGGCGATGTTTACTGCATCGATGAGGGTTCCGTCTTTTCCATCCATCCTGCCTTTGCGAACGAGACGGTTTACCGGTTTCCACGGCTAGGCCGCTAGCCTTCGCACATCGATACGTCGATCGGCGGCAGACACGGTAATCTCGAAGTGGTCGGCCTGCACAACCTCACGAATGTTTCGCGCCCGGTGTGCGACAATGTTCACGCCGGCTCTGCGCCGCAGGCTGTCATAGACTATGCCGGCCCCGCCGTTCGAACGAACCTGCTCACCAAGGGCCTGCGAAGCCGTGTAGCTGGTGCCGTCATAGATCTCGGGCCGCAGTGCCTGTTCTCCACGAATGTCGAGGTAATCGCCAAGCAGGATGGCCGAGTAGCTTCTATAGGTGCGCGTCATCGTCGCCACGCCGCGCGCAACAACTTCACGCCGAAGATGATGACCAACCTCGGCTGCGGCTGTACGGAGATCGTCGGCAGCATACCAGGCGCCGAGATCGGGACCGTTAAATCGCATGCCGCCCGGCGCAACATGCAAAAATGCCGCCATCACAATGCTGGAATTGGGCATGCCATAGACCCATTCGCCCTTGGGAAGCCGTTGGATGCGGTCTGCAACGAGACGGTCATTGGTCCAGCCGGCGAGCTCCATCACGGCTTCGAGATCGGCCGTCGTCGCAACGGTATCAAAAAGTCCGATCGGCGGGAATTGCGATGGGATCAGCCGGTAGGCAGGACGCGGCGCCTTTGCAACACGATCACTCACCGGAAGACGATGTCCCCGTCTTCGTACGGCGCAAATCTTTCATCCAGGGTGTTCGGATGCATGTAGATGCCACCCCTTGCCGCATCGAGGAACCGACGAACGGTCATCAGCCCGTCTTGGGTTCCGCTCGTGACAACGCTGAGTGGAGGATGGCCGCCGAAAACAAGCGCATCATGCGGCGTCCGCAGCCACGCGAGGCCGGCGCGTTCGTCGGGAAACAGGATTCCAAGCGCCTGATGAATACCGAGCACGGCCGAGATTCGAGTGAGGGTATCGACGTCCAGCGTGAAGGCACCATGTTCGCGCGCTTGCTTGGCCCAGTTGTGATAGGTGGACCGAGACGGGTAGCCCAGTACAAGCAAACGCTGCTCTTCGTTCAGGCCCCAGAGGTCGGCGATCGCCAGAAAGGTTCGCAGGGCCGGCGCGCTCAGCCTTTTGCGGCTTGCGGGAGCAAATCGGTCCGGGTCCAGGCGCTGCAGGCCACTCTCGTCTCGTTCCTCTGTGCGGCGCGTACGCAACATCATGATCTCCTTATCCCGATCAAGATATAGTCCAAATCAGGACATTCGGCAAGTGTTCTTCAGGAGTATTATCAAAGCCCAAGGCCGCCGACGCGATTTTCATGGCTGGCGAATGAAGGGATCGGCAATCGCATTTGACGACTGCTTACTCGGCGGCTGGCTTCATTGTTCAGGCCTACAGTCCGTTTCTGGCCTTTTCTTCAATCGTGTCGAGAACCTCCTCCGGGGCGACGTCTTCTTTCAGTTCTTCGATTTCCGCAGTCTGCTCCACCTCAACGCCAAGCTTTTCGGCAATTGCCGCCACGATCGTGAGAAGTTGTGTCGCCTCATGTTCGGCCAGAAGCGAAATCTGGAGGTTCAGATCGGATCGCTTGTCATCGGCCTCGGCCATTCTGTTCTGACTGATCAGAACGAATGTCGAGATGAAGATCGCCTCGACGGAGGCAACCATGGCAAGGATCACAAGGGACGGATCGAATTCCGGGATGAAGGGAAGCAAGCCGACATTGGCGAGAATCCAGGCGCCGAAGACGACCGCATGAAAGTAGACGAAATTCATCGAACCGGCGAAACGGGTAATTTCACCGGCCACCCGATCCTGCAACGGAGCGCTCCGTTCCTCGACCTGCCGCCGTCGAAGAAGCGTCTCGATATTGCGGTCAAGGCGTCGCGAGACATTTGCCGAGTTTGCTGCTGGCGAGGTCGACATGCACCATTCTCCTAAAGTTTTTAAACTGGCGGCTCGGCAACGGCGGCACCGCTGTGCTGCTGTCGGCGGGGCGAAATATCCTCCTTCGAGGCGGCAGACATCTGTTCGCCAGTCTGAGACGGACATTGGGTCGCTGCTGTTCCCGCAGGCGAAACTGCGAACGGATCGATTCGACCTGTGCCCAAAGCAGCAACCATGGCGGCTGCGACAACTGACCGGCGGCCAGCAAGCGCCTGGTTTCGAGGCGAGCCTTTTCATGCCCCTCGGATCGAGTGGTGGTTTCGGTCAAAAAATCGGTCCCTTGTTGCAGTTCCATCGCGGCATGGGAATTTCCTTCGGAGAAAGAAACCATGCACTGTGTTTCAGGTTCCAGTCCGCGACGAAACGCGCTCAACGGCGCTGGAAACGCTCTTTGTCTCTTGGAGTTGGAGCGCGGCTCGGCGCTTTTCGACCTTCCCGCCGGGGCGACGCCTTGGTCCGGTTCGAAAAAGCCATCCGCTAACGCTGCGGCGCAGACCTTGGATGCCGAATACCGGAAAATTTCCCGTTCGGTCCGCAGTTGGCAAAGGCCAGGATTGTCATTCCTCGCCATGGTAGATGCGGTCGATTACTTCGGCGACCGCCAGGAATTCCTCGCAAGCGCTATCATGGCCAGGTTCCCGGGCCAGCTTCCTTGCCCAGTCCACGGCAGCCCGTCCGCCCCATTCGTCGGGAGGCTGGACAAGGTTTTTACGCGAGGTGCCCAGCAGCTTGTCTGCGGTGAAGTCGTAGAACGAGCCGTCGACATTTCTGAAGGAAGCCCCTCCCTCGGTTCCGAAAAATTCAGCTCCGATGATCGCCTCACAGCCCGCCTGAAGCCGCCAGGAGCATGTCAGCCGCACGACTTCGTCGCCTTCAAGCGTCAGCGTAGCAGTTGCGAAGTCTTCGACCTGGCCGCCTGCCTGCCCCAGCCGTTTCCCACCCGCTCTCAACCGGCTCGTGACGGTTTTGACAGACGGAAAATCAAGACTCCATAGGGCCAGGTCGACAAGGTGGACGCCGAGATCGATGAGGCAGCCGCCGCCGGAAAGGCTTCTGTCATAGAACCATGGCTTGTCGGGACCGTAGGCATTATGGAAGGTCAGGTCTGTTGCGAACACCTTTCCGAGCGCGTTTGCGCGAATGAGCTCCCGAATCTTTTGCATGCCTTTCGTGTGCCGATAGGATAGATCGACACCGAGGAGCCTGTCGGCTGCCCTGGACGCATCGATGACGGCCTTCACCTCGGACGCCGTCCGTCCCAGCGGTTTCTGGCAAAAGACGGGAATACCTGCTTCAAGGGCGCGAATGGATTGTGCGGCGTGGTTTGCGCTCGGTGTCGCAATCACCAGGCCGTCCAGGTGCTCGCAAAGCAAATCGTCAAGGTCGGCTGCGATCCTGGCCCCGGGTGCTATCGCCTTGGCTTCTCGCGCCATCTCCTCGGAAGGATCGGCAATGGCGACAGCCTCGCCGAGGCCGCTGTCGCAAATTGCCTTCATCCGGTGACGGCCAATCCATCCCACGCCCAGAAAGCCGAGCTTCAGCGGCCTGGCGGTGACTGCCGCACCTTGCCTGGAAACGATCCCGTTCATGAATATTGCACCAATGCCTTAAGGAAGCCGTCGGGGCGGTCGCGCGTTGCGTCAAGAGCCTCGTCCAGCCTTTCTAGAGGATAGACGTGCGTATAGAGCGATCGGGGATCGATCGTTCCGCGTCGCACAGCCTCTATCGCGTCGCGGATGCCCTGCATGTAGACGGCTGGGTCACGCTCGTGGGCGTTGATGACGTCAAGTCCGCGCCAGTTCCAGAGCTGCATGTTGACCTGTCGGGGACCGTCCTGGTGGTACCCGGCAATGATCAGCCGCCCACGCTCCTTTGTCAGTTCGCCAGCAAGATCGAGTGGCCACTGCTTGCCGACGGCTTCGATCACGCAATCACAGAATTTTCCATCCGTCAGCTTTTGGACGCTTTCGATGATGCGCCAGTGATCGTCCATCAAGACGGTCTCGGCCGCCCCCATCCGTGCAGCGACTTCCACGGCGTAAGGGCGTCGCGAGATCGCGAGCACGCGCGCTCCCGCTGCCGTTGCGAGTTGGGTGAGCAGCGAACCGAGAAAGCCGATGCCGATAATGGCGACCGTCTTGCCGTTTTCGATGTTGGAACGACGAAAGACGTTCATGGCGCACCCAAGTGGCTCGCCCGGAAATGGCTGACCGTCCAGTTCCTCAGGCAGCGGCACAACCATGGCGGCGTCGGCAATGTCATGGGTGGCATAGGCGTGATAGGAGAGGATCGCGACGCGGTCTCCGATATGAAGTCCTGTGACGTCTTCACCAATTGCATCGACGCTTCCCCAGCCCTCGTGACCCAGACCCCCGGGCTCAGTCGGGAATGTCATCCATTCGGGTCCCGCCCAAGGCGTCAGGTTCGACGCGCAGACGCCGCATCCTTCCAACTTGACTCTCACCTGGCCCGAAAGCGGCTCCGGCAGGGGGCGCGTCTCGACTGACAATTGTCCGGGGCCGGTCACAATTGCAGCATGCATAACGTCTGGCGCGGATCCGTGCGCAGTATCCATCAGATGTTCTCCAGGGTGCATCCCTAGAACTGCGGGGCACTGCGATGGGTTCCGGTAGAAGTCAAAGAAGTCATAGATGATGAAGTCAATAAAGATGTCATTGATGAAGGAACTTTTACTTTCGAGGCCAGTTCGTTGGTCGTCTCCGAAACGACTTTTTCAATGGGACAGATCAAAATGGCGAGGATCTTGATCACGGGCGGGTGCGGCTTCATTGGTCGCCATGTCGCTGAAGAACTTATCGAAAACGGCTATGACGTGCGCATTCTTGATGCGCTCGTCGATCAGGTGCACGCCGATGCCGAGGTCGCGGTGCCGGAAGGCATAGAGGTCATCTACGGCGATGTGCGGGACAAGGTCGCAGCGCATGCGGCGCTCGCCGATGTTGACGGCGTGGTTCATCTTGCCGCCGAAGTCGGCGTGGGGCAGTCGATGTACGAGATTGCCCGCTACGTCGGTTGCAACGACCTCGGAACTGCCGTTCTCCTCGAGAACATGCTCGGATTGCCAGTGAAAAAGATCGTCGTCGCTTCCTCGATGAGCGTCTATGGCGAAGGGCTCTACCAGACTGCAGATGGCCGAAGGCTCGGACACGTCCGGAGAAAGGCGCGTGAGACGAAACGCGGCCAATGGGATCCTCTTGGTGAGGATGGCGATCCCCTTGTTCCGATCGCGACGGATGAGGAGAAACCGGTCGATCTGGCGTCGATCTACGCTTTGACGAAATATGCGCAGGAAAGGCAGGTGCTGATCTTGGGCGAAGCTTACGGCCTGCATGCCGTTGCCCTGCGGCTTTTCAATGTCTTCGGCGCCGGGCAGGCACTTTCCAATCCGTATACGGGTGTGCTTGCGAATTTCGGTTCGCGTCTTGCCAACGGGCAACCGCCGATGATCTTCGAGGATGGAAGACAACGTCGCGATTTCGTCCATGTGCGAGACGTCGCGGTGGCTTTCCGCCTTGCGCTGGAGAAGCCAGCAGCCGCCGGCCATGTCATCAACATCGGCAGCGGCCATGCCTACTCGATTTCGGATGTTGCGACGCTTCTTGCTGATGCAATGGGTGTGCCGGAAATCCGCCCGGACATCATGAACAAGGCGCGCTCCGGAGACATCCGCAACTGCTTTGCCGACATTTCAAAAGCGCGCGAACTGCTCGGCTTCGAACCGAAGGATCGCCTTGAGAATTCGCTCGCGCCGTTTGCCGACTGGATCAGGCAGGTAGGGGCAATCGACCGCGGGGTCGAGATGAAGCGGCAACTGGAAGAGCGGGGCTTGATCTCATGAGCAAGAACGGCTCTCGCCTGTCCAGCCAGAAGGAGACAAAGCGGTTCGGTTTCGTCGAGTGGTTCCGACCAGGCGAATATGAGCGGACCGAAGCGGTCCTTCCCGATATCCTTTCCGGCGGCGCCAGTTATCTGCGCACGCATCTGTCCTGGGCGGAGTATCTGGCGCCGGGCGGTCAGGAATGGTTCGATTGGCTGATTCCGAAGGTCGGGAGCGAGATCGATCTTCTCCCCTGCATCCACTATACGCCGCCTTCCATGTCGCGCACGGGCCGGTCTTCAGGACCGCCGGCCAATCTCAAGTCCTATGCCGATTTCGTCGATCACGTCCTAACCCGCTATGGCAAGTATTTCAGCCACATCGAGCTTTGGAACGAACCGAACAACTTGCTCGACTGGGACTGGCGACAGGACAGCGATTTCCTGCTCTTCTGCGAGATGGTCGGTGGCGCCGCCTACTGGGCAAAGCAGAGGGGTTACAAGCCGGTACTCGGCGGGCCATGCCCCTTCGATCCCTATTGGCTGAACCTTATGGGCATGCGGGGCGTGATAAACGTCGTCGATGCAGTCGGCTTTCACGGTTTTCCTGGAACCTGGGACAGCGAAGCAGGGACCTGGGGCGGCTGGGACATGCACCTCGGCGAGATGCGCGGGATCGTCGACCGTTACAATGCCGATGCCGAGATCTGGATCACCGAGGCCGGCTACTCCACCTGGCGCAACGACGAGATCGAACAGGCGCGGCGCTTCGTCAAAGCTCTCAACGTGCCGGCCGACCGCATGTACTGGTATTCGTGGCGCGATGTGCCGCCTGACGTTCCTGTGCAGGAGGGTCTGTGGTTCGATCCCCGGCATTACCATCTCGGCGCGGTTACCCATGACAACAAGCCCAAGCTTCTTGCCCGGCTGCTTGTGGAAGGGGGTGTGAGAAAAGTGCAAGAGGTTGCAGCGCTCGCAGCACCGCATCTTGCCTCCGGTGCTGCACCCATTGTCGTGACCGGCGGCAGTGGCTTCATCGGTTCCAATCTCGCCGACAGTCTCTTGAGCGATGGCGAAGACGTCATCATTCTGGACAATCTGGGACGAGCCGGCGTGGACCAGAACCTTTCCTGGCTCATTGAACGGCATGGCGCACGGGTTCATCCCGTTCTTGCCGATGTTCGCGATCTTTTGGGCATCGAGGCTTCCTTCAAGGATGCCAAGGCCGTTTTCCACTATGCTGCGCAAACGGCCGTGACCACCAGCCTTGTCGATCCGCTCGAGGATTTCGAAACGAATGCCCGTGGCACCCTCAATGTGCTGGAGTCGGTGCGCAAGGCGGGCAGACGGGCGCCGGTCATCTTCGCCAGCACCAACAAGGTCTATGGCGCTCTCGACGATCTGGGGATGGTCGAGCTCGAGGATCGCTATATCCCGGAAAACGAGGTCGTGCGGGCCAAAGGCATTGGCGAGGATCGGCCGCTCGATTTCTGCACGCCTTACGGCTGTTCGAAAGGCGTGGCTGACCAGTATATCCTCGACTACGCCAAGTCCTACGGCATACCGGCTGCCGTCTTGCGCATGAGTTGCGTTTATGGGCCTCGTCAGTTCGGCACCGAAGACCAGGGATGGGTAGCGCATTTTTTAATCCGGGCGCTCGGCGGCGAAGCCGTTTCGGTTTACGGCAGCGGCAAACAGGTGCGGGACGTCCTGCATGTGGATGATGCTGTTGCCGCCTACCGGTCTCTGCTCGACAAGATCGCTCGCGTGAGCGGGAATGCCTTCAACCTTGGCGGAGGGCCACGCAATGCCGTCAGCGTCGTAGCGGTGCTGCGCGAGATCGAAGAGCTTATCGGACGTCCCGTCGAAACCAGCTTCGGTCCATGGCGCGCCGGCGACCAGTTCTATTTCGTGGCCAATACGGAAAAACTCCGAAGCGAAACCGGCTGGGCAGCCAGCATCGAATGGCGCAGCGGCTTGCGGCATCTTGCCGAATGGCTGGTCGCCAACCGTTTCGGCGGCCGGCAGATTCGCAGGGAAAAGCGAAAGGCATCGGCATGATCGGTCAGCAGCGACCCAACCGGCACCGCCGCGTGCTGATGACGGTCGACGCCGTGGGAGGCGTCTGGCGTTACGCCATGGACTTGGCGGCAGCCCTGAAGCCGAAGAATATCGAGGTGGTCTTCGCAGGGTTGGGGCCGTCCCCGACAGAGGAAAAGATCGCCGAGGCAAACCGGAACGGCAAGCTCGTCTGGCTGGACGCGCCCCTCGACTGGATGGTGCAGGACCAAAAGGCAGTCGCAAAGGTGCCGCGCCTGGTCGTGGACCTCGCTCATCGAGAACAGGCCGATCTTCTGCACCTCAATCTGCCGTCGCAGGCGGCGAACATGAAAACCGAACTGCCGGTGATCGTGGTTTGCCATTCCTGTGTCGTGACATGGTTTGCGGCCGTCCGCAGCAGCGAAGTACCGCCGAATTGGCAGTGGCAACATCGGCTGAACCTTGCCGGTTTCGCACGCGCGAATGCCGTGATTGCCCCAAGCCGCAGCCATGCCGTTGCCATGGATGCGGCCTATGGCCGGATACCGAACCTTAAAGTCGTTCATAATTCGAGCGCCCTCGACACGTCCGACGAGCCCAAGCAGAACTTCATTCTTGCCGCCGGTCGCTGGTGGGACGACGGGAAAAACGGCGCCGTGCTGGATGCGGCGGCAGCCCTGGCGCGCTGGCCGGTGATCGCCGTTGGCGAAAGCAACGGCCCCAACGGTCAATGCCTGCAGTTTCGCAATGCCGATCATCGCGGCGAGCTTGCCCATGGCAGGCTGATCGCGCTGATGCGACAGGCAGGCGTCGTGGCTTCGCCCTCCGTCTACGAGCCGTTCGGTCTTGCGGCTCTCGAGGCGGCGAGGGGAGGCGCGGCATTGGTCCTTTCCGATATCCCGACCTATCGCGAAATCTGGAACGATGCCGCTCTGTTTGCCGATCCGTATCGTCCTCACTCTTTCGCTGATGCCTTCAATTGTCTTGCCGATGACCCTCAGCTGCGCGCCGCTCTCGCTTTAAAGGCACGCGCGCGATCTATCCAGTTCGGCCCCCAGGCACAGGCGCAGGCGATGCTCGGGATCTACTCTGGCATGTTCGACCGGGCGTTTTCAACAGCAGCGGAGTAATCATGAAGTTCGTTTTCTATACTCACTCGGTTGTTTCCGACTGGAACCACGGCAATGCGCATTTTCTTCGCGGCGTCATGCGCGATCTTCAGCGGCGCGGTCATGAAGCGCTGGCCTTGGAGGCGGAAAATGCGTGGAGCCGTGCAAACCTCGTCGAGGATCAGGGACAGGCTGCAGTCGAGAAGTTTTTCGAAACCTTCCCGCAGCACCGCTCGCAGATCTACGACGAGAACTTCGATCATGAAGCCGCGCTTGCCGATGCTGACGTCGTCATCGTCCACGAGTGGACAGAACCGCAACTGGTCGAGCGTCTCGGCCGCATCCGCCGCAACGGCGCGACCTTCACCCTGCTTTTCCACGATACGCATCATCGAGCAGTTTCCGCCGAAGGCGATATCGCCGGACTGACGCTCGACGACTACGATGGCGTGCTGGCCTTTGGGCAGACCTTGCGTGAACGTTACCTCCGCGCAGGTTGGGGAAAATCTGTATTCACATGGCACGAGGCGGCCGACGATGCCCTGTTTCGACCGTTGCCGGAAATCGAAAAAAACGGAGACCTCATCTGGATCGGCAACTGGGGCGATGGCGAACGGTCCGCCGAGATTGCTGAATTTCTGATCCGTCCAGCCCATGATCTCCGCCTGAACACTACGGTTCGCGGCGTCCGCTATCCCGATCATGCGCTCGAGGCCCTGCGCAATGCCGGTTTTTCTTATGGCGGCTGGATTGCCAACGCGGATGTTCCCGTCGCCTTTGCTCACCACAAGGTCACGATGCACATTCCACGGCGGCCCTATGTCGAGCATCTTCCGGGCATTCCGACCATCCGTGTCTTCGAGGCACTTGCCTGCGGAATACCTCTGATCTCGGCGCCATGGGACGATGCCGAACACCTCTTCAGATCTGGCAAGGACTTTCTTCTCGTGCGTGACGGCGAGGAGATGAAGAAGTGCCTGCGTGAAGTCCTCTTCGATGCCGATCGGGCCGCGAGCCTGACTGCGGCCGGCCTCGAAACGATCAAGGCGCGCCATACCTGCCGGCACCGTGTCGACGAGCTTTTCACCATCCTGGGGCACTGCGGCACGAGCAAGGTTGCAAAGAGCCTGCACTCGCGGGAGGCCGCCGAATGAAGATCGCTTTTTATGGTTCGAGTCTCGTCTCCGCCTATTGGAATGGTGCAGCCACTTATTATCGCGGCCTGCTGAGGTCGTTGGCGGAAAAGGGATACGAAATCACCTTCTACGAGCCCGACGTATACGATCGGCAGAAGTACCGTGACATGGAGCCGCCGGACTGGTGCAAGGTCGTCGTCTATGAAGGCACGATCGACGCCCTGAAGGCTGCAGCCCGCCAGGCCGCCGAGGCCGATATCGTGGTAAAGGCAAGCGGCGTCGGTTTTCAAGATGATCGGCTGCTTGAGGAAGTGCTTGGCAACGCATCGCCGAGGGCCCTGAAAATCTTCTGGGACGTCGATGCGCCCGCTACGCTCGCCGAACTCAAGTCCGACCCCGATCATCCGCTGCGCCAGGCACTCTTCAAAATCGATCTCGTGCTGACCTATGGAGGGGGCGATCCTGTCGTGAACGCATATCGCTCCGTCGGAGCAGCCGAATGCGTGCCGATCTACAATGCATTGGATCCGCAAACGCATCATCCGGTGCCGGAGGACAGCCGCTTTGCCGCCGATCTCGGTTTTCTGGGCAATCGTCTGCCCGACCGGGAGGCCCGGGTCGAGCATTTCTTCCTGGACCCTGCGTCTCGTCTGCCGGGCCGCAGGTTCCTGCTCGGCGGTTCGGGCTGGCAGGACAAGCCGATGTCGTCCAATGTCAACTATATCGGCCATGTGCCGACGCGGGATCACAACGCTTTCAACGTGACCCCCATGGCGGTCCTCAACATATCGCGCGCCAGCATGGCGGAGAATGGTTTCTCCCCCGCGACCCGCGTCTTCGAGGCGGCCGGCGCCGGCGCCTGTCTCATCACCGACCATTGGGAGGGTATAGAACTCTTCCTCAAGCCGGACGAAGAAATCCTGGTCGCGCGCGATGGACAGGATGTGGCCGCCTTGATTGCCGGCTTGTCCCGCCAGTCCGCTGCCCGGATCGGGGCGAGGGCGCGCATGCGTGTCCTTGCCGATCACACCTATGCTCATCGCGCTAGAGAAGTGGATGAGATTTTCCGCGCTCGTCTCGGCGCGCGGATGGAGGCAGCCAAATGACGAGACCGCTCGAAATCGTCTTCCTGGGACTTTCGCTTTCCTCCTCGTGGGGAAACGGTCATGCCACGACCTATCGAGCCCTCATCAAAGGCCTGCGGCTGGACGGCCATCGGGTTCTGTTTCTCGAGCGGGACGTGCCCTGGTATGCCAGCCACCGGGACCTTGCTTCGCCGGATTTCTGCGAACTCGACTATTATTCCGAAACCGACACCATGATCGAACTTTATCGGGAAAGGCTGCGCCGGGCAGATGCCGTGGTCGTCGGATCCTATGTTCCCGATAGTGTGGCGCTCATCGGCAAACTTGTTGCCTTGGAGCTGAAACGCCTCTGCTTCTACGACATCGATACGCCTGTCACGTTGGCAAAGCTCGATCGTGGCGATGAGGAATATCTGGCGCTGAAGCAGATTCCTCTGTTTGACGCCTACTTCTCATTCTCCGGAGGAGAGGTGTTGGCCCGGTTGGAACGCAGATACGGCGCAAGGAGGGCTATCGCGCTCTATTGCTCCGTAGATGAAGACTGCTATGCCAATACCGGCGAGCCCAGGTCCTGGGATCTCGGCTATCTCGGAACATATAGCCCGGACCGTCAGCCGACCCTGGAACGTCTCCTCCTGGAGCCGGCGCGCCGCCTGCCATCCATGCGTTTCGTCGTCGCCGGACCACAATATCCTGCACAGATCGACTGGCCGGCGAATGTGGAACGCATCGAGCATCTGGCACCTGCCGATCATGCAAGCTTCTACAGCCGGCAACGCTTCACCTTGAATGTAACGCGCAGCGACATGATCGCTGCCGGCTGGTCGCCGAGCGTACGCCTCTTCGAAGCCGCCGCCTGCGCAACGCCGATCATCAGCGATTTTTGGCGGGGGCTGGAGGAGTTGCTGCCGGATGGCGAGGCTTTGATCATCGCGCGCGGAGCGCAGGATGTCGTCGCGGCGTTGACGGAACTTTCCGACGGCCGCCGTTCGGCGATCGCCGCTGCCGCCAGGAAACGTGTGATGCGCGGCCATACCGGTGCTGCGCGCGCCGGCGAACTTGTCCGGGCCCTTTCGGAACTGCCGGCTAATCCAGCTTATCAACGCATCTCGGCGTGAAGGGAGAATATTCATGCAGAAAGGAAATCTTCGCGAAAAAGCCAAGACTGTTCTGGTGGCAGGCGGAGCCGGCTTTGTGGGTTCGCATCTCTGCGATGCGCTCCTTGCCCGTGGCCATCCCGTCATTTGCGTCGACAGCTTTATCTCCGGCTCGCGGGACAATGTCCGGCCGTTGACGAACCATCCGGGCTTCCGGCTCATCGAGCAGGACGTTTGCGAGTTTCTGGAAATCGACGAGCCGGTCGACCAGATCTACAACCTGGCCTGCGCCGCATCCCCGCCGCGATATCAGGCCGATCCCGTCCACACGATGATGACCTGCGTCGCCGGTACGGGAAACCTGCTTGCCCTTGCCGAACAGCACAAAGCCTCCTTCCTGCAGGCTTCGACGAGCGAGGTCTATGGCGATCCGGTCGAACATCCGCAGCGGGAGGACTATCGCGGCAATGTCAGCTGCACGGGACCGCGCGCCTGCTATGATGAAGGAAAGCGTGCTGCGGAAGCGCTCTGCTTCGACATGCTGCGTGCCGGTCGGGTGGACGCGCGGGTTGCCCGCATCTTCAACACCTATGGGCCGCGCATGCAGGCCAATGATGGCCGGATCGTCTCAAATCTGATCGTTCAGGCGCTTTCGGGAAAGCCCCTCACCATCTATGGAAGCGGCATGCAGACCCGCTCGTTCTGCTATGTCAGCGATCTCGTGGGTGGTCTTATGGCGCTCATGGACGTCGAGCCCAATCCGCGCATGCCGGTCAATCTCGGCAATCCCGGTGAGTTTACCGTCAATGAGGTCGCCGAGATGATCCGTTCGATGGTCCCGACCCGTTCGGCGATCATCTACAAGCCGCTGCCGAAGGATGACCCGCAACGTCGCCGGCCGGATATTTCCCGTGCGACCGAACTTCTCGACTGGCAGCCGACTGTGCCACTTGTCGAAGGGCTCGGCAATACAATCGACTGGTTTGCCAACAACCTCAGCGATCGCCCACAGCGACGGGCGGCGACGCCGCGTCGTCATCGCGCCACGGTTGCTTCACAACCGGTCTCAGCGCAAAGCTGACTTGAATGGATGCAAGCGATGATCGACCGAACTCTCAAACGTCGCATCAGCGAATTGGGGCCGTGGTTCCAGAACATGCGGCTCGGTGAAGTCGAAACCGCCCCGGATCACTTTCTCGGCGACTATCCCGCGTTTAAATGGCAAGGCTTCAAGCATGTGGTGCCGGAAGATCTGGGCGGGCGCAGCGTTCTCGATATCGGCTGCAATGCCGGCTTTTATGCGATCGAGATGAAGCGACGCAACGCCGGGCGGGTGCTTGGCATCGATTCCGATCCGCGCTATCTCGCGCAGGCGCGTTTTGCCGCCGAGCATTTCGGCTTCGACGTCGAGTTCGAGCAGATGTCGGTTTACGATGTGCCCAAGCTCGCAGAGACCTTCGACCTTGTGCTCTTCATGGGCGTGCTTTACCACCTGCGCCATCCGTTGCTGGCACTCGATCTCCTCTACGAGCACGTAGTCGGCGATCTGATGCTGTTTCAGTGCCTGCAGCGCGGCGACGAGCGGATTGCCGCACTGGAAGAAGATTACGACTTTTCGGAATGGACTGTGTTCGATCGGCCGGATTATCCGAAACTGTTCTTTGTCGAGAAGCGCTATGCCGCCGATCCCACCAACTGGTTCATTCCCAACAAGGCCGCCGTCGAGGCGATGCTGCGCAGCTCCGGGTTCACGATAGAGGCTAATCCCGAGCGGGAAGTCTATCTCTGCCGCCGGGGCCACCGGCCGTACATGGTCGAGCCACCGCCTGTCTAGATAAACGTTCCGCAATACTGCGGCTCCAGTATGCTGCCTGTCATGGTGGGGCAGGGTAACGATGATCCCGATGTCGGAGCGCGCGACGATTTCAATCGACTTTTTAGGGACACCAGGTGAGTTGGTGGAGGCGCCTTGGAACAGATAGTGCTGACCTGCGTTGGATAGCGTGGCTGATCACGGTTTCGATGGAGGATACATCCATGGCACCAAACGAAAACAAGCGCGAGACTGGCTCAAGCAAGGGCGGAAAGAGCGCATCCGGTTCTTCGTCCTCGAAATCCTCTACGTCCGGAAAACAGGGCGGTTCTCGCGAACAGCACGCCAAAGCCGGTCAGCAGAGCCATAAGAACTCGAAGTAACCGATCACCCGCTGGCTCGAAGCCCGCGGTCGATCCGCGGGCTTCCAATGGCAGCCCGTGCGACCAGCAGCCATGGAAATGACGAGACCCCTGTCGTGTTCGTCTGCCTCGTTAGGGGCGGGCTCAGCCGTTACTGAGCGAGACTTATGCCATCAGAGCGCGCTGACATTTTCCGCCTTCGACTTTCCGGTCTTGCGGTCCTGGCCTAACTCGTAGCTGACCTTTTGACCTTCTTTGAGCGTGCCGCCGCGCTGCAACGCGGAGACATGAACGAAGACGTCTGTTCCCCCGTTTTCAGGGGTGATGAAGCCAAATCCTTTGTCCTCGTTGAAAAATTTCACGGTGCCAGTAGGCATGATGGTTCCCCCTTCACGGTTGATGCGCCCACCGAACCTATTGTGCCTTCGCTTCACTATCAACAAGGTATCTTGCCCAGGCCCCCGTCGCAGGTGCCAAAATGGCGATGGGCGAACGTCGCGCGCCTCCCCGGGCCACATAAGTTTACTTATTCAAGACACTATTATTTGGCGTCGACGGCATCGTCAGCTCGGGCATGACTCCCCTGGAAGATGCGTATTTTATCCAGGATGGCCGGGGCGATCTCAAATCGGCGCGCCTTGCCGCGCCCCATCGAGTTCTTCACGAAGCTCTCGGTCAGGAGCCCGCGGCGAACCAGCGGGTCTACCGTTTCGGTCACGCCAGTGCGCGTCAAACCCGTGGTTTCGACGATATTTGAAAGGGTTAGCGTGTCATGCCCCTGATGCATGATGTAGAGGATGCTCATCATGCCGATCTGCTTCAAGCGCGACTGGGGCGTCTCATCTTCCAGCGGATTGTCGAAAATCTCCTGGAAGATGAAGGCTGAAAAGGCAATGTTGTGCAATTGAACGTTGAGTGCTCTTGTCATTTGTTTAACTGCATAATATAAGGCTGTATGAATTTCCAGACGACACGGACGCCGGCGGCATCGTTGGCGTGCGGATTGCGCAGGGACAGCTCATGAAAAACCTTCTGATCAGGACGTTCGTGGCTCTTCTCAATGCCTCGCCATCCTATCTCATTTCCGGGAGTCATGCGCGGGCGGATGATTGGGGATGCCAGGTTATCCTATGCCTTTCCAATTCCGGCGGCGCAACGCAATTTTCCGAATGCCGCCCGCCGATCGAGAAACTGTGGCGAGAACTTGCAAGGGGGCACGCTTTCCCGAGCTGCGACGGCCTTGGTTTTACGGCATCTGCGCCCGGATACGCCCCCTACTATTGCGACAAAGGCTACCGGTTGACGAGGCGATACAGTGATGGCGGACGGCAGGCAACTTGCATCTCGACCACACCCCAGACTGTCTCAAACAATGAATGCTCCCCAAACAGCGAGCGCGGAGTTCTGTCACCGGCCTGGTACTGGAATGACGGGCAGCGACAGTGCCGGCGCTACGTGACGATGCAGCCGCATATGCGCTTGCGCCCACATTACGTCGACGTGACCATCGACGGGATCGGAAACCAAAGGGTGTGGTACTAAGCAATGCCAGTCGCCTTCGTCGATCTTGCGGAGATATGCGCTCCCACCATTGCGATCGAGACGATTGCTGCCGTTGTTAGCCTGGAGAGCGGCTTTCATCCTTACGCCATCCGCATCAACAGTGGCCCGCCCCTTTTGGATCAACCGGCATCCAAGTCGGAGGCAATTGAGCTCGTCACTTCCCTCGTTGCGGCTCGCCAGGACATCCAGATCGGTCTTGGTGGTCTCGGCTTGGGGGAACTCAACAAGCTGAAGCTCTCTATATCGGATGCCTTCGATCCCTGCCTGAACCTCAAGGCGGCCGCCACTCTGCTCGACGGGTATCGTCGCCTTGCCTTGCGCACGGGCGCCGATGCAGCGCAAGCGGAAAACGTCATGCTTCAGTCGCTATACGGCCGGGGCGATCCGTCCCTCGGCAAGGTGGTCCGTTATGACGAGCAGGTCCGCCAGGAAATGGTCCGGCTATCTCCCAAACTGGTGTCGCTTTCCATAGCCGAGCCGCCCATTGAAGCTCGCATCGACCAGCCCGCAGACATCCAGGACGCGCCAGCGGTCGCAAAACGCCTTCCCCAAGCCGATGAAACCGCCTCATGGGACGTCTTCGCTTCCCGGCGGCGATCCTCGGTTCTCGTGTTTCAGAATGATCGATCGGAGCAAAGTGAATGACTTCAAGATACAGTCTTCGCCCTGTCGCGGCCTCTGCCTTTATGGCCGCAGCCATCGTTGCCTGCCTGGTCGAACCGGCCTTCGCCCAGGCTGCGGGTATCGAGACGGTTCTGCAAAACATCGTCGACTTGCTGACCGGCAATATCGCCCGACTGCTCGCCGTCATCGCCGTCATCATCATCTGCATCGCCTGGATGTTCGGCTACATGGATCTGCGCCGCGCCGGCTACTGGATCATCGGCATCGGGGGGATCTTCGGCGCCACAGAACTGGTGAACACCATCGTCGGGAGCTGAGCGACATGGCGACAGCCGAAGGTATCGAAGAAGACATCCTGTTCATTGCCTGCACCCGGCCGGCGATGATCGCCGGCGTGACAATGGAGGCGATGGGCCTGAACATCATGCTGACGACGATCCTCTACATCGCGGCCGGATCGGTTGCCTATGCGCTTGTCGGCGTCATCTTTCACTTCATGTTCCGCACACTCGTCAAGCACGACCACAACATGTTCCGGATCCTGGTTTCCTGGATCGAGACGCGCGGTCGATCGCGCAACACCTCCTATTGGGGTGGGGCCACGCTCTCGCCGCTCAAGCTCACCAGAGCCTATGACGAAAGAGATCTGAGCCTTGCCTAGAAACTTGACGCTTCGCTCCCGCGAACTCGGGCCGGAGACCTTTATTCCTTATGTGCGCCATATCGACGAGACGACGATCGGACTGGGTACCAGAGCGCTGATGGTGATGATTGCGCTGGAAGGTGTATCCTTTGAAACAGCCGACGTCATCGACCTCAACAGCCTGCACCGCAACCTCAACACGCTCTACCGCAATATCGCCGATGAGCGCCTCGCACTCTGGACACATGTCGTTCGCCGTCGCGACAACGGCTATCCCGAAGGACGATTTGCCAATCCGTTCTGCGACGCACTGAACTCAAGATATCGTGCGCGCATGATCGGCGAGGATCTGTTTCGCAACGATCTTTATCTTTCGCTGGTCTGGCATCCTGCACGCGATCCCGCCGAAAGGGCTCTTGATCTTCTTTCGCGGCTGCGCAGGGCACGCCGCAGCGATGTCGAGCTCGACGAAACGGCGCTAAAGCACCTGCGCGGCAAGCTATCCGACATCACATCGGGCCTCAAACGCTTCGAGCCTCGGGTGCTGTCCCTCTACGAGCGGGCCGGCGTCCTGTTTTCCGAGCCGAGCGAAGTCCTCCACCAGATCGTGGGCGGCCGGCGCGAACCCATTGCGTTGACGGAAGGAAGAATTTCATCGGCGATCTATTCGGATCGGGTGATTTTCGGCCACGAGACGATCGAGATCCGTCACGAGGCCGAAAGCCGCTATGCCGGGGTGTTCGGGTTCAAGGAATATCCGGCAACGACCCGCACCGGCATGCTCGACGGCATCCTGACGGCCCCCTTCGAGCTTGTTCTGGCACAATCCTTCGCCTTCACCTCGAAAGCGGATGCGCGCATCATCATAGGGCGCAAGCAAAACCAGATGGTCAGCGCCGGCGACAAGGCGGCGTCCCAGGTCGAAGAACTCGACGCTGCGATGGACGATCTCGAATCCAACCGCTTCGTGCTCGGCGAGCATCACCTTACGCTTTCAGTCTTCGCCTCCTCGGTCAAAGCGCTCACAAACCATCTGGCCGAAGCCCGCACGCACCTTACCAATGGCGGTGCAGTCGTCGCGCGTGAGGATCTCGGGCTTGAAGCGGCCTGGTGGGCACAACTGCCCGGCAATTTTCGCTACCGCGCGCGCTCTGGCGCAATCACATCCCGGAATTTTGCGGCACTTTCGCCTTTTCATTCCTATCCAACCGGCCAGAAGGACGGAAATCAATGGGGTCCAGCCGTTGCCCTGCTGAAGACCGCGTCCGGTTCGCCTTTCTACTTCAACTTCCACCACCGCGACCTTGGCAATACCTTCATCTGCGGTCCCTCCGGTACCGGCAAGACCGTATTGTTGAACTTCATGCTTTCCCAACTCGAAAAGCACGATCCCCATATGGTCTTTTTCGACAAGGACCGTGGGTCGGACCTTTTCGTTCGGGCGGCCGGTGGCGCTTACCTGCCGGTGAGGAATGGCCTTGCCACCGGCTGCGCGCCGCTGAAGGCGCTCGCGCTGACTGCGGAAAACAAGGTGTTTCTCACACGATGGATCGGCAAGCTCGTCGGGTCGGCGACACGTGAGCTGACGGTCGCCGAGCTCAGCGACATCGCCTTGGCGGTCGACGGCCTTGCGGACTTGCCGGTCGAACGGCGTTCCATCGGCGCCTTGCGGACTTTCCTCAATAACACCGACCCGGAGGGCATCGCCTCGCGGCTGCGGCGGTGGGAAAGGGGAGGGCCGCTTGGCTGGGTATTCGACAACGAGGCCGACGAGATCGGCATCGGCGCCAAATTCATCGGATACGACATGACGGATTTCCTCGACAACGAGGAAATCCGCACGCCGTTGATGACCTATCTCTTCTTCCGCATCGAGCAGCTGATCGACGGGCGGCGCATCATCATCGTGATCGATGAATTCTGGAAGGCCTTGCAGGACGAGGGTTTTCGCGATCTGGCCGAAAACAAGCTCAAGACGATCCGCAAGCAGAACGGGCTCATGCTGTTTGCAACCCAAAGCCCGCGCGATGCCATTGTCTCGCCGATCGCCCACACGATCATCGAGCAGTGCCCGACGCAGATCTTCCTTCCCAATCCGCGCGGCGATCGTGCCGACTACGTCGATGGTTTCAAACTCACCGAACGGGAGTTCGAGCTTGTCGCACGCGAACTGTCGGCAGAAAGCCGCCGCTTCATCGTCAAGCAAGGACATAACAGCGTCGTGGCAGAACTGGACCTCAAGGGCTTCGATGACGAGCTCGACATATTGTCCGGCCGCACGGCCAGCGTGGAACTCGTCGAGGCGATCAGGGCCGAAGTCGGCGACAGGCATGAGGACTGGATGGCGGTATTCCGGCAAAGAAGGAGAGCAGGTTGATGCAAAGGAAGCGGGCAAGGTTTGCTCTTATGGCGGCAGCTGTTTTGCTGCCGGCGGCAACGGCATCCGCACAGGGCATTCCGGTCATCGACCGGATGGCGATCGTAAAGCAGATCGAGAGCATTGCGCAGCTGAAGTCCCAGCTCGACACGCTGAACCAGCAGCTCCAGCAAGCCGAGCAGCTTTATGGATCGTTGAACAAGATCACCAACATGGCAGATGTCGCAAGCATCTTGAACGATCCTTCGGTCCGCAAGGCGCTGCCAGGCGACTTCAATGCCATCGAAGGCCTGTTCAAGGGTTCGGGCAACGGCGCCTTCGGCAGTTCCGCTTCGAAATTCCTGGAGAGCAACTCGACCTATCGCACCGGCGCCGACGACTTCTACGCCCAGGAATTGTCGCGCCTCCAGAAGCAGAATGCAGGGCAGATGAGCCTTGGCCAGCAGATCTATGATGCAGCCACCAAGCGCATCGAGGGCATCGATCAGCTGCGCCAGCAGATTTCCCGCGCCGCCGATGCCAAGGACGTTGCCGATCTTCAGGCACGCCTGCATGCCGAAACGGCCTTTGTTCAAACCGACGTGCTGCGCATGCAGGCTTTGCAGATGGTCCAGCAGGCGCAGGTGCAGGTCGATGATCAGCGAAAGGCGGAAGACTGGCGAAAGCGCATGGACGCAATGGGAGCGGCGCTCAGATGAAACAGGCCCCTGCTCAAGCGATCGCGCCTGCCCAGTCCGTTTGCTGCGGCCAGACCGATGAGGCTTTGCTCGCCGTTTTCGGAGCCAAGTGCCGGAACGGTCCTGTCAGAGATGCTGACACGCACTGCAAGGGAGCGACGGCGGATGCGATGCTGCAGTTTTTTTGCAAGTGGTCCGGGGGCTAAGGGATGTATCAGGTCTTCAGCTTCGTGGACGGGCAATTCAAGTCGCCCCTGGAGACGTTCATCACGTCGGGTACCGCAAACATCGCCGCCTGGGTGAGCGGGCCGCTCACTGCGGCGCTGACGCTCTACGTCGTGCTTTACGGCTATCTTGTGCTGCGCGGTTCCGTCCAGGAGCCCATTCTCGAATTTGCGTTTCGGGCAATAAAGCTTGCAATCATCGTCATGCTGGTAAGCAATGCAAGCGAGTATCAGACCTATGTCACCGGTCTGTTCTTCGAGACGCTGCCCAGGGAGATTTCCGAGGCGCTGAACTCGGGGACCGCGCCCAGCGCCTCCACGTTCGACAGCCTGCTCGACAAGGGCCAGAAGGGCGCCCAGGAAATCTGGGCACGTGCGTCCTGGCCCGTCGACATCGTCACCGGCATCGGCGGGATGATGGTGATTGGCGCGAGCTTCATCGTCGCGGCGATCGGTTACATCGTTTCCCTCTATGCGCGGCTGGCCCTTGCCATCGTGCTTGCGATCGGCCCGATCTTCATAGCACTTGCAATGTTCCGGCCCACTCGCCGCTTCACCGAGTCCTGGATTGCCCAGCTTGCCAATTTCGTCATCCTCCAGGTCCTGGTCGTGGCGATCGGTTCGTTGTTGATCACCTGCGTCGACACGACCTTCACGGCGATCGAAAGCTATTCCGACGTGCTGATGCGCCCGATCGCGCTTTGCGTCATCTGCCTTGCAGCGCTTTACGTCTTCTACCAGCTGCCCGGTATTGCCTCGGCACTCGCGGCAGGCGGAGCAACCTTGACCTACGGCTACGGCGCTGCCCGCGACGCGCACGAAAGCCTGATTGTCAGGGCGACCACGTATTCGGCAAGAGCGGTCGGGCAAGGGGCCCGCCCGGTCTCGCGCCGTCTCGAAGCGGGAACAGTAAAATGACGGAAAGGTCGCTCACGAAACGGGCAGGTAGTTCGGGCATGCTTCGCATCGTTTCATTGTCGCTCTTTGCCGGGGCACTTTTCGCCTGCAGCTCGATGACACACACGCTTCCCAGATGTGACGGCTATTTCCGCCGGCCGCTGAACCGGTCCATGTGGCAAGCGGAAGACGACGGCAAGCTGAAGCAGCCTGCCTCCGGTCAGCAAAGCCATGCCGCCTCCTACGCGCAGCAACCGGTCGCGGCCACGCCAGCCGCCTTTGCGCATTTCGATGTCGAAGGTTCTTACCGTCCGTGCAAGGGCAAATGACATGGTGACGCCGGACAATCTGAAGAGCTATTTCGACAAGGCGCGCCGGTTCGATCAGGACCGCTTGATCCAGGTGGAGCGTTCCGCCCGCATCGCCTGGTTCGTCGCTGGTTCTGCCGGCATCGTGGCCGCCGTCTCCGTCTTCGCCATCGCCGGGCTCACGCCGTTGAAAACGGTCGAGCCCTTTGTGGTCCGCGTCGACAACTCCACCGGCATCGTCGACGTCGTCTCCGCCTTGACGTCGAGCGCCGGCAGCTATGATGAAGCCGTCACCAAGTATTTCGCCGCCAAGTATGTGCGCGCGAGAGAAGGCTATGTCTGGAGCGAGGCCGAGGAGAACTTTCGCATCGCTGCCTTGCTCTCAACGCAGCCGGAGCAGACGCGTTTTGCAACCGTCTACCGGGGAAGCAATCCGCAATCTCCGCAAAACGTCTACGGCCGCAGCGCGACGGCGCGCATCGGCATTGTTTCCATCTCCCTGATCAATACCAACGTCGCCTCCGTGCGCTACATGCGCACGATCACCCGCGCCGAGGACGTGCGCACCACGCACTGGGTAGCGACGCTCACCTTTTCCTATGTCAACGCGCCGATGTCCTCCACCGACCGGCTGGTCAATCCCCTGGGCTTTGCCGTCAGCGAATATCGCGCCGATCCGGAGGCCATCGATTGAAACAGATAGTCCTGATCGCCTCTGCTCTCAGCCTTGGTCTTGCATCGACAGCCGTTAGCCTTGAAATTCCCCGCGGCGCATCGAAGGACAGCCGTATCCGCTTCGTCGAGTATCAGCCCTACGACATTACGCGGATCGTCGGGACGTTGCGTACGTCCGTCCAGATCGAGTTTGCCGCCGACGAGGAAATTGCCCATGTCGCACTTGGCAACAGCGTTGCATGGGAGGTAGCGCCGGCCGGCAATATCCTGTTCCTGAAGCCGCGGGAACATCAGCCGGTAACCAATATCTCGATCGTGACGGCCAGACGCGATGGATCGACCCGCAGCTATCAGATGGAACTGACGGTGCGGGACGGAACGGTGGAAGCCGGTCAGAACACCTATTTTTACGTGAAGTATCGATACCCGGCCGATGAGGCGGAACGCCGCCGTCTGCAGGCGGCCGCCCGCGCCCAGGTTGCCGAAGCCGGTCGGGCGGATCGGGTGCTCGCGCTCCATGAGGCCTATGGGCCGCGAAACTGGCGCTACTCGGCGCAAGGTTCCGTATCGCTTGAACCGCAGGCCGTCTATGACAACGGCAAGCTCACCACCTTCGTCTTTGCCGGCAATCAGGAAATGCCGGCAATCTACATGGAAAACTCCGACGGAACCGAAAGCCTGATTCCCAAGACCGTCGACGGCAATCTGGTGCTGGTTCATGCCATCAGCCGCAAGTTCATTCTGCGCCGCGGAGGTGATGTGCTGTGCGTGTTCAACGGCGCCTATGATCGTGTCGGCATCGACCCCGAGACCCACACCACGTCACCGTCCGTCGAGCGTGTCCTCAAGATGCAACCCGCTGCCGCGCAATAGGAAAGTGCCATGGCCGAGGAAGACACCACACCGATCCCTGGAGAGCGCGCGCAAACGTCGGTCGGGCGGAGCCGGCTCGACAACAGCCCGATCCTGAAACGCGGCGTGGTTGGAGTTGCAATCCTTGCCTTCGTCGTTTTTGCGCTCTGGTCGATGCGCGCTCAGAACAAGCCACCGCAAGGAACCCACCCCGAGCGCGTCGTCATCCGCCAGACGTCGGAGTTCGAGCCTGCCAGGGAACCGGTCCAGCCGGTCGCGATGCCGGCGGAGGTGCAGCTGCCAACGCCTGTGGTGAGCGAGGAGGCGCCGGCCGAGGAGGATAAGCTGCTGGACGCTGCCCGCCGCGCGCCGGTGATCGCTTATGGCGGCGAAAAGGCGCCGGCGACCCACCGGCAGAACAATAGCCCGGATGCTCCTTCGGACGACTTTCCGCTCGACGCCGGTCCCGGCCCAGTCGGTTCGCAGGCAGAAAACGAAGACCAGCGGTTCAACAGGATGCTGACGCCGACGCAATTGCAGGGCTCGCGCGCCGGCACGCTTGGAAATCGCGATTTCATAGTCGCCATGGGAACCTCCATCCCCTGTGTGCTCGAAACAGCGCTTTCCTCGGACCAGCCGGGTTTTGCAAGCTGCCTCGTCAACCGCGACGTTCTGTCGGACAATGGCCGCGTCGTGCTGATGGAGAAGGGCACCCAGATCGTTGGCGAATATCGCGGCAGTCTACGCCGCGGTCAAAAACGGCTCTTTGTTCTGTGGAGCCGTGCCAAGACGCCGAAGGGCGTGATCATTGCGCTCGCGTCGCCTGCGACCGATACTCTCGGGCGGGCAGGCATGGACGGCTATGTCGACACCCACTGGTGGGAGCGCTTCGGCAGCGCGATCCTGCTGTCGATCGTCGGCGATGCGACGTCCTATGCGAGCGGCCGGTTTGAGCAAGGCGATGTCGAGGCCGAAAATACCACGGGCGCCGGCCGGCAGGCTGCGGCGATCGCCGTGGAACAGTCGATCAATATTGCGCCGACGCTTCTGAAACACCAGGGCGACCCGGTCTTGATCTTCGTGGCACGCGACCTCGATTTTTCCGGCGTTTACCGGCTTCGCGTGACCGAGCCTCGCAACAGGATCTATGATCGCGCCGTCCTCGGGGATTTCAGCCCGGCTTCAACTTTCGCCACCAAGTCGGCAGGCCGATGACGGAAGGAGCAGATCGCGGTGTCGTGCGCGAGCTTCTGGCACCAATCTCAGCCTTTCTGCGCGACAGGTCGCTTTACGAGATCATCGTCAACCGGCCAGGTCAGGTGGTGACCGAGGGGTCGGCCGGATGGCAGACCCACGATCTGCCGGATCTGTCCTTCGACAAACTGATGCGTCTCGCACGCGCTGTCGCAAGCTATTCCAATCAATCGATCGACGAGACACGGCCGATCCTGTCGGCCACCTTGCCGGACGATGAGCGAATCCAGATCGTGATCCCACCGGCAACGACGAAGGGTACGGTCAGCGTTACCATCCGAAAGCCGTCGTCCGTTTCGCTAAGCCTCGACGATCTCGATGACGGCGGCCTGTTCGACGATGATCCAAAAGCCGAAAGAGACGGTATCGCGTCGGGCCGCAAACTTCTGGAGTACTACAGGAAGCGGGCTTACAAGGCTTTTCTGCGCGAAGCCGTCAAGGCCAGAAAGAACATCGTCATTTCCGGCGCAACGGGCTCTGGCAAAACGACTTTGTCGAAGGCATTGATCCGTCACATCCCGTCAAGCGAAAGGATCATCTCCATCGAGGACACACCCGAGCTGGTCATTCCGCAACTAAACCACGTTCGACTCTTCTATTCCAAGGGCGGTCAGGGCCTGGCGAAGATCGGCGCCAGGGACCTGCTGGAATCTTGCCTGCGCATGCGACCGGACCGAATCCTGCTGCAGGAACTGCGAGACGGAACGGCATTCTACTACATCCGCAATGTCAATTCGGGGCATCCAGGGTCGATCACGACAGTCCATGCCGACTCCGCGCAACTCGCCTTCGAACAGCTGACATTGCTGGTCAAGGAATCGGAGGGCGGCAGGGACCTCGACAGGCACGATATCCGTGCGCTGTTGATGATCGCTATCGACGTCATCGTCCAGTGCAAACGCATCGACGGGCGGTTTCGGGTGAGCGAGGTCTATTACCGCGACGCGCAAGAGACCACCGTCGGCATGTCCGATGGCAGCAGTGGCGATTTTCGTGAATGCCGGTAAGATTCGCGGGGGATTTGCTGTTTGGCATGGTCTGCGCCCGCCGCGAGCTCGGCTCCCATTTTGGCGGATCATGGGCCACCGGGTCGAGCGACGGCTGGTCGTCCAGTCAGAATCGGCGAGGTTTGAGATCGCAGGCTTCAGAGGGAGAGGAGGAAGGGAGTTCGTGACTGGTTGAGGTGGTGAGAGAGAGAGAGAGAGAGAGAGAGAGAGAGAGAGAGAGAGTGTGTGTGTGTGTGTGTGTGTGTGTGTGTGCCGGTCCGTCATGGAGAAAATTCCGCTATTGAGCAGGCTCGACGACCAGACTCCGATCGCGTGAGACCGCAAGCAAAAGCTATCCTTCAGAGAGCTTTACGCGTGCTGATCATTGGCGAACTCAAGAGAAGCGGGGGAGTGAGCGGACGGACCGACGTGCGCTAGAAAGCGAAATCGCATCCCCTTAAATATCAGCGTGCCGGCCCCATCGCAGGAACGCGATCCGTTCGAGGGGTCCCAGGGGGCTCGACATCCGCGAGCCGGCGGCCACGACTATTGAAGCCGTTGCAGGTGGCGCTTAGAGGGTGAGGGGAGAGGGGGATTCCGTGACGGATTGGCAAAGGTCGGAGAGAGGCTCCGGCCGGTCCGTCGTGGAGAAATGACATGGCTAAAGCCATTCGCGACGGCGACATATCCGCCGAAGACGATTCCCTGGCCGAGAACGTCCAGCGTGCCGATCGCCATCCTCTGGACCAGTTCCAGGCCTTCCGGACGCTCCGCGAACAAGGTCTCGGTGAGGATGAGATCGCCGCCCGCTTCTTCGTCTCCATCGCAACCGTGAAGCAGCGCCTGCGGCTTGCCTCCGTCTCTCCGCGCCTTCTTCATCTATATGCTGCCGGCGAGATGACGCTTGAACAGATCAGCGCGTTGTCGATCACATCCGATCATGTTCGCCAGGAACAGGTCTGGGAGACGGCATCGCGGTCCCGTGCGCAGGAGGCCTATTACATTCGCCGCCTGCTGACCGAAACGGCCATCCGTGCCAGCGACCGCCGGGCCGTCTACGTCGGGCTCGAGGCTTACGAGGCCGCCGGCGGCATCGTGATGCGCGATCTGTTCGAGCAGGACCAAGGTGGTTGGCTCCAGGAGCCGGCACTGCTGGAAAAGCTCGCGGTCGACAAGCTCAAGGCCGACGCCGAAACACTCAAAAGCACCGAGGGATGGAAATGGGTCGAGGCCGCCTTCGATTTTCCATATGGCCATGCCTGCGGGCTTCGCCGCCTCCATGGAAAGCGGGCCGGCATGACGGGCGACGAGCTTGCCCGGTACGACGCCCTCAAGGCCGAATACGACAAGCTCGACGCTGATGCTGCCGATCAGGTCTGCTCCGGGGAGAAGAAAAAGCGGCTCGCAGAGCTTTGCGCAGAGCTCGACCGCCTCAGGGACCGTCCCTTTGTCTTCGATGCCAAGGAGGTTGCCCGCGGTGGTGTCTTCATCTCGCTTAGTGCCGGTGGAGTGTTGAAGATCGATCGTGGCTTCGTCCGGCCAGAGGATGAACCGAGGGCAAAAGCCGAAGCAAGCGGCAACAGCCTCGACGGCGACATAGAGGCCGCGACCAGCGGTGCGGCTTCGACGAACAGCCCTGCACCCGCTGGCGACCACAAGCAAGATGACGGCCCTCCGGCCGCTTCCTGAGCGGCTGGCGCTTGATCTTTCCGCGGCGCGCACCTTCGCCCGGCGCAATGCGCTGCTTGCGGCATCCTCATCCGCAGCTGCAGGGGACGCAATGATGACCGTGGTCCCAAAACCATTTCTTCGCCTTGACCATGCTCGACGACATGGGCGCCCCTGCCGCCACTGTCCGTTCGGTCACCGGTCTCACGAGCAGGCACCGGTCCGCCCGCCGCAAGGCCGCAGGGCCTGATCGTCTTCTGCGCCTTTTATCAACCTCGCCCGGCATCGGCAGAACGCGATGACCGGCCTCATTCGTTCAAGGAGCTTCATCATGAATCTGCCAGCAGCCTCTTCTCGCCCCGTTACCTCCGGCTACGGTGTCGATATCTCACGTGGCGACCGCATCGACCGGGTGTCGTCGGAATGGTTTTTCCGTCCCGACGACGAACGCTATCTCTCGCTCGGTGACCTCTACGAAGCGGTGAAGTCCCGCAGTGAGCGGGCGCAGGCCCGCACCGTCGAAAGCTCTGCAATCCGCCTCGAGGCCACACACGGCAATGCCGAACGTCTCGAACTCATGGTTCCCGGCCAGCGCCAACCGATCGCGCCGACGCACTGGAGCTATGGTCAGCTCTGCAGCCTGGTCGGCGCTCCCGCCAGCTATATGCGCCAGCTTCCCGCCCCGCTTGCCGCGATCAATCTTCAGCATGGTCTGCTCAGCCACCGCGCCGAGCTGGTAAAGACCCTCGAAATGGACGACGGCCGCCTCGAGCTTCGGGCCGTAACGGGTCCCGAATACGGGCGGATCTGGGACCACGAGCTCGTCGCGGCTGTGATGAATATCGCCGGCAATGGAACCGGCGACACGATCTGGAAAGTGCCGGGCGTTCTCGACTGGGCGACGATGACGCACAATCCGTTTGTGGACGTGACCAAGGATACCACCACGCTCTACGCCAGCGACCGCGATGTCTTTCTGTTTCTGGTCGACGATACCCGTCCGATCGAAGCCGGCCGGTTGCCGAATGGCGAACCGGACCTTTATTTCCGCGGCTTCTATGCCTGGAACTCCGAAGTCGGATCGAAGACGCTCGGTATTGCTTCCTTCTATCTTCGCGCGGTCTGCGCCAACAGAAATCTCTGGGGCACGGAAAATTTCCAGGAGATCAATATCCGACACTCCAAGTTTGCCGGTTACCGTTTCGCGCACGAGGCGGCGCCCGCACTGGCAAACTTTACGAATTCCTCCCCCACACCCTTCGTCGCCGGCATTCGTGCCGCCCGCGAGCGGATCGTAGCCAGCACCGATGAAGATCGAAAGACCTTCCTGCGCCGGCGCGGCTTCTCGAAGGGCGAAACCGGCAAGATCATAGAGAAGGTGCTGTCGGAAGAAGGCAGGCCGCCGGAATCGATCTTCGATTTCGTCCAGGGCATCACCGCCCTGGCGCGGCATAAGACCCATCAGGACACCCGCCTCGAATTGGAAGGCAAGGCCGGCAAACTGCTCGAGCAGGCGTCTTGACCATCGGCAGTCTGGCAGGCTCACCGAAAACGTCAGATATCTTACGAAGAGAACTCGTTGCCCGGCGATCTGCCGGGCTTTTTCCGCCCTCGGCCGACATTGGCGCTGGCCCCAATTCGAACTTCCGGCGAGATAAAGGTGCTTTCGGAGAGGCTCCCCGGCAGGAGCGGCCAATGGTCACCGGTTTCTGGCGGGCTGGTATCACAAGATTACAACTTGCGACTATATCCGCTTTCAGCTAATTTAGCGGCCGCTGTATGTTCGTTGAGGGGCGGCTTTCAGCCGACGTTCATATGTCCTACGACCTTTCAGTCAATGGTAAGCATTACGCCGTCGATGTGGATGGCGATATTCCGCTTTTATGGGTGCTGCGCGACACCATAGGTCTCACTGGCACGAAATTCGGCTGCGGCATCGCCATGTGCGGAGCATGCACGGTGCATGTCGATGGTGTGCCCGTCAGGTCGTGTGTGATGCCGGTCGCCGACGCGGCCGCCAAGCCGATCACCACGATCGAGGCGATTGGCGAGACTGACGAAGGCGCCCGGGTACAGAAGGCCTGGCTGGACATCGATGTCGTCCAATGTGGATACTGTCAGTCCGGACAGATCATGTCCGCCACCGCGCTACTTGCTGCCAATCCGTCGCCCACCGACGACGATATCGATGCCGTCATGGCCGGAAATATCTGTCGATGCGGCACCTATCCGCGCATTCGGGCGGCGATCAAACTGGCTGCCAAGGCGAGGTGATGTGATGTCCGTCCACGACAAAGTCAACCTTGCTGTTTCGCGTCGGCATTTTCTGATCGGCGCATCGCTAACCGCAGCGGGCCTTCTCATCGGCCTTCGGCCGTCGCCGTCTTGGGCTGCCACAGAGGCGTTTGAAGCAAACGCCTTCATTCGCATCCCTGCGCAAGGCAAGATCGTTTTTATCATGCCCTCCGTCGAGATGGGCCAAGGCATCTACACCTCGGTGGCGATGCTGCTGGCCGAAGAGCTCGAAGTCGGCCTCGATCAGATCACGGTGGAGCACGCACCTGCGGATCCTCCACGCTACGCAAACCCCTTGCTGGGTGACCAGATCACCGGCGGTTCGCTTGCCATTCGCGGCGTTTACGAGCAGATGCGCAAGGCAGGTGCCACGGCCCGGATCATGCTGGTAAACGCGGCGGCGCGCGGCTGGAACGTCGCAGCCGATACGTGCAAGGCCGAGGCCGGGCATGTCGTTCACCCCGCAAGCGGCCGCCGCTCAGACTACGGCAGCCTGATCGAGGCGGCAGCCTCAGAGGCCGTTCCGCAGGAAGTACCGCTCAAACCCGCGTCCAGCTTCAAGGTGATCGGCCAGTCCATCCGCCGTCTCGACAGTCCCGATAAGGTCAATGGCACGGCAAAGTTCGGTATCGACGCCCGCCCGGAAGGGGTGTCCTATGCGGCGATTGCGATCTGTCCCCACTTCGGCGGAAAACTGCGATCGGTCAAGGATGAACCGGCAATGGCGGTCAAGGGGGTCCGGCAGGTCGTCCGGATCGAGGACGCAGTCGCGGTCGTTGCCGACAATACCGGTGCTGCGCGCAAGGGGCTTGCGGCACTTTCCATCGAATGGGACCAGGGTGCCGATGGTGCTCTGTCGCTGGCAGATCTCGAGAAGCGCGCGGAGGATGCGATCGGGGGCAATGCCTTGCCCCACATAAACGAAGGCGATGTCAAAAGAGCCGAATCCGAACACAAGCCGCTCCTTGAATTCGTCTACCGCCTGCCGATCCTCACGCATTCGGCGATGGAGCCGATGAATTGCACGGTTCACGTCCGCAGCGAAAGCTGCGACGTATGGCTCGGCACCCAGGTGATGGGTCGGGCAAGACAAGCGGTTGCCGACGTCACAGGCCTCCCGTTGGATAAGGTCGTCGTGCACAACCATCTTCTCGGCGGCGGTTTCGGCCGCAGGCTCGATGTCGACGGCGTCATTGTGGCGGCAAAGATCGCAAAGCAGGTGGATGGCCCGGTGAAGGTCACATGGAGCCGCGAGGAAGACATTCGCCACGACTGCTATCGCTATCTGAACTACAGCAAGATCACCGCGACGCTAGGTGCCGATGGCATGCCCGTATCCTGGAGGCATCGCGTCATCGGCCCTTCCGTGATGGCGCGTTGGCTGCCCGCCTTCACGCGCGACGGCGTAGACCTCGACATCATGACTGGTGCGGAGACACCGTATGCGATCCCGAACAAATTTACGGACTTCGTGCGCCACGAGGCTCCAGACGGGATGTTGACGGGCAACTGGCGCGGTGTCGGTGCCACGCGCAACGTGCCCGCAGTCGAAGGCGGCATCGACGAACTGGCTCACGCGGCAGGCATCGACCCCCTCGATTACCGCAGGCGGCTGCTCCAGCATAAGCCGCGCCTTCTGGGTGCGCTTGACCTGGCGGCGCAGAAGGCGGACTGGACGACCACTCTGCCTGAAGGCAAGGGAAGGGGTATCGCCCTCTTGGAGGATTTCGGCAGCTTCGCCGCGATGATCTCCGAGGTAAGCGTTGGCGAAGATGGCAAGCTCAAGACCGATCGCATCATCTGCGCTGTCGACTGTGGCCAGGTCATCAATCCCGACACGGTGGAAGCCCAGGTACTAAGCGGCATCATCTACGGGCTCAGCGCTGCACTCTATGGACGCATTACCGTCCACAACGGTGCCGTGGTCGAGGGCAACTTCGACGATTCTCCGGTTCTGCGAATAAACGAGACGCCGAAAATCGAAGTCCATATCGTGCCGAGTTCCGAGGCGCCGGGCGGCATAGGGGAGGTTGGCACACCCGGTGTCGCGCCCTCGCTCTTCAATGCGATCTTTGCGGCAACCGGCAAGCGGCTGCGGTCGCTGCCGATCGACCAGAACGACTTGCGGAGAGTGTGATCATGGCCAGGCGGCTTTTTGCAATTCCGCTCGCTGCTGTTTTCGCTGCGATCGGCAGCGTTGCCGGCATCGGCCTCCCGGGCCATGCCGAAACTTCCGATGGTGGAGCGCTGAAGACCGTCTCCGATTTCGACGCGATCACGGAGACCGGCGCGCGCTCGAAAGCCATCTTCGAAGAAGCCAGTCGTGTCATGACGCATCCGCGCTGCATTAACTGCCATCCGGCAACGCGCAGCCCGACGCAGGGAGAAGATCTGCATCCGCATGTGCCGTTGATGAATGCCAGCCAAAGCTCGCTGGGTCCGGCCGGGCTCGTCTGCAGCACTTGCCATGGGGCGGAGAACCGTCCGATCTTGGGCAGCCGCATGAAATCCATTCCCGGCAACGCACACTGGTCTTTGGCCCCGGCCAGCATGGCCTGGCAAGGGCTGACGGTGGGTGACATATGCCGGCAGGTAAAAGATGAAAGCCGCAACGGCAATCGTTCGCATGCCGACCTCGTACGGCATATGGGCGAAGACCATCTGGTCGGCTGGGCCTGGCATCCGGGGGCAGGACGCAGCGCCCCTCCAGGCTCTCAGGAGACCTTTGCCGCCCTCGTCGCCGCCTGGGTCGAGACTGGTGCCGAATGTCCAGATTGATGGCACTCTGCTGAAAAGCCGGTGCCTGCCGCCACCCTTGCGGCATTTGCCGACATTACGCCTGGAAATTTTACGGCAGTTCACCGAGGCTTTTCAGTCGCGCTGTCCTGACGAACCGGCAGCGGCGGCATTTCTCCATCGGCAATGCGCCAGATCCACGGCGTCATCTCCGGTCTCGCAGCCAACATCTCGGCAAGCATGCGTTCATACTCCTCATCAGCGCCGGCTGGCACGACACACATCGCCACCGGCACCGGGCTTTGTTCCGGCAGCGTGACGCAAACGACCGGCTGGTCGCGAGACAGGTTGAATCGCAGACTTTTGACACTCTTGCGTCGCAGATCCGCCAGCCGCTCAAGCAACCGCTGTTCATCTACGGTCTCGAAGGGGATCCAATTCTGGTTGACGACCATCAGGTCAATTTCCTCGACCGAGGCAATGCCGGTCTTTGAAATGCCGAAGGTGGCGATAGCAACCAGATGAAACGCTTCGTTCGACCGCCAGATCTCCAGCTCGCTCGCGTAGCGGGTATTTAGGCGTCGCCAAGCTCCATCGTCAATCATGAACGCAAAGGGCATGTGTCGGATAGCGATCTTCCAGCCGTCGCGCGCTGGCGTAAACTCCTTCACCTCTCCGACCAGAAGCATGAGCGTCCTTAGCCCCGAACCCGCCGCTTGCAGGCCGCCGAGAGCGGCTGCCCGCCTGGCGGCGATCCCCTCCCTGTCTTCCGCATGGAATACCTCCGGCACGAAGAGCATGTCGCTCAAAGGCTTGCCGCGCGCCGTCATCTGCTTTGCGGCATTGATGAGGCTTGCGCGGACCCGCCCCCAGCCGCGCCTTCCCGACCACAGTGAGGTCCATTCCGTCAGTTCCCCGACTTCCCAGAGATAATGCAGCACGGCCCGTAGCGAGAGCTTCTTTGTTTCGTTCCGGATCGTATCGGACGGTTCGCCGGATGGGATCGCGGCGGCCCGCGATCCTCGTTTCGACAGCGAAAAGTCTAATGCAAGCGCCGCTGTCCCGGTCGTTTCGTCAAGACGGATTGCATTGCCAACCAGGGGGCCAAGGCCGGAAAGCTCGTAAGGCGGTTCGCATGAGGGGCAGGCGGGGTCGTGATCGCGCCCGGAAAGAGGCATGCGTTTGACGAGGTACTGCCCGTCGAACCTCGCAATATACATCGGGACCGCTGGCTCCCGGCACAGGCAGAGGGGCCGGAGCTTCTGCTCGTAAGCACGAGCAAGCAGTGCCTGCAGCTCGCAAGAGCCCTCATCAAGTGAACGGTCGCCGATCAAGAATTGCCGCACGTCGTTCCGTTTCTCTGCCCGCAAAGGGTGATCGAGCCGAATTGGTTTCGGCAGTTGTAGCACGAAGCGAGCGCATTATACTATCCCAAATAAGGCAGTATATGGGGGCGCGATCTGAAATAGTGGGCGGTCATGGCCCGTCCATGTCGCCAATTTGCCCTGGAAACCGTGCCTCACATTCGATGAGGCGGCGGACGCGGCCGGTCGCGCGTCGGAGGCAGAGACGGGCCGGGTAAGGGTTGGCCTTGCCGGACTTGGAGAGCGCCTGGGTAGGCCGGTCGGTTCCTGCTCTCGAAAGGTTTCCCATGAAGGCGATCTCTTCCCCGGCCGCGGCCGCTCCAGCCCCTGTTCCGTCGCGGTTTTTGAAGATGTTCAGTTGGACGACCCGGCCCTTCACTCTGGTGACGGAGGTCGGATCGGGGATTCACGCGCCTCCGATGCAGCGGCATCGCATGATCGACGTAACGAGACAGTCGTGAGAAAGGCTCGATCATGTCGTCCGCCTCCGAACTGGCCGACCGTCTCGCGCGCATTGCCGAAGCCGTCTGTCGCCATTACCTCTCGGCCGGCCGGCGCGCCGGCAATTACTGGATCGTCGGCGACCTCGCCAACAGCAAGGGCCGCTCGCTCTATGTTCATCTCACCGGCCCGCGGGCCGGCAAATGGACGGACGCGGCCACCGGCCAGCATGGCAACCTGCTCGACCTCATCCGCGAGACATGCGGACTGGTGAATTTCCGCGACGTGGCCGATGAGGCAAGGCATTTTCTGAGCTTGCCCAAGCCCGATCCAGTGGCATCGAAAGAGGATGGACATACCGGTTCTGCCCCGCCCAACCGGCCGGCCGCGGAACGGGCCCGGCGTCTCTTTCACATGTCGCAGCCGTTGGCAGGCACGCTTGCGGATCGCTATCTGCGTCAGCGCGGCATCGTGAATGCATCCGCACAGGCTGCGCTGCGCTTCCATCCGTCCTGCTATTACCGGGATCTGCTGACCGGCAGCAGAGCCAGTCATCCCGCCCTGATTGCTGCTGTCACCGACGCTGCCGGAACGATCACCGGCGTGCATCGCACATGGCTCGACCAGAATGGCGACGGAAAGGCCAGGGTCAAAGATCCCCGCCGCGCGCTTGGTATCCTCCTTGGCAATGCCGTTCGCTTCGGTTTTCCGGTCCATGGACCTGTGCCGGTGCTTGCGGCAGGCGAGGGGCTCGAATCCACTCTGTCATTGTTCCAGGTGATGCCCGCCATGCCGATGGCAGCGGCGCTCACCGTCACTCACCTTGCCGCCTTCGTGCCGCCACCAGGCTGCCAACGCCTCTATATAGCGGCCGACGCCGATGCAGCCGGCCGGCGCGGGATCGAAGGACTGAGCCGCCGGCTTCAGGCTCTCGGGATCCTGCCGCTCGTCATTGCTTCAGAGCTCGGCGACTTCAACGAGGATCTGCGGCGGCTCGGGCCGGATCGGCTGACGGAAGCCCTGCGCCAGCAGCTCGCGCCGCCTGATGCGATGACCTTTCTGGGCGCCTGATTGGCGGGCCGCGGCAGGCGAGCAATTCACGTGTCAGCTCGGCCGCCCCGCAAGTCTCTCCCGGGCGGGCGCGCCCGCGGGCCTGCCGTGAGCCGACCCTTGCCACGCGGAGCCGGGCCTCCAGCGGGTCAGTCAGGTTTCTTCCCCGCGCTGGCGAGGCCAGCGCTCCTCGCGGGACAGGAAACCTTCCTTCCGCCGCCCGGCGCTCACGCTTTGCCGCGGCGTGAGACACGCCGCGGTTCCGGCCAGTCTCCCGCGTGGACGGGATCGCCGTCAGGCCGCGAGAGGCGCGGCCGCAACCCGATGGAGACCACAATGGACCTTACCCCCGAACTCGACGACGGCTTCGAGCCCGTTCACGCATCCTCGCCCACCGATCGCTTCATCTACGAAATGCAGATCTATGGCCATCGCCCTTTTGAGGACGAGCCCGATCCGCGGCCGCTTCCCGAAGAGCCGGTCGTCCAGTCGGCCCTGACCGCGATTTTCGACGCCATGTCCGAGATGCTCGGCGACACGCGGCTCGAACCCGATCTCGAAAGCCTGCTCTGGTCGACAGTCAATCTCTTCCATCGCGCCGGCGAGCGCATCGAGCGCGAACTCGACCGCAACGAGGAGGCGCAGCGAACCGGCCAGCGCGAGCAGGACGGAAGTGAGGTGAAAAGCGTCGCGCTCGAACGTCTCATATCCGAAGGCGTCACGCTGCTTGAACGCCGCAACGCCTTCGAGTTCATGCGCGACTTTGCAGCAGACCTCTTCGAGGCCAGGACCGGCTCGTCCTGGCGGCCGCGCACCGGCTCCAGGGTCAGCCATGCCAACATGACCGCGGCATTGATCGACTCCAGAGACTTCCTCTCCGCCCGCCGCCGGGCCCAAACCGAGGTGCTGATCCCCGTCGGCACAAAGATCGCATTTTCCGGCGGAATGGACTACAACGATCACGAACTGATCTGGGCAAAGCTCGATCAGGTCCACGCCAAGCACCCGGACATGGTCCTGCTCCACGGCGGCTCGCCGAAAGGCGCCGAGCGCATTGCCGCCTGCTGGGCGCAGGCCCGCAAGATAACGCAGATCACCTTCAAGCCGAACTGGACGAAGCACGCCAAGGCCGCACCGTTCCGCCGCAACGACGACATGCTCTCGGTGATGCCGGCCGGCGTCATCATTTTTCCCGGCTCCGGTATCACCAAAAATCTCGCCGACAAGGCCCGCCGACTCGGAATTTCCGTGTGGCAGGCTGCAGGAGACGGTGCCTGACAGATTGTATCAAGGAGCCATGCGGGATCACGCATGGCTTTTTGCCGGACAGGGTGGGTGGGTGTCGTCGACTTGACCCTTTTCGATTCATGCTGTTCACATTGCGCCATGTTTGAACCCATCAACGCAGTACAGGTTCACATCTCACTGGATGAGATCGAGCCGGAGGTCTGGCGCCGGTTGGTCCTGCCGTCGCGGTGGAATCTTGAGCAGTTGCATCTCGTTATTCAGGCGGCATTCAACTGGTGGAACTATCACCTGCACGAGTTCCAGATCGGAGGCTTGCGCTACGGCGATGTGGAGTTGCTGATGGAGGATGCTATTGAAGATGATCCCCGCGTCTTTGATTTTCGCGCGGTTCGCCTTCGCGACTTCGAGCAGAAAGCCGTCTTCAATTACCTGTACGACTTTGGGGATTCCTGGCTCCATTCGGTCGTCATCGAGGAATTCATGGTCCTTGACGTCACTCCCAGGCACGCGACCTGCATCGATGGAGCGCGCGCCAGGCCGCCCGAAGATGTCGGTGGTGTGCACGGATATGAACGCTTCCTGGAAACCATGTCGGACAAGACAGACCCCGAACACGCTGAAATGAAACGGTGGTGTGGCGGACATTTCGATCCGGAGTGGTTCGATCTCGCCGTGGTGGACAAGGATGTGCGCAATGCGCTGCGCCCGAACGTGAAGCGTCGGCTGCATCAGCCAAAGCCGAAGCGTAACGGAGCGACGTCGGCATGAAAAATTGCGACGGCGAAGCTGCGGCCGCCGATTTCGGCCGGGTCAACGGCACTGTCATCATCGCCACTCCCTTTTTGCCGCCCGGCTTGCCGCAATCAGTGGTTCGAGATCGAGCGCCGATTGGGCACCGGACAATCGGATCGACTGACCTTCCCGTCCCCCGTCAAAAGCATTCGTATCCCCGTTTGACAACAGGCGCCCGTTCCAGGATCGTCTGTGCTCGAGGGCACGCTTAGAAGCCGTGTTGGAGGCATTTCGGTTCGAAAGGAAGATGACATGAACGACCACGTTTACAAGAAGGTCGAACTGATCGGCAGTTCGAAAACGTCTGTCACGGAGGCGATCGAAACGGCAATTTCTCGGGCCTCAAAGACGATGAGAAACCTCGAATGGTTCGAAGTCGATCAAATTCGCGGTCACATCGAGGACGGCGTGGTGGGCCACTACCAGGTGGTCATGAAGGTCGGGTTTCGCATCGACGGCTGATGCGCCGACGGCAGCCGGTTTCAGATCGAAGCAATAAAGGAGCCTGAGGGATACGAGTGGCCCGTGGGCGATGAAGCCTGCGCGCCCTGCTATCGAGGTCCAGCGAGCCCTTTGGCAGAGACCGGGACCGGCTCGGGGTCAGGGTGAGCCTCTCGAAATACCGCCGAACAGGCCGGCATCGAGCGTCTACGTCCCCATGGTCGGGCGGCGAGGCGGCGGGCGGGCGATACCGCCCGTGAGGCACTGACGCCTGGCGTGGGACAGGCCGGGCTCGCCTGTAGCCGAAAACGGACGAGGAGGCGTTGATGCGGACGGCGCCATGCATTGCAGGCGCAGGCGGTCTGCCACCGAGACGCATCGGATGAGCCACGGACGACGTCTCCCCGTCGGCTGCTGAGGACCATTCCCGTTTTATATGCCGCCTTTCTAAGGGACCGGCCACGATCAGCGTCAACCCGCAAGGGGTTCCCCTGCGCTGGCGCTCCGGTGACGCCTGCGGCTCGGCCCCTTCTTCGGGCGCCATCGGGAATGGTCCCGAGCAACCGAAGGAGACAATACCATGGCCACCACGATCGCAACCCTGACGCAGAAGACCGACGGCACCCTCGAAGGCGTCTTCGCCACCATCCGGGTCAACGCCCCGATCGCCATCGTCCCCAACGCCAACAAGGCGAGCGAGGAAGCCCCGGACTACCGCGTCATCCACCGCAAGACCGGCTTTGAAATCGGCGCCGCGTGGGCCCGCATCGCCCGCCAGACCGGCGAAGAATACCTCTCCGTCAAGCTGGAGGCACCGGAAATCGGCGTGATCTTCGGCAATCTCGCACCCGCCCCCGGCGGCGAACCGAACCGCAAGGTCATCCTCTGGAACAACCCGGCCTGATCCGGAAGGCCGGCCCCGGCAACGGGGCCGGCCCCACCCGCAACCCCACCCCCATCCGATCAGAGGAGCTCCCGATGAGCCGCTACACGATCACCGTCACGAAGATCTCCTCCCGCCATAGTGATCCCGATGCCGTCATCGGCTACGACCGGCCATTGCAGACCTTCTTCCTGCAGGCGTTTCCGGACGAATTTGGCGATGACCTCGCACTCTGGCTTGGAACCGAATTCCGCGCCTTTGAGACCCTTTGCGCGCTGCGAGCAGCGGCGCTTTCGAAAGGTTATGATTTCATGCCGATCTCTTCGGGCACGCTTTGGCAGTTGCTCGACGATTTTACTCGCGAAGCCCTTCGATCTCCCCCGGACGGATGACGCACATCCAAGTCGCCTTCAAGGAGCCGCACTCGGCACTGACGGGATTTATGATGCCGACATGCCATGCCGGAAGCCCGGGAAAACTGCGGGTTTCCACCCTTCTGGCGCGACATGACCCGACGCTCGGCATCATGAATAAACCGTGGAGACCAGAATTCTGTCACTTCAGATGGCCGATTGTACCATGCCGGCCCAGACCGCCTCGAGGACGAGTGGTACCCCCGAAATGCTGCGCATTTCGGCTCCCCCACTCGCCGGCTCCGCCGGTCGCCTGCGGCGATCCTCGACCCGATCCGCTCGGGCATCGCGCCCGTCTCTCGTCTTCAAACAGAGGAGAGACACATGCTTACCAGCTACGACGAAATCCACCAGCTGCGCGCCGAGCTTGCCGCCTGCAACCTCACGCCCAGCGAACGCGCCGCAGCCCAGGCGGAGCTCGACAAGCTTCTCGCCGAGCAGGCCGTGCTCGACCGTCAGTTCGATGCCGCAGTTTCCGAGAAGGAGCCACCCTCATGAGGATGCCTTCCAGACGGTCAGGCGTGTCGTTCGCGACGGCCAGACCAAGAGCGGGAGTTGGGTCATGAAAGGTTCACCAACGATCCCAATTTTGCTCCTTATATCGACGACATCTACGCCTATTTGCAGGCCCGCGCCGATGGCGCTCTCGGTCGCGGGCGGCCCAAAAAAGTGGAGCCGTAGAACCCGTCGACGAGTCAAGGAAAGCCGCTTCCGGGCGCGATCTCTCGCGCTCTTTTGGGGTCCGAGTGAATGGTTCGGCCAGCGCCAGTCCCTGGTGTCCTGCATTTCGTGCCGCGATCTGGCGTCTGGTTCAGGCGGCGCACCCCAAGACGACCTCGGGGTCAGCGGGAGTCTCGAGCATCCCTTCAAAAGGTATAAGGCATGGATGAACCAACGGGGCAGACCGCATCGAGAGGGTTTCCTGACCTCTTCCGCTTCAGGTGCCGGCTCAATGGCGGGAGCACTTCGATCCGTGCAGTCGGAAGCATAATGCACAGCAAGCAGGACCTTGGCCAACTGACGATATTCTTGCCGGTCAGAGGCTGGTTTTGACGAAACGGTTGGCTTTGGCCTGCTCGTTCATGTCCTTGCGCCGAAAATAGATCGCTCGCCCGCAACGGAGCGGACTTTGGCCTTGGACGATAACGATCTGTTCGTCCTTTCGCATCGACTGGGTGATCTCGTGTGGCATGATCAGCGGTCTTCTTTGAAAATTCACACTTTCCGATTGGCGCGATCCCATGGCAGAACTGCTCCAGCCGATATTGCGCGACCGGCCCTTTACCTCGACGGTCATTTCCCCGCATTGAGCCGAGACGCTGCGGGCCGTGTCGAGTGCCTTGACTGCGGCGTAGGAGGCAAACGCGCAGCCGTCGATCCATGAGACCGCCCCGTCCTTGCCGAAATGCCGCTCCAACTGTCCGACGGACTGGTACATCAGCATCAGAGTGATCCCGTATTTGCGGCCGCGGTCGCGCGCTTCTTCCAGCACCCGCATGTAGCCGAGCAGGTCGACCTCATCGAGCATGAACAATGTGCGGCGGTCGAATGCGCCATCGGCCTGCACCATGGCCTTGATCAATGAGCCGATGATCACCCTTCCGATGCCAGGATACGAGCGCAGGATAGCGGCCGGGATGTTTAGGAACACATCCTTTTTGCCAGAGACGATGTCGCCGGATCTGAATGCGTTGCCACAGACGAGACCGGCGTAATTTTCGAGCGACAGCCATTGCGTGTCCTTCGATGCGGTCGAGTAGACGCCGGAAAACGTCTGCTCCGTCATGTTCGTGAAGACACCCAGCGTCTCGCGGATAAAGGCCGACCCAGAGTTCTCCTGAACGTCGCGCAGCATGGCGAGGACCGACGGCTCGGGCTCGGAAACGATCTGACGCAAACTACGCAGCGTTCGCCTGCCGGCATATTCTGGCGAGAGCATCACATGGGCAAGCAGTCCGGTCAGCAGATTGTGCGCCTGGTTCTGGAAGTAGGCGCCACTTGACGATTCGAAACGTGCGCTTTCCGACAACAGCATATGCGCCATTCCGACGATGTCTTCTTCCTTGCGGGCCGACGATTCAATGCCGTCGAGGACGTCGAAGCCGGTTCGCGGATCGGCAGGGTCGAGCACCATCACGTCACGGCCGATGACACGCCTGCGGTACTCGACCACCATCGGTGCAACTTCTGTCGACGGGTCGAGGCAGATGAGCGGACCGGAATATCGAAGTGCCGTCGGCACGACATTGCTGGTTGTCTTGAATCCGCCGGAGCCGGCGAAGAACAGCATATGCGTGGAGTCGAAATCCTGCTTGTAGGTCAACAGCGGCGCCCTGCCGCCCTTTCCCCACGTCGAACGATCGTTCGGGTCGAAGGGAAGCTTGTGCACGAGCTCGCGGTCGACGCGATAACGCTCGCCGACGACGATTTCGCCGTCCGGCGGGAAAAGCCTTGCGGCCGCAGGCATCGAGAGCCAGTCGGCGTCACCGAAGATTCCACCTTTGACGCGCCTGACTGGATCGGCAACCACGACGGAGATGCGCGCTGACACGGCAACGATCAGAAAGCCAGAAATAAATCCAGTCACGACGAAAGCGTCGAGATAAGAAAGCGCCTCATCCCAGGCGACAAGGCCGCGCTCGACCAGGGGAGCAAGACGTCCATATTCGCGCAAGGCGTAGAAGCCGGCAACGGCGAGAAAGCCGAGAAGGCTTGAGATCGCGATCGGACGGCGTCGATGCAATGGCAAGGGCCAGACAGTCAGGAGCCCTGCGAGCGGTCCGAGCAGAAATGGCGGCAGCGGTGCTGACCGCAGGAACCAGTATTGCATTCTTCCTGGCATGCCGACTGCCAATGCGTGCCATCGCCACCCAGTCACGTAGACAGCAAAGGCGGTGATGGCGACGGGGACGAGCACAAGCATAAGGCTTGGATGCAATCGATGCTTCAATGCCATTCCGTCCTCTCCTGACCAGCATCCAGAAAAGCGGCCCTGAACGCCTCTTCGCCAAGGTCGCGCAGCCGCTGATGTTCTAAAGAGCCCGGAACGATCCGGGCCAGTTCAAGCAGGCCGCCGAACAGGAACGCCCGGTCGGCTTTCGATAGCCCGGCCCTGACGACGATGCCGCCGATCAGAAATTTCTCGCGCGCCTCGCGCTTGCGCTCAGCCGTCATGTGAAACCGCCGCCGGCGTTCCAGTTCCGCTATCCGCTGGTCGAGGCGCTTGAGAAGCCGCGCCACCAGCCGTCCTTTTCTCCTCTTTGCGAAATCGCGCCGCAATCTCGGCGATGATCTGATCGAGTGCTTCGTCGGGTAACTCCATTTCAGCCAGACCCGCCTTTGTGGCGGCGCGAGCAAAGCGCTCGGCGGATTTGACTATCAAAAGTCTTCTGCGTTCCTTAAGCTTCTCGATCTGCGCATCGAGCTCGGAAATTGATGATTTGGCTGACATTCTTGATGATCCATTGTGTCGTGTTGATGTGACACTCTGATTATACACTCTGGAACAAGTCAGTTAAACAGGCTATCTTGCGCCGGCCTCAGAATCTCGTGCGGAATTCCGGCCGCTGGCCTTCTTCGGAAAAGCGGTATCAGCCCAGCCGGCCCGATCGGTTTGAGGGCGCAATATACGTCGCTCGCGCGACGTGGCTGGACAGGTCTGGAGACGGTCGTGGCGATCATGTTCGTCAGAGCGCAAGTGATCAGCAGGGGAGCGGGACGGAGCGTCGTCTCGGCTGCGGCTTATCGCCATCGCACGAGAATGACGGACGAGCAGGTTGGCACATCCTTCAGCTATCGCGGCGGTTCGTCCGAACTGGTGCATGAGGAGCTGGTCCTGCCGGATGAAACGCCGGCGTGGCTGCGCAAGGCGATTGACGGACGCTCGATCGCCGGTGCCAGCGAGGTGCTCTGGAACGCCGTAGATGCCTTCGAGAAGCGGGCCGACGCGCAGCTTGCCCGCGAACTGATCATTGCCTTGCCTGAGGAACTGACGCGAACCGAGAACATCACACTGGTGCGCGAATTCGTCCGCGACAACCTCACCTTAAGAGGAATGGTCGCCGACTGGGTCTATCACGACAAAGACGGCAATCCTCACATCCACCTGATGACAACGCTGAGACGTCTGACGGAAGAGGGGTTCGGGCCGAAGAAGGTGGCGGTAACTGGAGCAGATGGTAAGCCGCTGCGCGTCGTAACGCCGGACCGTCCGAAGGGCAGGATCGTCTATCGAATCTGGGCCGGCGATACGGAAACGCTGAAGGCGTGGAAGATTGCCTGGGCCCACACGGCCAATCGGCATCTGGCACTTGCCGGACATGAGATCCGGCTCGACGGCCGCTCCTATCCCGAGCAAGGCCTGGACGGAATCGCGCAGAAACATCTCGGTCCGGAAAAAGCGGCATTGGCTCGCAAGGGCAGACAGATGTTCTTCGCGCCGGCGGAGCTTGCCCGCCGGCAGGAGATGGCGGATCGACTGCTTGCAGATCCCGAACTCCTCTTGAAGCAGCTTGCCAATGAGCGCTCGACCTTTGATGAGCGTGATATCGCCCGGACGCTCCACCGCTATGTCGACGATCCGGTTGACTTTGCCAATATCCGTGCGCGGCTGATGGCTTCGAACGATCTCGTGATGCTGAAGCCGCAAGCGTTCGATCCGCAGACCGGAAAAGCTGCAGAGCCCGCAATCTTAACCACGCGCGACATCCTGCGCACCGAATATGACATGGCTCAGTCTGTGCGAGTTCTCGCGAAGCGCCGCGGGTATGCCGTCGCCGATCGGCGGATTACCGCGGCGATCGGAATCGTCGAAACGCGTGATCCGCAAAGGCGTTTCCGGCTCGATGCGGAGCAGGTGGACGCCGTCAGGCATGTCACAGGAAACAGTGCCATTGCTGCGGTCATGGGGCTTGCCGGCGCCGGCAAGTCCACACTTCTGGATGCGGCGCGCATCGCTTGGGAAAGCGAAGGTCGCCGAGTGATCGGCGCAGCACTTGCCGGAAAGGCCGCCGAAGGCCTGGAGGACAGTTCGAAAATCAAGTCGCGGACGCTTGCATCCTGGGAGCTCGCCTGGACCGATGGCCGCGACAGGCTTGGGCGCGGCGACGTGCTTGTGATCGACGAAGCCGGCATGGTGTCGTCGAAGCAAATGGCGCGCGTCCTGAAGTTTGCCGAAGAGGCAGGCGCGAAGGCCGTCCTGATCGGCGACGCCATGCAGCTTCAGCCGATCCAGGCGGGCGCTGCGTTCCGGGCGATTACGGAGCGGATCGGCTTTGCGGAGCTTTCGGGCGTGCGCCGGCAAAGCGAGCAATGGGCGCGCGAGGCTTCCCGGCTGTTTGCGCGCGGCGACGTCGAACAGGGTCTCGACGCCTATGTGGAGCGAGGTCATATCATCGAAGCGGATACGCGAGAGGACGCCATCGGACGCATCGTTTCCGACTGGACCGGTGCCCGTCGCGAACTCCTTCAGAGATCGGCCGATGAAGGAAGCCCGGGTTTGCGCGGCGACGAACTACTCGTTCTCGCTCACACGAACGCGGATGTGAAGCGTTTGAACGAGGCACTGAGGACGGTGATGATGGCCGAGGACGCGCTTCGTGACAGTCGCGCCTTCCAGACCGAACAAGGGGCGCGTGAATTTGCCATTGGCGACCGTATCATCTTCCTCAAGAACGGCCGTTTTCTCGAGCCGCACGCTGCGAATATCGACGTCCAGTATGTCAAGAACGGAATGCTGGGCACGGTTGTTTCGACGACCGATAAACGAGGTCGGACATTACTTTCAGTGCGCCTCGACAATGGCCGTGATGTCACCTTCAGTGAGGACAGCTACCGCAATGTCGATCACGGATATGCCACGACGATCCACAAATCTCAGGGTGCCACCGTCGACCGGACGTTCGTTCTCGCGACCGGCATGATGGATCACCATCTGACCTATGTTTCGATGACCCGCCATCGCAACCGTGCCGATCTATACGCGGCCAAGGAAGACTTTGCGGTACAACCTGAATGGGGCACTCACCGCCGTTTCGATCATTCAGCCGGCGTCACTGGCGAACTTGTCGGTGTCGGAGAGGCACATTTCCGCGCAGGAGCGGACGTCGATCCGAGCCCATATGCTGACGTCAAAACCGATGACGCGGTTACGCACAGGCTCTGGGGCGTAAGCCTGCCGAAGGCACTCCGGGAGGGTGGGCTCCACCTCGGGGACATGGTCACTCTGCGCAAGGACGGTGTTGAGAAGGTCAAAGTTCAGGTTCCTGTCATCGATGAGGAAACCGGACAGAAGCGGTTCGAGGAAAGGGTGGTGCATCGCAATGTCTGGGCGGCCACACAGGTCGAAGCCGCCGAAGCCCGCCGGAAGCGCATCGAGCAGGAGAGCCATCGGCCCGAACTGTTCAAGCAGCTTGTCGAGCGGTTGTCGCGTTCCGGCGCCAAGACCACGACGCTCGATTTCGACGATGAGGCTGGCTACCAGGCCTATGCAGGTGATTTCGCGCGGCGTCGCGGGATTGACCATCTCGCCGAAATCGCTGCCGGGATGGAAGAGAATGTCGCCCGGCAGCTGACGCGACTTGGCAGAAACAGGAAGGAACTGGCGATGGTATGGGAGCGGGCAAACGTTGCTCTAGGTTTTGCGATGGAGCGCGAGCGCCTCATCGCTCATGATGACCGGTCCCCGGCTGCATCCGTTGCGCAGACCAGTGTCGAGGACATGCGGTATCTTCTGGCTCCTGTGACGTCTTTTTCAAGCGGCGTGGAAGAGGATGCGCGTTTGGCGCAACTGGCTTCACCGGGCTGTCAGGCGCGCGAAGCAATCCTTCGCGCGCAGCTCGCAAAGATCTTTGTTGATCCGGACAAGGCGCTTGCCGTGCTCAACGAGATGGCTTCGCACACTGACGCGCCGCCCCAACGGCTTGCCGACGACATTACACGCGCGCCGGCCAGGCTCGGACGTTTACGCGGCTCGGACCTCCTGATCGATAGGCGGGCGGCGCGTCATGAGCGCAATGCCGCAATTGCCGCTCTTGCTGAATTGAAGCCGCTGATGCGCGCCCATGCTGCGGCCTTTCGCAAGAACGCCGAACGCTTTGCAGCGCGTGAGCGGACGCGCCGCGCGCAAATGTCTTTGTCGATTCCGGCGCTGTCGCGAGCTGCTCGTGCCCGCCTCGACGAAATCGAAGCCGTCCGGCAACGGGGTGGGGAGGAGGCTTACAAGACGGCGTTCTTGTTCGCCGCCGCGGATCGTTCCGTCGTGCAGGAAATCAAGGCGGTCAGCGCGGCGCTGACGGTTCGCTTCGGCGGGAGCGCCTTTACCGATAGGGCCAATGAGCATGTCGAGGCCAGCGCCATGGAGCGCATGCCGAAGGACTTGATACCGGAAAGGCGCGAGGAGCTGGTGAATGTCTTCAAGGCTGTGAAGCGGTTTGCCGAAGCGCAGCATCAGGCCGAACGCGAGGATCGCACGCGGATTGTCGCTGCCGCGGCCTTTGATCCGGAAAGGCAGAATTCGCCGCCGCTGCTTGCCGGGGTAACCGAATTCAAGGCGCCGGTCGAGGAAGAGGCCAAAGCACGCGCCATGTCGACACCGCATTACCAGAAGCGCCGCGCAGCCCTTGCGGAAGCGGCGGTCAACATCTGGCGTGATCCGGCCGCAGTGGTGGCGACAATCGAGGCCTTGGTCACAAGGGGTATTGTGGCAGATCGCATCGCTGCAGCCGTCGCCAGCGATCCCAGAGCCTACGGAGCGCTGCGCGGTTCGGACCGCCTGATCGACCGGCTGCTTGCTTCCGGGCAAGAGCGCAGGGATGCGCTGCAAGCCCTCCCAGAGGTTGGCAGTCGCCTGACGGCCCTTGCTTCTGCCTATTCGAGTGCATTCGGTGCGGCTCTCCGCACGCTTGCTGAGGAGCGGCGACGCATGGGGATAGCCATTCCGGGGCTGAGCAGGGGTGCTCGCGATGATCTCGTGCGCCTCACCTTAGCGGCCAAGAAGAACCCGGGGGCGCTTGCCGGAATGATCGGCGCGCTCGATCCGAAGGTCCGCGACGAGTTCGCTGCGACAAGCAAGGCTCTCGACGCCCGCTTCGGGCCCGGTGCAATCGGGCGTGATGAGAAGGGGGTCGTCAACATGGTGCCCTCTGCCGAACGGAAGGCGTTTGATGCGATCCGGGCATCGCTCAAGGTCTTGCAGCGGGCTGTTCGGCTCGAGAGCAGTCAGAAGATCCTGACCGAACGCCAGGCGCGGGCAACCAGTCGTTGGCTCGGTCTCGATCAATAGGGCGGCACGAAATTTACGGCCCACAAGCCAATGGTGCCATCGCCCTCATGGGCACAAGCGCTTGTGGCGGCGAAGCGCATTAGGCTTCGTCGCTATGATCCGCCGCAGTGGCGCCCGACCGCGCGGCAAGTTCAGACTTACTGTTGCGGCGTGCCTGCAGGCGGCGTGACGGGAGCAGGCGCGGCATTGTTGTCTGTCGGGGCTGACGGCGTTGCTGGAGCCGGCGCGGTTTCGGAATTGCTCGTCGAAGCAGTGGTCTCTGGATCGGTGTCGGGCAAGCTAGACCACTGGGTGAGAGCGAAAGCGCCAATCGCAATCAACCCTGCTGCTGCAATCCATGCCACCCAATTCGTACGGCGAAAATCAACCGGTCCGGTTCGAAACCTACGACCAAGCTTTGGTTTTTCAGGATCATACGTCATTTGGCATCTCCTTGTGGGAGGAAGAATGTCGTGACGCGTTATTGGTTCCAGGGGCCCTTCTCAGGGGATTGTCGCCGCGATGGGCAGCGTCCGGATCTATAGATTGGGGTCCTTCATCGACCATCGTCTTGAACTTCCGCAATCTCGAATCTGGAATAACTTTAAAGATTGGGCAGCCGTCACGCCTTCTCGGGATAAACGAGGCTGCAGTCGTCATTGGCAGGCTCCAAATAGATTTCGAAATCGTAGAGGCGGATTGATCCGCTCCGAGTGTTCGATCCTCAGACCGCATAAGCGGAATTTTCTTGAGTTTCACGCGCCGACATCAACTCAAAAAAAGACCGCCCCGGTCAACGAGGCGGTCAACGCGGATGTCATATCCGCCGACCACGGTGAAACAGAGGGAGACACCGAAGCCGAAAAATCGCCTCCCTGGGGTTGGGGGGGGTGTTTGAGGCGACGAAAGCGAACCTATCATTCGACTAATACCTCGCGAAATTATACAGAGGTTGTCCCAGACCTAGACGCAGGTATGCGGCGCCTAGGGTGCACGGGGTTGACGTTGGGCTGGCGACCTAAAAGAGTTCGTCCGCGCGTGCGCTGAATATGGGGGCTTTGCTTGCCCTCGCGCACGCGTGTCGGGCCAGTGTCTTATGCGCAGCCGGATGCCATCGATCACCCCAGGCACGTATGGCTTCACGACGTGCATCTGGCACCGTCGTCGCGGGGCGTTGCAAACAGCCCCTCGATCACCGCAAAGGGCTTGCCGACACTTAAATACCAAGAGATCTCCAGCTGCGCGTCCGACCTTGCGCGAAAGAGGCCACTCTCAAGCAGTAGCTGAAGAGCGTGGCGGACGACGAGATTGCTCGCACCGACCCATAACAGGAGGCCCCCCTCGATGCCCCGAACAATTGCCTTGCCTTCATCGAAGATGAGCGTCCGTTCCGTCCCGTCGCCATTGACCATCCGAGCGAGATTCGAGATCGGCAAGGAAATCTGCTCAACGAGGTAGCACGGGTTCGACGCAAAGACATGAGTTTCGGCGGCATGCCCAAAGGTTTCAGATTTCCATGTTGATCGATCGTCAGTTGCCATGACAATGTTACCTCCTTAGTTTGTCGGGAAGTCATATCCTGCGCAACCGCCGGCGACATTGTTGCGTCCTTTGCCCCTACAGTTGATGACGAGTGCGGAATCCTGCATTGGCAAGCCGGGTTTGCAGAGGCGCATGAGGGAAGCTTCGGCCGCGCTTTCAAGTCCAGTTCGGCGCCGTGTTGACCTCAACATGTCGCGGCAGTGCGCGAGAAAGTTTGTGAGCGGGGCCGGAGCACAAATATGGTAGGAACTCCCGCTTGGCACCCGTGGTTTCGACGGGCCAAAAAGCCATCGTTGACGCAGCGTTTGGAATGGCGGAGGAACGCCGGAGATGGGCGCCACCAGACTCTCTGTAGCTGACGGCTGCGATAAAATGGGGCCCATCGCTACACGTTCGGTGGGCCCTAGTTATAAGGGCGATTCAGTCGTTCGCGCTGCTGAACGTGGCCAGGAGAGAAATGAACTTCGGGCGCATCTTCTTCGGTATCGCCATGAACGTATCCACTAGCCGTTGACCCTCGTCAGTCGCTATGAATTCCTCACGTATTTCGGCCTTGCGACTCAATGCTGCACTGCTGCCGCAACCGGGCTTCGAAAGCGTCTCGAAGAAATAGGCCATCGGTACGTCAAGGACCGCGGCAATCTCATAGAGAACGGAAGAGCTGACGCGGTTAGCGCCTCGCTCGTATTTTTGAATTTGCTGGAAAGAAACGCCGACGCCGGCACCGAGCGCGGCCTGAGAAATTCGCAATTGCTGGCGTCGTACGCGAATGCGTTTTCCGACCTCTTGATCGACGGGGTGAAGTGAGACCGGGTTGCTGGCTATTTTCTCAACCGGAAATGCCGGCCCCTCAAGGGGGTAATTCTTTGCCATATATGAGCTCCCACAGCCAGAAGTCCTGGCGGATCTAGCAGTCGGGGAGTTGGAAAGCCGTTTTGAATCAGCCCCTGTGGACTTTAGCCCGAAGGCCTTTTGCATACTCCACAGGCTCCCCGACCTGAAAGGTCACGAAGTAGTCGCTCAAAAAGCGTGTTATCAATCAAAAGGGGTTTCCACGCCCCAAGACGAACAGCGTCGTCTCCGTTTCAGTTTAACAACGAAACCCACGATTGCAAAGAACTTTAAGATCAGATCTTAAAACGGCTGGTTCATCCGAGGTTGCTGCCGCCTGCAACTGTTTGACCGTTAGCGCTGGTCCTTGCCATTTCCGTCGTCTGTTTCGAGAACTATCATTCCCAGCAGATATCGTATGAACTCCAGGTCTTCATTCGGTGGATAACGGCGATAGACTTCCTCCACGATCCTTAAAAGGTTCTGGGTCTTGTCGTGCACCATTGCCTTGATGAAGCGCTCGGCGCTAGCTGCATCCATCAGTGATTTCCTGCGCCGCGCCACGAATTGAGTCTTTCCAGTTCGGCTGATGATGGAGATGTCGTTCGCGGACGCGATGCAGCCCCCTTTGAAGATTGGGTGGGAGCAAAGACTGCGTTATGCCATAAGCCAAGCGGTGACGTTGAAGCACCGTTGCTGATGGGTAAACTGCGGCTGCAACGATCGTCTCGCCATTGTAGAGCGCTGGCTTGCAAAGATACTGGACAGGGTAGCCTCTACCCTTCATCATCTCGACAAGCTTGGGATGCGCCTCGATGATCACAGCCTCGGCGCCAACGTGTACGAGGTACTCCAGAACGCCGGTCATCAACACGTCCACGGCCGCGACGTTATCAATCCGCGGAGCCACCTTTTCGGCTGCACATCGTCCCCATTCGAAGACGCGTGGGCCACAGGGGTACGGTCTACCTTGCAAGAGCTCAGGATAAATCTCAGAAAGTAGGTGCGGCAAGTTTGTGGGGAGCAGCCGCGAATAGCCGATGATGTCGTGGCCGTGGGTTAGAACCAGATGAACGGTGTGGGACGTGTCAAAGGCATCCCGCTCGCATTCATCGGCGCGGCGCACTGCCTCCCAGCCTAGCTCGTCCACAAAGCGGCGATGGCGATAACGCCAAATGGGCTCCATGAGCGCTTGGTCATTGGCCTGCTTGCCACGGATAATTTGGAGCATAAAGTTCACCTCAGGTCGCACGCCGTAAGTTTACAACCTTCGGTTCTTCAAAACTATTCGCAAATTGTCGTAGTTTTTATCGCTGAAGGCCCTGCCGGAAGGCTTCGGCGATTAATTGAGCACGATTTTTGGCCTGCAATTTCAGCTGGAGATTTCGCAGGTGCTTTTGTACCGTCCTTTGCGAGCGGCCGGTGATCCAGCCAATTTCCAAATCCGTCTTACCCGCTGCGCACCAGGCAAGGCATTCGCTCTCGCTGCGCGTCACGGACACAGATTTGCGGACTCTGTTTTTGATGCCTTTGAATTCGAGAAGCCGCGCATAGGCGCTCGAGGCAACAATTTGCAAGAGGTTGTTCTCTTCGGCGGAAATATCTAAGCGTGGGCCCACGAGTGAGAAAACACCATCCAGCCCTACATTGGAGTGGAGGGGAATGGTAAGACCATCCGCCAACCCGAAGCGGGCCGCCTCCTTCATGATCTGCCGCGCTTTCGGCGTGAGCCCCTGGTCATCGATGGCCTTCGACCAAATGATCGGCTTGTCGTTTCGTTTGACCAGATCGACGACCGGATCGCGGTGGATAAAGTTCTTGCGAATGTACTTCTCGAACCATGCCTCAGGCCAGCCATTGAGCAAAAAGCAACCCTCCAACCGTTCATGGCGAAGAGGTAATGCTGCCATCACGAAGCACTCGAAACCGAGTTGCGTCACCACTTTGCCGACGAGATCCGTCAATTCGTTGCACGCCTGCGCTGCGTCGCATGCCTTGAGAAAATCAAACATGAGGTTGGCTAAAATCCTGTTCACCCCAGATCACTCCGTTGAGCAGAAAATTTCCTCTGAAATATGACTGTGTCGCAATCGGCTTGGACAGCAACGCTGCCGCCGGAATGCCGCGTTGATATGTGTACCGTGTGCTTAACTTTCGCACCACTCAAAATTGCGTATTATGGACGCATGGCAGATATATCTCATAATATGGGGGTAATTTGCTCTGTTATTCGGGTTTTCATGTCGCGACGCCTTCCTATCGTAGTTTTGTATGGCTCTCCATTCGAGCGCGGTCGTCAGCATGGCTCTCTCTTCTCCTCTCCGATCAGAGTGGCCGTCAACTCGCTCCGGGAAAAAGTGGGACAGGCGGGGTGGAGCGCTGCGGAAAAAGTCGCCGGAGCGTCGTGGACATATCTTCAAAGCCACCAGCCGCAGATTGTTGCAGAAATTGAGGGGATTGCGGCCGGTGCTGGATTTTCTCCGCTCGAGATCTATTGCCTGAACGGTTTCGAGTTTTTTGATGAACCGGCGGCGAAGGGCTGCACGAGCGTGGCGGTCTCGACATCTGCAGGCGCGGTTGTCGGCCAGAACTGGGACGCGCCGGTCGGTACCGAGGAGCAGCTTGTTCTCATCTCGTATTGTGAGCGCGGTCTTCAATGCACAATGGTCACGTCGCCGGGTACGCTTGGCTGGGTCGGCTTCAACAGCTGTGGCTTTGCTTTCGTCACCAATGACTTGATGATGGACCGCTCGGCAACCGGCATCCCGAGCCTGGTTGCCAGGCGCCTGATCATCAGGCAGAGACGGGTAGGTGATGCCATCGCTGTCTTGCGATCGATCGATCACATGGGCGGCCGCTGCTATTTGTTCGGGGACGAGACGGGCTCTGTCGGAGGTGTCGAGATCTCTCCCAAGGCAGGCGTGGTTTCTCTTGAGGGACCGGCTATCGTCCATACCAATCATCCTTTGACAGCTCCCGTCTTGCCGCACGAGAACGTGGACGTCGCGGCTGCAGTCTATCCATCGAGCCAGGCCCGCCTGCTTGCCCTCAACCGCCTGCGGCCCTTGCTTGACGGTAAAGCAGGCGTTCAGCGGGCGTTGAGCGACACCTCCGGTGCGCCGGACGCGATATGCAAGTCTTTCTCCGTCAGCGAACCAACACAGACTGCGTTTTCCTTCGTGTTCGATTGTCGCTCGATGGAGGCTGCACTCTCTATCGGGCGCCCCGCCGCGAATGCCTACCACGATTATGCCGCGGGGAATCCGATCAGGCGTCATGCGGATGTCAGGTCTGCCTGACCGGAACGTCGGGCATATTCAGCGAAACGCGTGGCAAGCTCATGTGCCCGATCCTCGCATTCGTCCGGTCTGAATGCGTTGCAGTTATAGCCGAGGGTTTCGCGCATTATTCCGGCAGACTCTTCCACTATGTGCACCGTCCCGTCGACATCAACCGCCTCGATGCCATCGAAACGCTGGCATCGACGGTTGATGTCGATGGCATCGTCGAGCGTTAGTCCGTTCGGCAACTCGACCAAGAATCCGTTCTTGGAAACCCGCACCGGATAGCCTCCGACAAGCCCGAGGGGGCCAGGGCCGTGAACGACGTCCCCCTTTCGTCGCGCGACCGCATGCAGCATGGCAGTCGCCGAGGACGCCGTCACGGACTGCCCGGCCAGACCCTTGATGCGGCGGAAGCGGCCCGCGACATGGCTGAAGAGTGTTTCATGATCAAGATCGTCGGGCGAGACTTCCATTCCATCGGCGTAAACGGTCAAATGATATGGAGCACCCGCGGCCGTTCCCGTGCTCGGCATGCGGTAACTCAGGTAGTGATGGGCAAAGAAACGCACGTCGATCGACGCCGGATCGCGCCCCAGAAGATAGGCTGCAGCAAGGCGAACACCAGGAACGGCGTTGGCGATGTTTCCGATGCCGACGGCAGGCGCCAGGCCTTCGGCGGCGAGGGCCGCATTGACGACATCGGGATAGGACGCGTTGACGACGATAGCGTTACTTTCTGCTAGCCGGACAGCTTTCATCAGCCGGCGGATAAGCACCATGTGCATCGGCGTCCACACGCCGCCACGTGCTCTATCTACGCGCTCATAGGCTTCCTTCGGCAGCTTGGTGATCACCCACCATGAATGGAGAGTGGTCGCGTTGAATATGATGTCCGGCCTCAGCTTCCCGATTTCTGCGGCGGTTGCTTCGACATTCATGAGATCCATTGGCACGACGACTACATTCGAGGTATGCCCAAGATTCATGGCCGTGTAGAGAGCGAGATTCACGCGCAGCAGAGCGTTATCGGGCCGTCGTGCGCCCACCATGATCTCATAATGCGCGCTGCTTTGCGTGAGAAGATCCAACACATCGCCTCCTAGCACGCCGCTGCCGACGATCAATATTCTTACCGGTCGCGTTACTTTTTCCATTGCCAATCCTCCCACCTATCATTGCTCTCATTGCGATTAATCGTGATCGAGTATCCTCTATGGTAGAAATATGCTTGTCTTTCCTAAAAATTGCAATACAAAATTAAAGCTCGTAATAATTGTAAGTGATGACGCGAGATGTCCTCTTCAGAGCCGGAGTTGGAAATTGACCTGTGTGCCATTGGGTGGAACTTCCGGGTTTTGACCGCTCTGACTGCGGCGACCGTGTCGGCTGTGGTCAAGAGCGATGCCTATGGCCTCGGGCTGGAAGCAGTTGCCGGCGGCCTAGCTGTCGCAGGCTGCCGATCCTATTTCGTGGCCGATCTGAGTGAGGCCGAGAAGCTGCGACGCATCTTGCCACGTGCAGCGATCTACGTATTGGCGCCGGACTATGCGGCAGATCCGACCCCTTATCATGAGCGACGGCTGGTGCCCGTGTGCAACTCACTGGAGGATGCGACCTGTGCCGCTCTGTCTGCCGAAAGGGCTTCTTATGCGGTCAATCTGGAAACCGGATTTCACAGGTTCGGCTTGACCTTCGACGACGTCCGCAGACTGGCTCAAACACAGACGCATTTCCCGACTGTCGCGCTAAGCCATCTTGCTTGTGCCGAGACGCGCGAAGCGGCGACAAACGCGCTGCAATGGAACCGCTTCGTTTCGATGTGCGAAATCTTGCGGCCACGAGGAAGAAGCCTTGGCGCGTCGGCGGCGATCTGGCTCGGCCGGCGCTTTCACTTTGATATCATTCGCGCCGGATCGGCGCTTTATGGCCTGAAAATGCCCACGGTCGATCCGAGCCCAATTCGTCCGGTCGTCAGGCTCCGGGCTCCACTCGTGGCGGTTCAAACCGCCTGCGCGCGTGAAGCCGTCGGCTATGGCGCAACATTTACGACGTCGCGCGTCACGCGTATCGGCACTTTGGCACTCGGCTATTCGCATGGCTTTCCCTTCGCTGCGGCGAACCGGATTTCCGTCAACATCGGTCCGCATCAAGCGCCACTCATCGGTCGTGTGGCAATGGAATATGTGACGGTCGACCTAACTGACGTCCCTGAAAGCCTTTGCCGGCCGGGTATCGGTGTCGAAGTTATCGGTCCGCACCTGCTGATCGACGATTTGGCGCGTGCTGCGCAAACAAATCCCCAGGAGATTCTGCTGCGTTTAGGCGCCGGTTGCCGGCGCCGCTACGCCAATTCACCTGTCGGGGCAGTTGAGGACCAGGACCGATGATGACGAGCCAGAGGAGGGCGGCTTTCAGCATTTTCGGGGCGACCCTATTGTGGAGCACCGCCGGTCTGTTCATGCATATGCTTGCCACGCAGACTTGGACGATCCTCTTTTGGCGCAGCCTCTTCGGCGCCATCTTCGTGGCCGGCTTCACACTCCTGAGAGGCGAGCGCGTCCTGATTTACGAAACGATTTCAATCGACCGCCTGGGACTGGTCGCCTCAGTTCTGTCGGCAGCAGCGATGATGGCTTTCATTTCCGCCCTCCGACACACCTCCGTTGCAAATGTTGCGTTGATCTTTGCAACACTTCCACTTGTCATCGCACTAATGTCTCGGCTGCTGATCGACGAACCACTTTCGGCGCGTTCAGCGGCGGCTTGCGTCGGTGTATTTACGGGCGCGGTCGTGATCTTTTGGGGCTCGGCCTCTGCGTCCGAGGCGGGCCTGATTGGCGACATGCTTGCTGTTGTAATGACGGTTACGATGGCACTGATGGCGGTCGCCCTTCGCCTTTACCAAGGCCGCTCCGTCGTCGGCGTAGTCATACTTTCCAACCTCATGACAACGGTCTTTGCCGCATTGATGGCGACATCCCTGACGGTGTCTCTTCGGGAGTTGGCGATCCTTGCATGTTTCGGCCTGTTTCAAATGGGGGTTGGCCTGATCCTCTTCAGCGTTGGGGCTCGAAGCCTACCAAGCACTCAGGTCGCATTGATCACGACGTTGGAAGCGCCACTTTCGCCGTTATGGGTATGGCTGTTCTTTGACGATCGCCCGAAAATCGCAACTGTCCTGGGCGGCGCTCTGGTCCTTTGCACAACCACGTCATACCTTCTTGCCGAGTGGCGGCGACCATCAGGCTCAGGCAAACAACATGAGGACGCAAAGCGCGATGGCATTCGCTAGGCCAACTCTTCTCACGGGTATTTCCGAACTTTCGGAAGCGTACGACGGTTTCATTATCGATTTGTTCGGCGTGGTCCACAATGGCGAAACTGCTTTTGCCGGAGCAATCGACTGCCTTGCTCATCTGATTGCGAGCGGCAAACGCGTCGTTCTCTTGTCGAACTCGCCGCGCCGCAAACAGGAGGTATCAGACCATCTCCTCGGGATGGGGATTTCCGACGCGTTCTATGACGGGTTAATCACGTCCGGTGAATTGGTCTTCGAAGCCCTATCTGGAACTGAAAGCGGCGGGTGCCTGCAGTTGGGAAGGCGTTTTTATCATATGGGTCCAAAAGTGCTGTCGAAATTAATGGCGGGAACAGGCAAACGTGCCGTCCCGGCAGTGAAGGACGCCGACTTCGTACTGGTCACCGGAACGCTCGAGGAGCAAACCCTTGCCGAAAGGGAGGCGCTGCTGCATGCCTGCCATGATCGAGGACTGCCAATGATCTGCGCCAATCCTGATTTGCAGGTGCTGATCGGCGACCGGCGCCTGGAATGCGCTGGCGCGATTGCCGCACGCTACGAGGCAATCGGCGGAAAGGCATGTTATTTCGGAAAGCCGCATCGGCAGGCTTATGCAAAGGCACTCGGCGTTCTGGCTATGCCCACGCCTTCCGTAGTGTGCATAGGGGACGGATTGAACACCGATGTCCTCGGCGCAAACCGCTCGGGATTTGATGCCGTGCTCGTAATGGGCGGAATTCACCAGTCGGAATTGCGACCCTATCAGGAGGGGCACATCGATTGGAAACGGGTCGATGATCTGATTGTTATGTACCAGGCGTATCCTCGCTTCATGACAAATTCGCTTTCCTGGTGAACTCGCGGCGAGCCGGGCTGCTCGGCGATCTTGAGGCGTTGGGAACGAAGCGCCGAGGCAAAATGATGCGTGGGATGGTCAAGCCAGGCAGATTGCCGGCTTCCGTTGCGCTGATCTTGATGCAGGGATGCGAATGGCATGTGATCACCGCGTTGGCCGGATCGGCCAGGTCATTCGAGGCGTCGGGATAGGCTTGGTGCCAAAGCCGAGGCCCTACTCCACCCGGGATCCGGTCGGGCTCGGTTGGCGCCGTCCTAAGCAAGTGCGCACGTGCCGTCGGCGACCATGTCGTGACCCGGGTGAGGCGCGTCCGGTCGGCGGATAGCAACGACGATTGACCCTGTAACCGGTTCCGCTCAGTGTTTCCTAGCGCCACAACGTCTCTCAATCTGAGGATATGGCGAACGGAATGGCACTCCTACAATTGATGATCGCGTAATTGGAGCATTGCTAATGTCTCTGCGTGGTCATCGATTACGGCATATAGCCTAAAACAAATGCTTAGCGAGCGGAAACTGCCAGTCGATTTTCTAATGCCGCCTCCTCATTAGCGACATGTCCGCCTGAGTAGCTCGAAGTTGATCAGCGACAGATTGACTGCGAGTTAGCGCCAACCCGGGCTAAAGGCAAGAACGAAACACGTTCATCCGGTCGTGCCGATCGGGGCCTGCTAAAAGCATTCCTGCTGCCAACGTCCTGGTCTGGAAGAGTGAAGTGGTGTTGGTTGAACAGGAAAATCCTGTTTCTCGTGGAAACAAGCCTCATTAGCAGCATAGCTTCGATGACGGCGCTTCACGTAACGTGGGCACTTAATGAGGTGTGGTTTGCTAATGGCGATTTTTTGCTATTGCGAGCAGAAAATCGAACCGACATAACGCACGGTGGATGATTAAAAGGGCGGGATTCGATGACGGGCGTTGTCACTTCGACAAAGAGCGTAAGCTTGACGGGAGACCAGAGAATTGACGGGCTTATCAGCGGCTATGCGTGGGATGGAACGATAACCTATGCGTTTCCCACCAGCTCGACATCGTACTCGTATGATGGTGAGAAAGACTACGGTTTCTCTTCAATTTCCTCGCAGCAGAGATCATTTGCTCTGTTTCTTATGGAACAATCCTCTGGAAACACGGCGAATGACGGTTTCTCAGTAGAGGGATTTACTAACGCCAATTTTGTGATCGGGCACGTGGACACCGCGTCGCTGCGATTCGCACAGTCGTCCCACCCCAGTCTCCCGACTGCAGGAGCCTATTATCCAAGCACAGATAGCTGGGGCGGCGATGTCTGGTTCGGGACGGAATATGCAGGCACAGAAAGTGATTATCGGCTGCCGGAGTTCGGCAACTATGCGGGACATACGTTGGCGCACGAATTGGGTCACGCTCTCGGGCTGAAACATAGTCATGAACCGGATATCAACCCGACGATTGTGCCCAGCGCCTACGATTCTATCGAATATACGATCATGACTTACCGCACGTATATCGGAGACGACGCAAGTGGCTACAAGTACGAGCAGAATGGCGCGCCACAAACCTTCATGATGCTTGACATCGCCGCCTTACAAGAAATGTATGGTGCGGATTATACAACTAATGGTGGCAATACGGTTTATAAGTGGAAGCCGAGTGAAGGCGTCACCTATGTCAACGGGATCGCGGCCATCACGCCCGATGACAACAGGATCCTCGCAACAATCTGGGATGGCGGCGGTGTCGACACCTATGATCTGAGCGCCTATACCACGCGCATTAAAATTGACCTGCGACCAGGCGGCTACTCGGTCTTTTCTCAGAACCAGCTGGCCGATCTGAACGGTGGCCCGAATAACGGCTATGCTCGCGGTAACATTTTCAACGCGCTTCTTTATCACAACAACCTTGCGTCGTTGATCGAGAATGTTCAGGCAGGCTCCGGCAACGATACGATTGTCGGCAACGAGATGAGCAATAGCCTTTGGGGCAATGCCGGAAATGATTCTCTTGACGGCGGTGCAGGAAACGACGTGTTGTTCGGCGGGACCGGTGGCGATCGATTAGTTGGCGGTACAGGTGCGGACACCGCCTCATACGAGACTGCCCGTGCTGCCGTGGTAGTAAACCTGGCAAACAGCGCGGGGAACACCGGAGATGCTGCCGGAGACAGCTATTCCTCCATTGAAAGCCTGACCGGTTCGACTTTCGCTGATACGCTGTACGGCAACGCAGTCGCCAACCGTTTGAAGGGTAGTGCAGGCAACGACCTGTTGATCGGCGGCGCTGGCGCCGACCAGCTCGTTGGAGGAAGCGGCGTTGACACCGCTTCCTACTCTACCGTGACTGTAGGAGTTAAGGTCAGTTTAGTGAACAGTTCGGTGAACACCGGAGATGCTGCCGGGGACACCTATTCCGAAATTGAAAACCTGGCCGGCTCGACTTTCTCCGACACACTGTACGGCAATGCAGGCACCAACCGTTTGGACGGCGGTGCAGGCAATGATTTGTTGATCGGTGGCGCCGGCGCCGACCAACTCGTTGGGGGAAGCGGATCCGATACAGCCTCCTACAGTACTGCTACGGTCGGAGTGAAGGCCAGCCTGGCAAATAGCGCAATCAACACGGGGGATGCTGCCGGCGATACCTATTCTCAGATTGAAACTCTGGCTGGTTCGACTTTCGCTGACATGCTGTACGGCAATGCAAGCTCCAACCGACTGGACGGCAGCGCGGGCAATGACCTGTTGGTCGGTGGCGCCGGCGCCGACCGGGTCTTTGGCGGCGGCGGCGTCGACACTGCTTCCTACTCTACAGCGACTGTAGGAGTTAGGATCAGTTTGTTGAACAGCACGGTGAACACCGGGGATGCTGCCGGAGACAGCTATTCCTCCATTGAAAACCTGACCGGTTCGACTTTCGCCGACACCTTGTACGGTAATGCAAGCGACAACCGACTAGACGGCAGTGCAGGCAACGACCTGTTGATCGGTGGCGCTGGCGCCGACCAGCTCGTTGGAGGAAGCGGCGTTGACACCGCTTCCTACTCTACCGTGACTGTAGGAGTTAAGGTCAGTTTAGTGAACAGTTCGGTGAACACCGGAGATGCTGCCGGGGACACCTATTCCGAAATTGAAAACCTGGCCGGCTCGACTTTCTCCGACACACTGTACGGCAATGCAGGCACCAACCGTTTGGACGGCGGTGCAGGCAATGATTTGTTGATCGGTGGCGCCGGCGCCGACCAACTCGTTGGGGGAAGCGGATCCGATACAGCCTCCTACAGTACTGCTACGGTCGGAGTGAAGGCCAGCCTGGCAAATAGCGCAATCAACACGGGGGATGCTGCCGGCGATACCTATTCTCAGATTGAAACCCTGAGCGGCTCGCTGTTTAACGACTTTCTCCATGGCGATGCCTTGGCAAACCGTATCAACGGCAGTTCCGGCGACGATCAGATCAATGGCGGCGGCGGAAATGACATGTTGCGCGGCGGGACCGGTGACGATGTGTTCGTCTTCCTCGCGAATTTCGGCAAGGACGTCGTTGAAGACTTCGTTGCAGCGTCGGACGACCTTATAAGTTTCGCGGCAGATATCTTCGATGACTTTGCCTCCATGCTTTCTTCGGCTAGCCAGGTCGGAGATGACACCATAATTACCTACGATATCAATAACATCGTCACGTTGAAGGACGTCACCCTAAGCGGTCTCACCAGCGAACACTTTTTCTTTATGTGAATACAAACACGACAAGTTGGTGAGGGCGTAGCTTCGCCCGCACCAATACATCCATTCAGAGCTCCCAAAAGTGTCCGGTTTAGAGAAAGGTAACGTCGTGTATCCACTAAGAAATCGGCGACGCGTGGATGAGGGTCGTCTATGGCCATCCTCTCAACCGTCGCTGTCGTGACCTTTGAGTTCGCCACGACATCCAGGTTGTAGAAACTTCCGCCGACTACGTCCTGTCGCTGCTGCGAATGGGTTATAGACAGCATTTCCACCCGCCTAAGTTGCGACCGAGGCGGCCGTAAATGAAGGATAGCTGAAGAGCTATCAATGATGCTCTGGCGCAAGTGTTAGCGACATCGCCAGCAGGCGCGAAAACCTCACGCGCCGAGCCGGCCCTTGCAGATTTCCTCCACTAGCGCCTGCAAGTCTTTCACGTGTGTGACGAGCCATTGCAGTTCATCATTGCTAATCGTGAATTTTGAGGAGTATCGCGCCTCGACATAGGCTCGCGACAAAAGCTCAAAGCAGCGGCGGGCAAAGCGGGTATCGCGCGGCCAAGCGGAAACCAGCCGCGCATCGGTGCTTTCGGCCTGCGAGCGGAGCACCTTGATGCGGTGCGACTTTGGGCTGTAAAGCGTCAGGACGAGAAGGGCGCAGTGATATGCTGTCTCCGCGGCCTGATGGAGATTAAAAGCCGCATGGCGCGGGACGCGATCTTGAATACTTGTTTCCGCGAGTTTTAGTGAATGTTGCGATAATGGAAACCACTGATCGAAATATCGCTGCGCCTCAGCTTTCGCCTCCTCTGGTGTCAGCGCCTTCGGCTGGGTGAGCGGATGACCGGGCTCCTCGTAGAGCACGATGCCGTCCTTGGCGATGTCGGTGAAGAACGGCCGGCCGCGTGCCAACTGATCGTTGACGTCTGAAAGGCAGTGCACGATCGGAATCACCGGCGTTTCGATCCGGTGGCTGATCTGCTCTTGCAGCAGCCGTTCCTCCAGCGCCTCCCACAGCTCGTGCTCCTCGGCAAAGCTCTTGGTGTTGACGACGATCAGAAGGTCATAGTCGGAGCGGTAGCCGCTTGCGCGATCCTCGACCCAGTCGCCGCGGGCATAGGAGCCGTAAAGGATGACCTTGAGGACTTTGCCGGCGGCCTTCTTGCCGGACAGCTTGGTGGCGCGAAACTGCTCGACCTCGAAAAACAGGATTTGCAGAATACGGGCGAGCTCCCGGCGCTTCTTGTCGGGCAGATGGTCGAGATGGTCTGTCAGGGTCACTGCCGCGTCGAAGCCTTCGGTGGGAATCGTATCCATCGTAGCGGCTCATCGGTTGTTGCGCATCTAAACTCTTTACGCGCAATAATAACAAGATGCAACCGATAGCAATTGCTCAGCCGGCCAAATTATTAGTATTGCAATGCGCTGGCGCCGCTGAGGTGTCGTTCGGGCCTTCACCTCCCCTCCAATGGCGCTTCGACGCCTCCGAAGTGCGGTTCATCAAGTGGATTTAAATAGGCTTCAATCTCACGGACTTCTCGCTTTAGCATATCGACGAGCTGAGGGAGCCGCTCTGGAGCTAATCGGGCGCTCGTCAAATTGACAGCAAGAGCGGCAATTGCATCGCGCTTAGGGGGACGTATGGGAACGGCAATTGCGGAGATGCCCGCCACAAGCTCCCCTTCGTCGACCGCATAACCTTGCTTCCGAATTGCTGCCAGCGCTTCCCGCACTCTAGCCACGCTTAGATGGCTATAATGATCATAAAGCGGTGCATTGGTCGTGATGATGATGTCGGCTTCCGCTCGAGGCAGGAAGGCCAGGATGGCCTGGCTCGCTGGACCAACACCCATTGGGATCTGGCCACCGATGTGACCCGTCAGGCTGTCGATGACATAGGTTCCCTGCTGGCGATCGACACAGACAGTATTGAAGCCTGCCCGCGCCATGAGAAAAACCGAATCCCCTGTGGCTGCGGACAGGCGCATTAGCGCCGGGCGCGCTACTTTACGCAGGCCTGTCCCGTCGGCTGCTGTCGCTCCTAGCGCAAAAAGCGCGAGACCGAGGCGGTAACGGCGTGTTTTCCGTTCCCGTTCAATCAGGCCGTGCCGTTCCAAGGCACTGACAATGCGATGCGCAGTTGACTGCTTCAGTCCCATCGCTTCAGCTATGACAGCCATGTTTGCCCCGGTTTGGCCAGCACCGCCGAGGAACTTCAAGATCGCGACGCCCCTGTCGAGCAATTGAGTACCCGTTGCCGCGACCTCTTCCTTTGTCATGCTACCTCGCCCGATGCAGTCTTCCCGACTCCTATAGCAAAAGGCGGCCCATGAGCAAAACTACAACGAGAACTCGAGAGCTGCGAAAAGTTCTCTAGGGTCGGCGCCGACGCCTAGGGCGGCTATGGCATGTTTGATGGTCTGCATTTGCCCGAGGCACCCAGGCAGCTGACGGCTCAGATGATCGAATTTTGCTTCCAGATCTGCCTGCAAAATTGGGTTCGTCGGCTCGCCGAGCGGCGTAATCACCTCCCTGGTATAATGGCCGGCGCTTGTCGTCAGCGTCACGCGCGATGGCGTCGACCGGGGAAAAGATCGCCGGTAGTCTTCGGCCGCGGCCAACTGGACATTTCGCGAAAGCGCCAACACTCGGTCATCGACCAGGTGGCGGTCCTCAAGTGGCAACAGCGACACGGGGCCGTGAACCAATGCGAGCGCCACGCAGAACGGAATGCTATACTGTGCCGCTTCGTTCGTCGCTGGTTCGTACTGGTTCGGAAGCGTCAAGGCGCGTTCGAACGTCTCGACGGTTATCGCCTTGATATTTTCCGGCGCCACTAAATGCGCCTGCTTGATTTCAAGTGCAGCATCGATCGCTGCATGCGCCCAGCGGCAGCAGCTATATCGTTTGAAATAGATTTGGCCTACAGCCCAGTCCCGTCCGAGCCGCTCGATAAGCCTTGAGCGATCATATTGTGCCGGCTCGTCAAGGATGTCCAACGGTCCGCGATGGCCATGAGCGGCCAACACGACGGCTTTCAATGCGTTGGCAGTGGCCCACGGAATGCCCTCTTTGACGGTGTGACCGAAACGAGTCCAGCCGGTTGCGGATTGGCTGGTCGATGTCTGTCCGGCGATTGCCATGGCATGAGCGATCAACGACACAGGAAGGCCTTGAAGCCAGGCAGCGGCTGCCGCGACGCCATAACCGCACCACAAGCCGCTATCGGTCGTGCGGAGACCACTGATAGCGCGAGACGCAGCCACCCTGATGGCAACTTCGTAGCCGAGAGCAATGGCAGTGAATAGGCGTTCAGCATCACAATCAACGGTCTCCCCAACGGTAAGCACAGCTGGAATGATGGCAGCACCCGGATGTCCTGCTGCTCCTCTATGCCCATCGTCCAGGTCAAGTGCGGCGGCATAGGTGGAGTTCACGAAGGCCGCCCCCGTTGCCGTGACACGTTGTTTAGAAAACCACAGACCCGCTGGTCCTTCTCCCCATAAATCTCGGGCTGAATCACGAGACGCCAATCCGGCCGGCGTTGAAGCTCCGGCTGCGGCGACTCCTAGCAGGTCCAGCAGCGCGTTTTCCGCAGCGTGGAATGCAGCGGGTGCTGTGGTGGTGGCGTGGCAGAACTCCGCCAACTCCATGATTGCCGTTTTCAAGGAACACTCCTTTTGGATACTACCTAAGGGCGTGCCGAACTTTGAGGCTCGGCACGATTGATTTTGTCATTATACGGTAACTGCTATTGTTGACATCCACAATATGGGAAAATAGATCTAAGGCACAGTAGATATGACGGACCACTTGAAAAGGCTCCGCAAATGTTTGAAAGAGTGACACACGTTATACGCGAAAGATTCATCGTCCACGTTGACGGCCACCCCGTCGAAGCTTGCGAGGGCGATACGGTCCTCTCGGTACTGCTTTCGGAGATAGGCTTCGTTCGGCAATTTGAACTCAAATCCGAGAAGCGTGCGGGTTTTTGCCTGATGGGTGCCTGCCAGGACTGTTGGCTCTGGCACCTCTCCGGCGAGCGGGTTCGTGCCTGCACCGAACGCGTCTCGCCGGGCATGCGTCTCTCGACATCTCAGCCGGGGAGTGTGCGATGAGGCTAGATCGCCCAATGGTGATAATTGGAGCTGGCCCAGCCGGGATCAGCGCGGCGAAAACGCTTGCCGCGGCCGGCGAGCGGCCTGTCGTAATCGATGAAAATGCCTACCCAGGAGGACAAATCTTTCGCCGTCCGCCCGCAGCGCTCGCCCGGAATGAAACGCAGCTTTACGGCTTCGACGCGTCCCGTGCCCGCCGCCTGAAATCGACATTCGAGGCCATTGCGCCATCGATCGAATACCGAGCAGAGACGCTTGTTTGGTCTGTCGAGGACAGAAGACTTCATCTCTCGACTGCTGGAATCGTGAAGTGCATGCCGTTTAGTCGAATTCTTCTCGCCGCCGGTGCCATGGACAGGGTCATCCCAATCAACGGCTGGACAGCGCCGGGCGTCTTCAGTCTCGGTGCAGCGCAGATCGCGTTGAAGGCCCAGGCCACCTTTATTGGTAAACGCGTCGTCTTCATTGGGACGGGCCCGCTGCTTTACCTCGTAGCCTACCAATATGCGAAGGCCGGTGCAGATGTCGCAGCCGTTCTGGACTCGAGCGAACCTTTTTCCAAGATCACCCCGCTTCCAGCGTTGCTCGCAGATATCTCGAACTTTTCCAGAGGGCTATTTTATGTCTCCCAGCTGCTTCTCAGGGGCGTCAAGATCCAAACAGCGATCGCGCCGATCGAAATCGTTGCCGGCGACCGCGGCGTGACCAGCATACGCTATGAGCAAAGTGGTCAACAGGGGCAGTCGGATTGCGACGCTGTCGCGATCGGATACGGCTTAAGATCCGAAACGCAGCTTGCTGATCTGCTTGGACTGTCGTTTCAATTCGATCGTCGCCAACGGCAATGGTTGCCGGTCACAGACGGCGCGGGACGAACATCAGTTCCGCACGTCTACATTGCTGGCGACGGGGCCTCTGTTCGGGGCAGCGAAGTTGCCGAATGGGAGGGCGAACTTGCAGCTTTAAGCCTCCTCGAGGACATGGGTCGTGGCAGTCAAAAACGTGCGTCAGTCTTGCGCAGGAGGATCGACTCGTTATCCCCGTTCAGGCGTGCGCTCGACGATCATGTTTTTCCCTTCCCGCACCATTTCGCCGAAGCAATCCGTGATGAAACCATCGTTTGCCGTTGTGAGGGGATCACCGCCGGGCAAATCCGCGAAACCGTTGCCACAACGGGTGAGGCGGACATCAACCGCATCAAGGCGTTCAGCCGCTTGGGGATGGGGCGCTGTCAGGGCCGCGTCTGCGGCGCGGCCGCCTGTGAATTGATCGCCGCGACGGCACGCACAGACATCTCTGCCACCGGACGCCTGCGCGGTCAGGCGCCATTAAAGCCAATTCCGCTCTCAATCCTTGCAGGAGATCGGCGATGACGAGATTTGATGTCGCGATCGTCGGCGGCGGCCTTGCCGGCTGCTCAGCCGCCCTGCATGCCCGGCTGAAGGGTGCATCCGTGATACTTCTGGAACGCGGACGATGCGGCGGTCAGGCAAGCGGCGTAAATTATGGCGGTGTCCGGCAACAGGGCCGCCATCCGGCGGAGCTGCCCCTTGCCTGCCGAAGCCGGCAGATCTGGGGACGGTTGGCCGAGCTCGTCGGGACCGACTGTGAGTTCACCGCCACCGGGCACCTGAAACTCGCACGCAATGACGCAGACATGCAAAGCCTTCTCGCCTATCGCGACATTGCGCGGGACTACGGCATCGATCTCGAAATCCTGAGCGCCGCAGACCTACAGTGCCGCTATCCTTATCTCGGCGACGGCTATTGCGGAGCCTCGCTCTGTGCTGCGGACGGTCAGGCAAATCCAAGGCTTGCGGCGCCCGCATTTGCGCGCAAAGCCCAGGAGTTGGGCGTCACCGTCCGCGAGCATTGTGAGCTGGAGCACGCTGAGAAAGTTGCCGATGGATTCCAGCTTACGATCAAGGGCGAAACCGAGCAACTCACAGCGTGCCGCTTGATCAATACGGCTGGCGCTTGGGGCGCAAGGGTCGCGCGCTGGTTCGGCGACGAAGTCGATGAGCAGGTCATGGCGCCGAACATGTGCGTGACGGAACCGGTCGCGCCGCTGATCGGGCCGAACCTCGGGATCTGTGGCGGATCCATCTACCTCCGCCAGACCAAGAACGGCAGCGTTGTATTCGGCGCCGGCCTCGGTGTCGCAGACGCCGATCGTCTTTGGGCTCGTCCACTCGCAGACGTCAGCATGGAAGCTGCGCGCGGCGCAATCGCGATGGTGCCGCAGCTTGCCAACGTCCTCGTGGTCCGCACCTGGACAGGCATCGAGGGCAGAATGCCGGATGGGCTGCCTGTTCTCGGGGAAAGCCGCAAAGCTCAAGGGTTGTTCCATGCCTTTGGCTTTTCCGGCCACGGCTTCCAGCTCGGTCCTGCCGTCGGCGCAGTGCTTTCTGAACTTTGCCTCGATGGCTCCTCCACAACACCAATCGACGGGCTGTCACTGGGTCGCTTCGGTTTAGCCGGGGCACTGGTTTCCGCACCGTCGACGTAACCAAAACAGCGAACAAGAAAGAAAGGGAACATCAATGAACGTTAAAAGAAAGCTTTTGCCCACCATCGTGGCGATCACACTTGCAGCTGCTGTGCCTGCCGTAGCAGGCCCTGACCTCTCGGCCTACAGATTGACTGAGCCCGGCATGCTTTCGGTGGCCATCACAGGCGATATGCCCGGGCTTGTCGCGCGCGACGGCAAACTTGTCGGCTACGATGGCGAGATTCTGCAGATCGCCGCCGATCGGCTGGGCCTTGCCATAATTCCTGTCCCCATGGAATGGTCGGGTGCGATCGCCGCGGTTCAGACAGGCCGCGTCGACCTGATCGGCGGAAACGTTGCCTGGACGGAGCAGCGTGCCGCAACGCTCTCCTTGACTGACCCGACCGGATACTTCCAGAACGGCATCACGAGCAAGGCCGGAGCAGGCTGGCATAGTCTTGAGAACTTGGAAAACAAGAAAGTCGGTTCGATCACCGGATTTTCTTTTCTGCCGGAACTGCGCCGCATAACCGGTCTTCAGCTGTCACTTTACGATAGCTCCGACGCCGCCATCAGGGACATTCTTGCCGGGCGAATCGATGCGCTGGTCGGCGATCCGCCGGTGATCGACTACGCCATTGCGATGAATCCCGGATGGGACCTGACGAACAAGCCGTTCACCGATAACAATCCCGATTTTCCGCTGCTGACCGGCATCGGCAGGCAATACGTCTTCGGTCTCAGCCAGGACAACAAGGCACTTGCCGATGCCTTGAGCGGCGAGATCCGCAAGCTTTGGGAAAGCTGCGAGGTTCGGATCATCGGCAAACGATACGGCAACATCAATAATGCCAACTACACCCCGTCTCCGCAGAATTTCAGGGTAGGCGTCGACCGTCCGGAAGGCTGGACGCCGCCGAGATGTTCCAAATGAAATCCGCTCCTTTAAGCGCCGGTGAGCGCCCAGCGTCTCATCGCAACTCCTGAGGTCGTAGTCATGCAAAGCCCTGCTCTGCTTTCAGTCGCCAATCTCAAGAAATCCTTCGGCAGCTTCCCCGTTCTCAAGGGCGTGTCCTTCGAACTGTCACGGGGAGAATGTATTGCGATCATTGGTCCGAGTGGTTCAGGAAAATCCACCTGCCTTCGCGCGATCAACTATCTGGAGCCACCTTCAAGCGGGGAAATCCGGCTTGAAGGCAGACTGATCGGCAAACATGAAGACGGTCGGCGCATGAGCGATGCAGAGCTTGCTCCGCAAAGAGCCGACATGGGCATGGTATTTCAAAGCTTCAATCTTTGGCCGCATCTCGACGTTCGGTCGAACATCACGCTGCAGCCCCGGAAGGTCCGGAAAATGCCCACCAAACAGGCGGTAGAGCTTTGCGACACTGTGCTCGCAAAAGTCCACCTCAGCGAGAAGGCATCACAAATGCCTCATCGCCTATCAGGGGGTCAGCAGCAGCGCGTGGCGATTGCCCGCTCGCTTGCTCAGGAGCCGAAGCTTTTGCTCTTCGATGAGCCGACGTCGGCTCTCGATCCCGAACTGGTTGGCGAAGTCTTGACGGTTATCAAAGAGCTTGCGCGCGACGGCTTATCGATGGTGCTAGTGACCCACGAGATCGCCTTCGCCCGTGAAGTCGCAGATCGGATCTTGTTCATGGATGGCGGTGTCATCATCGAGGAGGGACCAGCGCGGCAGGTTCTCGACCAGCCACAGCACCCGCGGCTGAAGCAGTTTCTCTCGGCATTGGGCCTTGGGGAGGTCACCTGATGGATGATGATCTACTTGTCCGCATCGTCGCGGCACTGGGTTCTGGCGTCATTGTGACTTTGGAAGTGACGGCCGGGGCTCTTGTTCTTGCCGTCGGTCTGGGACTGGCGCTAGCGGCAATCCGGTACCTCTGGCACCGGTGGGCAATCGACTTTGCCATCAGCGCGTACGTCGAGCTCTTGAGAAATATCCCGAGCCTGACGTTTCTTTTCCTGCTCTATTTCGGTCTTGCTGCCATCGGGATGCGTTTGCCGGCGCTGACGGCCGCGATCGTCGGCTTAGGGCTGATCGGCGCTGCGGTAGTCGTCGATATATTTCGGGCTGGTTTTCAGGCGGTTCCTCAGGGTCAACGCGAAGCAGCTGCGGCGATTGGACTGAGGCCGATTCAGGCCTTCCGCCTCGTCATATTGCCACAAGGGTTACGCATCGCTTTAGCCCCGCTCGGCAACTACGCGGTCGCGCTGGTCAAGGACACATCTCTCGTTGCGGCAATCGCGGCACCCGAAGTGATGTTCAACGCCCGGCAACTCGTCAATGAGACGTTCCAGACGACGCTGGTCTATGGCTGTGCAGCTCTTCTTTACCTTGTGATCACTTACAGCCTTGGACAGGCAGTCCGCTGGGTCGAACAGAGGACAGCGTACTGAGATGATTTCGTTTGTCAGAACCATTTTGGAGAATATCCCCGATTGGGGGCCGCGCCTACTGGATGCTGTTTGGGTCACTTGTACTCTGACGATATGCGGCTTCCTGTTGGCGTTCCCGGTTGGAATTGCCGTCGAGTTTGTCCGCACGCGACGCTCGCCGATCCTTCGCCTGACTGCTGACGCCTATGTGTCGGTAATGCGCGGAGTACCGATCCTCGTTATTCTGTACCTTTTGTACTTCGCGCTACCGGAAGCGGGCATTGCGCTTCCATCGCTGCTGGCCGGTATTCTCGGCCTCGCGCTCGTCTACAGCGCCTATCTCGCAGAAGTGTTTCGCGCTGGCTTCGCCGCGGTCCCCTCTGGTCAGAGAGAGGCGGCGATGGCATCCGGTCTTGGGCCCTGGCAGACGTTTCGGCTCATTCTGCTACCGCAGGTGATCCGCAAGGTACTTCCGCCGCTGCTCATCAACCTGGTTTCCCTGCTCAAGGACAGTTCCATCTGTGCGCTGATCGCCGTGCCCGAACTTACGCTTACTTCGCGGGCGATCATGTCGGAGAGCTTTCTCCCTTTGCATGTCTTTGTCGTGACCGCGTGTGGTTACTTCATGATCGCATGGCCAGCATCTTTAGCCGTCCGCAGCCTGGAACGTTGGCTTTGCAGGCGCGCGGAAGGCTCGGAGACCGCACAATCAAGCCAAGACCTGTTCGCCACGCCCGCCTGAAAACTCGCGAAAATCAATAATCGCCTCTGCGCCGTCAATTACGGAGACTACAAATGAAGAAGTTCATCAACGCCCCGGAAAGTTACGTCGACGACATGTTGACCGGTCTCGTCATGGCTCACCCGGACATCGTGAGGAAGGGGAAGCAGGGGCGCACCCTTGCCCGCTGCGGTGGCGTCCCAAAAGGGCGTGTGGGGATCGCAACGGGCGGCGGTGCCGGGCACCTGCCATTGTTTGCCGGATACCTCGGCGAGGGCTTCGCCGACAGCTGTGCCGTCGGCAACGTCTTTGAAGGACCGAACCTGCAATCCTGTGTCGACGCGATCAACCTGGCCGACGGTGGCAGCGGGGTTTTACTCCTCTACGGTAACTATGGCGGCGACAGAATGAACTTCGACATGGCGAGCAAGCTTGCCGCGATAAATGACATCGAGACCGTGCTTGCGACGGACGATATAGCAAGTGCCAGCCGGGAGGAAATGTCGCAGCGACGGGGCGTTGCCGGCATCGTGTTCGCCTATAAAGCGGCGGGCGCCGCCGCAAGAACCGGTGCGAGCTTGAAGGACGTTGCAGATATTGCACGGCGGACAGTGGCTCGCACACGGACGATCGGTCTTGGAATGAAGAGTTGCCGCTTGCCGGGTGCGACCGATGAAATTTCCGAGCTTCGCGATGATGAGGTTGAGCTCGGCCTTGGAATTCACGGAGAGCCTGGTCTGTGGCGCAGGCCCATGGCGTCCGCCGATGCGCTTGTCGACGAGATGATTGGTCGGCTTCTCGAGGAGGGGCCTGACGATATGGAACACCGGCGTCTGGCAGTAATGGTTAATGGTCTAGGAGCAACGCCTCTGGAGGAGCTGTACATCGCCTTTCGACGGGCGGGAAATGTGCTTACGGAGCGGGGACTTGACGTTGTCATGCCGCTGGTCGGTGCATTTGCAACCTCCATGGAGATGGCCGGTCTGTCGGTTACCCTATGCTTCTTGGATGACGAGCTTGAGAAACTGCTGTCGGCTCAGGCGAATTGCCCGTTCTGGAGTGTGCAATGACTTACTTTATATCGGATGATCTGTCGCTTCTCCTTCAACGCGCTGCCGACTCAATGACGATCCTGGAAGCGCCGCTCAATGCTGCGGATCGGGAACTGGGCGATGGCGACACCGGGACCATGTTGACACGGCTGCTGCGGGCTCTTGCAGGTGTCGATATCCGAGGCATAAGCTTAAGTGAGGCCTTGAACACGCTTGCCTTCACCGCCAGCGCAAGCACCGGATCAAGCCTTGGCACACTCATCAGTGCGGCTCTCTTTGCTACGGCTCAACGGACGAAATCGTTAACCGATCCACTACCAGCGTCAGACACCGCAACTCTGTTAAGGTCAGCTCGGGATGCTATGCTTGAACTTGGAGGATCTCGTCTAAATGACAAGACAATCATTGATTCAGTTGATGCAGTAGCACATTCGATCGACGGCTTAGACAATTGGTCGGAGATTACAGTCGCTGCGGTCGAAGCGGCCGAGGCCGTCATCTTGCAGTTCAGAGGCCGTCCTTGTCGGGTGGGTCGAGCGCGCATATGGCCGGAAAAAAGCCGAAATCTCGATGACCCCGGTATGGTTGCATTCGCGGCACTTCTGAAAGCAATAGCGCTGGCCGACCGTCATGGTCAAAGGAACTCGATGCCTAAAAACTGCCTTTCCGAAGAATTTCGCTAATTGCCGCGGGGGATGGCGATACCTTGCCGCAGGCAGCAGGCGAGGGCTACGAAGCTTATTCTTAAGGGCGGGTGCGCTCTCGGATTTGGACGTGGGGAGAAACGATCTTTGCGGTGATGGGCTCCTGACCTTGTTGTGAGACGCTCGATCTGATTAAATGATGAAGGAATCTGCTCCGAGGGGCTAACTCTCACCACAAACAATGATATTAATGCCTGACTGGTGAAGCGGCCTGTTTCGGGGACCTCTGATTGTATTACTTGACGACACATATTCGCGTTGTTGCCGCATTGCTCATCCGCGAAATGTCGACCCGCTTTGGCAACAAGCCTGGGGGATACATATGGGCGATCCTCGATCCCGCAGCCCATATCGCTTTCATGTCCGTGATCTTTATGGGAATCGCAAAATTGCCCGCTCTGGGGACAAGCTTTCCGTTGTTTTTCGCGACCGGCTATATCGCATTCCAGTTTTACTCCGCGATGTGCGGTTTTTTGAACGGCGCCATCAAATCTAATCGGACCCTGCTCAGCTATCCAAATGTCGCCCCGATCGATACGATTGTTGCGCGTTATGTCCTTCAGGCTGCTACGACGGTCTTCGTCGCCATCTGTGTTCTCGGGGCGATCATTGTGACAATGCATCAACCTCCCGAGCTCTATTGGCCGGCGATCTTGGAAGCGGCCTTTGCAGCGACGTTGTTGGGCCTTGGTGTCGGTATATTCAACACCGTAATGTTCTTGCGTTATCCATTCTACGAACAGGTCTTCAATATCGTCAATCGACCGATGTTCCTGATCTCTGGCGTTTTTTTTCTGCCCGACGCGCTTCCGGGCCCTATGCGTGAGGTCGTGCTTTTCAATCCCTTGGTTCATGTGGTCATGCTGTTCCGCCAAGGATTCTACCCCCAATACCGGGCGGCGGACCTCGACATGTTCTATCTTTATACGTTTGTCTTTACGGTGATATTCGGCGGACTTTTTGTTTTCACCAACTCCGCAGCGGTGGCGAGAGGCCGATGATAAGACTTGAACGCGCGACCAAATATGTAAAGACCAAGGGAGTAACGAAGCCGATCATCGAGAACGCCTCTCTTGTTATCAAGCGTGGTAAGAGTGTCGGCCTGCTCGGACGAAACGGCGCGGGGAAATCGACGCTCTTGCAATTGATCGCGGGATCGCTGCGGCTTGATCGTGGGCGCATAGTAAGACAAGGCAAAATTTCCTGGCCCCTCGGTTTTCAAGGCAGCTTTCAACCGAGCATGTCCGGAGAGCAGAATGTTCGCTTTGTCGCGCGGATATACGGTGTCGATACCGAAGAGCTGGTCAATTACGTCACCGATTTCGCCGAGCTGGGCCCATTCTTCCACGCACCTGTTGGTACTTATTCCTCCGGCATGAAGGCGCGTCTCGCCTTCGGTGTCAGCATGGGCGTCAACTTTGATTATTATCTGGTTGATGAGATCACTGCGGTCGGGGATGCGAACTTCAAAAAAAAATGCCATGATGTCTTCCAACACCGGTTGCAAGATTCAGACGTTATCATGGTTTCCCACAGCACGAGCACCATCCGCGAGTACTGCGATTGCGGAGTGGTTCTCGAAAATGGCAAACTCACGTATTTTGATGATGTGGAAGATGCTATCCGGGTTCATGAGCGAAACATGAAGGGCAACTGATGACGACTGCCAAGCCGCCTGGTCCAGAACAGAAGACAGAAGATCTCCAGGCTCCTGTGAAGAAGCCTAATATCACTGTGCTCGACAACCTTAGAAAGGTCGATGTGCGCCCCGAAAGGCGCGAGGCACAGCCGGCGAAGAAGAAAAAACTGCTCGGGTCATTGAAAGTCGGGGGCCTGAAACTGCGGCATCTAATCATTGCCGGCAGCTTCGCGTTGATAGTTGCCCTACCAACTGCACTTGCATCAATCTATATGTTTTTCATTGCAGCCGATCAGTATCATAGCTCGGCCGCCTTTGCTGTCCGGAGCATCGACGGCAAGGCGAGCAGTGATATCCTCGGCATGTTCACGCAAAGTACCGGGGGCAGCACGACGGGGGCGGACTCTTATATGCTGCTCGACTATGTCGAAAGCGAGCGGATGATCGAGGCCGTCGAAAAGGCCGTCGATCTCGATGCCGCCTTTGCGCGCCACGGTGCCGACTTTTATTTCAGCATGGCGGCCGGCCTGCCGATTGAGGAGCGGCTCGAATACTGGAAAAAAATGGTACATGTCGATTTCGACCACACCTCGTCCATTCTGAACCTGACGGTCAAGGCATTCGATCCACAAAGCTCCCAAAAAATCGCATCCGTTATCATCGGTGAGAGTGAGAGGCTGATCAACGACCTTTCGCTCAAGGCAAGAAATGGTGTTCTTAAAGCATCCCAGGACGAAGTAGCGCTGGCGGAAGGCCGCCTGTCTGCTGCGCGGAACGCCCTGCGCAATTTCCGGGATGTCTCTCAGGAGGCCGATCCGGTAGAAGCGGCGAAGCTGGCTGGCCAACTGGTTGCTTCGCTCGAACAGCAGCTTACCCAGCTTCATACCGATTTGATGACCGCTCGTACGCGAATGGCAGCGGATTCACCACGGATGCGTGTGCTCACTACGCAGATCGACAGTCTTGAAAAGCAGTTGGCGCAGGAAAAACAGCGTTTCGGCAGCGGGTCGGCTGGTGGAGCTGGAGGTAGCGATGTTGCGAGCCGGATTCTGCAATACGAGGAACTCGAAACCGAGCGGGAATTTGCCGAGAAGGCCTATACCGGCGCTCTTGCCAGCTTGGAAAAGGCACGAATAGATGCCAACAATCAGCAGCGTTATTTAGCGACATTCATCCAGCCAACTCTGTCTGAAGAGGCACAATATCCAAGCCGGCTGATGATGTCTGCCCTGGTCTTTCTTGGATGCCTTTTTGCTTGGGGCGTGTCGGTAATGGGCTATTATAATATTCGAGATCGAAATTAATCGGCCGTTACTGGCGGTTTGATCGCGGTGCGCCTCGGCGGGCGGCTGTTTCGCAGTGCCGGCCTCATTCAGCACCTCGAGGAATCCAATGGGTATTGAAAGACTGTGGAAAAGCCGCCTTGGGAAGCTTTGTCACGACATCTTTGCGGCTACGTTTCCATTCTCCCGGAAGTCCAAGAAATGTTGTTTGACGCGGGCGCAAATAACCGATTTGGCGTTTTCCGTATCTCCCAAATCGACAGCATATTCGTTGCGCAGCAAATACCAGAAGCGTCGAAGGTCCTCGGCTGATGAAGCAGTTCGTCCAGGCTGGAACTGTTTCTCGAAGTCACCCCGCTGCTCGCAAACGATGCATGCGGCCATGTAGTCGGACCGGCCGAAGACATATACCGGCTTTTCGTGCAGGAGCGCTTCGGCGCCTACGCCGGAGTTAATTACGCATACGGCAGCCGATTGGGCGATGATGGAATGGATGCTGCCGGTGGCCACTACGATCCGACTAGCGTCTTTGTTTTCCCGGATGTATTTTCCAATTGCTGTCGAACCACAAAGTGGATGTCGTTTGACGACAACGGAGTAGCCGATCCTTTCGCACGCCGTGACAACTTCCTCCATCATTTCGATGGGGGTGCAATAGGCCAGGTCTTGCACGGAATCGCCCATCATTTGGAGAGCGACGAAAACAAAGCGAGCGGGCAGATTCTCGCTAGCTTGAAGCGGACCTTGAGCGTATTTCGACACGTTGCGGGAAATGGTTCGCGCTTGATCCTGTTGGAAGAACCTGCCGGCGGCCGTGGCATCCACCTCGTGAAGAGGCAGTTCGGCCAGGCTTCTTCTCGAGAACTCCGACCATCCGGAGTAACCTCCGGCATCAAAGCTGAAGCGTGACGGGCGGTCCGTTTCCTTGAAATGAAGACCATTTCGATGCTTTGACACCGTGTGATATGAGAAAAAGGGTACAGGCAGGTCTTCAACGCCATGCAGCCTAATCTGTCCCTTCACTCCATAGTCCAGACCCATCGTGCTGAGACAGTCTGCAATGGTTTGCAAAACAAATCTGATATCGGCCCGAAAACCGGGATAGTCGATCTTGTTGGATCGCAACGCGGCCGACGGAATGACGATAACTGCATCGCGCGTCTCAGTCATAGCCGGGCCAAGCCCAACTCGCGCGAGAATATCCTGATGCGCGAGTTCGATGAGCTGGGACATCGGCGAAAGTGCATCTAGGCTGAGGCGGCGTTCCAACCGGACTGCGGCTTTTTCCATTCCGTTGGTACGAAGCGCGTCAATAACCTGCTTTGCTCCTGCCAGATCCAGGAGCCACATCGATGCGTCGACCGCCTGTTGAGCGAACCTCGAAAGAAACTTTGGGTCATTGAGAATTGCCTCGCGATCGCGAACCACTCGCTCGATTACAGACCTGAGGATGTCATTGCGGCCCGCACTATCGGCGGCGGCCGCAACCGAAGCTGCGAACTGGAAGAGAGGTTTATCGGGATCGTGCGAGAGCCGCGTCACACCGTCTAGGGCGAACTCCTCGTGTCTACGTTCCTCCAGCAACAAGCTTCTCTTGAATTCGGCGACCTGAATTCGCACAGGGAATGACTCTGCAATATAATCCAAGGCCGAGAGAGCTGCTTCATACTCTCCATTCCCGCGCAGAAGCGCCGCTTCAATAACCGGCAAGAGGTTGCGATCGAACCGGGGCGTCTTCACCAACTCGTCGGCGTATAGAGGATCAACGTGCCCGAAAACCTCGTAGAGGAATAACCGCATTGAATCCGCACCCGGTGTTTCCCGTTTGCTTAGATCAACGAGGATTTTGGCTGCCTTTTCGAAGTTCTTCTGCTGACAGGCAATGTACATCCGACCGTCACAGATACGACGGCGGTGTGCCGGCATCGGCAGAAAACGCACGATGAATGCAAGGGCGGCAAAGGTTGCGCTCAGGATTCTGAGGAACCTCTTCCGTTCGATCAAATCTTGAACGCGTTCCGCCAATCGATCGATCAGGTAATTCATTGCATCTTGATCTAACTTCCCCGGTCCCGAGACGACGGTCGCATGGTGGTCGGCTCGTAAAACGCGAATATTTTACGGTTTGGCAGTAACCCGTTGTCGTTTTTTCTGCAACAGAACTCGTCCGCCATCACCGAGGATCGAGCGGCCCCGCCGTGCCGATATCTTTCCAGATCTGCCGCCTTAATCCCAAGCGGACGAGGCAATCCTCGATAAACCAGCCGATAACCTCCTTTCGGCCCTTCACGAAAGGCAAGAATGCTGCGTCAAGGCCGACGAAGGGAAGGAACGGATTGGGTCGCTGCGATGCATAGATTTCGACGCGCACGGAAGGCCGGACCGACTTCCCCCTGGCGTGGAATCCAAACGTATCTCCGACCACCAGCGTATTGGCGGGAACGGCGAACTTGGTAGGTTCAGGCAAACGCAAAAGGTGCAGCTGGTTCTCTGGAATCCGGAACGAACCGTTGTCGCCGCGGATGGACGCCAGAATGCTCTTTCTCTTGTGCCAGGCGAGCCGCCGCTTGGTAAGTTTGTGAGAGCCGGCAACATATGTGAAGGGGCCTTCGTCCTCCGGAACATCATAGAGGAAAAACCAGGCCTTCACCGTCGAGTGGAACGTATCCATGTGAAGATCAGTTTGCGGATCTTTTCCTTTGCCCTCTTCGGTTTCCGTCCCAAAGATGGTTTGTATGCTGATGACTGGCTCTGCCTTAAAGCCTCCTACATAACGGAGAGGGTCGCTCCACGCGTTGCTATCTACCAAGGCGCGAATAGCCGGATAGTTTCTCAAAACCTCAGGAGTGAGGGACGTCCGGCGCGTGACCGCTTTTCCTTGCGTCATTTCGCGAGCTGGCGCCCGAAGAGCCTCGACTTCGGAACGCAGCTGCGCAAACATTTCTGGCGCTAGGAAATTGCGTCGTTCGATATAGCCGTTCTCCGCGAAGAAGATGCGCTCATTCTGAGGAATAAGATGCTGCAGGCGACGGCGTCGCGACTCTACAATTTTCGCGGCTGTTTTGACCCGCCAGATGTGGAGGCCCTTCCGATTGAGCTTTTCGCTTCCAAGCAGCGGATTCTCAATGAAGCGCTTTTCGCCGGTGATGATCTGAAGCGCATAGACAGGAAGCATTAGCACCTTTAGTGGCGACCATTTCTGCTTCGGCATTGTCCCCTCCTTCCGCTTTCCCAGTTGCGCGATAAATGCCGCGGATTCGCCGCGAGAGCAAGAACTGATCGGTTCCATCCCCATTTGTCGAAAAGTGCTTCGTGGGGTAGGTTAGTCTATGCTGGGACATAGGAGCCACGAGTGAGGGGAATTTTCGAAGCGGCCCTTTTTTTCGTATTGCTTACTGCCTGTAACTCCACACACAACGTCAGGCGACCTTCAACGTCGGATTACGCTCTGATGTCGAATGCGCGACTCTGCAGCCATGTACTTGATGCTGACCCCACCGTCGGACTCGCAAGGTCGTCTCGTAACTTGGCATGTTGATACGGTGGTAGCCGATTCTTGCCATCACGGCTTTGGTGCGGTACGCGCTTGCGGGCTTTGCAAGACGCACCGTCCTACAGTAAGCATTCGGCACAATAGAAATCGGAACCGGGCGATTGGTTAAAACATCGACGATCTTGGCTGAAGCCGCAAAAACACCGTTTAGGATCATTGGTGGAATTGCCAGGCGGCCGCTTCCAAAGCGGAGCAAACCGCCGCTGTTTCTGTTTGGATTCGCTGCCTGGAAGACGTTCATGTATGACTGGTTTCCAGATAAGGAGATCATTTTTGCGCCCACGCGCCTCTGGCCGATCGAATTCGATGTCAATTGGAAATGGCGCATCCTGAGCGACCGGCGAGCCGAGGTTATGTCATGGCAGTACAAGGGGCTGCCGCAGTTGAAGAGCTTCTGCGCGCGCAAAAGGATTCCTTTTCATTATGTCGAGGACGGTTTCATACGATCGGTATCGCTAGGAGCATTGGAAACGCCGCCGATGTCCCTAGCATTCGACCGGCAGGATATGTACTTCAATGCCAATGGCCCGACGGATCTCGAAACAATATTGTCGGTCTATGATTTTGATGGTGATGGTGACCTGCAGCTGAGAGCAAAAGCGCTAATCGAAAGGCTTTTAAGCACGGGGTTGAGCAAATACAACTCAGGCGCCAATGTTTCGGTCGAAGAGCTTTACGGCCCCAAAACTGGGAAACGAGTTCTCGTGATCGGACAAGTAGAACGCGATGCATCCATCGCCTATGGATCACGGGAAAAGTACAACAACAATGATCTGGTCCGGCTCGCATATCGGGAAAATCCTGGGGCGCAGATCATCTACAAGCCTCATCCGGAGGTTCTTCAGGGAACGGCAGAGCCCATGTCGGATCCAAACCTAGTCCGCGGCATATGCACAGTCTTAGAAGAAAATATAAGCCTCGCCGAGAGCTTCCGAACGATTGATCATGTTTATACGATCACCTCTCTTTCAGGTTTTGAAGCGCTCTTGCGAGGGCTCAAGGTCACGACTTTGGGATGCCCGTTTTATTCTGGATGGGGATTGACCGACGATCGCCAGCTCACGGATAGAAGAAAGCGGAAACTGACGGTCGAGCAACTTTTTGCCGGTGCTTACATTCTCTATCCAAAGTATTTTGATCCGATCTCCAAGGAATATATCGAAGTTGAGCGAGCGATAGAACTACTAGCCGAAATGAGGGCGGCCCATGTCTCTCGGAATACGGAAGCCTCCGAGGTTTCGTTGGTAGATTCACGAGCGTCATGGCAGGGTAATTCGCGCTCGGCTATCGCGCAAAGATTCCGCTAACGAGATACGGCCATCAAGGACGAGAATCTTCGTCCTTCCATTTCTTTCGGTGAAGCCGCTTCACCGGCTGCGCGTCCTGTGGGAAAACTAAAAGGAGAGGCATGCGATGCTTGATCATGGATTTGCGCCGCACATCTCCATGGCCGAGATTGTCAAAACGTTGGGCCCCGGCGGTATCGCAAAGCTCATCCACTTTGAGAATGAGGCAGAGGCCGAGATTTACAAAGGCTTCCACCAATGGAACATCACTAGTCTTGTTCAGAGACCGTGGAGTTTGGCGAATTTGAAACATACGCGAAGGTTAGACAGCGCACCATTCGACCGTGGCGGGCGTTTCGGAGTCATGAATATAATCACCGCCACGGTACGAAAGCTGTAATTTCTCGCATCGCATGTTGGCCGGGGCAAAGAAAGGGACGCCATTTTGGCCAACCAGCCTGTGTTCCCGGTCGCTTAGAGCCTCGTTGGCCCTCCGGAGCCGTGGAGCAGAAGGAGAAGGGATCCGATGTTCGCGGTCTCGACGCCTCCCGGACGCGTTGCGGCGCTTCTAATGACGCTCAAGATGAGATCTCAGGTACTGAAAAACAAAAGCCCGCCGCATTGAGCGAGTGGTTTGGCAATTGAAATTTAGTGTCGCAATAGGCATGGTGATCCGGTAGTTTTTGACCGAGACCATGAATGACTGAAGCAGGTAAAGAGACTGTCCGCCTTGTGGGGGACGTTAAGCTTAGGTTTGGATGCTCTAAGATTGTCGTAGAAGAACCCGTCGAAATTAGAGCTGGATCATATGACATCCGGCGGGTCGGCGCTTACACGTTCCTCGGTGGCGAAAACTCGGTGATTCGACATGTGGAGAGCATTGGTCGCTTCTGCATGATTGGCCCGGGGGCACAATTCGGCATACCCCAGCATCCAGGCGACCATCTCTCCGCACATATCATTTTCGAATTTAACGCCATTAACACCTTTCCTTCCGAACAGGTCAGACGCTATTGGGATCGGAACGAATCCTTGGCGGCTGCGGCCCAGGCGAAATGGATCGCCTCCAAAAATTTACACAGAATTTCGATCGGAAACGACGTCTGGATAGGGCGTGGCGTAACCATTATGCGAGGCTGCAGAATTGGCGACGGCGCGATCATCGCTGCTTCCTCGGTCGTCACGAAAGACGTAGAGCCGTACTCCATTGTTGGCGGCGTTCCAGCGAAGGTCTTGCGGTGGCGATTCGACGAACTGCAACGTTTTGACCTGCAACGACTAGAATGGTGGAAATATGATCTCAGTGTTATGGACGGCGTCGATGTGGCCGACATAGCCGCCGGGATAGCCAAGATAAAAGCAAACATCCAAGCTGGGGTGAGACCCTATTCTCCTAAGTTGTCGGCGCTTCGAGGCGCTACTCCGAGAGTCACCGACTTTTTAGAACACGCTGCCGTATTGGAAAGTTGAGTTTTTGACTTCCCTCAGACGCGGCCTGCCTCTAAGAGGCTTGAGTTTGCATATACGCCGGGGATAGAGATGTATTCACCACTGCACGAAGTGTCGATAGAACGTGTGCGAGCCACAGGAATTCATGAGCCGAGTTCAGATCGGGTGAACCTGGTATTCGCGTCAGACCGAAATTACCTGCCGTACACAGCCGTGACGCTGGCTTCAATCCTGAAAAACTACAAAGGTTCCAAGGCTATCCACGTCTACCTCCTGGTGGATCAAAAGCTTGACGATCAGCACGTTGCCAAGTTCAACGCACTTAAAGAAATCCATGGTTTCGACTTCCACGAGATCGATGTCGATGCATCGCAGTTTGCAAACATCCGCACGTCGGCCGGCATATCTATCGCTACCTATTACCGGCTCCTGATGCACAAGCTACTGCCAAAGGACGTGCATAAAGTCCTTTACCTCGATAGCGACCTGATCATTCTCGATTCGATCGACAGTCTCTTTGACGAAAAGTTCGACGGGGCCGTTTTTGCTGGCGTGGAAGACAGCATCTCAACAACTTATAATAAGCGTTTTGGCATCCCTGCCAGCGGTCGGCATATCAATGCCGGCGTGATGCTGGTGAATATCGATGCAATGCGGCGCATCCGCTTCGATGGCCTTGTCGAAAGGTATCTTGAGGCGAACCGTTATCGTCTCACCCTAGGCGATCAGCAGATCATCGCCGAGCTGTTCTTCGATGCGATCCGCTATGTGCCAGTGAAGTGGAACGTTCACGGTTCTATGTTCGCGCCGAATTGGATCGATAGCTTCGTTGGCTCCCAGAACGCGATGGATGCAACAGAAGCCGCTAAGGCAATATCTTCTCCGTCGTTGATACATTATACTCTCGCTCGCAAGCCATGGATGTCGCTCGAGCATCCGGAGTCAGACAAGTGGTTCAAATATCTTGCACTGACGCCTTATGCGGCGGAGATAAGCAAACCACAACCGTATGGAGGGGGGGCTAAGAAGCCAGGGACGAAGAATCCTGAGCCTATGAGCCCGCTACGGCATTTCTTCACGAAATACATCCCGGGGACGGCAATCAGCATCGCGCGACTGCGTCGAACCAGGCTTGATGTCAACAAACTCAACAAGCGCGTCACCGCGATCGAGAATGTAGGTCGCGCAAGCCCTGGAACAGCGCCGGGGTCCGCGGTCGAGCTCAAGTCGATCCTGGTCGAACGTGCCCGCAACCTACCGAACACATTTAGCGCTGGAGAAGCAATTGGTAGCTTAGCGCCAAACAGCCAGATCCTGTCCAACGTCAACAAGAGCGACATGGACGGCGGATACGCCGAAAACATCAAGACCGCCACGAAGACTGCCAAATTCTCGTTCTTCAAGGATCGGGCGCCCGACGCCGTTTTCCTGCTCTCGCAGCGCATCAACCAAACGATGTTCTGGGATTGCATCAGATCGGCCTATCTCTACGATAGGCCTCTCTATTTTGTCGAAGTTGCCCTGTTTGGCGCGTTCTCCTCATATTTCGACGCGGACGCCACGCTAAACGAGCGTAGAGCGCTTGGCTTCATGATTGACGATATGGGCTACTACTTCGATGCTCGGCAGCCGTCTCGCATAGAGCGGACGCTGAACGATCCTTCCTTCGTTCTTACTGAGGCCGAGACAAGTCGCGCCAGAGCGGCCATTTCTCGCATTTGCGCCGAGCGCATCACAAAATATAACCGATACATCGACAGCGCGCCGTATCACCTTGAGCGAGGCGCTGTCCTGATAATCGACCAAAAGAAGGGCGATGCCTCTATCGAGTTCTCCGGCGCGACCGATCAGACGTTCGCAGATATGCTCGATGCTGCCATCCGAGATAATCCCGGCAAGCCGGTGTACTTCAAGCGACATCCTGACAGTATTTACCGCAATATGAACTCATACCGTGACCGAACACGTTCTGCAGTCACCGTCCTTCCGGATGATGTTTCGATCGGCGCCATTATCGATCAATGCGAGGCTGTCTACACCGTTTCGTCTCAGGTCGGCTTTGAAGCTTTGATGCGCAACAAGCGTGTCGTTACTTTTGGCATCCCGTTCTTCTCGGGCTGGGGGCTTACCGACGACCGAATGCCGATCAGTCGCCGAACCATGCGCCGTTCTATTGAAGAAATCTTCTATGTCTCATGTATAAAGCAATCTATATATGTCGACGCCAGCTCGGGAGCGCTGGTCGAGATCGAGAAGATAATCGATATTATACTGCAAATGCGAGCCGATAGAGCCGCTAGAAGCTGAGGGGGCATGGAAAACACGACTCAAGGAGCCGCTTATGCAGCGGCTCTTATCACATCTGAGACACGACACGCTAAGCTTTTGCATGCTTCCGGCGTCAGGGTAGAAAAGCCAGAAACCTACATCGACGCTTCGATCGTGCGAAGACCACGGTTAAGCGTGGACCTCAGCGCCGAATACTACCAGCACCTCCACGATGACGACAGAGCGTACCAGGAGAACAACTGGCTTATCTCGGAAGAAGCTCAAATCCTCAAGCTTTCCAAAGGGCGCTCCATCGCCGAAATCGGCTGTGGCAACGGACAGTTCACAAAATTGGTCGCGGACAGAATCAGAAAGGTCTTCGCCTTCGATTGGGCGCGGTCCCCATCTCTGACAGATCTTCCGGAAAACGTCAGGTTCATCCAAGGTGATATTCGGAAAACCGATATCCCGGATGTTGATGTTCTGTGCTCCGCCGACGTATTGGAGCATTTCCCACCGGATGATCTTCCGCCGCTCATAGCGAAATTTTCGGCTGCCGCAAAGGCACAGCACCACATCATCGCATGCTATGACGACGGGCATAGTCATCTCACCGTGATGCCGCCTTCCGGATGGCTTGCCCTTTTCTGGCGCTTCTCATCCTCATCTGTCATTTGCAATGTCGAGTGTCGCCGAAACAATCCAAAGCAGATCATATGCACGATTGCCACAAAGTCGTGAAGTACCCCACGCGCACCAGTGCCAAGGTCGATTGACACCGATCTGAACCCTTGAAAACTGCTCGTTATGAGGTTCCCCTTGCTCTCCGGGCTCAAAGGAGCGGAAGAGAAGGTATCGCAGTTTCGGCCAGATGGCGGTCATTCTGAAGCCCAACAAGACCCCCCGAAGCGCAAGCGTCGCGGCAGACTTCTGGGCGATGGACTTCGTTCACGACCAGCTTGCCACTGTGCCACTGGCAACAAACTGCGGGTGTTGACGATGGTCGATATCTTCTTGCACTGCGTGTCGTTTTTGATCCCCGCTACCGCAGCCGCGGAGAAGATGGGGTGCGGACGCTGGAACGGGTATATTCTGCCAGATCGGCGGCCCAAGGTCCCTCTTCACGAAATCTAGCGGATAAATCTCCCGCAGCGTTGTTTCAGCAATCCCGCGAGGAAGCTAGACACATGCATCGATTCACGCCGTGGTCCGTTTAAGCGCCTTTAACTCAAATTGTAGATAGTTCGCTGGGGCTGCTTGCGGGAGCGTGGCTGAGCCCTTACTGCACTATGGCATTGATAACGCAGCTGTGATTTTTTTAGGGATCGGTTCGCCAATTGGCTTGTTGTGAGACGTCCAGTGTGCTTTGCAGGTGCCAATTAGAATCTTTTGCAAATAGGTCGGCTGTGACATCGAGGATCAATGTTCTCGCCGATATCGAGGGAAATCAATTGGTTCGATCGAGTATTGTGTTGATCTGCCTTGCCTTGGCGGGCTGCCAGGGGCTGCCTGCGCAGGGACCTCTTGCCGATACAATAAACAAGGATGCCGGACGTTCCGCCGTAGAAGTCGGCCGCCGCAATGCCGCCGTTTTTGATATCGTCGACGTTGACAGCCGTTCTGCCACTCTTGTTTCCAACTATGTGGCGACTGCTCTCAATCGCCGTTTCGGTATTGGCGGTGGCGTGGGTCGCGTGGTGATTGGCGTCGGCGATCACCTGAAGGTTACGATTTTCGAAGCAGGCAGCGACGGGCTCTTCTCGACGACGGAATCGAAGCAGACGAACCTCGATATCGTAGTTCAGCCGGATGGTATGGCCGCAATTCCCTATGCAGGATCGGTCCAGTTTGAGGGCAAGACGCTCGAGGAAGCTCGTAAGGCTATTCTTGCGTCGCTGGCGAACAAAGCCGTCGAGCCGGACGTCATCGTGACGAGTGTCAGCACCGCATCTCGAAATGTCACGGTGTCCGGTGAGGTCGGCAAGCCGTCCCAGGTGCCACTGAGCCTCGTAAGTGAGAAGATCACCGAAGTGCTCGCCAAGGCAGGCGGCTCGCAGGCACAGCCCTACGAAGCCTATGTTACGCTCGTCCGGGGCAAGAAAACCGGCACGGCGCTCCTGAAGTCGATCATCGAAAATCCATCGGAAGACATTTACGTCCAGCCCGGCGACCGGATTTTCGTGTCGAAAGACCCGCGGACGTTTACAATCCTCGGCTCCGCCAATCTTAACGCTCGTATCAATTTCGGCGCAAACGATCTCAATTTGCTAGAGGCGGTCGCACTTGGTCGAGGCGGCAATGATCTGGCGACGGACGCAAAAGGATATTTCCTGTTCCGCTATGAGGAGCCTGATGTCGTCATGAGCCTGCTTGGCACCAAGCGGTTCCATGAGCTGCTGAACAAGGGACTTGCCCCAGACAGCGTGGGCCGGTATCCGATCGTTTACCGTTTCGACATGAGTCATCCGGATAGTCTGATCGTCGGACAGACCTTCCCGGTCAAGAATCGCGACGTCATTTACATCTCGCGCCATCCTGTCGTCGATATTCGTATGTTCCTGGGTATTGTGGGCCAACCGGTCGGTATTGCCGCGCAGAGCGCTGGAATCTACAACAACATGAACGATTAGTTCGTTTTTCTGATCGTTGCTGTGCTTCTGGGAGGAGTTTCATCAAAAAATGATGGGGCTCCTTCCTTTGTTTACAGTCGGTTACAGTTGTTATTGAAAGTTATGGGAATACAACCCCAGATACGATTTTTTCGAATGACAAGCCGCAGCTTTTATGATGTGAGCATTAGCTGGCATTGATATCCACCTTTGCCGCCCACCGCCATCACGACACCGGGTGAACATGACGATTGAGATTATTGGGCGCGCAAGCGTCGCTCCTGGCGCTTCTTCAGTGAATGAACTGCGGCAAATTCTCGAGGACGGGAAGTGCACCGTCAGCGAAATCCCGGCGGAGCGCTGGCAGCTCGCCCGCTATTGGCACCCGCATCAAGGCATCCAGGGCAAGACCTACACGTTTGCCGCCGGCGTTCTTACGGACGTCTATCATTTCGATCCGGCTGTTTTCGGTCTCTCCCAGCGCGAAGCGATGCAGATGGATCCGCAGCAGCGGATACTGCTTAACCTTGTCTGGCGTGCGCTTGAGGACGCCAATCTTCCTGCGGCTTCCCTGAGTGGCGAGCAGGTGGGCGTCTATGTCGGTGCATCCAGCCTCGATAACGGCAACCTGGCCGTCGAGGATCCGGCGACCGGCAGCCCTTATTTCATGACGGGCAACACGCTTTCGATCGTTTCGAACCGCATCTCGCATATCTTCGGGCTACGCGGTCCAAGCATGACGATTGACACGGCCTGTTCGTCGTCCCTGGTGGCACTCGACCAGGCCGTGCGCGCGCTCGATCGAGGAGACATCGATACGGCAATCGTGGGCGGGATAAATCTTTTGGCGCATCCGCTTTCCTTCGTCGGATTTGCGCAGGCACGTATGCTGTCGCCTGAAGGCCTGTGCCGCGCCTACGACACGAACGGCCATGGCTATGTGCGCGCCGAAGGGGGCGTCGTGCTTGTGCTTCGCCGCACGGACAAGGCCCTGCGCGAGAGGGACCGCAGCTACGCCCGCCTTCATGCAACCGGCGTCAATTCTTCAGGGCGTACCAACGGCATTTCCCTGCCGTCGCGGGAGGCGCAGGCTGCCCTCCTCAAGTCGGTTTACGAAGGCGCCAATATCGATGTGAACCGCGTCGCCTTCATAGAAGGCCATGGTACCGGCACCCGCGTCGGCGATCCCGCTGAAGTCTGGGCCATCGGCAGCGTCATCGGCAAGAACCGCCGGGCGCCAGTTCCGATTGGCTCCATCAAATCGAATATCGGTCATACCGAACCAGCCTCCGGCCTCTTCGGTCTTCTGAAGGCAGTCATTGCGCTTGAAAACAATTTCCTGCCGGCAACGCTTCATATCGAGCGGACCAACGAAGACATCGATTTCGAGGATCTGAACGTTCGCGTCAACACCTCTCCGATCGAGCTGATGCCTGCGAAAACCCCGCGCTTTGCAGGCGTAAACTCATTCGGCTTTGGCGGCACGAACGCCCATGTCGTGATCAGCGATCCGGATCCTGTCGCACCGCCTGAGCCGCAAGCAAAGGGTGATCGCGTCATCTTCATGGCAAGCGCCCATAGCGCCTCGGCGCTTGAGGGTCTGCTTGATGACTATAAGCAGCGTCTGGAGCAGGCCGAAACGAGAGAGGCGCGCCAGCTTGTCGCTTCCGCGGTGGCGAACCGTGAGGCAATGCGACACCGTTTTGCTGTCAAAGCGAAAGACAGCGACGGAGTGCTGGCGGCAATCAGTGCTCATCTGGCAGGTGAGCCGACGGCTGGCGAGCATGGCGAGGTTCCTGGTCAAGGCGTGCGGGTTGCATTTGTCTTTGCCGGAAACGGCTCGCAATGGCCGGGCATGGGCGTGGACGCCTATCGCGAAAACGCCCATTTCCGCCAGTGCTTCCAGTCCTTCAGCGCTCTCTTTGAATATTATCTCGGCGAAAAGCTGACCGATCTGCTTTTTTCCAAAGACCTGCCGGAGCGGCTCGCGGACACCAAGATCGCTCAGCCGATGTTGTTTGCGGTTCAGGCGGCGTTGACCGACTGTCTCTCGGCGCAGGGCCTGAGACCCGATGCGGTTTTTGGTCACTCAGTCGGCGAAATTGCCGCTGCCTACGCAGCCAAGGTGCTGACGGCCGCGGAAGCTGTGGCGATCGTCGCCAAGCGTTCGCAGCATCAGGACCTGCTCGCCGGCGAAGGCAAGATGGCAGCAGTCGTCATGAGCGCGGATGCCGCGCTTGCCTTCGCAAAGGCGAACGGCTTCGACAATATCTGCATCGCAGCCATCAACGCGCCGAATTCAGTGACGATTTCTGGCCCATCAGACGAGGTTCAAGCCTTCCGCGACGCCGCCCGCAAGGCGCAGATCGTCGCGCACGTGCTCGATATTAATTATCCGTTCCACCATCCGATCATCGATCGGGCAAAGGATGCATTCTTCGACGATCTGCCGGATCTCGAGCCAGATGCCGGCACCGGCACATTCATTTCCACCGTCACGGGCCGCCATGCGGATGGCCAGACGCTGGACACGGCTTATTGGTGGCGCAACGTGCGCGACCCGGTGCTGTTCAAGGACGCTTGTGAAGCCGCGATGGAGATGGGGTGCAACCTTTTCATCGAAATCTCGCCGCGCCCGATTCTTTCGAACTATGTGATGGACATCGCAAAGAGCATTTCTCATCAAGCGGCCGTAATCCCGACGCTCGCGCGTGAAAGCGGGACCGGCCGCGACCCGGTCGCCCAGTCATTCGCGCGTGCTGTGGCTCATGGCGTATCGCCGCTTCGCTCGCGCAACGCCGCCGGTCGCAATGCCTTCATTCAACTTCCGCCGTTGCCGTTCGAGAATGTTGAGTTGCGTCCACAGCCGACGAGCGACGAGATCGACATCTTCGGCCGCGATCAGCGTGTGCCTTATACGCTGCTCGGCTGGCGAACCGATCCGAACGCATCGAGCTGGAAGAACCATGTCGACGCCAACCTGCTGCCTGACCTTGCAGAGCATGTCGTGGATTCAAAGGCGATCATGCCTGGCAGCGGCTTCATCGAGATTGCCGTAACAGCTGCGCAGCAATATTACGATACGGACGAGATCGAACTCGGAAATCTGGAGATCGTGCGGCCGCTGGAACTGCGGCAGGATCGTATCGCCGAACTTTCGACGGTCCTTTCTCCCGAAACCGGCAACATCGAAATCCGCTCGCGCGAACGGTTGAGCAACGACGACTGGACCGTTCATGCCGTAGCCCGGGTGCGCAAGACAATCGATGCCGTGGCCGATGAGCGCGCAGCCCCCGTTGTTGGCGAAGTCAAATCGGTTTTGACGGCCGAAAAGACATATGAGACAGCTGAGCGGTTCGGTCTGCAATATGGTCCGCATTTCAGGCTGTTGTCGAAGGCCGTCGCTTTCGGCCACGGTCTGATAGAGGTCGATCTCAAGACGGCACAAAAGGCTGCTCACCCTTACCTGACCTACAATCTGAATCCGATGTCGGTCGATGCAGCGTTTCACGGTCTGGTGGCTCTTTTCGATCAGTTGTCCGGCGATCAGGCAGGCGCGCCCTATATCCCTGTGCGTTTCGGCTCCGTGCGCGTCAGGCGTTCGGAACGGCCAGTCGTCAAGGCGACGATCGGGATCGAGAGGTTCAGCCAGAATTCGATCAAGGTGCGTTTCCGGATGTTCGACGATGCCGGCACGCAGGTTGCGGCATTCGACGATTGCCGCTTCCGCCGGACGTATCTTAGGCGTCACCACACGTTGGATTCCGTCGCCTTTCACTATGAGAGCGTCCCGTCCGCGCTTTTTGCCGCGACATCCGACATTCATGCGCTTCCGGTCCTTGCCGGTGCCTCGGACGTTGCGCTGAATAACGCAACCCTTCTGCTTGACGCTGCCGTCTATCGCGCATGCCATGAGATCGCGATTGCGCTTGCGGCAAAGGATGGCTCGGTTCCGATTGGCAGCCTTCCCGGCGATGCCGCGTTCCGATCTTTCCTCACCAGCTGCCTCTTCAGCCTTGAAGACGCGGGCATTGCCTCTTGCGATGATGGAAAATGGACCGTTGCGACCGAATTCACGCTGCCGCCGGTCGAGGAGGTTCTGCGGGAACTCTATGGCGAAGATGCCGGCCGCATCGCGGAAGCCGTCCTCATCAACGATGCGCATCGCGATGCTCTCGAGAAGATCGCGGCCCTCAAACACGGCGCCGACGTTCCTTCTTCGAAGTCGGTCAGCGAAGCGACGCTGGAGCATGTTCTCGTCCATTCGCCGTTGAGCTTGCAACGACTTTCCGTCGTAGGCGGCATGGTCGATGGTGTGCTCAAAGCGAAAAAAGGCGGTGTCCGTCGGATTCTGGAAGTTGGGTCGATCTCGGCCGCCTTTAGCCGCAAGCTTGCCCTGGCGGCAGCCGAACACGGCGCTTTGCTCGTCATTGCCGAACCGCGTGAAAATATCCGGCGGGCGCTTGAACTCGCATTCGAAGACAGTGCATATGTCGTTGTCGCCGACCCCGATAAGCTCGGCGATGATGCCGCGGCCGATCTGGTTGTCGCTGCGGGCGATCAGAGCCAGCAGTATCTTTCCAGCGACGAGGCGCTCCAGTCGGCCGTGCGCAAGGCAGCGGCTCACGGTGCGGCGCTCGTCCTTGCCGACCGAGCGCCTTCCGCTTTCAACGACTTCGTATTCGGCCTGTCGGACGGTTGGTTTGCAGGCAGTCAGTCTCCGGAGTTTCCGATCGGAAAGCTGGGCACCGCCCGGCAGATTGAGGATCTCGCACATTCGCTTGGATTTGCGCACGCAAGTGTCGAGGAAGCCGAGTATCCGGAAGGCAGGCTCCTTTCGCTGATCGCTCAGCCGAAGGTGGTGACAGAAAAGTCGTTGGCCGCCGAGGCTGGCAATGGCCCGCTACTTGTGATCGGCGAAGGCTCGAGCCACACCTTGGACTTCTGGCGGATGGCAACAATATCCGTTTCGGCGAACGAGCCGAAGCCGGCTTATGCTGAAGCGTTCTCCAAATTTGCGGGCCAGCCGGTGCGTGCAGTCTATTATGCCGAGCGCGCATCGAACGAAGATCCATCCAAGCTGTCACAGGATCGGCTCGCCACATTTACGGCTTTTGCAGAAGCGCTGGCCGCCTACATGCAATCCGGCGAGCCTGCCGCAAACAGCCGGCCGCAGCTTCTTCTGATCGCGCCCGGCGGATCGCCGCTTTCCGGTGATGGGACCGACGGTGCAAACTCCGGCCTTTGGGCCTTTGCCCGTGTCCTGCAGAATGAATATGAATTCCTGGACGTTCACATGCTCGATGCGGAACCCGGCGATCAACGCGTTTCAGGCATCGTGAATACGATCTTCGCATCACAAGGGGCAAACCGCGAATGGCTGCTCGATGTGGAAACCGGCGAGGTCCGTGAACTGCGCGCTGTTACCGGGCCTTCAGCGTCCTCGGCCCGGATGACCGGCGGGTATGCCGCTGCCACGATCCGCCAGCATTCGGCCGGACGCCTCGACAGTGTTGCCTGGGAAGCGTGTGAAGTACCGTCTGCTGCCGACGGTGAGATCGTCGTTGCCGTCGAAGCAACGGGTCTCAACTTCCGCGATGTCATGTGGGCGATGGGCCTGCTCCCCGAGGAAGCACTGGAGGACGGCTTTGCTGGCGCCACGATCGGCATGGAGTTTGCCGGACGGGTTGTCGAAACGGGCGTGGGCGTCAGCGATCTTAGGCCCGGCGACAAGGTGATGGGCATCGGCCCAGCCGCCTTCTCGACGCATGTGAGAGTTCGCCGGGATGGTGTCACCAGGCTACCCGAACGGATGGATACGGTCGCTGCGGCAACCGTGCCGGTTGCGTTCCTCACGGCCTATTACGCCATGGTCGAGCTCGGTCGCATTCAGCCCGGCGAGACGATCCTGATCCATGGTGCCGCAGGCGGTGTCGGCCTGGCCGCCTTGCAGATCGCAAAACTGAAGGGCGCGACGGTCATTGCCACCGCCGGAACGCTTGAGAAGCGCCGTTTCCTGGAAACGCTTGGCGCCGATCATGTCTTCGATTCGCGCTCCCTCGACTTCGTGACCGATATCCGCCGGATTACCGATGGCGCCGGTGTCGATCTGGTTCTCAACTCGCTCTTCTCCGAAGCCATGGAGCGCAGCCTGGAGCTCGTGAAGCCGTTCGGGCGCTTCCTGGAACTTGGAAAGCGCGACTATTATTCCGACCGGAAGATCGGGCTGAGACCGTTCCGCCGCAATATCAGCTATTTCGGCATCGATGCCGATCAGCTTCTCGTCAATGTGCCGGAACTCACGAAGCGGATCTTTACCGAAATCGGAGAGTTGTTCTCCGCTGGAAAACTCGTGCCCATTCCATATCGCGCTTTCGGTTATGACGAGATCAGCAGCGCATTCCGTCTCATGCAGAATGCTGGTCACATCGGCAAGATCGTCGTCCGTCCCCCGGTGATCGGCAGGGACAAGGTCCTTCCGGTACCTGGCAAGGCGCTTCACTTCAGTTCTGACGGCATATTCCTTGTGGCAGGAGGAATCGGCGGCTTCGGTCTTGCAACCGCAAACTGGCTGGTTTCGAAAGGCGCCCGCAAGATCGCGCTCTGTTCACGGAAGGGTGTTGCCGACGACGAGACCCGCAAGTCGATCGCCGAATGGACAAAGAGGGGTGTAACGGCAAGTGTGCATGCTTGCGACATCACCGAGGAGAGGGCGGTCGCCGACCTGCTTGGCGAACTGCGCACCAAGGCGCCGCTGAAGGGCATCGTCCATGCAGCCATGGTGCTTGACGATGCCCTGCTTTCGAACCTCACGGCAGAACGCAACCGGCCCGTCGTCGACGTAAAGGTCAAGGGCGCGGAAATCCTCCACCGGTTGACGGCAGATGACGACCTCGACCTCTTCCTGCTGTTCTCGTCTGCGACGACGATGCTCGGCAATCCAGGTCAGGCGAATTATGTCGCAGCCAACGGCTACCTCGAAGGTCTGGCGCGCCAGCGTCGCGCAGCCGGACTTGCCGGTCTGGCGGTCGGCTTCGGCGCGATTGCAGACAAGGGCTACCTGGCGCGTAACGCGGAGGTGAACGAGGTGCTTTCGAAGCGCATCGGCAAGTCGGCCTTGAAAGCGAGCGATGCGCTCGAGCAGGTCGAGCGCTACATGCTTGCCGACCAGGGCCGTATCGAGGGTGCGACCGTCATGATCGCCGAGGTTGACTGGAGCGCGGCGCGCCTTCTGCCAATTGCCGGAAAGTCGCTTTTCGAGACGATCATGCGCCAGGCAGGAAGCAGCCAGGCGGTCAATGACAACGAAACCATTGACCTCGAGGCGATGATCGCCGGCAAGTCTGCAGATGAAGCCCAGGCCCTCCTCCATAAGCTGGTGGCTGCCGAAATCGCAGCGATCCTGCGCATCACCGAAGATGGAATCACACCGGAAAAGGTGCTCAAGGACATCGGGCTTGACAGCCTGATGGCGATGGAACTCGGCATGAGCTTTCAGCAGAAGACCGGTTTCGACATACCACTGAGCGGTATCAGCGATGGCACGACGATTGGCGATGTTGTGGCTCGTCTTCGGGAGCGCGTGGCCAGCCGTAGCAGTGGAAACGAGGGGGTAGGCGACGCCGAGCAGGTTGTCAGCCAACTGATCCAGAGTCATTCTGGCACCGTTCAGAAAGCGGCAATGTGAAATGACCAATTCAGAAGGCAAGGCGCAGGACCGGAAAACGGGACTGCTCGATCAGATGCGGCACGCCAACGAGTCGTCCGGCAGAAACCGGACAGCCCGGATGAACCGCCACCCTCAGCCGCCGGTTCGCCAGGTGACACGATTCGACGAATTGCCGGAATACCAGCGGGTGATGACCCAGAAGATCGGGGCGCAGATGGCCGGCATCGGCAACCCCTTCTACCGGTCTCATGACAAGGCGGCAGGTGCAACGACTGTCATGTCCGGCCGGGAATTCGCAAACTTTGCCTCTTATGACTACCTCGCAACCAATACGGACCCGCTCGTCAACCAGCGGGCAAAAGAGGCGATAGATCGCTTTGGCATTTCTGCGTCGGCAAGCCGGCTGGTTGCCGGAGAGCGGCCCGTGCATGTCGAACTCGAACATGCACTTGCCAAGGTCTACGGGGTCGACGCTGCCGTCTGCTTCGTCAGCGGCTACCTGACCAATGTCGCTGCGATCAGCTGTCTGATGGGCCCGCAAGACCTCGTGATCCATGACGAATTCATTCATAACAGTGCGCTTGCCGGCATCAAGCAATCGGGCGCGACACGACGTCTCTTCAAGCATAATGATGTCGAGAACCTCGAATCCGTTCTGAAGACACTGTCCTCCGACTTCCGCCGTATCCTGGTAATTGTCGAAGGCGTCTATTCAATGGATGGCGATATCGCCGACCTGCCGGCCCTGGTCGAGCTAAGGTCGCGTTACGGCTTCTGGCTGATGGTCGATGAGGCACACGCTCTCGGGGTCCTTGGAGAAACCGGTCGCGGCAGCTTCGAACATTGCGGTATCGATCCACATGACGTCGACATCTGGATGGGAACGCTTTCCAAGACCACATCGAGCTGCGGCGGCTATATAGCCGGAAGCCAGGCCCTGGCGGACGTCTTGAAGGCCGAAGCCGGTGGCTTCGTCTATAGTGTCGGCCTGGCGCCGGTACTGGCGGCTGCGGCATTGACCGGCCTTGAAATATTGGCAAAAGAGCCGGACCGTACTGCCCGCCTGCGGCGCAACGGCGCGCTCTTTCTCAGGCTTGCGAAGGCCGCCGGTCTCGATACCGGCCTTGCGACCGGTTATTCCGTCGTTCCGGTGATCGTCGGCGATTCCGTTCGGGCCGTGCAGCTTTCCAATGATCTTCTCGAAGAGGGCATAAACGCGCTTCCGATCATCCATCCGGCAGTTCCCGAGGGCATGGCGCGGCTGCGTTTCTTCATCACCTGCAATCACACGGATGAGCAGATTGCCCACGCTGTCACTGTGACAGCGAAGCGGCTCAAAGATTTACAGGACCGCAATTTCGGCCTAGGTTCGATCGACTTCGAAAAGGTCATGAAACTCCTGCCGATGAACCAGATGGCGGGCAAGCCTTAGGCAGGACGATGCAATGCATGTCATCGTAACCGGCGGTTCAAGCGGCATCGGATTAGCAGTCGCAAAGGCTTACGCCGCCAGAGGCGAGCGTGTTTCGCTGATCGCACGCGATGCCGAACGCCTGGATCAGGCGCTTCGAGAGGTCAAGGCTGCATCGAAAGGCGGAAGCGCTTTTGCCTTTTCGGCTGACGTTTCCAAACATGAGGACCTGGCATTTGCGGTCAAAGCCTGTGAAACGGCAAACGGCCACTGCGATGTGCTGATCGCCTCTGCCGGCATCGTCGAACCGGCCGCCTTCGACGCTCTTCCAGCAGCGGCCTTCGACCAGCAAATAACCACAAATCTCCTGGGCACGGCGAATGCCGCCCGTGCCGTCTATCACAGCATGAAGGCGAGGGGGCAGGGGACCATCATGGTGGTCTCGTCGGGTGCCGCATTGATTGGCCTTCACGGTTATGCGGCCTATTGCGCCTCCAAATCCGCCCTCAAGGGCTTTGCCGAAGCCGTTCAGGCGGAAGCTGTCGGAACGGGAATTCGCGTCTCCATCTGCTTTCCGCCGGACACGCTGACACCCCAGTATCAGCGCGAAATGACGATGCGGCCATGGCAGGCCGAGGTTCTCATGGGCAAGGTGAAGCCGTGGACGGCCGAAGCAATTGCGCAGCGAATTATCGCCGGTATCGACCGCAACCGCTCGAAGATCCACTTTACGCCATCTCTCATGGCGCTTGCCTATCTGGGACCGTTCATCAAGCCGCTGCTTTCGCGCTGGTACCGTTATCGATTGAAGCGTGGCGTAAGGGAAACGCATGCAAGGTCATCGACTGTGCATTTGAAGACAGGGATATCATCGGGCATTGACACGCCCAAGCTTTAATCGGATTTGGCATTTATTGCCGGTAATAGAAAATCGATGGTTTCGTTGCGCTTACATGATGTCCCCTTTCTACTGGTTGCCTCCTGCTTCGTCCTGACGTGCCTCTTCGTCTACGCAACGGACTGGTTCGCGATGCCGTCTGTCGTCTATCGCCAGAACAAGATCGAGCGAACACCCGCGCGCTATGCGCTCGATCTTGCCGCGCGCCTTCCGGTTATCGCTCTGGTCTTTGCGGGGTTCTTTTCGGTGACGTGGCGGCCGATCTACGCCATGCAGGCGACGATGAGCTTCTTTGTGATTTTCACCGGGATTTCACGCGCCAAATTCAAGTTCATCAGAGAGCCGTTGATTTTCTCCGATATCGCGCTCGTCGTCGATGTCTTCAAATACAAGGAGATTTTCTATGCGACCTCGCTCAACGTCTTCTTCTGGATATTCTCGTTCCTGTACGTTTTCGGCGTGACCGGGCTCTATTTCTACTTCGAGCCGCACATCTTGCCTGACAGCGCACGGCTGTTCTCGGTGCTGGTCGGACTTGCCGTTGCCTTCGGCCCGTGGCTGGCGCTTTTCTATGGTCCCGTGAACGGGCCGGTTTCGCGGGCCACTCAGCAGCTCGTTGGACCGATCGATATCAAGAAGAATACGGTCCGCTTCGGCACGTTCACGTCTGTCGTCCTGCATTTTATCATATGGCTTGGCCGCCGCCGCGAGAAGATCGTGCACGAGCTGTCGGTCATGCTGAAGTCGGCGCTGCACGATCTTTGGGATCCGGACGGCGACGAAGAGCCGCCGCTCATCGTCGTCTGGCAGTCGGAATCCTTCATCGACCTTCGTCATTTCGAGGTCAAAGACCTGAAGCTTCCCAATCTTGATCGGCTGCGCAAGCGGGCGGCGCAGTGGGGCCGCATGACCAGCGTGTTCGAAGGCGGTTATACGCTTCGCACAGAATTTGCAGTCTTGAGCGGACTTCAGCCGGACGACGTGCATATCGATGCGAGCTACCCCTATCTGAGCGCAAGCCAATATGCGGATGTCGTTTGGCCGAATAAGCTGAAGGATGCCGGCTGGAAGACGCAGTTCATTCACCCCTATGACCGTACCTTCTTCCTGCGTCATAAGGCAATGCCGCAGCTCGGCTTCGATCACATGATGATGCTCGACGAATTCGATCACAATCCGGAGCGCGACGGCCCTTATGTGAGCGATCAGATGCTGACGAAAAGCGTTATCCGCGAGATCGAAAAGGATCCGGACATCAAGAATTTCCTGTTCGTCGCCTCAATGGCCAACCATGGCCCCTGGGAGGCCGGTCGCGTCGGTGACCTCACGGATTCTGTGGAGATCTATTCCGAGCTCCTTCGTCGCGCCGATCACGCCCTTGGAAACCTGGCCCATCATCTCGATACGCTGGACCGGCCAGTCTGGTTGCTCTTCTACGGCGATCATGCGCCGCTCTTGAAGGCTTTCGCCGATCCGTTTCCGGACCCTCGTACCGATTACGTGATCGTGCCGCTCGGTCGCGCTCGCTCGCATTCGCAGCGTCCTGTTCCTCCGCGGGAAGAAGCGCCATGGAACCTGCTTGGAACGCTGCTGCGCTATGCCGGCCTCAGCAAAGAGTTGCCGGCGCAATGATCGTGCCGGTGGTCCGCTCAGAGGAGAAGGCGAAACGCGTCTTCCTGTTTCTCCAGGGGCCATCGTCCATCCTCTATTGCCGGATCGCGGACCGTCTTGAGGCAGCAGGCTGCGCGTGCCTCCGCGTCAACCTCAACAGCGGGGATTGGCTGTTCTGGCGCAGGCGAGGTGCCTTGAACTATCGGGGTCCTTTCGCCGCTTGGTCGGGCTATGTCCGTCATCTCATCGCCGACCGCAAGATCACCGACCTTATCGTCCACGGCGAGGAAAGACCCTATCACCGTGCTGCCATCGCCGAAGCCCGCATGATGGGCGTTTCGATCTACGCAATCGAGATGGGGCATCTTAGGCCCGATTGGGTGACGATCGAGCGCGAAGGCCTTTCGTCCAACTCACGCTTTCCCGCTGATCCGGATCATATACTTGCGGCTGCGGAAGGCCTGCCGGAACCCGATTGGAACAGGCGCTACAGTCACACCTTCCTCTCCGAAGCGATCGCCGATCTCCTGTATTACCTGCCGACCGTGTTCTTCTCACTCTTTTATCCTCATTACCGGCGGCACGGGCTGTTTCATCCGCTCGCCGAATATGCCGGCTGGCTGAGAAGGCTCGCAACAGGCCGCAAGAGGGCCCGCGAGGCGAATTTGAGAATTGGCCAGCTGTCTTCCGATAATGCTGCGTTCTTTGTCTATCCCCTGCAGATTGAAACCGACTATCAGCTGCGCGCCCATTCGCCGTTCCACAGCCAGCGGGATGCGATCCGCTATATTCTGCGTTCATTTGCCGAGCACGCACCGCAAGAAGCGAAGCTGCTCGTCAAAGTCCATCCGCTCGATAACGGGCTTATCGACTGGGACGACTATGTGAACGCCACGGCCCTGTCGCTCGGCCTGTCCGGACGCGTGCAGGTTATCGACGGCGGTGATCTCTCGACGCTGATCGCTGCAAGCCGGGGCGTGGTCACAGTCAATTCGACAGCTGCGCTTTCCGCATTGCAGGCAGGAAAGCCCGTTAAGACGCTCGGAGTGACGATTTATGATATCGAAGGGCTGACGGATCCAGGTTCCATCGATCGTTTCTGGCAGGATCCACAACCGCCATCGGCAAAGCTTCTTGGCGCGTTCATGCGATTGCTCGCTGCCTCCGTGCAGGTTCGCGGCAACTTCTATTCGAAAGAGGGAGCGAAGGCAGCAGCCGAAAGCATTGCCTCGAGGTTACTGGCGCGAAATGTCAACGAGCCGGGCGCCTACGTAGAGCCGCCGATCCGCAAACATCCTGTGAAAATAGACGTTCCTTGACGAACATCTGGTAAGAAGTCGGGTGAAGATTCGCGTGACGTGGGGCAACGGAGATAGAATGATACTCGACAAGACGAAAGCTGTCATAATGTCAACGGGCCTCGCCTTGCTGGTCGGCTGCCAGGGCGGAGCGCCCTATATTGACAGCTCATTTTTGCAGCCCGATCTTGGATATCAGAGGCCGCATCCTCAGCGACCGCCGGACCCCTCCGTGCCGTCGCCTGATGACGAAAACACCGGGCCACTAACTCCGGTCGAGGAGCCTCCCACCGACACCTCGCCACCAAGCGAAGACGCTGGGCAAAGCACACCGTGCGGACAGGAGACGATCTCCAAAATAAGGGCCCCTGGTTCAGAGCCGGTTTCCTTGCGGTGCAATATCCAGCTGTCTTCGCGCGACGTCGTGACCCGTCAGTTGATCTTCGAAGGAAGTTCCGCTTCAAACGCAGTACTTGATTGTGGCGGGGGGCTGATCGACGTCAGTTCCGGTAGTTCACGGATGCAGAAGACAGGGATCGTCGTTCGCTCGACGCGGATTGCGTCGGGGCAGTGGGATGCTCCGCGCAATGTCACCATTCGTAACTGCCGGATCAGAGGATTTGTCAGGATTTACGGTCTCGGAGAAAATGCGAACGGAGAAGTCATGAAGGCTTCTTCGCTCAAGCCTGATCACACCACTTATTCCCAGGCCGCGGCGCCGGCCAACGTGAGATTTGAGAAAGTTCGGATCGAAGCACCCGGTGGCATACCGTTCTATGTGGGGCCGGGCGTAACAGGAGCGGCTTTGATATCGTCTCAAATATCAGGTCGCAGCACCGCCGTTGCCGTATATCTTGACGCCGAGTCAGCCCGCAACACGATCTCGGGAAACGTCTTCAGCATCAAAACGGACAAGCGTGAGTTGATAGCTATCGATGGTTCTGCAAGAAATACGATTTCCCGTAATACGTTCGAAAACTCCGACAATGGCGGAATATTCGTCTATCGCAATTGCGGAGAAGGCGGCGTTATTCGCCACCAGAAACCGGAATTCAATCAAATAACGCAAAACACGTTTCGTTATTCTTCTGGCCGAAAGCAACCGGCAGTTTGGCTGGGATCCCGTAACGGCGGCAAGGACTATTGCTTTACCGATCCGGCCTATCCATTTGGCAGCAGCGCAAGCAATGCAGACTTTGCTGACAACAACAATGTCGAAGGAAACAGGATCGTCGGTGGTGGTCGCGATCTGATCGTTAGCAGGGGCGGCAACAATGTCGTTCGAGACAACACGTCACAATAGGCGGCATCTGACAATGGAAACAATGGCTACGTGCTATTTTGTGTCTGCTGGCATGCGCGAGATCTTTGCAAACGGCTTGGAGCATTGGGATTTAAAAAAGGAATGGCGGAGGAAATGGCTGTGAGCGAGGCGCTACCTGCGGCAGGCACGAAACAGGTGATCTGCATAAACTGGGGTACGAAGTTCGGCCCTCCCTATATCAATCGCCTTTATGCCATGGTTGCGAGAAATATAACTCCGCCGTTTACGTTCACATGTTTCACGGATAAGCGCGATGGCATTCGGCCTGAGGTTCTTTGCGAGGACTTACCACCATTAGACGTCGCGAAAATGCCAGAGAAATCCCCAGGGATCTGGAACAAGGCTAGGCTTTGGGGAGAAACTTTAGGGTCCCTCCGCGGCCCAGTCTTGTTTCTCGATCTGGACCTTGTGATTGTTGCGTCGCTCGATCCGTTTTTTGAGGTTGGCAGGCCCGATGACGTCGTCATGGCGCGCAATCAGACCACGCCGTTTGAAAAGCTGGGTCAGACATCGCTGTTTCGATTTCCGGTGGGCAAGCTCGCGCCGCTGCAAGAGAAATTTAAGGCGGCACCACAGGTGATTGCCGATGAGTACCGGTTTGAGCAGCGCTTCGTAACCAAAAACGTTCCGGATGGTCCGAAGTTCTTCCCGCGCGAGTGGGTTCTGCACTTTCGTCAAGATTGCCGGCGTTCTTGGCCGCTCAATTACTTCCTTGCACCGCGGCTCCCCCACAGCGCGAAAGTCGTCATCTTCCCCCGCGGTCTTCGCCCAGAGCAGGCGATAAGCGGGAAATACCACGAGCGCGGCGCCGACAATCTGGTCGGACATCTTATGGCAAGCTTCAACAAGAGCAAACGGCAGAAGCGGGACACGTTCTTCGCGCATCTTCGGCATTTTATCCGTCCGACGCGCTGGGTAGCGGATCACTGGAGGGAGTAAGCGTGTTAAGCGCGATTTCATTGCGGGGCTGGCGACAGCGCTAGACTAGGCCAGGGCTGCAGCGATCCTGCTTCGCAAGTCCTGACGGATTTGCGCTTTGATGCCATCAATATTCAATGCTGGCGGTATCTCAGCAACCCTACTTGCAAACGGGTGATTGATAGGATGCCACTTTGAACGCCGCTGAAGTCCGATCTCTTCAACTATTGCAGTGCGATTCGTCTTGGGACCGATGAAGACGGTTGGAATGCCCATAGCGACACAGGGCATTGCGCAGTGAATGCGCTTGGTGACTATCAGCGCCGCTCTACGGCCGTAAGTTTCGATAATCTCGCGTGCAAACCTGAGACGTACATCCGTCGGTGTCTCTGGCACCCGATGGCTGACGGTTTTCAGTTTGAACCCGTGATTATTACGAAAGTTCGGCGTTAAGTCGCTGAGATCTGCCTCAACAAGGTAAATCGAATCAGGCTTTCGCTCGGCAGGCGCATCGAACGTCAATGTGGCACAAAGCGAAAGGTACGCTTCAACTCCTAAACTCCGGATGAATTCTACCGTGCCGCTATCGCGGCATCCGATGGGCTCATGCTTTTTTAAGTAGGCTGCATGCCGGGCAATAGTCGGCTTGGCTCGCTTCTGTACGTGGAAGCCAAAGAAGATGGGTTTAATCGCTTCGCTCGGTGGCCAGTTATCGAGTTCTTCTAGAAACCAGCCATTTGTGACCAGGATGGCTTGGGGGCCATCGTATGTGTTGAGGTGATCTCGGTCGATGAAGGCGTCAACGCGCGGCAAATGCTGCATCACAGCCACCGTCTGAACGTCGTCGCCAATGTTATTGCTGAGCCAGTTCAGCGCCAAAATATTCATTGAATCTCTCTAAGTTTTGCCTCCAGATAATACGCAGTCCCTCAGATTGCAATCCGTTCTCTTGCCGGTTCGATAGGACCGCCGCAGCGACACTCATCTCTAAATGGCACGTGGCTGTCGGCCAACGATACCGCTGTTAAAAGGTGGCTGTTGGCACGAATTACATCGTGTGCCCTGGTGGCGATCACGCGGCAACGGTTGCCTGTCGAGATTTCTTAACCTGCAGCGTTCAGCGATCCCGAAGCGTCGAACGGAATGGTACCTGGGGAATGCCTGCTCGATTTAAACGCTGCTCTATGTTATGGGGCAGCACGTTAACTGGAACTGCCGATGCCTCGATACCCTTCATCAAGCCGATTGTTCGCCAGATGGATTGAGCCCCCTCCTATCGGCGTCGTCGAAGCCTCGAACTTTAGACAAGGGGATACTTTTTCGGTCGATGTCTGTATCGTGACGAATTGCGCCTTCGTCGGTGGAAACGCCTCAACCACTGTCACTGAGCTCGAGGCGTTTTCCGCCGCTGGACTGACCACGATCATAGTACATTGCCCAGTCAAACGGTCGCTTTGGAAACGCAATTGGGTGGCTGAACGCTTCCTTCCCTTCATGGACGAAATCGTTCCCGCGCATAACGTCAAACACATCAAGTGCCAAACCCTTATCGCCCGTGGCCCTCGCATGGTTATGACGCCGGTTTTCCGCAATCTGATGAAGAGGATCGATGCCGAACGGGCTTTGTATGTCGTGAACAATTCCGCGTGGAGCGAGAATGGGAAACCGCTGTTCAACTGGCAGGCGCTGAATCGTCGCGCCGCAAGGATTGGAGTTCCGCATTCGAGTGTCTATCCAATCAGCCCGATTATCCGCGAAGAAGCCAGGAAGGCCCTTTCGAAATCTGCTTGCCCGGACTTATTGGCGCCGATCGATTGGCCACCGGCTTTCAAAATTGAGGATTTCTCCTTTGCGCCGCGGAGGCACCTGACTGCCCCCGTCGTCATCGGACGCCATGGCCGGGACCACGACGGAAAATGGCTCGAAGATGCGGAGGAACTTCGGGCTGCCTACCCTTGCCGCAGTGATATTGTCGTAAAAATCATGGGCGGAGCAGAAACGGTTAGAAAACGGTTAGGCGCTTTGCCCTCCAACTGGGAGGTCGAGCCGTTCGGAACGATGGGCGTTGCAGACTACCTTTCGCAACTTGATGTGTTTGTAAACTTCCCGGCACGAACCAGAGACGAAGCTTTTGGGCGAACGATAATCGAGGCCGTACTTTCGGGACTTCCTGTAATCCTTCCTCCTGCATTCGAACCCACGTTCGGTGATCTGGCGCTTTATTGCGAGCCACATCAGGTGGCAGGGCTCATCGAAAGACTCGCGAGCGATGATGAGGGCCGCATCCACTATATTAACGCATGCCGACGGGAAGCGGCAGAACGCTTTGGCTCCCACACGCTTTTGAAGCGGTTGAAAAGTCCCGACATCGAGGGATCCTACTCGCCCACGCTCGATGGCGACTCACAGGATTTTCGTAGGAGGATGATGCGCGAGCTCATCCCCGAGACTAGCGTGACAGGCTGAACCACTCTTCTAAGCCCGAGAAGACAACGCGACTGTCCTCTTCGGTCATTGCGTCGAGGCTCTGCACACAGATACACGCAAGCTCACCGCGGACCAGAGCGCGCATCGTAGCAGCGATTTTAGCCGACGCCCGTTTATTTCGAGGAGGCTTGATAAAGCCAAAGTCGGCAGGCTCCTCCACGAAGGAGCTATCCAGTTCCAGATTGTTTGCAAGGCCGATTGGGGAAAATTGCGCGGGACTGCGAAAACGATAACCAGCCTGAGCCCGCAGCGCTGTAACGTCTTGCTCCAGGAAAGCGGCCATCGTCGATCTTCGCATGGCGTGAGGGTGATGTCCCGCAAGGAGATAATCATCGGTTCGCCCTGCCAAGCGCGCAGCCATTTGCTGGGCCTCCTTGAAGCCTGCTCGCTTCGGACCACGACGAAAAAGGGCCTTAAACCACGTGGTTGAGTTGTTGGGAAAACGCCTTAGCTGGCCCCTTAGCACAGGCCTGCCGTCTCGAAAAAAGTAGTCAGCTGTTAAGCTGCGTCCAATGAAAATGTCATCATTGAGATAGATAAACTGTTCGGCGAGATCCGGAATGCGATAGAGCATCGTCTCAACTGAGCGTGAGCTGAAAACCGGGAGCAAATCGTCATGCTCTCCGTAAATTGAACGGTGACTGACAATTTCGATTCGACTTGCCCAGTCGGGGTTCGCAGCTACAAGGCTTTCCAGAGCGTCAGGTTTTTGGTCGTCAGTGACGACAAATACGCGTCGTATAAAAGGACAGAAGCGCAAGATTGACCACACGCAGTATTTAATCTCGCCGCGATGCGCAAAGCGTGTCGAGGCGGTAGCCATAGAATGTATTGCTTTTGGTTGAAAAACCGCCCTTTTTGCAACATGGGCAGGATCATCCCCATCGACCCAAGTAACAACTGCGTCAATCAAAACAAAACTCCGCTCCCGACGAATCTTGACAGCGCCTCTCGGCACATGCAACGCCACGCAAAACTGAACGAAACCGAAGAAAGCACAGCATGAAAGCTCCCGTCGCGATCGTTTTCGCCAACCTTAAAGGTAATTTAGGCGACTTCGCAATATTGCATGCGATGCTCGTCGATCTGGAACGAAAGCGTTCAGGGCACCCTGTCCATGTCTATTCCCAAGGATTTGTATCCGTAGATCGCGCCAGACTCGCGGCCTTTAGGAAAGTTGCCCCGCCGTTTGAACTTGCAGGAACGACGTTCACCGACAATCATCGTTTCCAGCGGCTAAGGGTCAAAATAGCGAGATTATTTCGCTTGCGGCAGCGTTACCAAGCTTCGAGGATCAGATCCTTGGCGAGAAACGCGACTTCCGACGCGGAAACTTTTTCGCGATATGAAGGAGTCTATATTGCCGGCGGAGCGCAGTGGACGGGCGAGAACTCGGGAGTATCCATGTTCGCCACGCTAAGAGCTATGGCTGCACACACCGATCGAATCTTTTCCTATCCCGTCTCGGTCTCTTCATCGCTTTGGAAGGTGAACACCCGGAGCGGTTTAGCTGCCGACTTTTCGCACATTCAAGCCCCGCTCATCGCACGCGACAGCACATCCGAAGCTATGCTCAAGGAGCTTGGTCTCGATGCTGTGCTCGGTGCCGACTGTGTCTTTTCGCTAGCTGAGATTGGAAAGAGAGTAGAGGCCGCATCTCGTGGTAAACCGTTACGGGTGCTGCTCGTAGTAACGAGTCAGGAGGCAGTTGCAATCAGCGGGGCGCTTCAACGTCTGCGCTCGCACGGGATTTCGATTGCACTCCTGACAACGTGCGAAAGCGAGGACTTTGCGGTTCAAAAGCCGAGCGCCGAGGCCCACGGAGCACAGTTTCTTGCTCCTCTAACCTGGCAGGATACCGTAGCCGAAATGAAGGCTAGTGACGTCGTCATTACGAACCGGCTTCACGGGCTCATCCTCGCTTCATTTGCGGGTGTACCCGTATTGCCTTTGACTGACCGGTCGAAAGTTCTGGCAGTGGTCAATGATGCAGCATTGCCGCTGAAAATATCGAACCTCGCGTATCTGAATGTCGAGATCGTAAAGGAGGCCGTCGAGCGACGCGCAGAAATTGTCAGCAAGATTGCCGATTATCGAGATCGAGCACAGTCAAAGCTGCGCAGCCCTATTTTGGATGAATGGGCGTGACCAGAGAAGCATTCGTGAGACTACTCAGGCAAACTGGCCGCACCTTGGATATAATCCAACGGTGGATGAGATTTAAAATTACCGCTTCTCCGCTTAACCCGTGGCGAATACAGTCACTGAATGCGTCGGCCTTCGCTGGAAAAAAGGTCATAATTATTGGCCCCGCACAGACGGTTGTCGAGGATCTCGAGAACGTGGTTGTTGACGGTTATGATGTGATCGTCCGACTGAACAACGGCATAGCACTTGCTCGAAAAAACCCGTCCATTCTAGGCTCGCGGACCGATGTGCTTTTTCATAATCTCGTAGAGCACGGTGAGAGAAGCGCGGGCGCAATTCCGGCATCTTTACTGCGAGAGCACGGCGTTCGCTTCTTAGTGTTTCCTCACTGGGGCTTCAAAGGCAGTAAATCTCGCTTGTACAAGAAGCGCGAGGAACTCCAGGACTTTCAAGGCCCCGCATTGATGGTGCCTTCAACTCGCTTTTGCGAGAATGTGCGGCGCGAGCTGGGCGGATTTCAACCGACGGTCGGCGCCAGTGCAATTTTGTTTTTTCTAAGCGCACAGTGCAAAGAAGTCGCCATCCACGGCTTCACGTTCTTTCAGACGCCTTATCTTGTCGGCTACAACGACGCGGTCGCGACAGCCGATGAGGCACGCGCGTGGGCGGCGGCGTCATACGTGCATGATCCGGTCCGGGAAAAGAAGGTGATTGGACGCTATATTTCTGCTGCCGAGCAGCGAGGAGTGCGGGTTGCGCTCGGGGCCAACGTACGGCGGTTTCTGTCGGACGTCCGGTGAAAAGCATCCGATTCCGCTAGCGGTATCGATTGAAGCGGCGACGACGGCTCAGCGCATCAGGACGACGCGACCTTCACGGACCAGAGAGTAGGTGTAATCTCGTTCCGCAGCCCAGTCATGCGGGCCGCGGTTGTCCTTCCGGCGATAGTAGCTCACGCTCTCCTTGAAATCGAAGCCGAACATCCAGATTTCGGCCTCCGTCAATTCGGTTAGCATGTGAAGGGCTCTTGAGCCCATCGAGGGAGACGCACCTAGCCGAGCCGTCAAATCGTCCAGCAATGCGATAGGATAGAAGGCCTGCTGTGGGTCTTCGCACAGTTCGCGTTCCATCGCGCTCATCCAGACGGAGAAGACACCGTCAAAATAGCGCCTCTTAAGTCGCACACGCCAGGATGCGCGACCCATGTTGTAAAGGAAGCTTGATCTTGTGCTGAAACAATGGATGTCGATCCTCCGACCCTGGGCCGCTGGCCGGATTGGCACTCCGGAATTTATTCTGACGACGCATCCATCGTCGATTTGCTGACCGAAGCGAGTGGTGAGCAGTGACGCTGCATTGCCGACCAGCGAGACCCTCCTTCCAGCGATGACACTACGGAGATTGAAGCAGAACTGATCTAAGTCCTGATCTGTCATGGAACCGTCTCTCGCATAGTGATTGTCTTTCAGGAGATCAGATCAGGATCCTGCGGCGTTTTTCGTGCCTGGCGATCTTGCGAGGCGGCAAACGCTAGCAGGCTGCCAGCAAGCGAACGGCCACGTGATCTCGTGACAGCAGCGTGACGTCAATCTGCTGCCCGACCCCATTCTAAAGTTAATGGCAGTCGCGTTCTGCCGCAGCGTTTACATGAATCTGATGGCTGTGCAAAGATGATCAGCCGAACGCCTCCTGGCAGTCGCGCCGTTTTATCAGGCGCGATGAATACTCGACTTTCCGGTCATTGGCCAGTAAGACGCCAGCTCGACCCCACCGCTTGGCTGAGCCGGCGGGAAATTCATACGAGCGCTCATGTCTCTAGCAAAACCGAACGTCCGCACTCTTGAGATATTGAAGCGGGTGGTTTCCGAAAATTTCCGGGACCATATCCCTGGCTATAGCTTCGCAATTGCCTGCCTCGCTGCGGTCGCGCTTTCTACTGCCTATACGGCCTACGCAATGAAAGGCATTGTCGACGAGGCCTTTGTCAGTAAAGACGCAAGGCTCGTATGGCTGATCTGTTTCTCGCTCTTTGCCGCATTCGTCATCCGAGGATTTGCAAGTTACGGTCAGGCTGTTGCGCTTTCGAGGGTCAGCAACAGTATCGTGGCCCGCTACCAGAAGCGGCTTGCGGCTCATCTGATGACGCTTCCGCTTGAATTTTTCGACGAACGACGGTCGGGGCAGGTCGCTGCGTTACTGAGCCAGAATATCTCCGGCATACGCGACGTTCTCAATCTGACGGTAACGTCGACGGCGCGGGACATGCTCTCCTTCGTCTCGCTGCTCGCAGTGATGGTCTATCAGGATCCGCTGCTAAGCATCGTCGTTTTGCTGATGGCACCGGCTCTGCTCTTTGGGCTCAGATTTTTTTCGCGTCGTCTCAAAGAGGTTGCGTTAAAAGGTATCCGCCTTAACGGCATTTTCTTCGGAACCATGCAGGAGACAATCCAGGGCATTTCCGTGGTTAAGGCCTTTACGATGGAGCGCGCGCTGGAGGCGCGGGTCGAAGACGTCATCGTTGCGGTCGAAAATCGATCCAATCAGCTTGCTCGCCTATCTGAACGCAACGCACCCGTGACCGAGAGCTTTGCCGGCCTCATGCTTGCGGGCATACTTGCCTATGCCGCCTATCGCTCGATCTACTTCAATGTACCGCCGGGTGCCTTTTTCTCTTTCGTCACGGCGCTGTTGCTGCTCTACGATCCGCTGCGCCGTCTTGCGAAGTTGCAAGTGCAGATGGAGCGGGCTGCCGTCCACGCACGGATGATCTACGAACTGCTGGACATGGAGCCACGCCAGCGCGACCTGCCGGATGCCAAGCCGCTGAGGCCGACCGAGGCACGGATCGAGTTCCGCGACGTCTCCTTTGCTTATGGCACCGAGACCGTCCTGAACGGCGTTAGCTTCGTTGCCGAAGGCGGTAAGACCACCGCGCTTGTCGGCCCTTCCGGCGCCGGAAAATCGACGATCATGAATCTGATCCCGCGCTTCTATGATCCGAAGGGCGGCGAGATCTTGATCGACGGGCAGGACATCGCCCATGTCACCAAACAGTCGCTGCGTGAGCAGCTCGCCTATGTATCGCAGCAACCCTACCTCTTCGAAGGTTCGATCCGCAACAATATCCGATATGGCCGGCCGGATGCGACGGACGCCGAGGTGGAAGAGGCCGCCCGGCTTGCCTACGCCCACGAATTCATCCTGGCGCAGCCCAACGGCTACGATACCCCCGTCGGCGAAAACGGCGTGACGCTGTCGGGCGGCCAGCGACAGCGACTATCGATTGCCCGCGCGCTAGTGCGCAACGCTCCGATCCTCTTGCTCGATGAGGCAACCTCCGCCCTCGACACCGAATCCGAAGCTGCCGTCCAGAAAGCTCTCGACCAAGCAATGACCGGCCGCACCGTCGTCGTCATCGCCCACCGGCTTTCCACTGTCGTGCGTGCCGATAAGATCGTCGTCATGCAGCAGGGCCGTGTCGTCGAAGAGGGCGATCACGAGGCGCTTGCGAAGCTTGACGACGGTCTTTACGCTCGGCTTAGCCAGTTGGGGTTCAACGCGTAAAATCGTTGTGGGGAAGAACTCGTGCCGAATCTGGCGGCTACTGACAGTCGGTTTCTTCCGTCGGGTGTAGCCCTCGCCTAGGGACCGGTGTATCTACCAGTGGAATATCGGGATTCAACATTATGTCCGCAGCTGCAGAGAAAACAATCATTTACCGCGTGAAGCGCGCGCTGGGCCTCGTGAAGAAAGAAGAGAGCGCGAACCATATTTTCTATGAGACGGGAAAACGGACGCGGCGCGCTCATGCCACCTGGTATCGCGGTGAAACGACCAATTTCTATCCCGACAAGCAGGCGATCAAGAATCTGAGTTCTGTTGACGAGTATGTTGGAAAGGGATGGTTACCAACCGCCCCCCTGATTAGCAAAGAACATTATATCACAGCATTTGGTAGCTGCTTTGCCAGTGAGGTTACAAAATTCCTCTACAATGAAGGCTATCAGGTATTCGGCCGCGACATGAACCTCAATTCTTACGTCGTGAGAAGTGGGGAAGGTATCGTGAACTCGGCGGCTATCCGCCAACAGTTCGAATGGGCATTTGAAGGAAAGGCCCCTAAAATCGAGCTTTGGCATGACAAGGCGGGTGTACCTGGCGATTATTCCGACGACGTCAGAGATTCGACGAAACAAATCTTTGAGAAATCCGACGTTTTCATACTGACCCTGGGGCTTTCAGAAGTCTGGTACGACAAGCCCACCGGCGAAATATTCTGGCGTGCTATTCCAAAGCGCGACTTCGATCCCCAGCGGCACGGATTCAGGGTGATGAGTGCGGCCGAAAACCTTGATAACCTCAGGCGTATCTATGAGTTGATAAGGGCTCATCGTCCTGACGCGACCATCATCGTGACGTTGTCGCCTGTCCCGCTTGCCGCCACTTTTCGCCCGGTTTCATGCATAACCGCCAACTCGGTGTCTAAAGCCTCATTGCGAGTCGCCATAGACGAGCTTATGCGAGAGCCTAAAGCGGCCCAGGATGAGAGGTTCTTTTATTTTCCGTCTTACGAAATAATCACGTCTTTTCTCCCTGATCCAATGAAAGACGATTTTCGTCATCCGACAGATCAGTCGGTCGACTTCATCATGCGCACTTTCCAGCGGCATTTCCTAATTTAGCGAGAGGTGCCGCGTCCCCTTGATCGCCGTCATGAGAGGGAGCTCGCGCTCCACCCAGAACGCGACCCTCAGGGCGTGAACGCATGGAGGCAGTTCTATGGAGGGCCATGTCACGGAATGACCCGCGCGCGAGATATGTGCTGATTGAAGCGGCGTCCCCTCAAGGCGGCTTCGACATCACCGTAGGTGGAAATACCTGGGCGGGTGTCCCGCCCAAGTATTGGTTCTTCATTTGCGGACTGATGAAACGACGGATTCAATCACCTCGGTCGCCATATGGAACTCCTTCTTGCGGTTTTTGATCCCATGACGTTGGGCAACCCAGTCGAAATCGTTGTAGGCGACATTCACCGAACCGTCCTGCGCCTCATAAATGAGAACACGCACCGGCCAGTCCAGACCGGAAGTCGGGTTGGCGGTGATGAAGGTGGTGCCCAAGGCAGGATTCCCGAAGAGGATCAGGCGGGACGGCCGGACCTTGTTGCCGGCAGCGTTGCCGAGCTCGGCCTGGTCGATGTCGTCGAACAGCATGATGCCTTTCGCCGAGACATCGGCCTTGATCTTCTTGACCGTTTCGCTGAGCGAATATCGGCTTTTGAGCGTGACGACACCTTCGCGCTTTCCCGCCTGCGCAACGCTGCTCCATGTCACGCCGAGTGCGGCCGACAGCAGTAAGGTGAATGCGAATAATAGACTGATGAACCTGAACATTTCCTCATCCTTTGGTGACGTTAGTGGGATACGCTTGTCATTGTCGCAGGCGATCCTCGGCATGGATAATGCCGTTCGATGTGGGTTTCGATGATTGGAGATTATCGCCGGGACGGACCGGACATTGAGCCGATGGGAAAGGCGATCACGATCGCCGCAAACATCGCTGCGACGAGCACGCCGACAGAAGCTCGCCAGCCCAGATGATCAAAAACCTGACCAAGCACGAGACTGCCCGCGAGACCGCCCGTGTAGTAGGATGCGAGATAGATTCCGCTGGCCCCTGCCTTGTCCGTGATCGCTCGCCGTCCGACCAGTCCGGTGGCGATCGCCTGGGCGAGAAACGTGCCGATCGCCACCAGCGCCAGTCCGGATAACACCAACGGCAATCTGGCACTCAGGAGTGCGGCGAGGCCAAAGACCGCAAGTCCGAGCGTCGAGATGATCCCGAGCTTTGCCCCGATGCGGCCGGCGAGCTTTCCTGCCATCGGTGTCGTCAGCATAGAGGGCAGGAAGACCAGGTAGACGAGGCCAAGCGTCATCGGCGTCAAGCCGAGGGCCACAAGCTGGAAATTCACGTAGGTGAAGGTGCCGATGAAGGTGAACAGGATAAGGAAGCCGATCGCGAAGGTGCGGCGGAGTTCTCCGTCGGCGAAATGATAGGCCCAACGGCGCATGTTGAACGAGCCGTCCTCGCTGGTTTGCATCATTTTCGAGGTTTTCTTGAGCGTCGACCAGACGAGCAGCGCACCGGCGAGATTGAGGGCCGCGAAGGTGAGGAAGTTGATTTCAAGCCCTCCGAGGCCGGCGAGGGCTGCGGATACGATGCGGCCGAAAAAATTGCTTGCGACATTGCCGGTGACATAGGCGGCCAGCGCGCCGCTCGCCTGGGCAGGCGAGAAGTGCTCGGAGAGATAGGCCATGGTCAGTGTAAAAGCGGTTGACATGCACAGGCCCTGAACGACACGAAGTGCCGCAAAAATTGAGAGATCGTCGGTGAACGCCAGCGCCGTCGTCGGAATTGACAGAAGCGCGAGGCTGATCCAGATGCCATTGCGCCGATCGAACCCGCGGCCGAAGAAGGCGACGCCGAGCCCCGCTACGGCCATGCCGAACGTGCTGGCGTTGACGGCGAATCCAATGGCAGCGCGGCTGACCTCGAATTTCGCGACGAGCGCGGGCACGATCGCCTGGGCGGCAAAGAGATCGACCAGTGTCAGAAAGGCGATCAGCGCGATGACGGCGAAGCGCGCGCTATCGGCAGCAGCAGAGCCGAAGCTCGTGCGTGGCGGATTAAGGCCATTCTCTATGCCCGTCATGGCGATCGCTCCAGCGGTTGGGTGAATCGGTGCGGCATCTCCGGCCTGACGGAGATGCCTGTCAGCGAGCCTGGGGAAAGCTCACATGGATTCGTTTTTGTGCTCTTCGGATGTCAGGATGTCGGCGGAGTAAAGAACAGCCGGCTCGCTGCCATTGTTCTTCCACCAATGCGACAGCGCACCAAATTCGGCCGTCACGTCGCCCGCTTTGTGTTCGACCGGCACCTTGCAGGTGCTGCGGTATTCGGTGATCGATCCGGAAACGATCACGATGTTTGCCGGGCGCGTCTCATGCGAATGCCACGGTACGACACCGCCTGGCTGTACGATAAGTTTGCGCATGCGCAGCGCGCTGTTTTTCCAGGCATCGCCCTTGGAGGCGAGGTCGATTGAGGAGATGACCTCATCGGTGACGTCCTTCGGCATCATTTCGCCGGGCGGCATGCCCTCGGTTGCGACCTGGTCGGCCGGGCATTCTCCGGCGTAGGCATGTCCGCCTGGTATTATAGTGAAGGATGTTAGGGCAAGGACTGTGGCAAGCGTCACGCGTTTGGCGTTGAGTTCGAATTTCATCAGAGTTCTCCTTGTTAGGCCCGGATGAAGCGTTCTGGCCGGGCATGACGAGGAGGATGGAGGAGTCGATGGTCAATGAGAAATGCCGCCTCATTCTGAATTCCATAGCCTGAGGCTATGGTGAAAATGAAGACGCGCGGAAAACGCCCGCATCGGCTGAATGCCGGGCGTAGGTCATTGTTTCAGTTCAAATATTCATTCTGGCGGGTTAGCGGAGTCGTCGCCCAGCCATATGATTTGACAGCGCCGACGAAGGTCGAAACAGCGGGAGAGAAGCGGCGGCCGGCAACGGTAACCAGACAGACTTCGCGCGTAACCTCGGGCTCCGCGACGGGTCGGACCTGCAGGCCCGGCACGACAGCACTATATTCCGGAATAAAGCAGATGCCGAGCCCGCCGGCGACGAGATTCTGGATCCAGTCCTCTCGTTCGCTGGAATAGGAAACAATGGTGCTCACCCCCTGGGCGTCACAGAGATCCGTTAAATAATCCCAATACTCACAGTTGACGCGGCGCAGATATATCTCGCCATCAATTGCCGAGATCGGAATAGCGTCGTATTGGCTGAGGCGGTGACCGGCCGGAAAGGCTAGCATGAACCGTTCCCGGAAGAGCGGCGTCACATCGAAGCGTTCCGGAAAGTTGTCGGCGCTCGACATGATTGCGACGTCCAGTTCTCCTTGCTCCAGCAGCTCTGACAACCTGGCCGGAATGCCCTCAACGAGTTGGAGCTGTATGCCCTTGTGCCCCAAATTGAAATCAGTGAGCAGGCCGGTGAAGCGGCGCGGTCCGATCGTACACATGATGCCGACTTTTAGGTGGGCGTCATTGAGGCAGAGAAACTTCGATGCTTCCGACTTGACGCCAAAGAGCTCGTCCTGCACCTGCTGAAAGCGTGGACGCAGGAGATTGCCGAGATCGGTTATATGCGTGAGGTTGCGCTCGCGCCGGAAAAGAAGTCCACCTATCTCGTCCTCAAGCTGCTGGATCGCACGGCTCAAGGCGGGTTGCGTAACATTGCACTTGTGCGCCGCACGCGTGAAATTGCGCGTTTCGCAAACGGCCAGAAAATACCGGATGTGATGGATATCCATATCCGCTCCCCCGAACGATCCATTTAAATGCCAGTGCATCTATTCTGGTCCCGCATTCCATCTTCATCCAATGCCATGGATTTATCAATTCTATTAGAGAGCGGCATTTCTCTTATGGCAACGGGGGCGCCATTCTTATCGGGTAGCCACGGATGGTGGCGCCGCAAGAGATGGAGAATGCGATGCTCAACGTGCTTGATACCGAAACCGAGGCCCTGGCCGGCCGCAAGATGCTCGAAGGCCGCACGGCTATCGTGACGGGCTCGACCAGCGGCATTGGCCTTGGCATTGCCCATGCGCTTGCCAGGGCGGGCGCCTCCGTCATGCTCAATGGTTTCGGCAATCCAGTGGAGATCGAGACCCTGCGTGCAGAGATGGCCGAGAGCAATGATGTCGACGTCGCTTATGACAGCGCCGATATGTCAAAGCGCGATTCAATCCTGATGATGGTGGAACGCGCAAAGGCCCGGTTCGGCCAGGTTGACATCGTCGTCAACAATGCCGGCATCCAGCATGTCTCGCCGGTCGGCACTTTTCCGCCGGAGAGGTGGGACGCGATCATGGCGATCAACCTTTCGGCGGCCTTCCATCTCGTCCAGGCGACGTTTGACGGCATGTGCGAGCGTGGATATGGCCGCGTTATTAATGTTGCTTCCGCCCACGGCCTGATCGCCTCGCCCTTTAAATCCGCCTATGTAGCCGCCAAGCACGGCATCGTGGGTTTCACCAAGGCCGTTGCTCTTGAAGGTGCCGAGTTCGGCGTGACATCGAATGCGATATGCCCGGGCTATGTCTGGACGCCTCTCGTCGAGCAGCAGATCGATGACCAGGCGAAGTCACACAACATCGCCCGCGATGCCGTGATCAGGGATGTCTTCTTAAAGAACCAGCCGACCAAGCGGTTCGCAACCGTTGAGGAAATCGGCGCGCTCAGCGTCTTCCTTTGCTGCGATCTCGCGAATTCCATCACCGGCACGGCCGTTCCGGTCGACGGCGGCTGGACGGCGCATTGACAATGCCAAATCGGGGCAAATCGGGAGGGACTTCCATGAACAAGCATGCAGACGTCAGGAAAACGACCGCCGACAGTACGGCTGCCGCCTCCCACGAACGCGGGCCGCGGATGATCAATCTGGCGCTCCAGGGCGGCGGTGCGCACGGCGCCTTTACCTGGGGGGTTCTCGACCGCCTGCTCGATGAGCCCAACCTTTCCTTCGAAGGCATCGTCGCGACCAGCGCCGGTGCGATGAATGCAACGGTTCTTGCTTATGGCCTCGCCGAGGGCGGACGGAGTGGCGCACAGACGGCGCTCGCCAGTTTCTGGCGGCGTGTCAGCCATGCGGCCGCATCCGGACCGCTGCAACCGACGATCTTCGACAAGATCACCGGCTCGCGGGCGCTCGAATTTTCACCCGCCTTCATGATGTTCGACATGGTGACGCGGCTGATGTCGCCCTACCAGTTCAATCCCTTCAATTTCAACCCGCTGCGGCAGGTTCTCGAACAGTCGATCGACATGGACGCGATCAGGATGGCGCGCTGCCCGGTCAAGCTCAGTATCTGCGCGACCAATGTGCGGACCGGCAAGGTCAAGGTGTTCGGCAATGACGAGCTCTCGATCGAAGCGGTCATGGCGTCGGCGTGCCTGCCCTTCCTGTTCCAGGCAGTCGAGATCGACGGGGAGTTCTACTGGGACGGCGGTTACATGGGCAACCCCGCGATCTTCCCGTTGATCTACGGCTGCGACACGCCCGATGTTCTGATCGTCCACATCAACCCAATCGAGCGAACCGCGGTGCCGCGCACGGCTCCCGAAATCCTCAACCGCATCAACGAGATCAGCTTCAATTCGTCGTTGCTGAGGGAAATGCGAGCGGTGGCTTTCGTCACCGACCTGATCGACGCCTCGCCGGAAAGGTCCGGCAATCTGAAGCGGATCTTCGTGCACGGCATCGCTGACGACGAGACGATGAAGAGCCTCTCCGTGTCGAGTAAACTCAATGCCGACTGGGGTGCGTTGGTCGACCTCCGCGACCGGGGCCGAGAATGCGCCGACATGTGGCTGCTCGCCAATTACCAGGATATTGGCAAACGATCGACCGTCGATATCCGCGAACGATACCTTTGATTTTTCGACTGGTTCCCGCTTCGGCAACTCCCTCCCGGCATGCCGCCTCGCCCCTTCCCACCGGAAGGGGCTTTTTTTGCCTGCTCGAGGCACTGCAGGCGCATAGCGCCAGTCATCGAAACCATGCCGCAACAGCATTTCAAACGTCACCATCGATGCGGGAAAGTAACTCCAGTCAAGCCGGTAGGCGGTTTGATCGAACCTCAACCAGGAGACCCTTCAATGAACACCACTCGTATCCTCATCGGCTCCGCCCTTGCCGCCATGACCTCCATGGCGACCTCAAACGCCTTCGCTGGCCCCGCCGCACAGCCCGAATTCTCGTTCGAGAAGTGCTACGGCGTCGTCAAGGCCAGCCTCAACGATTGCCAGACGGCTACCCATTCCTGCGCCGGCACCTCGACCGCCGATAACCAGGGCGATGCCTGGATCTACGTGCCTGCCGGCACCTGCGCCAAGATTTCCGGCGGAGCGATCGAACCCAAGACCTGAGGCCTTTTAAGCTTCATTCAGCCAATATGAAGGAGTGACCAATGTCCAAGATATTTCCCAGTCTTCCAGTACCGGATGCAGCGGGCATTGGTCTGCGCTCCCGGCACATTTCTGAAATGATCTCCCGCCGCCCTGCGGCGGGATGGCTGGAAATCCATGCCGAAAACTACATGGGCGATTCAGCCGCCGTCGATGCGCTGGAGAAGTTGCGCGAGACCTATCCGCTGTCGGTGCACGGCGTCGGTCTTTCGCTGGGCAGCGCTTCGGGCCTTGATCGAGACCATCTGGAGCGGTTGCGCAGAGTGTGCATTCGGTTTCAGCCTGGGTTGGTTTCCGAGCATCTGGCCTGGAGCGTTGGCGACGGCGCCTATCTCAACGGTCTGTTGCCGCTGCGTTACGACGAACATGCGCTCGAAATCGTCGCCGCCAATGTCGACCAGCTGCAGAACACGCTGCAGCGCCGGGTTTTCATCGAAAACCTGTCCGCCTACATCGCCTTCGCCAACTCCACCATGACCGAGGCGCAGTTTCTGGCCGAGCTTGTCAAGCGGACCGGCTGCGGCCTGCTCCTCGACGTCAACAACGTCTATGTCTCGGCCTGCAATCTCAATTTCGAGGCAAAGGCCTTCATCGACGAACTGCCCGCTGAAGCAATCGGCGAGATCCATCTCGCCGGCCACGCCGTGAACGAGGTCGACGGCGACGTGGTTCTCATCGATGACCACGGTTCGCGCGTACCGCCCGCGGTCTGGTCGCTCTATGCCTACGTGCTCAGACGTATCGGCCAGCGTCCGACTTTGATCGAGTGGGATAGCGAAGTGCCTGAACTCGACGTGCTGCTCGGCGAGGCCATGTGGGCCGACATGATGGCGGCAACGATCAGCTTCGAGAAGCGCGCTACACCACAAATTGCCCACAAGCCAGATCGGCGGTTCGAGCGGCTCGCACTGCCCTCGACCAGCAACCTGGCGCACGGCGCCATGCCGGCCATCGCGGCATTGACCACGATCACGCCCTCGGTCTTCGCAAGCAACTCGGTCACGAAGAGGGCGCGCCATGCTGTCTGACCTCGCGCTCCAAGATGCCGTCGCAGCGAAGATACTCAGCCGTCCCGGGCCGGACCTTCGTTCTTCTTTCGAGATTGGCAACCGCTTCGACCCGATGCGCCGCTTCAACATCTATCGCAACAATACCTTCGCATCGCTGACGGCCACGCTCGTGTCGGTGTTTCCGGTGACCGTCAGCCTGATCGGTGAACGCTATTTCCGCCACGTCGCGGCAAGCTTCATACGCGTCGGTCCTCCGTCCGAGGCGCGGCTGGTACGCTACGGAAGCGACTTTGCCGATTTTCTCGCCCGGCTCGACGACCTCAAGTCCTTGCCTTTCATCGCCGACACCGCGCGGCTCGAATGGCGGATCGCCGAAGCGCTCGATGCAGCCGTCCTGACACCCGCGACCATGGCTGAACTCCAGCGCGGCGGAAGTGGCACGATCCCAGACCTTGTCCTCCAGCCGTCGCTGCGGCTGCTCTTCTGCCGCTGGCCGGCGCTCGACATCTGGTCGGCGCACCAGGCGGATGGCGACCTGGAACTGCTCCGCGACATCAAGCGTCAACCTCAGCGCATTGCGCTCTGGCGCGACCGCGACAGCGTCCGTTTCCTGCGTGTGAACGGTGCCCACTACACTTTCCTGCGCGCGCTCAAGAACAGGCGCGGGTTGGAACCAGCGGTGATGAAGGCCGCAAACCGCATGTCGGACTTCGACCTCGTTGCCTCGCTTGGTGGCCTCTTCGCCGAGGGACTAGTCACCCACGTCCGGCACCTGCCAGCAAACCTCAACTGAAGGATTGGATCGATGACCATGATGACACCCGTATCCATGCATAAACGAGCCGGCCTAGCCGGTCTTTATTCTCACGCGCTCTGCATCGCCTCGTCCGTGCCGATCTCAGTGGTCCAGCTCGTCGCCCGGGCCGCCGTGGCGAACGTCTTCTGGCAATCGTCGCAGAGCAAGCTCGTCTCTTGGCCGGTCACGGTCCAGCTCTTCGCCTTCGAGTATCGGCTTCCCGTGCTCGATCCGGGTGTTGCCGCAGTGCTTGCCACCGCAGCGGAACTCTCTGGTGCAGTCCTGCTGTTCCTCGGTCTCTTCTCGCGGTTCGCCGCAGTGATGCTGCTCGCCGTCGTGGCAACGATCCAGGTTTTCGTCTATCCCGGCCATTGGGGCGAACACCTGACCTGGGCGGCTCTGCTGCTTTTCATCATCGCCCGCGGCGCGGGCATGATCTCGCTTGACCATTTCGCCGGCCGCTTCTTTTCGCGGGAGCGCTAAGCCATGCGGATCGAAGCCGAGAGCGCGATAACAGGCGGTGCGCCGAATATGATCCGCCCGTTCGCCGGGAATGGCCGCCCCCGCGTGGTCATCCTCGGCGCCGGCTTCGGCGGGCTTGCCGCAGCCATGGGGCTCAAGGGTGCCGACGTCCATATCACGGTCATCGACCGCCGCAACTATCACCTCTTCCAGCCGCTGCTCTACCAGGTGGCGACGGCGGGTCTTTCCCCGGCACAGGTCGCCATGCCGATCCGCCGCATCCTGTCGCGCCAGAGGAATGTGACCGTGCTCATGCAGCGTGTGGAGCGCATCGACAAGGCGATGCAGCTCGTCGAAACCGCTGACCGCGCCATACCCTACGACTACCTGATCGTTGCCACTGGTGCCCGCCATGCCTATTTCGGCCACGAGGAATGGGCCGAAAGCGCACCAGGTCTGAAAACGATCGGAGACGCAACCGAGATCCGCGCCCGCATTCTTTCCGCCTTCGAACGCGCCGAGGTCACCCAGGACGAGAAGCGCCGCGAGGTGCTGCTGACCTTCGTGGTGATCGGCGGCGGGCCGACCGGCGTCGAAATGGCCGGCGCCATCGCGGAGCTCGCCCGTAAGGTGGTGGTTCGCGATTTCCGTCACATCGATGCCGCTTCGGCGCGCGTTGTGCTGGTCGAAGCCGGCAACCGCATCCTGCCCGCCATGCCGGCCTGTCTTTCGGCAATGGCGCAGCGCCAGCTCGAGGGCCTTGGCGTCGAAGTGCTGTCGACCAACGCCGTCACCCACTGCGACGCCGAGGGCGTCATGCTCGCCGATGGGCGGCAGATCCGTTCCAGTTGTGTACTTTGGGCTGCCGGTATCATGGCATCCAAGGCTGCCAAATGGCTCGGCGCCGAGGCCGATCGAGCCGGTCGTGCGATGGTGGACGAGCGACTGAACATCCCAAGCCATGACAACATCTTCGTTATCGGCGATACCGCTGCGGTAAAGAACGAGGACGGCTGCCCTGTTCCGAGCATCGCTCCTGCCGCCAAGCAAATGGGAAAGCATGTCGCACGCGCCATCCGCGCACTCATGGCTGGCGATCCCGTCGAGCCGTTCCGCTACCGGCACCGTGGCAATCTCGCCACGATCGGCCGCAAGGCTGCGGTGGCCGATTTTGGGCGGTTCAGGCTCTCCGGCTATTCTGCCTGGCTGGTCTGGAACCTCGCCCATCTCTGGTTCCTGGTCGGTTTCCGCAATCGCCTACTCGTCTTCATAGATTGGGGCCTGGCCTATCTGAGCTACGAGCGGAGCGCTCGCCTCATCACCGACCGCCATGAGCGCTGATTTCTTGCCACGTGTGAAGATGGGCCGCGCAGTCACCGCGCTGCTGCTGCTCGCCGTTCTCTCGACGGCAGGACTGGTCCATCTCATATGGCAACGCACCGCGAGCGCCAATGTCGACAATGTCGTGGCGGCCCTCGATGCTCAGAGCGCAGGCGCCGTCCGCAACGAACTGGCCTCACAGCTGGCACAGGTGTCCAGCACGGCGGAGGTCATTCGTTCGATCTTCTTTCAAGGCGCCATCAAGCCCGACGATGAGGTCAAGCGCGAGTTCCTTTTCCTCTCGCTGCTGCGCGAGCAATCCGCGATCGCCTGGATCGGATTCGGTTTCCCCGACGGGCGCTTCTTCGGTTCGCATTCAGCGCCTGACAGCCGAATCGAGATGATCGAAATCGCCAAGGCCGCCCCCGGCGAACTCCGTCAATTGCGCCTGGACCGTTACAGGCCAATCGCCGGCGACATCATCTTTGAGGAGCGTCTCAAGACCAAGAGCGCCTATGTGACCGAGGGCTCTCGCTGGTATCGCAAAGGCAAGGACAGTACGGAGCCGGTCTGGACCGTGGTCGACATCCTGCCGAGTGGATTCGAGCCTTCGATCGTCCTTTCAAAGCGTGTCGAGGCCTTCGGGCGGCTCGAAGGCGTGATCATGGTCGCGGTCAGCCTGCGCCAATTGTCGCTCACGCTGCAGGACCTCAACATCCCCTCCGAGAGCAAAGTCTACGTGCTCGCAAAGGACGACATCGTTCTCGCTACGTCTGAACCGTCGGATGGCGTCATGGCCGCCCATCTCGCTGATTTTCCGAAGGCCGATGCACTTTCCTCTGCTGTCGCGTCGGCACGCCGCGCCAATTCCCGAAGCGTCTTCCGCACGCTCCAGCAGACTGACGCGCTCGGCCCCATCTTCGTTTCGTCGAGCGCGCTGCCGTTCGAGGACTGGCGGTTGTTGACTGCCATTCCGCGCTCCACCTTCGCCGGCGACATCGATGAGAACACCAAGCGCGTTCTCGTCATTATCGCAGGCATTGCGCTGCTGGCTGCGGTCACGGCCATTGTCTTCGCCCGACTGCTCTTTGCTCGACCGCTCGCCCGGCTTGCCCAACAACTGCACGCAGTCGAACGCTTTGAACACAATGCCGTCAGCCACACGCCCACCCTGCTGGCTGAACTCAATGATTTCTCGGCGGCACTGAAGAGGATGTCTTCGGGGCTATCGGCCTTCGCCCGCTTCATGCCGCTCGATGTCGTCAAGCCGCTGGTCGATGGGGGCATAGAGCCCAAGCCCGGCGGCAAGGTCACCGACATCACCGTCCTCTTCGCCGATCTGCCCGGATTCACGGAGATGACGGAAGAACTCGGTGCCGGCGTCGAGCCTCATCTCACCCGTTTTCTGACGCTTTCCATCGCCGCCATCCACGCAGAAGGCGGAACCGTCGACAAGTTCATCGGCGACGCTGTTATGGCAATCTGGAACGCGCCGAATCGTGAGCCCGATCACGCGCTCCGCGCCTGCCGCGCCGCCAAGGCTATCCGAGACGCGATGCATGCGATGCCTCCACTGGCACCTCAGCACGACAGGGTGCGGGTCAGGATCGGCATCAACAGCGGCACCGCGCTGGTCGGCAACATCGGCTCGGTAGAGCGGCTAAGCTACACCGCGATCGGAGATGTCGTAAACCTCGCGAGCCGCCTCGTCGGAGTAGCTAAGGAGAACGGCATAGAGATTGTCCTGAGTGGCGAGACGTTTGCGCGGACGCGCGGCAGGTTCGCGGCGCGTCCGCTCGGCGAGACTACCGTGCGCGGCAAGTCGCAATCGGTGCCGTTTTTTACGATCGATGGAACGGGTCCCGAGGCGTGAGGGAGAACGCAACATGGACAATATATTTCCCTTTATCAGTCTGCTGATCTGGCTGCAGGTCAAGCATTTCGTGGCCGACTATCTGTTGCAGCCGCCTTGGATGCTCGAGGGCAAGGGTCACATTAGAAATCCCGGGGGTTACGTGCATGCTGCCATTCATGCCGTCGGTAGCTTCCCCGCTTTGGTTTTCTTTGGGCTGGACATGGGGATCATTTTCGGTTTGGGAGCAAGCGAATTCGCAATTCATTATGCAATCGACCACGCGAAAGCCATTCATTCCCGTCAGCACTCTGGTGGCATCATGACTCGTGCATTCTGGGCTGCGCACGGAGCAGATCAGCTATTGCATCACCTGACCTACGCTGGAATTCTGGCAGCGGTGGCATGACTCATATCCAACCGGCTTTCGCAATCGGTGTCGGGACGGTGCGGATGTCTTCTTACTCGGCGCATAAGCCAAGATCCAGGGATCAATAACGGACTGAGAGTTCTACCGTTCGTCCTGCTCGTTCTGCGAGACCGGGCGGATATGAACACTGAATCATGAAGTTTGTCGAGCCTTGGGAACTCACAACAAGCGTTTCCCGGGAGAATGCGATATGACGACGAAGCATTCTAGCCAGCCGCTTAAAATGGCGCGGAAATCAGACCCTCACTCTGATGACGTCAGGAATTTCAACAGGGATCAGTGCCTCATGAGCGGCATCGATGAAGGCTTGCCTTGCTTGCTCTTTTGACGCTCTTCCCTCGGCTACGCCGATGCACACTTCCATGGCATCGAAAAATGCCTTGCCATCAGAGACTGGCCAATACCGCAGAAGCATATCGAGAGCTTCGCGGGTATTTGTAATCGTGTAGAGTTGCCCGCTTTTCTTGCAGACGATCATTACCGGCTGAACCCACTGCGCACTGTCCATGGCTCATCCCACAACCTATCGGCAAGTACACTCGCTGGAATCGATCGCAGGCGCAAGGGGATTGAAAGGCTTGATTGATTTCTGATCGATCCGGAAGCCACAGGGAGAACGCGGGGAAATCGCCTGCCGCGCTCAGGCATTCTCTCGTTCGATTAGTCCTGAACGCGCGGCGGTTTCCGGAGCCTTTGCACGGGCAAGTTCCTGCAGGAAGCGATCCATCAGGGGAGAATCTCCAAATCGCCGATAGTCGCGTTCGGAGGCCAGCGAAAACTCGGGTTTGGCTCGCACCAATCGCGCCATCGCAACCTGGGCTTCCGCCACGTCACCGCGACCTGCCAACAATGCGGTTCGGATCAGCAGGCAATCCGCATCCTGCGGCGCACGGATCAGGCATTCTCCAATGACGCTGTCCGCCTCGTCCAGGCGACCAGCGGCATAAAGTGCCTGACCGTGGACGTAGGTATAGTATTCCGGCGCCATCGGATGCAGGCGCCGTGCGCGCTCGGCATTGCTGACTGCCTCGCGATAATTGCCGAAACGGACCTGCGCCTTTGCCAAGGCCATCAGGCTGTCAGGATCGTTGGGGTTGAATTCCACGGCGCGACGCGCGGCCTGGATTGCGCCGGAATAATCGCCGCTGACCGCAAGACCGAAGCTCAACACCTGGTAACCAATGGCAAGTGTGGGGTCGAGACGGATCGCCTGTCGCGCCTCGCTCAGGCCCGTTTCCACGTCGGCCATCGTGGCTCGCCCGCTTACGCCCTGCGTCATGTCGATGATGTAGGTCATGCCGAGATGGGCTCGCGCCAAGGCATATCCCGGATCCAGCTCCAACGCGCGATGATAGAGTGCGCGCGCCGCAAGAAGCGCTTCGCTGTCTTTCGAACCATGTTTGTAACGATCCCGCGCCTTAAGGACGAGGTCATAGGCCTGCAGGTTTTCCGTCGGCCGCCTTGAGGCGTCGGCAACTTCGGATTCGCGAACATATGAGACGAGGTGCGAAACAATTTCGGTCGTGAGTTCCGTCTGGACCGCAAACACGTCCTCGACGCGGCGATCATAGCTTCTCGACCACAGATGAGCGCCGCTTCGCGTATCAATCAGCTGCGCGACGACGCGAAGCTGATCACCCACGCGCCGCGCGCTGCCCTCCACGATATAGCCAGCATCCAACTTTTGGCCGACTTCGCGGATATCGGCCGCCTCTCCACGCAATGCGAATGTCGAATTGCGAGCGATCACCTGAAGTTCGGGATTGCGTGCCAGTTCCGTGATGATGTCTTCCGTCAATCCATCGGCGAAATAGTTTTGTCCCGTATCGCCACTCATATTGTCGAAGGGAAGGACGGCAACAGAGGGACGCCGATCCATATCTCCGACGCCGGTGAGCCAAGTAACCCTGTCGGCGATCGTTTCCGTCATCGTCTTCAATCCAGGAACCTGGCTTGCTGCAATGACAAGCAGGAGGACGCTCAGGAAAATCGCAAAGGCCACCGCACCACGCGACCGGTGCAGGGCACGCGTGAGCCGTCTCAATCCGTGAGCGCCAGCGCCGTCTAACCTGACGGCATATACCTCAAGTTGCTCTGGAATGTTCTTAGCTTGCCGTAACCCGATTCTGTGGAAAAGGTCACCACGACCCCGGTCGGCGCTCCGCACGACCGCAGCGCTCACAAATATGCTGCCAGGCTCGGCCATGGCTTCAAGCCGAGACGCGACGTTGACGCCATCACCGAACATGTCGCCATCATGCTCGATGACATCTCCGAGATTTATGCCGAGACGCAGATTGAAAGGTCTTTCCGCAAAGCCGAGCTGAATACCGATCGCCGCATCAAGGGCCTCGTTCACGCTTGGAAATGCGGCAAGGAACCCGTCGCCGGCGCTCTTGAAGATCCGGCCACCATGGTGCTCGACCGACGGTTTGATTACGTCGTCGAAAACTGAACGCAGTTCTGCATAGGTCGCCGCCTCATCCTCGGCCATCAGGCGGCTATATCCGGCGATGTCGCCGGCTATGATCGCAGCAAGCTTCCGTTCCACGCTCAGTCCTCGTCACTCCGGCTCAAGACTACAACATGGTCGCTATGTCAGCCATTCACAGTTGAGTGCGCACAAGGCTTCAGCCCTCTCCATACGGCCGCCAGCTCTTGAAGCTGCTTGGGTGCTGTGCTTGGCCCTCTCAACACCGGCTATCTTCGGCGCATCAGCCCTTGCGTTTGGCCGTTCCTGAAATCCATTTTGCCTGCTGGCCGCTTATGAGCGCGCGATAGCGCTCCTGGCTGGCGGTCAGGTGGGCGCGCATGGAGGCGCGGGCGGCTTCCGGATCGCTTGCCGAGATCGCCTTCAGGATTGCCAGATGCTCGCGCTGCAGACCTTCCTGATAGTTGCGCGATAGCGTGCTGTCGGTACCCCAGGGCGAGGCGACATCGCAGGGGATCGCCCGCATGCCGAGCGCATCGAGAACCTCTACGTAATAGGAGTTGTTCGTGGCAGCCGCGATGGCGCGGTGGAAAAAGAAGTCGCTTTTGCCCGTTGCCTCGCCACGCTCAAGCAGCCGGTCGAATTCGAAGAAAGCTTCCTGGATCTGTGCCTCCTGGGCGGCGTTGCGCCGGAGCGCAGCAAGCCCGGCACTTTCGATCTCCAGCCCCATGCGCACCTCGATTACGTTAAGCGCATGCGAGATCTTGTTGCCGACGTCAAGCGTGATCGATCCGAAGGCAAGCGTCGGGTGGTCCTTGACGAAGACGCCGGCGCCTTGCCGCGCCTCGACGAGCCCATCGGCGGCAAGGGTCGCAATCGCCTCGCGCACAACGGTGCGGCTGACGCCGAAGAGCTCGCCCATCCGGCTCTCCGTCGGCAGCTTCTGGCCGGGTGCGTATTCCCCGGACAAGACCTGCGCGCGGATGGCCGAAACCACGCTTTCGGAGAGTTTCGGCCTTCGCTCGATCCTCAAATCAAGGGCTGTATCGGCCGCCATGTCCGCTCTCCTATTTGAACGCAGCCGGCAGCCACAGCGAAATAGCCGGGATGTAGGTGACCAGTCCGAGCACCACGAGGCCTGCGCCATAGAACGGCCAGATCGAGCGCATGGCCTCCCAGACGGAAATCTTGCCGACCGCACAGGCCACGAATTGCACCGCGCCGACTGGGGGCGTATTCAGCCCGATGCCGAAATTCAGGATCATGATCACGCCGAAATGCACCGGATCGACGCCGTAGGCCTGCGCCACCGGCAAAAAGATCGGCGTGCAGATGATGATCGTCGGTCCCATGTCCATGAAGGTGCCGAGCACAAGCATCAAAACATTGAGCAGGAGCAGTACCGTCAATGGATCGTCGGCTACGGCCTTCATCCAGGCCACGAGCGAGGCGGGGACCTTGAGGAAGGCCATCAGCCAGGAGAAGGCGGCAGCGGTGCCGATGATCAACAGCACCATTGCCGTCGTGCGCACGGCGCCTTGCGTGGCGTGGACGAAGTCTTTCCAGCTCATCTGCCGGTAGACGAAGAGGGTTATCAGCAGCGCGTAGAGCACAGCGATGCACGAGCTTTCCGTCGCCGTGAAGATGCCGGACCTCACCCCGCCGAAGATGATTGCGATCAGCAGAAGCCCGGGCAAGGCGACAGCGAGCAGATGTGCAACCATGACAAAGCCGGGGAACGGCTCCGTCGGATAGCCGCGCGAGCGCGCGACGATGTAGGCCGTCACCATGAGGGCAACTGCGAGCAGGATGCCGGGTAGTATGCCGGCCGTGAACAGGTCGGCGATGGAAATCTTGCCGCCGGCAGAGATCGAATAGATGATCATGTTGTGGGAGGGCGGCAGAAGCAGTGCGATCAGCGCTGCCATCGAGGTGACGTTGACGGCATAGTCCGCGCCATAGCCGCGCTGCTTCATCTGCGGGATCATCAGGCCACCGACGGCTGCGGCCTCCGCCACCGCCGAACCGGAAATGCCGCCGAACAGCGTCGCAGTGACGATATTGACCTGGCCGAGGCCGCCGCGCACGTGGCCGACGAGGGAAGCGGCAAAGGCGACGATGCGGCTCGCGATGCCACCGCGCACCATCAGATCGCCGGCGTAGATAAAGAAGGGGATGGCGAGCAGCGAAAACACGCTCATGCCGGAATTGAGCCGCTGAAAGACGACCAGTGGCGGCAGGCCCATATAGACCACCGTCGCAAAACTGGCGACGCCGAGGCAGAAGGCAATCGGCGTGCCTATCAGCATCAAAGTGGTGAAGACACCGAACAGGATCCAGAGTTCCATCGCACTACACTTTCAATTTGACGTTCGGGTCAGCGTTGATGTTTTCGATCTCGACGGCGATCTCTGCCGGCAAGACCTCATCCAGTGCCTCGTCGATCGGTTCGCCGGCGAGGCGGAGCACGATGCGCTCCAGCGAGAAGATCACGGCAAGCACACCCCCGCCGGCAAGCGGCAGGTAGTCGAACGCGCCGGAAATACCCAGCGAGGGCAAGGTGGTGTTCCAGGTGAGCTTCATAAGCGCACCGCCGTACCAGATCATGCCGGCGCCGAAGGCGAGAATGACCACGTCCGAAATCATGCGCAGGACGCGCTTGCCTGATTTCGGCAATACGTAGAGCAGCACGTCGAAACCCAGATGGTTGTTTTCCCGGATGCCCACGGCAGCGCCGAGGAAGATGAACCAACTCATCAGCATGACGGAGCCCGGCTCCGTCCAACTCGGCGAATCGTTCAGCACGTAGCGGCAAAATACCTGCCAGGCGACGAAGGCCGTCATCAGCACCAGGCCGGCGCCGGCGAGCCACAGGGCAGCGTTGCTGAGGCGCGTCAGCAAATTGACAGCGGGTGTCAGGCTATTCGACATAAAGGACCTCGTCGAATTGGGCGTTCACTCTCCCTTGTCGGGAGGACGATGAAGACATGCGCGAGACGGCAGATGAACCGGGGTGGAGTAAGTACCCACCCCGGTTGCTCACGTCGGCTTCCCGCACAAAAGGAAGGCACGATGCGGCTACTGCACCGCCTTCACATCCTCGACCATCTTCTTCAGCACGTCGTCTTTGACGTGCTTCGCGTAAACCGGGGCCATGGCGTCGATGAAGCCCTGCTTTTCCGGCGTGGTGATCTTTGCACCGAGCTTTTCGACATTGGCGCGAGATTCAGCGACCTTGGCCGACCACAGTTCGCGCTGCTTGGCGACGCTGTCCTTCGCCGCCTGCTTGAAGATCTCCTGATCCTCAGGCGTCAGTTTGTCGAACGCAGCCTTGTTCATGACGAACACCTCCGGCAGGATGGTGTGCTCGTCGAGCGAGTAGTTCTTCGCTACTTCGGCGTGCTTGGCGGTGTCGTAGCTCGGGAAGTTGTTTTCCGCGCCGTCGATGACGCCCGTTTCGATCGCCGAGTAGACCTCACCATAGGGCATCGGCGTGGCGTTGGCGCCCAGCGCCGCCACCATGTCGACGAAGATGTCGGACTGGATAACGCGGAACTTCAGACCCTTCATGTCGGCGACCGTGCTGATCGGCTTCGTCTTGTTATAGAACGACCGCGCGCCGGCGTCATAATACGCCAGAACGACGAGGCCGACCGGTTCGAACGCCTTCTTAATCTGGTCGCCAATCGCGCCGTCCATGACCTTGTGCATGTGCTCTTCCGAACGGAACACGTAGGGCAGCGCCGGCACGATGGTTTCCTTCACCGTCCCGTTGAACGGCGCCATCGAGATGCGGTTCAGCTCGATCACGCCCGAACGCACCTGCTCGATGGTGTCCTTCTCCTCGCCGAGCTGGGCGGAATGATACACTTCGATCGCATAGCGGCCCTGCGTGCGCTCCTTGACCAGCTCGCCGAAATACTTGACGCCCTCGACGGTCGGATAGCCGTCCGGATGAGTATCGGACGATTTCAGCACTGTTTGAGCGCTGGCCGCGCTCATGAATGAGGCGGCAACCATAAGGCCCGCCGCCAGTTTAACAAAGTTTTTCATGCTCTCCTCCCGTTTTGCATGACGATTAATTTTCAGAGACCGTACGCTTTTTTGCGTGCCGACAAAAAAGGCCAGCAAGCTTTGGCCCTCCTCCGGACGCTGGTGGTCCGGCACGATCGAGAAAACTGCGCGGGAATGGAAGAGGTCGATTGAGACATGACGATATCGCGTCCCATTGGGATCACGATGGCGCACGCTCCACCCTCACCAAAGAGGCTCGTGCGCTCGTCTCGATTTGGATCGGTGAACCCCCTCATTCTTGCCGCTCCTCCAACCGGCCCTCTATGGCTAGAACCAGCAAGGTGTAATGTCAACATACAAAAGCTACGTACTTGTATGATGAATTTCCGCGTTGCTTCGCCGGTTTCTCATCGCCAGGGCGGGGATCGAAACTGGCAGAAGACGATGGACACGCGTTTGCTCGAGACATTGACAATGAGGTCGTTGCGGGCATTCCTTTATGCATGCACACAAGGGCTGCGGGGAGACTGAGATGGCAAAATTGCGCGTCGGTTTGATCGGTCTCGGCATGGCAGCAGCGCCGCATGCCAAAGGACTGCTCGATCTCAAGGACAGGGTGGAAGTCGCTGCCGCCTTCAGTCCGACGCCTGCCAGTCGGCAAGCATTTTCGGAAACTTACGGTTTTGCGACTTGCGAGGACGCCGAGGCAATATTCTGCGACCCGTCGATAGCCGCGGTCATGATCCTGACGCCGCCCAATACGCACCTTGAGCTGGTGCGGCGGGCAGCCGAAGCAAACAAGCATGTGCTTCTCGAAAAGCCGCTGGAGATCACACAGGAGCGGGCGAGGGCGCTGGTCGAGGTGACGGAGCATGCCGGCATAAAGCTTGGCATCGTGCTTCAGCACCGCTTTCGTGCGGTCAGTGTTGCACTTGCCGCACTGATCCATGAAGGCCGTCTCGGCGAGATCGTCAGTGCTTCGGCGCGTCTCCACAACTGGCGGCCTCAAAGCTATTATGACCAGCCGGGGCGCGGCACGCGGGCTCGCGATGGCGGCGGCGTGCTTCTCACCCAGGCCATCCACACACTTGACCTTCTTGTTTCAATCGCCGGCCTTCCAGACGAGGTCAGAGCCTATACGGCAACCAGCAAGGTGCACCGCATGGAGACGGAGGATCTGGCGATGGCGGCCATTCGCTTTACAAGCGGAGCAATAGGCACGGTCAGCGCCACCACCTGTGCCTACCCCGGTTATCCGGACGAGATCGACGTCATCGGCACGCGCGGCATGGCCCGCCTTGACGGGCGACATCTTGCCGCGTCCTTTCACGATGGAACCGAAATCTCAATCGAAGACGAAGCAGCAGGCGGTGCCGGCGCCGATCCCATGGCCTTCCCGCACGACCATCATCGCTCCGTGCTTGCCGATTTTCTCGATGCCGTTGAGGATAACCGCGAGCCGTGCGTCAACGGGCGCGAGGCACTGAAGGTTCACCGCCTCATCGACGCCATTCTCGCCGCAGCTCAAAGCGGCAAGCCAAAACGTCCGTAAAACGTTTCCGCGAGCGTCCAAGCCGGCGTCAGCAAGCTGCTCCTCCGGTGCACTTGGCACTGGCTCAGGAACTATCCTTTTCGGCACGAGTTGAGCGTGGAAAGGAGAACCGACATGCCAGCAAAATCCAAAGCACAGCAGAAGGCGGCTGGAGCAGCCCTCTCCGCAAAGCGAGGCGAAACACCGAAAAGCGAACTCAAGGGGGCTTCCAAGCAGATGGTCGAATCCATGAGCGAGAAACAGCTCGAGGAGTTTGCCGCGACCAAGACCAAAGGAAAGCCAGAACATGCCTCCCGGAAGGGGTAGGATAACTGCGTCAAAGACGACCTCGGTCAAAACGCAATCGGTAAGGGCTTGAACGCGCGGCGCTTCGCGCGGAACGGCGAATGATGGCTGCAAACGCAAGCTGGAGATTACATGCGCGCCGTTTTATTCTGCCCTTCGAACCATCCGGTAATGGCGTCGAGGCGCCGTTTCACTCTCGTTTTGCGGCCGGTTGAGCGATAAAGTTCAGCAAGGCTTTGCGTCGCCTTCAATTCCCAGGTCTTTGCGCCCTGCTTTTGGGCAAAGGCTGCCGACTTGCGAAACGCGCGCTCGGCAGCGTGGGCATCGCCTTTAAGGTAGAGGCCGGCCACGCCGCCAAGTCGAAGCAGTTCCGCAGTAAAATAATGTTCACCGGTCTTCCTGGTCAGTGCCAGCGCCTCGTCGACCACGCCGGCGGCGCCTTCGAATTCGCCGAGCGCGAGGTTTGCTTCTGCCAGAAGGCCGAGATAGCAGGGCTTGTCTATCTGCTGCTCCCCGAGGTTGTCGCAGGTGGCGCGCATCTGCTGCAGGCCCCGGCCGTCGTGATGGGCATGAACCATCGCCCAGCCCTGAAAGAACGATGCAAGGTTCGCCCATAGCTGAAAGCCGTTCGCCTTGGCCAGCGGGCCCAACTCGTCCACCATTGCCTGCAAGGCGGCCACGTCCTTGCGCAGGGCCATCAGAACACAGCCGTTTCCAAGCCAGGCAGCCAATCGGTAAGCGGATTGGTGGCGGGCATCCTCCTCGGCCTCGCGATAAAGCATGATTGCTCGCTCGTGATGTCCAAGCAGATGCAGTGCCCATGACAGGTAGATCATCGTCATGTTCGGAAAATCGCTGCCGACCTCATCTGCTTTCGAGCGGTAAGCGAGAGCCTCCTCCAGATATCGCCGGGCCTCTTCGAGCCTGCCCTGCGAAAAGAGGCACATGCCCTTGAATTGCATGCCGAGGACGAGGGCTTTCAAATTCTGTTTCTGGCGCCCCATATCGAGCAGCTGGTCGCTTGCCCATTCCGCATCGGCGAATCTCGCCGAATTCAAGGCGGTACCAAAGAGCCCGTCGAGCGCGCGGATAGCCGCTTCCGGATCGCCGAGACTTTCGCTCAAGGACATGACATTGCGATAGGCCGCGCTCCCTTCGGGCGTGACATGGCCGAACGTGGCATAAAGCACATCGCCGCGCTCGAGCTCGAGCTTGAGGCATTTTTGGTCCCGTTCGGGCGATGGCGGCAATTTTTGGAGGCACTCCAGGCCGTTTGCGAACATATTGGCGGCCTCGACCTTCGCCCAGGTGGCGCCCGTCTTGAGGCCGGCGGTGAGCCAGCAATCGGCTGCCCGTTGGTAGAGTCCGGCCGCAGCGAGATGTTGCGCAAGGACTTCGGGGTGCTCGGCGGCCTGTCTTGGATAGAGCTTTTCAATCCCTTCGGCGACAAGATGATGCAATTGTCGGCGGCGATCGCGCAGGAGGGTAGCCTGGGCTGCCTCTTGCAGAAGTGCATGGGTAAAACTGTAGCTCGGCCAGTTGATCGCCGGTTGCGGCGCGATCAGACCGGCCTGGATCAGGCGATCCAGGATCGAAACCAGAGCCTCTTCGGACAGCCCTGAAAGATGCGCAAGCAGCCCGATGTTGAACACTCTGCCGATGACAGCGGCCATTTGCGCAATCATCTTTCCGGTCCCCAGCTTGTCGAGGCGCGAGAGCAGGAAAGACTGCAATGTTACCGGTATGTCCGCTGCAGCATCCGGTCCTTCCTTCAATATGGAGGCAGCATGGCCGTCGGCGACCGCGCGGCACAGTTCCTCGACGTAGAGCGGCACTCCTTCGGCCCTGGCGAGAACGAAATCGCTGGCGTCATCGGTCATGGCGCTGCCGGCTGCCAGCACGCGGCAAAGCGCCTGGGCTTCGAAGCGGGTCAGCCGCTTCAGCCGGAGCCCAAGCAGGGACGGATTTTTCGCGGGCGCCTGCAGCATTGCCTCGCGCGAGGTAACGACGATCAGCATGGGCGAAAACCGCACTTCATCGATCAGCGCCTTCAGCACGTCGCCTGAGGAGGGGTCGATCCACTGTTCGTCCTCGATCGTCAGCCAAAGCGGATCTGTCTGCGACATGCCCTGCAGCCATTCGACGAAAAAGCGGCGCACGATCGTCTGCTGCTCTTTCGATGTCATGTCCGGCAATGAATAAACCGTATGCTCGATTGCAAGCAGTCGCGAAAACACCGGCAGCGTTTGGGAAAGAAGAATATCGCAGGAGGAAAGGGTCGCTTCCAACAGTTCCGCGTTCGCCTTTGCCGGCGCGGCATCGTTGATCCCCGCATGACGCTTCAAGAGATCCAGAAACGGATACAAGGCACTGTTGGAATAGGCAGGCGCACATTGAAGCGTCAAGGCTTTGAAGTGCGCAGCGCGTGAGCGCGCCTCGAAAATCAGCCGCGACTTGCCGATGCCCGCTTCACCCGAGACCAGGATCGCCCGTCCGCTCTTTTCAGCCGCAATACCTTCTGCAAGCTCACGCAACCGGTCGAGTTCTGCCCGCCTGCCGACAAGCTTCGTCAGGTGGGTCCTTTTTGCGAACCGGTTTTCCAGCGTTCGCGCCTTGTCGATGCGCCAGATTCGCACCGGATCGCCGAACCCCTTCAACGACTTCGCACCGAGTTCGACAAAATCGAAGGCTCCATTGGCGGCGTCGCGGGTCTTCTGGTCGGCAAGAATTGTCTGAGGGGCGGCCAATGCCTGCAGCCGCTGGGCGAGGTTTGGCACCGGTCCGAAGGCGACAGTCGACACTCCGGCGGGTGCTCCAGCGAAATCGCCGACAACCACAAGCCCGCTTGCAATCCCGATGCGGATCTCCAATCGGGATCCGTCAGGCGTTTCAATCTGCGGCATCGCCTGTATGAGGCTGAAGCCGAGCCTGATTGCACGTTCGGCGTCATCCTCTTCGGCCGTGGGATAACCGAACAATGCCTGCAGCGCGTCGCCGATATAGTTGGCTGTGAACCCGCCATGTGCCTTCACGAGTGCGGCGCATCGGCTGAGATAGGTCTGCGTCAGCTTGCTGAAGTCTTCTGGATCGAGGCGCGCGGCATATTCCGTCGAGCCGACCATGTCACAGAACAGGATGGTCAGCGGCCTTCGCTCCACGGGCACCATCGGCCGTTGATGCGGTTCGCGGGCTTCGTCCAGCTGTGCGATTGCGGAGAGGATTTTTCGGCGCGGACCGAGTGGGATGCCGAGCTCCTTGAGGTCATCGTCGGACAAGAGACGAAGCGTGTCGAAATCAATCTGTGCCTGGACAAACGCGTCCCCCAGCCGACCAAGGCCGAGCGCGTTCAACCATGTCAAAACCTCGTCCATCGTATTTTCTGCCAGAAATCCGCCCTTCGGCATTCACCGCGATCGGCTGAGGCCAATTGCCCAGCAGCGTCCGATTCATATTACATGGAGCACTGAGCAGAGTAACATGCAGCTCTTCTAAATTTAGCAATTTCTTTCTTACTGTTTCAATATGATGTACTCCAGCGACAGTTGGAAACTTCAGTGCATAGCAAGTGCGGCGGCTTCGATTCCAGTCGAACGACCTATGCGGATCGGGAGAAAAAAGCCGTCTGGCAGTAACCTTGCAAGATCTTCTGGAAGTACCTCAACGGCTACGGCGAATTAGCCGGCAGAGACGACGTGCGATTCAACATGGCCGCCAGGGAGAGCCTCATACCTGCGGCGCGCACGATATTGCGAGCCTCGAGCGAGCTGGAACCCCGCCAGTACCGGTGGACTTTCCCGGTACCTGCAATTGCCGATATGCGATCCCGCATCCTTTTGAAGAGATTTTTTGCTTTGACCAAAGCGACGTTGCGTATGGCGCGGAGGACCACCTGATTTCGACGGATGTGCGATACGATTGATGGCCGCGACTGGCGCCGCGGCCATTCTCCGGGCTTAAGATGGCATGGCCTGATCGCAGGACAGATCGCGGCAGCGCCTGATGCCCGTGGCAGCGATCAGCGCGCCAGCCACGGCGGCTGCGACCGGGACGATCAACGCCGTTTGAAGCGATACCAGCCGGGCTTCGGAAGATGTAGCTTCTCCAAGAACATAGGCTCCGATGGCACTTGCACCCGACAGGCCGAGCGCTGCGCCGAACTGAAAGGCGGTGTTGAGCAGTCCGCCGGCCAGCCCCTGTTCGTCTTCATGAACGCCATCGGTGGCGGCGATTGTCAGCGGGCTGTAGGCGATCGAAAAGGCCAGTCCCAGCAAAAGCATGCTTGGGAAGATTGCCGCATATGTCCAGTCGAGGCCCATCGGCAGCAGCAATGCGTAGGAGGCGGCGGCAAGAAGCAGGCCTGCGAAGATAACGCGGTCGTTTCCGAAGCGGTTGACAAGCCTGGGCGTCAGGATGGGAGCGACGACCGCGTCGATGCCGATCACAAGCATCGCCATGCTGGTCTGCATGGGTGTCCAGCCGAGCAGTTCCTGGAGATAGAGGGTCGCGATAAACTGGAAGCCGAAGAACGAGCCGGCAAACAGCAGCGCTGCGAGGTTGGAGCGGACGAGGGAGCCGGAGCGGAATATTCCAAAACGTATGAGCGGCGCGCCCGACAGGCGCTCGATCAGCAAGAAGGCAAGCCACAGGGCCGCGCTCAGGCCGAACATGCCGAGCGTCCATGCCCAGCCCTGGTCCAGATGTTCGAGGCGGGTCACGCCATGAACCGCAAGCAGCATTGCTGCCGTCAGCACGACGGCGCCTGGAATGTCGAAACGTTCCCTGGTGGTTCCAGGCTGCTTGTCGGCAATGAGCCTGATCGCGGCGGCAAGGATGAGGAGCGCCATGATCACGGGTGCGAAGAACACCCAGCGCCAGTCGATTGCAGCAAGCAACCCGCCCAAAACGAGCCCGAGCGAGAAACCGGCGGAAGCGGTGGAGGCGTAGATGGTCAATGCACGGTTGCGCTGCGGACCCTCCGGAAAGTTCGTCGCAACGAGCGCCAGGCCTGCCGGTGTCATGAATGCCGAGGACGCGCCGGTGACGAAGCGGGCCAGAAGGAGCATCCAGCCCTCCGTCGCAAGGCCGCCCAGTCCGGAGAATGCAATGAAGACGGCAAGTGCGGAAAGAAAGACCCGGCGTTTGCCGAAAATGTCGGCGGCACGGCCGCCGAGCAGCATGAAACCGGCATAGCCCAGCACATAGGCGCTCACCACGCCGCTCAGCGTGGTTGTCGTCAGACCAAGATCGGCCCGGATTGCCGGAAGCGCAATGTTGAGCATGGCAACATCGATGCCCTCGAGAAAGATGGCGCCGCAAAGGACGATCAGCGTCGCTGCGGCACGCCGCGTCATAGGCGCGGCGCCTGCCTGGGAAGATGAAAGGGTCGTGGACATAACATGATCCTTCGTTGACGATGAAGAGGCAAGTGACTTTTCGTCAGTCAGTTCCCTCTTGTAACCATCGAACAACTAGGCCATGCTCCCGACCCATGAAAGAAGGCACTTTAAACTCACCGAGTAACCTTTGCAGCAGCGAGCCGGATTACGACGTCCTGCAATGGGATGTGCGCGAAGGCTGCGAGGTACGGCAGATCCTCGATCGGATCGCCGATAAATGGTCGCTTTTGGTTATCGCTCTTCTGGAAAAGCGCACGCTCCGCTTCACGCAATTGCGCAACAGCATCGAGGGCATCAGCCAGCGCATGCTGACGACCACCTTGCGCAACCTCGAACGCGACGGAATTATCGAGCGGACGGTCTATCCGGTCGTGCCGCCGCGTGTGGAATATGCGCTGACGCCCCTCGGCTGCACCTTGCACGAAACCATTCGCGCGCTGGTGGGCTGGACGGAATCGAACCAGGCTGAAATTCTGGCGGCCCGAGCCCGTTACGACGCAAGGGCAGCCAGCGAGCGCTGGTGAAAGGTGATTTGCCGATGCCGACTGAACATCCGACTGCGCCTGCAAGGGCGACGCTTGCTTCCATCGATCGCTTCTGCCGCGCCGTCTTCATGGCAGCGGGTGCTAACGAGGCGACCTGCGACGGGGCGACGCGGGCGATGATGCACGGGACGCGGCTCGGCATCGACAGCCACGGCGTCCGGCTTTTGCCGCACTACGTCAAGGGCCTGATCGAGGGCCGCATCAACCGGCAGCCGAAAGTGGCACTTTCTTCGGCATTCGGAGCCGTCGGTGTGCTCGACGCCGACAATGGTCATGGAGGGCTTGCCACCTACGTGGCGATGGATCATGCGATCGAATTTGCGGCCCGCCATGGCGTCGGCGCCGTGGCCATCCGCAATTCCTCGCATTTCGGGCCGGCCGGCGCCTATGCGCTCAATGCTGCCCGGCGGGGCTTCATCGGTTTTGCGTTCTGCAATTCCGACAGTTTTGTCCGCCTGCATGACGGCGCGATGCGCTTTCACGGCACAAATCCGATTGCCTGTGCAGTGCCGGTTGTCAACGACAATCCCTGGCTCTTCGATATGGCCACCAGCGCCGTGCCTTATAACCGCGTGCAGCTTTACAGGAGCCTTGGCAGGAGTTTGCCGGCCGGTACGGCTTCCGATAGCCGCGGCTACGATACCACCGACCCGGAACTGGCCGATATGCTGGCACCGCTTGGCGGTGAGTTCGGCTTCAAGGGGGCCGGCTTGGCCGGAATCGCCGAAATCCTCAGCGCCGTCCTGACCGGAATGAAGCTGAGCTTCGACATTGCGCCAATGCCGGGTCCGGATTTCTCGACGCCGCGCGGACTGGGTGCCTTCGTGCTGGCGATGAAGCCTGAGGCTTTCCTGGAGAGACGACGCTTCGACGCCGCCATGACGCACTACCTGGAGACGCTGCGCAATTCGCCGGCCCGCGACGGCTTGAACGTCATGGCGCCGGGCGACCGCGAATGGAAAGTTGCCGAAGACCGCGAGAAAAATGGTGTCGAACTCGACCCTGAGACGGCCCGGTCCTTTGCGGTGCTTGCCGCACGTTACGGTCTAAAGCCGCCTTTCAGTCCATAAAGGCCCTCCTTGCGGCGGATTGACGCACAGGAGGATCAGTGTTACGAATGGATGAATTGGTCAGGCCACTTGGCCAATTGCGCGTTTGAGGAGAAACGCGCCAGGGAGGCTAGATGTTTTCGGCTATTGAATCGCGCCGCCTTTACAGGCAGGTAGCGGACCAAATCCGCTCGATGATCGCGACTGGCGAACTGGCTGTCGGCCAGCGCCTTCCGCCGGAGCGCGAACTCGCCGAAAAGCTGGCAGTCTCGCGTCCGACCATTCGCGAAGCATTGATCGTGCTGGAAGTGGAAGGGCTCGTGCATATCCGCATGGGCTCGGGAATATATGTGGCGCGCAAGCACACCGTTCAGCCCGCTCAGCCGGAGCGCGAACCGTTCGAAGGGCCTTTCGAGCTGCTGCAGGCCCGCGCCATCATCGAATGCGCGATTGCCGAGGAGGCTGCGCAGCGCGCAACGCCAAGCGACATTGCCGTGCTGGACGAGAATCTGCAGCAGATGGCAAGCGCTGTGAACGATACCGATGCGGCGCTCGAAATCGACCGCGCCTTTCACACGGCGATCGCCGGCATCGTCGGCAATGCCGCGCTCATCCGCTTCACCGGCGAGATCTACGATCAGCGCATGACGCCGTATTTCGAGAAGCTGGCGAGCCATTTCGAGGGACCGGATTCCTGGACGCGCGCGATGGAGGAACATCGCGCCATCAAGGATGCGATCGCCGCCAATGACCCTAAGGCCGCCAAGCAGGCCATGCGGACGCATCTCGACAGATCGCAGAAGAGGTTTTCCGAAAGCTTCGGGGAGGAGCTTTTCAGGGACGACGAAGAAGGCCGCGCTGCGGCCCGCAGGAATGCAGAGACCTAACGCAAGCTCGGGAGGAAAGAGCGATGAAGATCAGACTGGCTACGATAGTTTGCACTGCAGCCGCCATCATGGCGACGACGGTCGCCGCGCATGCACAGACGGTCCTGAAATGGGCCCATGTCTATGAAACGTCCGAACCCTTCCATACGGATTCGGTCTGGGCATCCGAAGAGATCAACAAGCGCACCGGCGGCCGCTACAAGATCGAGGTCTATCCCGCTTCACAGCTCGGCAAGGAAGCCGACATCAACCAGGGACTGAAGCTTGGCACCGTCGATATCATCATTTCCGGTTCGAGCTTTGCCGCCCGCGACTACAAGCCGATCGGCGTCACCTATTATCCCTATATCTTCCGCGGCCCGGAACATCTGATCGCCTACACCAAGAGCGATGTCTTCAAGCGCCTTGCCCAGGGCTACGAAGACAAGACCGGCAACCATATCACTGCCGTCAGCTATTACGGCACGCGCCAGACGACCTCGAACAAGCCGATCGCCAAGTGCGCCGACATGCAGGGTCTCAAAATCCGCGTTCCCGACGTACCGGCCTATCTCGCGATGCCGCGCGCCTGCGGCGCAAACACGACGCCGATCGCCTTTGCCGAGGTCTATCTTGCGCTTCAAAACGGCACGGTCGAGGCACAGGAAAATCCGCTGACGACGATTGAGGCGAAGAAGTTCTATGAAGTTCAGAAAAACATCATCCTGACCGGCCATATCGTCGATCATCTGAACACCGTGGTTTCCAAGACCCTGTGGTCGAGCCTTTCTGCCGAGGACAAGACGATCTTCGAGACCGTGATGCGGGAAGCTGCAGAGCGCACTACCAAGACGATCGAAGGACGGGAAAAAGGCCTCATCGCCACCTTCAAGGAGAAGGGGCTCAACGTGACGGAAGTCGACAAGGCCGACTTCGAGAAGGCCATTGCCGAAAAGGTCGCCTTCGAGGATTTCGGCTATGAAAAGTCCGACTGGGAAGCCATCCGCGCTATCCAGTAATCGCAAAGGATGCGGCGCCATCGGGCGCCGCATTCTCCCTTCCGGCGAAAACGGATGTTGCCCATGTCGCAAGAAGTCCACACCCAGATCACTCCCGACGAGATTGCCCATACTTTCGAAGGCGCGGCTCCGACCGCAAAAGCCTCCGACTATGCCCCGGAGGACTGGATCACCCTGATCGTCTTCTGGCTCATGACCGGCTGCGTCTTTCTGCAGTTCTTCACGCGCTATGTATTGAACGACAGCTATGCCTGGACGGAAGAGATCGCCATCAACTGCCTGATCGGCGTCGTCTTCCTCGGTTCGGTCATGTGCGTGCGCACCTCGCGCCACATCCAGGTGGACGTGTTCTACCACTACATGCCGCAATCGATGGCAAGGATCCTTGCCAGCTTCGTCGACGTCGTCCGTATCGGCTTCTTTATCTACGCCTGCTACCTGATGTGGCGCTATGTGCAGATCGTCGCCGAGGAGGAGATGGTGACCATCGCGCTGCCGCGCAACATCGTTTTCTACAGCGTCTTTGCCGCATTCGTCCTGATGCTGCTGCGCGCCATCGTGGTCTTCGTTGCCAATATGCGCCGCGGCTATTCCGTTCTGGAGCGGCCCGAGGAATTCCAGAAAATCGAGGATTGATCACATGCTCCTGCTTGTCGGCTCGTTTCTCCTGCTGATGGTCATCGGCGTGCCTGTCGCGATCTCGATGGCGTCCGCCTCGGTGCTCTATATCGTCCTCTACGGCGTTGCGCCCGACATCATCGTCGCCCAGCGAATGATCGCCGGCGTCGAGAGCTTTCCGCTGCTTGCCGTTCCCTTCTTCATTCTCGCCGGCAACCTGATGAATTCGGCAGGGGTGACCGGGCGTATCTATTCGTTTGCGGTTGCCCTCGTCGGCTGGATGAAAGGGGGCCTTGCGCAGGTCAACATCATCGGCTCTGTGATCTTCTCCGGCATGTCGGGAACCGCCCTTGCCGATGCCGCCGGGATCGGCACCATCGAGATCAAGGCGATGAAGGACCACGGCTATCCGGTTGAAGCAGCCGTCGGCGTCACGGCGGCCTCGGCGACGCTCGGCCCGATCTTCCCGCCGTCTCTGCCCTTCGTCATCTACGGCATGATGGCGAACGTCTCGATCGGCGCCCTGTTCATGGCCGGCATTCTGCCCGGCATCGTCATGACCGTTCTGATGATGGTGACCGTTGCCGCATTCGCCTATGCGCGGAGCTGGGGTTCGGATGCACCCTTCGATGTCAAGCAGCTTCTGTCGGCGTCGCTGGAAATCGTCGTGGTGCTGCTCGTTCCCGTCGCGATCTACCTCATGATGCTTGCCGGGTTGTCGATGAACGTGTCGACCGGAATAGCGCTTGCCGCGCTTCTGGCGCTGGACTGGTATTTCTCCTTTTCTGCCGTCATGGCCCTGATGACGCCGGTCATTCTCATCGGCGGCATGACAATGGGCTGGTTCACGCCCACGGAAGCGGCAGTCGCGGCTGTCCTCTGGTCGCTTTTCCTGGGGTTGGTGCGCTACCGCACCATGACGCTCTCGACACTCGCCAAGGCGAGCTTCGATACGATCGAGACCACCGCCTCGGTCCTCTTCATCGTGACTGCGGCCTCGGTCTTTGCCTGGCTCTTGACGGTCAGCCAGGCCGCACAGCTCTTGTCGACGGCGATCCTTTCGATCACCGACAACAAGTGGGTTTTCCTGATCCTCGTCAATCTGCTCATGCTTTTCGTCGGCTGCTTCCTGGATACCATCGCGGCGATCACCATCCTTGTTCCGATCCTTTTGCCGATCGTGACGCAATTCCAGATCGATCCCGTGCAGTTCGGCCTGATCATGACGCTCAATTTGATGATCGGGTTGCTCCATCCGCCGCTCGGAATGGTATTGTTCGTCCTTTCGCGGGTGGCAAAGCTTTCCGTCGAGCGTACGACCATGGCAATCCTGCCCTGGCTGGTTCCGCTGTTCGTCGCACTGATCCTGATCACCTTCATCCCGTCGGTCTCGCTCTGGCTGCCGCAGCAGCTCGGGTTGCTGAAGTAATGGGGAGCGAGCTTGTGCAGACGCGTTTTGCCCGGCTTTACGGAGCGCGGGACCTCAGGGTCGAGGCAGGCCCGGTGCGCGAACCGGGCGAAGGCGAAGTGCTCCTGCGCATGGCCGCTGCAGGGATCTGCGGCTCCGATCTGCATTACTACCAGGACGGCGGCTTTGGGCCGGTGCGCGTGCGCGAGCCGATCATTCCCGGACACGAGGCGTCGGGCTTCGTCGAGACGGCGGGCGTCGGAGTGGCCCTGCCCGAGGGAACCCTGGTCGCCGTCAACCCGAGCCAGCCGTGCGGATCGTGCGACTATTGCAAGCGTGGGCAGCCGATCCACTGCCTCGACATGCGCTTTATGGGAAGCGCCATGCGGCTTCCCCATGAGCAGGGCATGTTTCGCCAGTGGCTGGTCGTGCCGGCTCTGCAATGCGTCGCCGTTTCCGGTGAGGTCAGTGCGGCCGAAGCGGCATGTGCCGAACCGCTCGCCGTCTGCCTTCATGCAGCTTCACGTGCGGGCGATATCGCGGGAAAGAAGGTGCTGGTCACCGGCGCCGGCCCGATAGGATGCCTTGCCGTTGCCGCGGCGCGTTATCATCGGGCTGCCGAAATCGTCGTCACCGACCTCGCTGACGCAGCACTTGGGCGCGCAAGCGCGATGGGAGCGGACAAGACGATCAATGCAAGAGATCAGGACGCGCTCGCACCCTACGAAGCCACAAAAGGATATTTCGACCTTGCATTCGAATGCTCTGCGGCAGCACCGGCAATCCGCTTTGCGATGGCGTCGGTCAAGCCTTTCGGCACGATCGTGCAGGTGGGCGTGACCGGCGACATCGCCATTCCGCTCAATGCCCTGGTCGGCAAGGAACTGCATATCCACGGTTCGCAACGCTTTCACGACGAATTCGCAGATGCGGTGGCATTGATCGCCAGCCGGCAGATCGACATCCGTCCGATCATCAGCCACAGCTTTCCGCTCGAACGCGCTTTGGAGGCTTTCGAACAGGCCGGCGACCGCCAGGCCGCGTGCAAGGTGCAACTGATATTCTAGGAAGCAAAAAATAGCTCGCCCAGCTCATCGCGCGCAATCTGGCGAAGCCGTGCCGCCTCCGTCTCGTCGATGCCGCGGTATGGTGACCGCAGACGTGTCCCGACAGGTCCCCAATTGCCGATTGCGCTCAGCAGTTTATCGAGCGCGGCATTCGAATAACCGGCCTTCTGGCGGAAAGGGACGATATGTTCGTCCATGAAGCGGCAGATCCGGCCTTCCGTTTCCAATGCGGCCTCGAGGTCGGTCCTAATCAGATCGGTCCATCGCTGCGCCCCGCGCGGGCTGAGGCAGGCGACATTGGAAAATGCGCCTGCTGCCACGCCTTTACTCATGCCGGTCGCCAGGTGATGGCCGGGTACGAAGAGCGAGAATTCCTGGAGGTGCTTTCGCGCTTCGCCGTACCAGTCCGCGCCGCCATCGGAAAGCTTGATGCCAACGATATCAGGGCAGGGGATGCAGATACCTGCGAGCTCCCGGGGCGTCAGAACGCGTTTGGCATGCGGCGGATTGTAAAGGATCAGCGGGCTCCCATCGGCGACCTTTGATGCCCTCGCCAGGAAATCTGCGGCTTCGAGATCATTAACCGGCCACCAGTCCGGCAGGATCACCTGAATGGCCAGCGGCCGAAGGGAGGCTGCACGCCTAACGCGGTCAAGCTGGATCATCGCATCCGGCTGGCATGCGCCGATGACGAAGGGCATTGCGGCTTTCGTGCAACGCTTGGCTAGCATGGACTGGATCCGGTCGAATTCCGCTTCGGTCTGGTTGTGGAATTCACCCGCCGTGCCGTTCGAATAAATGCCGTCGACGCCGGCTGCGATCAGAATATCGATTTCCTCGCCGAGCTTGGCGAAATTGATGCTGTCGTCCGCCTCGATCGGCAAAAGAAGGCTTGCCCAGTTCCCGCCGATCGGATGGCGCCTTTTTTCCGTCACCGAATGCTCCTTCTGCCGATCAATCCAGGTCGTCTCGAATGCAGGCCTTGAAATGCCCAGGGGCCACTTCGCGCAGTTCCGGCACGGTCCGGGCGCAGGCATCCAGCGCCTTTGGACAGCGCGTGCGGAAGACGCAGCCGCTCGGCGGATTGGCGGGGCTTGGAATGTCGCCCTGCAATATCTGCCGGTTACGCCTGGCATCCGGGTCAGGCGAGGGGATCGCCGAGAGCAGGGCGCGGGTATAGGGATGCTTCGGCCTGGCATAGAGATCGGCGCTCGCCCCGATCTCCATGATCCGCCCGAGATAGAGCACGATCACCCGGTCGCAGATATATTCGACCACGGCCAAGTCATGCGAAATGAAAAGCATGGTGAGGCCAAGGCGCTGCTGCAGATCGCGCAGCAGGTTGATGACCTGCGCCTGGATGGAGACGTCGAGCGCCGAAACGGGCTCGTCGGCAACGATGAATTCCGGCGACAGCGTCAATGCACGCGCAATACCGATGCGTTGGCGCTGTCCGCCGGAAAATTCATGCGCATAGCGATTGAGCGCGTCGGCCGGAAGATCGACCTGTTCAAGGGCCGACCGCGCCCGGTCGAGCCGTTCCTCGCGCTTTCCGATGCCCTGGATCGTCAACCCCTCCGTCAGTATTTCGCCGATGGTCATGCGCGGCGAGAGGCTGGCATAGGGATCCTGGAAAATATACTGCATGCGCGGCCGGGCCCGCCGCATGGCGCTGGCCGTCAGCGCGGTGAGTTCGGTTCCGTCAAAGCGCACGCTTCCGGAGGAGGGTTCGACCAGGCGCAGCACCGAGCGGCCGATCGTCGTCTTGCCGCTGCCGGATTCGCCGACGAGACCGACGACCTCGCCCTTGCCGATATCGAAGGAGATATCCTGCAGGATCGTAAGTTTCGTCCCGCGCGAGATATAATGTTTCGCAAGACCGCGAACCGAAAGCAAAGGCTCGTTCATCTAAATCTCCCGCCAGCGGATACAGCGGCTTTTATGTTGCGCATTGACGTCGTCGAGCGGCGGGACGGCCGCGCAGCACGCGTCGATCGCGAACCTGCAGCGAGGCGAAAAGGCGCAGCCCGGCGGCATTTTCATCAGGCTCGGCACCATGCCGGGAATGGCGGCGAGCTTTTCGCCGGCGAGCTTCATGCGGGTTGCATCGCCAAGCCGCGGCATCGAGGCGAGCAGGCCGATCGTATAGGGATGCTTCGGATGGCGGAAAACCTCGCCGACCGGCCCCTCTTCGACGATCCGCCCGGCATACATGACCGCGACGCGGTGGGCGATTTCCGCGACGACGCCGAGATTATGGGTGACGAAGAGCATCGCCATGCTGCGCTCGCGCTGCAGCTTCAAGAGCAGATCGAGGATCTGTGCCTGGATCGTCACGTCGAGCGCCGTCGTCGGCTCGTCGGCAATCAATAGCGCCGGATCGCAGGCGAGCGCCATGGCGATCGTCGCGCGCTGGCGCATGCCGCCGGAAAGTTCATGCGGATATTGGCCGGCACGGCGCTTCGCATCGGGAATGCCAACGCTTTCGAGCAGGGCAATGGCCGCATTCATCGCCGCCTTCCGCTCCGCCCCGCGATGAATGCGGATCGGCTCTGCTATCTGGTCGCCGATGGTGAAGACGGGATTGAGGCTCGACATCGGCTCTTGAAACACCATGCCGATATCGTCGCCGCGGACCTTTCGCATGTCCTGCTCGTCAAGCAGGACGAGGTCGGCCACTTTGCCGCTCTTCCGCTTCAGGCGAATGCTCCCGGCGGCGATCGCGCCGATATTGCGTGAAAGCAGCCGCATGACCGAAAGGCTCGTCACCGACTTGCCCGACCCGGATTCGCCGACGAGTGCCAGCGTCTCGCCGGCGGCCACGGTCAGGTCGATGCCGTTGACCGCCGTCACCTCGCCGCCGCGGATGCGAAAGATCGTCCGCAGTCCGCGAATGTCGAGAATTGGATCGGCGGTCTGTTGCATGGCGATCATCAGCCAAGCAGCCCGGTCGCGCGCAGGATCTCGTCAATCCGGGCGGTCTCGGCCTGGTTAAGCGGAGCACGCGGCCGCGGCATGAAGGCAGTATCGATGATGCCGAGCCGTTTCATGGCAGTCTTGAAGGCGCCGATGCCCGAGGCGCCGCCGCTGACACGGCCCTGCGCGACCCAGACAATTTCGAAAAGCCGGCAAAGACGTTCCTGCTCCTGCTTCGCGAGAGCCCAGTCGCCGCGCTGTGCTGCATCCCAAAGGCGGACATAACCGTGCGGGTCGACATTGGCGATGCCCGGAACGACGCCATGCGCACCCATCAGCAGCGCGGTGTCAACAACGATTTCCGAGCCTGTCATCAGGAAGACGTCCTTGTGCGCGGCGAGATCGAGAAGCGCATAGCGGAAATTGCCGTCGTCGCCGCTTGAATCCTTCAAGCCGATGATCGTGCCTTCCTTGGCAAGCGTCACGGTCGTTTGGCGTTGCAGCTTGACGTTGACGCAGACGGGAATGTCGTAGGCGATGAGCGGCACGTCGACGGCGTCGCGGATATAGCGGAAGTGGTCGAGGATCTCGGGCTGGCTGGTAACGGTGTAGAAGGGTGCTGTTACGACAACGGCGTCAGCACCCGCGGCCTTTGCGATCTTCGCGTGCGAGATGACCCGATCGGTCGTCGGATCGATGGTGCCGACGATGAGCGGCACGCGGCCGTTCACCACCTTGGCCGAATGTTCGATGATCTCGCGCCGCGCCTTGTCGTCGTAAAAGACCACCTCGCTCGTCGAACCGAGCACGAAGACCCCGTGGCAGCCGGCGCCGATCAGGTGCTCCAGAACGCGCGTATAGGAGGGATAGTCGACGGTGAAATCCGGATTCAGCGGCGTTACGACAGGAGGAACCACACCCTTGAATTTGCTCATTTCGCTTTCTTTCGATTGTCAGTTTAATTCGGCGCGAGGGTCGAAGGCGTCCCTCAGGCCATCGCCAATGAAATTGATCGCAAGCACGGCAAGAACCAGCGCCCCACCGGGGAAGAGCCATTGCCATGGATATTGTTCGAGAACCGCGGTGGAGCGGGCGGCATTCAACATGTTGCCCCAGCTTGCAGCAGGCGGCGCAATGCCGAGCCCGAGGAAGGAGAGGCCGGCCTCGAGCAGAATGGCATTGGCGATCTGCAGCGTCGCATAGACCATCAGGATATCGATCGAATTCGGCAGGCCGTGACGGAACAACAGGTGCGGCAGGCCGGCGCCCATGCCGCGCGCCGAAAGGACGAAATCGCGTTCGCGCAGTTCCAGCAGGCGCGAGCGGATCATGCGGGCAAGCAGCGGCCAGGAGAGCAGCGAGATCACCAGCACCGTCGGCCAGATGCCGGTACCGGCAATCGAGGCGAGCACGAGCAGGAAGATGACGGGCGGCAGCGTCATGACCAGGTCGACGAAGCGCATGGAAAGCGCATCAGCCCAGCGGCCGGCCAGGGCGGAGACGGCGCCGAAGAGAAAACCGATCATCGCAGAGATCGCAGTCGAGGCGACGGCGACCAGAAGCGAGATGCGGCCGCCCTCCAGAACCCGGGCAAAGACATCGCGGCCAACGCCGTCCGTGCCGAACCAATGCGTCGCGGTCGGGCCGCTGTTCATGGCCAGAAGATCGATGTCGTTCGGCAGGAAAGGCCACCAGAGCGGATAGGACAGGATGATCAAAAGCATCGGGATTGCGACGCATAGCCCGAAGACGGCTGCCCGGTTGAGAAGGAAGCGGTCAAAGGCGCGGGCGAGAGGGCCTGGGCTGCGGGTTGGGGCGCGGGCCAGCATGGATCAACCCACCTTGATGCGCGGATCGATAAGCGCATAGGCGATATCGGTCAGCAGATTGACGATGATGACGCAGGTGCCGATGACGAGCGTCGCACCCATGATGACGGGATAGTCGCGCGTCTCCACGGCATCGACGAGCAGAAGGCCCATGCCCGGCCAGTTGAAGACGCTTTCGATGAAGATCGCCCCGCCAATCGCAAGGCCGATAGTCGAACCGATCAGCGTGACGACGGGCAGCAGCGCGTTTCTGAGAGCATGCTTGGCGATGACCCAGAATTCGACGACGCCTTTGGCGCGGGCGGTGCGCACGTAATCCTGGTTGAGGACTTCGAGCATCGAGGCGCGCATGTAGCGCATGATCAAGGCAGCCTGGGCGATGGCGAGCAGTGCGGCAGGCAGGATCAGATGCCGCAGGAGATCGAGGACGGAAAACGCCTCGCCCGGCGTCAGCATGCCGCCCGACGGCGTCCAGTTCAGCCGGACGGAAAAAATGTAAAGACCGATCAGCGCGCTCAGAAAGGCCGGGCTGGAAATGCCGGCAAGCGCGAAGACCGAAAAGGAAATATCGGCGAGGGAATTGCGGCGCACGGCGCTGATGACGCCGGTCGCGATCCCGGCGACGATCGAGATGACCAGCGCGGTGCCCATTAAAAGCACCGTCGGGCCGATGCGCGAAAGCACGAGGGTCAGGACCGGCTGGTCCAGCCGCTTGATCGAGTAGCCGAGATTGCCCGCCAGCGCCTGCTGCAGCCATGCGAGATACTGAACCGGCAAAGTCTGGTCGAGCCCGAGCCGGCTGCGCAATTCAGCAAGATCAGACGACGACATGGGGATGTTGGGATCGATATAGGCATCGATCGGATCGCCGGGGGCAAGGCGCAGCAGCAGGAAGATCAGCGCGCTCAAGGCAACGAGCATGCCCATCCCGATGATCACGCGCCGGAGGCTGTATCTGAGCATTGGAAATCCATTCCGTGAGGGTGGCCGAAGCCACCCTCGATCGTTCAAGAAGAGCGCCTTATTCGGCGATCGACCACTGCTGCGGATTGGCCTGGTATGGCCCGCCGCCTGGAGCCGGCGTCCAGACGAAATCCTTGACCTTCGTCGACACCACGCCGTAGCGGTTCGCGACCCAGAGCGTTGCCCAGGGCAACTCGGTGTTCATCACCTTGCAGACCTGCTGGTAGCGGGCATCGCGCTTGCTGGCGTCGGTTTCGGCAAGGGCAGCATCGAGTGCTGAGGTCAGATCCGGCATGCGGGCTCGCACGACGTTCGGGCCTGCCGGCGGAATCTGCTTTTCGTTGAGGCCGGGATTGATGCTGCCGGCATCCGGGCCGTTTTGCAGGCCGGCATAGACCATCTGGAACTGCGAGATGTCGGCATCTGCCTTCAGCACGATGCTGTTGTAGGTCGGCGCATCGACGGCGCGCGGAACGACGTTGATGCCGACCTGGGCGAGCATCGCCTGCACGGCCGCGAGCACGTTGGTCGCAAGCGGCGTCGTGTAGTAGGTCAGGAGCGTGATCGGCTTTGCGCCGTTGATCTCGTCCCAGCCGGCTTCCTTCAGCAGTTCCTTGGCCTTTTGCGGATCGTAGGCGTAGGCTTCGATATCCTTCGGCACCAGCCGATCGGCGATATAGGCGCAATTGGCCGGCGTCGCAGCGCCGCCGTAAAGGCTCTTGATGATGGCGTCGCGATTGATGGCATACATCACCGCCTGACGGAGGCGCACGTCCTTCCAGATCGGCGAATCGTGGTTGAAGCCCAGATAGTTGACGACGAAGGAATTGCCTTCGATGACCTTGAAGGACTTGTCGTCCTTGAAGGTCGGCACGTCGTTGGAATCGACATAGGTGAACTGGATTTCACCCGACCGCAGCGCAGCGATCGCTGCCGCCGGATCGGCGAAATAGCGATTGATCACCCTTTCCAGCGCCGGCTTGCCGCCGCGATATTCGATGTTGGCAGCGAGCTCTACATATTGGTCGGCGACGTATTTGGTGAACTTGAACGGGCCGGTACCGATCGGCGACGTCGACCACCAGGTGCTCTTTGCAAGCTGATCGGCGGGGATGGTGGCGAGCGCGTGCTCGGGCAGCATCATCACCTTGGTCATCGTATCCAGGATACTGGCGCTCGGTGCGCTCAGCTTGACGACGAGCGTATGGTCGTCGGGTGCCTCGACCGCGGAAACCGGCTTGAGGCGGGCGGCAAGCACCGAGCCCGTCTTGGCATTCATCGCCAGTTCAATGGTGAATTTCGCATCCTTGGCCGTGAAGGACTTGCCGTCATGCCACTTCGCATCCGCGAGCTTGAAGGTGTAGGTCTTCTGGTCGTCGCTGACCTCATAAGACGAGGCCAGTACGCCGACGACCTTCTGCAGCTTATCGTCATAGGCAACGAGCGGCTCGAAATAGATACTGAGCCAGGTGAAGCCTGCGGTCGCCGCCAGCGGATTGAAATTGCCCTGAAAGCCGCCGGGGCCGACGTCGAAGCCGCCGGAAAGGGTCGCTGCTTCAGCCGGCGGTGTGAACGCTGGAATGGCGGTCGTTGCCATCATCGCGGCGAGCGCGATGGCCGATAGTCTGGACAGTCGTTTCATTGTGTTCCTCCCACATTTGAACTTGTCTTGTTATTTGCAATCACCCGGGAGATGCCGGCATAATGGCGATCCAGGCGCATGCGCGCTTCCTCCAGGTTCTTTGCTTCCACCGCATCGACGATCGCCTCGTGGTCCCTCCAGGTGGCCATGGGATCGACATTGTCGAGATTGACGAAGTCGGACGCCTTGTAAAAAGCCAGCCAGAAGACATCGATCAGCCGCACGAGCGTCTCGTTGTTCTGGCAGCGGAAAAGCAGGCGGTGGAAGAGCTGGTCGTCTTCGGCAAATGACTGGCCGCGCTCGGCATAAAGACGCATCCTGTTGACCGTCGCACGCAGCTCGGCGATATCCTCGTCGCTGATCATCTCCAGCGTCTTGCCGATCAGACCGACTTCGAGCGTGCGGCGGATCTCGAGGACTTCCTCGATCTGGCGAAGCGCGCCGCCGAGCCCGTAAGCCAGGTTGTCGAGCAGTGGCTCGAAGGAGAAGGCCTTCACGAAGATGCCGACACCGCGCCGCGATTCCAGAACGCCAAGCGACTCCAGCGCCTTGATGCCCTCGCGCAACGAATTGCGGCTGACGCCGAGTTGGCTTGCAAGCTCTCCCTCGGCCGGCAGCAGAGTTCCCGGCGAAAGGCCGTTGTCGGCAATATAGGCGCGAAGGCTCTCTTGCACCGAGACGTGCAGCAGAGGCGCCCGCGTCAGAGGCTTCATCGTCTTAAGCGCCATGCCGATCCCGCTCCTGCGTGAGTTCCGAATACCGATAGACATATCCACTTGTAGGATATCTGTCAATTGGATAGCCGTGGCCGCCCACTTAATGTCGGCATCGGGCATCCGCTGTTTCTTGAAAGCGTTTAGAAAAGCCTGAGCGACTGTTCAGCCCAGGCTGCCTGCAAAGCGAGCGGAAAGCTTCTGAGCCCGGAATTCCTCGGTGAGGAAATTCACGAAGACGCGGGTCTTTGCGGGAAGAAGGGAATGGCTGGGATAATAGAGCGAGATCGGTCCGGCATCGGCATACCATTGCGGGATGAGCCGGACGAGTTCGCCGCTTTCGAGACAGGGCAGGGCGTCGGGTTTTGCAATCAGCGCCACCCCAAGGCCCAGGACTGCCGCGCGGCACATGGCGGCGGGATCGTTGAGGACGATCTTTTCCCGCGGCCCTCCAGCAATCTCCTCGCCTGCGGCATTGCGCATCTGCCAATGGCGGATGCGTCCGGTGCGCATCGAGCGCATGACGATGCCGTCGAAAGCGGAAAGGCCGGCTGGATCGGCAGGTGGGGTGCGGTCGTGCATATAGGATGGAGAGGCGACAGCGATCAGGTGCGCGGGTGCAAGTGTACGGGCTATTACGCCGGGCGTCAGCTCGAAACCGCCGCCGATTGCCGCATCGTAACCTTCGGCGATCAGGTCGACCTGCCGGTTCTCAAATATCCATTCCGGCCGGATCTGCGGATAACGCGCGACAAAGCCCGGCAACAGCGGAAGGATATAAGTGAGGCCGAAAGTCGGGCTCATGCTGACTTTCAAGATACCGCACGGTTCGCCGCGATCTGCCGAGACATCTGCGATCGCTTCCTGCAGGCTCTCGAGATTGCCGCGGATGGCAAAAAGGAAGCGCTCACCGGCTTCTGTCAAGTCAGCTTACGGGTGCTGCGTTGGAAAGGCCGGACACCAAGCCTGGTTTCCAACGTTGCGACGTTCCGGCTGACGGCAGCCGGTGTGACCGAAAGCCTGCGCGCGGCAGCCGAGAAGCTGCCGAGTTCGGCGCTGCGTACGAAGGGTCAAGGTTGGCAAGCGTTTCCATCGGCCGATTTTCAATTCCAGCTTGAAGCCGGCGAAAATTATTGCATCGAAACTCTTATAGGCACGATCATCATTTTTGAGGAGAGCCATGATGTTAAAGTTAACCTATATAAATAATAGCTATTTCTTGTGTGTTCATGCTTTCGACGCTATTTGCATGGATAGAAGAAAGCAGCGCGCGGATCTGCGGGGCGATCGTAAATGCTGACCAAAAAGGGAAAATACGGATTGAAGGCACTGGTTGATCTGGCGCGTCTGGCGCCGGGGGAAACCGCCTTCATCAACGATGTCGCCGCACGCAACAATATCCCGAAAAAATTCCTCGATACGATCCTTCTGGAGCTGCGCAATGTCGGCATCCTTCGCTCCAAGAAGGGGCCGGGCGGCGGCTATTCGCTGTCGCGGCCGGCCTCGGAAATCCGCATCGGTCACGTCATCCGCACGCTCGACGGGCCGCTCGCTCCCATTCGCTGCGCAAGCCGCACGGCTTATGAAGCCTGCGACGACTGTTCGAATCCGGAAACCTGTCATGTGCGCCGCTCGATGACCGAAGTGCGCGATGCGATCGCCGATATCCTCGACAACATGACGCTCGAGCAATTCGTCGCCAAGGGCGGCAAGCTTGGCGATGGAGGCGACGAGACTATGCCCGTTTTCGCGGCAGGCTGACCTAGCGATCCTTGCGCAAATGACGGGCGGCGCGCCGATGAAGAACATCGGCGGATGTTTTCAGCGCACGGATGCGGGCGTTGCGCCAATGGCGGTCGAGATTGAGCGCGATACTCGCGGTGTTTTCCCCCATCAGTTCGAAAATCAGGTTCGAGGCATCTATTGCCACCTTGCTTGCGACGGCGCGCGCGGCAGTCGCGCAGAAATAGGCATCTTCGCCCGCCGGGCCGCTGATGTTGATCTGTGCGATGTCGAGCTTGCGGCCAGCCCTTTCCAAAAGCGCGGCGACCGTCTCTGCGCCGATCGCAAGCTTGCCGAAGTCGTTAGCCGGCGCTGAGCCGGCATCGGCGGAAAGAACCGCACGCGCTATTCCAAGATCGACGGCCGCATGCAGCAGCTCGCCGATCGCCGATGGCGCATGCGCGGCAAGCGCGACAACATTCCCCTCCACGTGCAAGTCGCTGGCCACGATGGCGGCTGTGCCGTTGGTGCGCTGCCCAAGGCCGTCCCAATCATCGACAAGCTGAAGGCCTTCCTTGTCGGAGGGGAGGTAGAGCACCGTCTGGTCAATTCCGATCGCGATCCAATCGGAAAAGAGCACCGCCGGCGACGACGTGCTGCGGCCATTCAGTCGATACCCGAGAGCGCGGGAACCGACTGTGGCAGCATCGGGAAAAGCGGCCGCAGCAAAACGATCGCCTTCAAGTACGCGCGCATAAAGGGCGCGCTGCAGCTCTTCGCCAGCCTGCTGCCGAAGTCCGTCGAGTACCGAAAAGTGGACTTCCAGGAACTCCCCGATCGAGGGATCGCCTTCAGCGATAATCGCAACGATTTCGGCGAGCAGCGAATTGCCAACGTCCAGTCCTTCATATTCGGGCGGAACGGTGATCGCGCCAAGGCCGGATTGCGAGAGGGCGTCGATTTCCTGATAGGGCAGGATTCGATTGATGTCGCGCTCGCTCGACTGGCGCTGAAAGGCGGCGGCAAGGGTGCGGGCCGTGCTGATCGCCTCTTCCTCGCTTCCGATGCGCCGTGCGACCGGCCGCGCCCGGTCGTGAAATTGCGATACGGTTCCCATCGATCGTACTCTTGTTCGATGATGATAGAAGTGATGGATCGCAGCCTCGATGATAAGGCCGGTTTTTCTACAAAACCGGTGCAGTTTGAATTTTCTTACCAGCTTGATAGAGATGGCCATGCCTGACCATCCCGCAAACCTTCCAATTGTCCACGGCGCAGCTTTCAGTCAGGCACAGGATTGATTATGGCTCATCCATCGAAGATGACCAGGAGGTTCCCATGATGCTATCGCCCGCGCGGCAACGCCTCCAGCTCGATCCCGGCGACAGGCCGATCTATGCCGTCGGCGACGTCCATGGGCGGCATGATCTTCTGCAGATGGCCGAATATACGATCGTGCGGGATGCAGCACGCCTGCCCGGGCGCAAGCTCATCATCATGCTTGGCGATTACATCGACCGCGGCCCGTCATCTGCACAGGTGATCTCCCATCTGATGGGGCCGGTGCCGGAAAGTTTCGACCGCATCTGCCTGACCGGCAACCACGAAATCATGATGCTCGACTATATCGACGGGAAGATCTCGTTTTCCGAATGGATGCGCATGGGCGCCGATTCGCTGCTGCGCTCCTATGGCCTCGACGCCGAGCACCTGCCGCTGATCTTTCCGACGGCCTCGAAGCTTGACGGCTTCATCCGCCAATCGCTGCCGCGCCAGCATATCGACTTCATGCGGGCGCTGCCGATCCTCGTCGATACACCGGACGTTTTGTTCGTCCATGCCGGGATCGACCCCAGCCTTACGATCGACAAGCAAAGCGATGATGACCTCGTCTTCATCCGCGAGCGGTTTCTCGACAGCGGCATCCCGCTGCCGAAGCTTGTCGTTCATGGCCACACGCCCTGCAGCGAGCCGGACATCCAGCCGCGGCGACTCAATCTGGACACGCGGGCATTCAAGAGCGGGCGGTTGACCGTCGCCCGCCTCTGGCGGGGTCGGGTTCACCTCTTCTCCACCTGATCAGGCTTCGGCAGACTGCCGCTTCGGGGGAATTTCCGGCGTGTAATAGCTGACATACTTGTGGTGGTAGCGTTCTGCTCCGCCGAAGTTGCTGAATTTGGAGAGCTCGGACATATCCGTCTTGTTGAGGATGACGCCCAGGATCTTCTGCTTGATCTGCGGTTCGGCGTTGACGATATCGCGCACCATGTTGGTCGGCGTCTGGCCCCATTCCGTCACGAACAGGAAGCCATCGACCTGAGGCGCGAAGGCCTTCGCGTCGATGACCGGGCCGAGCGGTGCAAGGTCGACGACGATGTAGTCGAACATCTTGCGGGCATTTTCCATCAAATTGAACATGCCCTGCGAGGCAAGAAGCTCGCTGGTGTGCATCAGGTTGTCGTTCGAAACGACCGGCAGGATCGCAAGCTTGGTGTGGCTGTCGACCCTGACGGCGCTTGCCCACGGCACTTCGCCGAGCACCGCTTCGACCAGTCCATGCTGCGGCGGGGTCTTCAGCATGCGCGTCAGGCCCGGGTTGCGAAGGTCGGCGTCGATCAGCAACGTGCGCTTGCCGCTTGAGGCAAGCAGTGCTGCGAAGTTGGCCGCCGTCGTCGACTTGCCTTCGCCTGGAAGGGCGGAGATGACGCCGATGACACGGTCGCTCTTTCCCTGGAACATGACGTCGCTTGCAAGCTTGGCGTTGCGTAGCGTTTCGGCAAAGATCGAGCGGGGCGCTTCAAGAACGATACGCATGATGCGTTCGAAACTGGCGCCGTCTTCGAGCACTTCTGCGGCCTGTGGCAGCGGGGTCTTGCGCGGCTGGAAGACCTTGCGCTCCTTCGGCAACTTGCCGACCAGCGGCAGATAGCCGAGGAACTTCAGGCCGAGGATGGAGCGAACGTCACCCTCGACGCGGAAGAAGCGCTCGCGGAATTCCTGGAATGCCGTCAGCGCGGCGCCAGCCATCAGGCCGAGGACGATCGCCAGACCAAGCGTCATGGTCTTCTTCGGGCTCGACGGTGACGTCGGGATACCGGCTTCGGAAATCACACGCGCCTTGGCGATCGGGAAGGACTGCTGCTGTGCAGCTTCCTCGTAACGACCGAGATAGGCCTCATAGAGCGTCTTCAACGCGGTTGCCCGCTGTTCGAGATCGTTGAGCTTGACGATCGACTTGTCGGATTCGGAGTTCTTTCCGGTCAGATGCCGGATGTTTTCCCGAAGCGATTCCTCACGCGATTTGGCGACCTCGAACTCGTTGCGGTAGCTGGAGGTGAGCTGCTGGAGTTCCTGGAAGATCTGGCGCGTCAGGTCTTCCTTTTCCGTGCGCAGCTGCACGGCCTGCGGATGGTCGGCACCGAAATTGGTGGTGATCTCCTGCTCGCGGCGGGTGACCCCGATATAACGGGTGCGCAGGTCCTGGATCACGGAATTGTCGGTCTGGCCGGAGGAAATTGCCGCGTTGTTGACCGCACCTTCCGGACCCTGATCGACAATCGACTTGAACTGGCTGTAGCGGGCCGAGGCGCTGGCCGCATCAGCCTGCGCGACGATGAGCTGCTTGTTGAGGTCGGCAAGCTGCTGCTCGGACATCAGTTCGCCGTTCGCCGACGTCAGGCCGTTTTCGGTCTTGAACTTTGCGACTTCGAGCGCAGCCTGCTGCGAACGGTCGCGCAGGTCGGCAAGACGTTCCTGCAACCAGACGGAGGCGCGTTCCGTTGCGTCGAAATTCGCGTTGAGCTGGTCGTTCAGATAGGCGTCTGCATAGGCTTTCGTCACCCTTGCCGCCAGCATCTGGTCCGTCGAGCGGAAGGCGACGGCGATCACCGAACTGCGCGAAACGCGTTCCACGCTCAGTGCCTGCTGCAGCATGGCCGCGGCCTTCTGACGGCGGCCATTGCGGGCATTCTCCTCCGAGGCCGGCGGCCCGCCCGGTGTCAGGGCGCTGGCAATGATTTTCACCCCGGATTTCACGAGTTCGACGGGCGACTGCCCGGGATCGAGGATGGTCGCGTTCTCGGAGAGGTTTTGAGCATCGACCACGCTCAGCGCCAGTTCGTTCGACTTCAGAATCTCGACGGCGCTCGCGATCTGCATGTCCACCTGCTGGGCGCTGGCGGCAGGCGCCTCGTCCTCGGCATATTTGGTCATGCTGTCATCGAGCAGGATCTGCGTCATCGATGTGTAGACGGGTGTCGAAAGGATCAGATAGATGGCAGCAAGCGCCACGAACGCGACGACGCAAAGCGCGATCGAACCGGCGCGGCGAGACAGGATCGCAATCAGCCGATCGATATCGATGAAGCTGTCGGAATCGTCGGACGCTTTCGGTACCGTGCTGTGCAGGGTCAGGTTTCGTTGGTTCATGTGGTCATCCTTTGGGCGAGCGCGGCACGCTGCCGAACGTTTGAATGTCTGTCTTGAGGCCGGCGAGATTGCGCAATGCCGCGGCCAATCTGTTGATGCGGACAGCGATCGGCATCTTGAGGTGGCGCAGCGCGACCGGATCGCTCCATGCCGCCTTGATCGTGCCGGAGATCGACCTGTTCTTGATGCTGTCGACAAGCAGGAGGAACGATCTTGCCTGCCGCAGGCTCCGTGTCCGGAACTGCTGCGCAGACACGGCCTCCACATCGAGCGTGTGCTTGCCAAGGAAGACCCTGTCGGCCTCCATCATCGCCTCGATATGCCGCAGTTCCAGCACCCGGGAGATGGAACCCTCGCGGATATTGTAGTCATAGCCCGCAACGGGCTCGACCACGCAGCGCGCCCCAAGCGCCAGCGCAGAGGCGAGGAATACATAGTCCTCGCCGATCCGCAGATTTTCGTCGAAGCGCAGTGCGTGCCGCTCGATGAAGGCTCGTTCGAAAACAGGCTTGAGATAGCCGAAATTATGGGTCGTCTGGAAAAGAGCATTGGAGCGAATGAAATCGGCCAGCGTCAGTTCCGGCATGGCTGCCAGCGCGCCTTCGGAAAACATCGTTTCCGGCGGCGTGCCGTCGGCGCGGATCACCCGCAGATTGTCGACCGCGATCTGCGCACCAGCTTTCTCGGCGCGGGCAATCAGTCTGGCCAGCCGCCCCGGTTCGATCGCGTCGTCGGAATCGAGCACGGCAAGCCACCGCCCCGTTGCCGCGGCAATGGCTGCGTTGCGCGCTGCGGCCGGTCCGCCGTTCCTTTCGAGCGTAAGCAGACGGACATTCCTTTGAAAATAGCTTTTGGCCACCTCGCGCGTGCCATCGCCCGAGCAATCGTCTGCAACAATGACCTCGACGGTCACGCCGGTCTGCGCCAGCGCGCTTTCGATCGCCTTCGAAAGCGTTTCAGCTGCGTTATAGGCAGCCATGATGAAGCTGATGTCCGGCTGCTCCTTCGTCATGCAGTCCCCTCTGCTGCGCCATACTGGCGAATTTCGCGCACGCCGAGCAGGCCGCTAACGACGCCGAGATGCATCATGCCGCGAAGCGCGTAGCGATAGCGTGGAACGGGCACAAGGATACAGACGAGTGCCACGCCCAGGCAATAGCCTGCCTTTGCGGTGGCAAGCCCGATCTGTTTCAGGCGGTTGAGGCCCTGATGCCTTTCCTGCAGCAGACGTCCATGGGTCTGGCCGAAACGGAAACGGCGTTTGGCAAGCCACGAAAGCTCTGCCCGTTGTTCCGGCACCGCCTCATAGACATAGGCTTCGGGAGCATAGGCGATGCGTCCTCCGTCCCGGTGCATATGGCTGAAGAATTCGGTGTCTTCGCCGCCCGACTTTCCAAGCGCCAGATTGAAGCGGCGGCCCTTGACATGTTCGGAGCCGAGATTGAGCAGCACGTTGCAGGTGTAGCCCGTGCGAATTTCCTCGCCCACCCAGACCGGCAGCGTCGAATGAAAATCACCTTCGCGCATCCAGGCTGGAGCCGTCGATGCATAGACGCTGCGGACCGGGCCGAGGACTGCATCGGCGCCGGTCTTTTTTGCCGCATTCAGCAGTTCTACCAGCCAGTTTTCCGAAGCATCCTCATCGTCGTCGATGAAGGCCAGGAATTCGCCCGTGGCATTTTCGAGGCAGGCGTTGCGGGCAATCGAGATGTTCGATGCCGGGCAGTGCACATAAGCGATCTCGTGCGGGATCGCCTGGCGGAGCGCGTTGACGCGCTCCTGGGCGCTCGCCGTCAAGTCATTGTCGGCAACGATGATGCGCAGGGTGACGTTTTCAGGAATAGCAAGCACGCCAAGCGAAAGCAGCGCCTTGTCCAACGAGGCGCGGCGATAGGTACAAACGCCGATATCGATCTGCATGCCTTGGTCCTTCATCAAGACGCCTTGCGGTTGCGGAAGCTCAGGAGCTCCATCCAGAATCCGGCCGACCAGGCGAAATGCATCACCATGGCCGAGAGCGCGGCAAGCGGCCCGTATGGATTGCGCTGGCCGACCGCCATCCAGAAACCGTAGCCGACGCAGGCAACGGCCCAGAGGCTGAACGGAATAACCGCAATCCAGCTCAGCACGGCCAGAAACGCGCCGATAAAGACAGGCACCACCGCGAGCGGCAGCATCTGGCGAAGGTTCGGCATGCTGCCGTGCTTGAGGATGTTCTTCGCACGGCCCCGGCCATAGCCGAGATATTGCCGGAAAAGCGTTCCAACGGTTGATCTTGGATAGTAGATCATCCGCGTCTTATCGGTCATCCAGATGCCAAAGCCCGCCTTTTTCAGACGGTAATCCAATTCCGCGTCCTCATTATGACTGAATGTTTCATCGTAGCCGCCGACGGTCTCGAAGGCTGCGATGCGCATCAGCGCATGGTGGCCGTGATCGGTCCAATGGCCCTTGGCTCCCTCGCGATGCTTGGAGCCGCCATTGCCGAGTTTGGAGTTCTGCGCGAAAGCGGTGGCCTTCTGGAATATGCCGAATCCGATCGTCTCCATGGCGACGACGACCGAATCCGCCTGAGTAAGCTCGGCCTCTTCGACGAGCCGCTGGCAGTAATCTGCCGGATAGTCGCCGTGGGCGTCGATGCGGATCAGGTATTCATAATCGCGCCCGAAGGTCTTGACCGCGAGATTGATGGCTGCACTCTGGATGCGGCCAGGGTTGTCGAGCAGGATGATGCGCGGGTCCGTTTTGCTGATACGGCCGACGATCTCACGCGTGCCGTCGGTGCTTCCGCCGTCTGCGACGACGATGCGGGCGTTCAACTGATCAAGCGCGGAGCCCAGTTTTTCGATCAAGGGCTTGATATGCTTTGCCTCGTTCAGGCAAGGAATGATGATAAGGCTGGCGACGCTGGAACAAACATCAGTCTTCATTGCAGTCGACCCTTCTGGAACTGCGGTTGCGGGGTTAGAGGCATCGGCCGTGTGCGTTTCGGGGGCCGACGGCACAAGGCGGGACAGATTTTCTACCAGGGCGCGACAATCGCTGCGGTCGGCCAGCCAGCTCTTCCGATCCTCGGCGGCGACTGCCGCAGCGAGTGCGCCATAACGTTCACCGGCCAGTTCCTCGAAAAGCGCTTCAAGGCTTTCGACAGAGGCGTCGTGCAGCGTAAGGCCAATATCCTTGCGGGACAGGAAGCGAGCCGTCTCGGTGCCCGCAAGCGCAATGGGAACGCTGCCATGCAGGCAACCTTCATAGACCCGGTTGGGAAGCAGCCAGGCGGAATTGAGACCCTCCTCGAAGAAATCGATCGCCCAGGAGAAATGGACGTCGCTGTAGATCGCCGGCAGGTCTTCCGGGTTCTTATATGGCCCCTCGAAGCTCAGGTAGGGCTGATTGGCGACGAAGGTGTCGAAGTCCTCGAATTCGGAATAGGCCGGCCGGCCGCGCAGCACGATGCGGACACGGCCGTTCATCCTGTTGGAAAAATCGGCGAGCAATTGCAATGACTTGCGACAGCGCAGCGCCCCGAACCAGCCGATTTTCCAGGGCTCGCCCTCGTTCGGGGGCAAGCGGATCTGGGCTTGCGGCATGCCGTCAAGCGCCAGCACCTTGTTTTCGACAAGCATGATAGGCGCCTTGAGAGCCGAGCGCGGAACGAAGTAGTTCGCGATGAAGGCGGGCGAACTCGTCAAGATCAGTTTCACATCCCGCCCGAAATAGGCCTCGGCGCGGCGGACCAGCCTGCCCGTTATGCCGTCATTGACGAGCAGGCGATGGATGTCGAGGCATTCGTAGACGATCGGCACGCCGCCGAAGAGGTGGCTTGCCCGTTCGGCGACTGCAAGCGATTCCAGATTGCGCCCGATGATCACGTCCGGCCGTTCGACACCGCTCAGCAGGCCCCGCAGACCGCCGACCGCCCTTGCAACAGCGGCCATCCGCTGGCCGAATTTGGCATCGGCGGTTCGGCCAAGTTCGACCGGCGTGAGACCGTTGACGGCGGCAAGCGCGTTTTCGCCTCGCCGGAAGCCGCAAAGCGTCACCGAGGCGCCTCCTTCCGTCAACATCAGCACACGGCGGCGCACGGCAGGATCGGCCAGATCGTGCGCCAAATAGAGGACTTTGAGCATCAATACTCCTTGCGCTATCCCGGCTGTCACCGGAGTCCGTTTCGTGCTGTGCAATGGTTCGGCGGTTTCAACAAGCTTAATTGAGTGTGCAGGCGATCGAACCCTGGAACTGGCATTTGTCACCCGGGGCCGTGTAGGCTACCCGATCGATTTCCATCGTCGTGGGTTGGGTGTAGACGAATTTGCCCATCCAGTCCGCAAGTTTGTCCGTTCCCCAAAGGCTGAAGAAGATCTTCTGCGCGTTCTGGGGAATCTTCGACGGATCGGTGACGTCCTGGACAAGCTTGCCGTTCAGGTAATAGCGAAGCCTCTCGGGCTCCCAGACGAATGCATAGTCATTGAAGCCCTGATCGGCGGCCTGGCCGACCGGCACGAGCTTTTCGTTACCGCCCTTGGCCTTGATGTACTGGTTTACCTGGACACTCGAGGTGTCCTTGCCGAGCACCTCGAAGTCGATTTCGTCATGCTGCTGCTTATCGGCAGGGCCGATATAGGTGAAGAAGGCAGAGTTCAGGCCCTTGCCGGTGGCAGATTTGATGCGCGCTTCATAGGTGCCGTAGCTGAAGCGTTTTTTCGTCTGGATCTCGCCGCAGAGATAATTGCGGTCCTTGGATTTACCCTCCGCGAAGGTCAGCTGCAGCATGCCGCCCTCAGCCTTCACCTGGTTTTTCGACCATGTGCAGTTCTGGTGGGCGCCGTTGTTCCAGCCGTCGGAAACGAACCAGACGCTTCGGTCGATCTTGTCGAAATCATCCACGAAGGATTTGCCCGTTGCCTGCTGGGCGTGGGCGGAAAGGGCTCCGAGGATAGTGGCGCCGATCGTCAAACTCTGGCAAACGAGTCGCGCATGGGCGATTTTGGCCGTCATGTCTCACCTTTGCTGTGGAACGAATTCTGCCGGGACATCCCGGCGGGAAGGGGATCGAGAGCCCTTTTTAGTCCGCCCGCCCGTCAGCACGGCATAAAGGCGCGGCGCGTTACTGCGGACAAAGCTGTTGGAAAGCACAAGCACTGGAAAGAGCACCAGAAGCGAGCCGCAGAAGAAGAGCGGATAAAAGCCGATGCCTGTCTTTCCCCAAACCATGAAGAACAGGACAAGCAGTGGATAATGGGCGCAGAAGATCCAGAAGCTCAAGCTTCCGGTCTTTGAAAGACGCTGGCCGACAGATGTCTTGATCAAAAGCGCCGAGAGCATCCAGAATCCGGCGGCCCCGCCGATTGCCAGCGCGTTGCGGCACAGCTCCACCCAGTCCGGCATCGACGGGCCGGTCATGTAGATCGCGGTTGCAAGCAGCCCTGAAGCGGCAAGCAGCAGCGCCACGCCCAATGGTGCAAAGCGGTCGAGCGCCTTGATATCGATCTTGTACATGCTCGCATAGATACCAAATGCGAAGCTGAAGAGGATCGAGCGCTTGATCACGATATGGAGCGACATTTCCGGAATGAGCGCAAGCAGTAACAAGGTCGACAATGTCAGCAGGGGGATCCGCCGGATGAGCCAGGCCAGCAGCGGCGAAAGCAGGATGCAGACGAAGAGGTCGCGCAGGAAGTACAGCGGGATGTTGGTGGGAAATTCCTCGACCGCAAAGAGCTGACTGAGAAGGCCACGCATCGATGCGGTCCACGGGCTGACCACATAGCCGTCACCGATGCCGACGCTCAGCATCGCAAGCGCGGCGATGAAGAATGCCGTGTTCCAGATGAGGAACGGCAGGAAAACGGTCTGCGCTTTCGTGCGCACCGTCTTCACATAGTTGAAGTCCTCCGTCCCGCCGCGAAACAGCAGGTAGCCGGAAATGGCGCTGAGGCAGGGAACCCCCACGCGGAAGAGCGCTTCGCTCAGGAAGACCCGCAGCCAGTCGAAGACACCGTAGGTTCCGTTGAACGGCGTATTGGCAGGGTCAAACGGTATATGGACGAACACGATGCCCGAAATGAGCACGATGCGCATCAGGTTGATCCGCGAGGATACGTTGGCGTCAACGTTCACGTTATCAGTCACCCCTATTGGGTCGCACCCCCTTGCGACCGTTTCAACGAGAGCAGACTCGAGCCCGCAGACCAAAAGCTAGAGCGTTTTTACGGAAGAAAATATGGCACTGCAGCAAAAATCATCGGCGATCCCGTTCCGGGACGGTTGAATCGAACGGCTCAGCGACGGCTCTTATCGCGATTGGCTTTAAGAGAAGGAACTGAAACGCCGATGGGCCAATGTATATCGGAATGTCATCATAAATTCAAATTGGGGGGCGATGAAAGCCGCCGCGACTGGAAAGTTTTGTCTTTTGGTGAGGGGATCGATCCGGTTTCACGCGATGCCGGCTGCCTAAATGTGGCTGGAATGTGGCAGTCCTCCGCCGGATGAGTATATTCGGCACATGGCTGAGAGTGCGCTCTTGGCCTTTGACAAATTTCGGCCGGAATGACCTAGATCATTTCGCAGTGCAGCAACTTGCTCGGGTGCAGTGGCGGCCCTATGTGCCCATGCACCGGACGCTTCAGGAGAAAGAATGGCGACCTTCACGATCATCATCCCGTTTTATCAGCGCGAGGACGGCATTCTGCGCCGTGCGCTGGCATCGGTCTTTGCCCAGAGCTTTCAGGACTTCGATGTGATCGTCGTCGATGACCAGTCGCCTTATCCCGCCGACGACGAACTGAAGCCGCTTGCCGAAAACCAGCGATCGCGCATTGCGGTCGTGAAACAGTCAAATGCCGGACCAGGCGGGGCACGGAATACAGGCCTCGACAACGTTCCGGCGGCAACGCGCTTTGCAGCCTTCCTCGATTCAGACGACTTGTGGACGCCCGAACACCTGCAAAATGCCCATGACGCGCTGCAGACGTTCGATGCCGATTGCTATTGGGCGTCAATCCATGGCGGCGAGGAGTTCGACTATCATTTCAGCATCGCCGACCTGGAGGCCAGCGAGAAGGCCGTGCGCCTTGGCGAGCATCCGCTGCTGCTCGAGATCCCCGACATTGCCAGCGTGATGCTGAAGAACTGGGCTTTCCTCCACATGTCGTGCATGGTCATCGGCCGGCCGCTCATCGAGAAGGTTCGCTTCGACGCTGCGCTGCGGCTGGCGGCGGAGGACGTGCTTTTCTTTTGCGACTGCATGCTTGCGGCGCGACGCGTGCTTCTTTGCGCGCAGGCGGGCGCCTTGCGCGGAGAGGGCATCAACATCTTCCACGGCGTCGACAATGATTCACCGCAGTTTCTCAAGCAGCAGTTCATCACCTGGATGGCGCTGGATCGGCTTGAAAGCCGTTTTTCGATGCGTCCGCAGGAGATCGAGACCATCAAGGCCTACAAGAACCGGGCGCGCAAGCAGGCGCTGTGGAGCCAGGCGCGGCTGGTGCGCCGGCGGCGCCTGCCGGACTTCCAGATGCTGGCCCGCTGGGCGTGGCGTGATCCGGCTCTGTTGGCAAGTGCTCTGCAGATCGCCGGCGGCAAACTTTCGAAGTAGCGATTCCTATTCGGCCGACGACGGCAGCAGATATCTGAGGCCGCCGGCGCCTTGCGTGGCGATCTCGACGCCGCCGGGGCTGCGGAAACGCTCCGTCTTGTCCATGAAGATGCCGCCGGCAATTGCCGGGACGGCGAAAGGATGGGTGAGGGCGTAGCGCAAGGCTGCACCTGCGCCCGATTTCTTCTTGATATCGAGGAAATGGCGAAGTTCGTACTTGCCGCGAGCGTGGCTCTCGTGGCGACGCACGGCGGCGGCGGCTTGCGGCGTCAGGCTGCAGTTTGCCAGGATCGCCCGGTCGGCTTCGTAAAGCTTGCGAAGATCCTCCGTCCGGTGGCTGCCGCTCAACGAGTTGCCACGCACGACGGCACCGTAGCCGCAGCTGTGGATCACCTTGTAGCGCGCGCCGTTGGCCAGGGCCCTGACGTAGAGGTCGTAGTCCTCCCCTAGACGCATCTCCTCGCGATAGCGCAGCCTGTGAGCATCAAGAAACGCGCGCCGCATCACGGGCTTCAGGAAGCCGATTTCGCCGCGCCGGACGCCGCGCTTCGAAATATTGCCGTCTACGAAGGCCACAAGGTCGAGAAACACCGGACGGTCCAGGAAATGATCGAGCTGCTGGGGCGCACGCGTCACGGTCTCGGCCTCGACGAAGGCAATATTGTCGGCGACGAAATCCCAGTCGTCGTTGGCAAGCATCCGGTCGAACCGGCCTTCGAAGAAGAAGTCGTCGGCATCGAGGATGCTGATCAGAGGGGCGGTGGAGATTTCGATCGCGTGATTGCGGGCCGCCGATGGCCCTCTGTTCTTTTCGAAGGAAACGACATTCAGGCGACTGCTGCCGTCATCAACAGCCCGGGCGGCGCTTGCGGTTCCATCGGCGGATCCGTCGTCGATGACGACGACTTCAGCCACCTGTTTTTCCCGCAAAGCCGAAGCGACAGCCATTCCGATCGTATCGGCGGCGTTCTTGGCGGCGATGATCACGCAAACGCTTGCCTTAGCCATTTCAACCACGTCGTACCCTCCGTTGTCTCGCGCAACAGTTAGGACGTCGCCGCTTCTGCGGCAATGCAAAAACCTTCAAAAGATACTACGGGATCGGCCGGCGGCTATCGATTGCGGCCTTGAAGCTTTGATTTCAGCGGTTGAAAGGTTCCGAACCATTGAAGGGCGAGACAGGAATCTGCTCCTTTTCGTCGCTTCGGGCCGGCGTATGGGATATCGCCGTGGTGCCTTGGGAATTGCGCGCCTTGGCTTCCTTCCAAACGAGGAACAGGACGCCGCCGAAATAGCCCAACTGAAGGAGAACGGCGCAGATCACCGTGTCTATCAGTGTCGTTGTCAGTGAGCCGTTCAGCCAATAGATCGCAACCGCAAAAACGGCTAAAGCGCCGATCATGCTTACGAAAACGCGAGGTGCATACATAACCGTGCCTCCCTTGGGGAGGCTCGTTCAATGAACAGTCATTGAATCAGGCTTCCTCCCTAAGGACCCTTTATTTTGTATATTTTAGAAGGCCCTTTGTTTCAACCGAACCAGAGCATTCTTTTTCATCCGTCCTCTCGTTATCTACAGTATTCGGTTTAAGGTTTCCTTCCGGCTTTGGGTAAAATCGACGACGCCCCGTTAAGGAATGCCGTGACAAGGATTCGGGAGCAAATGTGTCCTTTTTACTCCAGGTTGTGAAAAATGTGACATTGCACGCAGTCATTAGCGTCACATTTGCCTACCGAATGAACGCATGAGAGCCAAATGCGTTCAACTTTTATTACAAAGTTTTCATCTAAACCGATTTGAGTGTGCGCCGCAAAATGGATGGTGCGATGCAATAAATTACCCGATAAGACAATATAGTTGACCTACTCGTGGTAGTGCCCGCATGGCTTAGTCAAATGTCACCCGAAAGGCGTAGAAAGATTTATTCTTCAATCTTTTTGCGACGCGAAGCAAACACCAAGACCTTTAGTGCGCCGCACAGAGTCTAAACAAAAACATTGCATGCTTTGGATGTGAAATTTAGAGAACCCTTAAAAAAAGAAATGTGATAAAGACACGCCCGAAACGGGCCGTTACACAATCGCCATGAAATTGTGGCTTAAAAAAACAAAATCCGCCCATACACTCCTCATTCGTCAGCGCTAGCTTAGCGGCCTGGGCTTACCGACCAAACGGCAAACATAAGTGGAGTTAACTCTATGAAGTCTGCGTCGAGATCGGACAGTACGCCATTTTTTGGCGTGGTTCATGCAAATGTGTTTCCGCCGACTGGCGGGATCATGAAGCGGGCATTCGATATCACGGCTGCCTCGCTCGGGCTTCTTTTCCTGAGCCCGATTTTTCTGATGGTGATGCTGCTCGTAAAGCTCTCCGACAAGGGGCCGGCTTTCTATGGGCATCGCCGTATTGGTCACAACGGCCAGGAGTTCCGTTGCCTGAAGTTCCGGACCATGGTCGTCAACGGCGACAAGGTCCTGCAGGAGCATCTGCGCAACAATCCGAAAGCGATGGAGGAGTGGCGTGAAACGCGAAAACTGCAAGACGATCCCAGGGTCACCGCGGTCGGAAGCGTGCTTCGCAAGCTCAGCCTCGATGAACTGCCACAGCTCATCAACATCCTTCGCGGCGAAATGAGCGTTGTCGGGCCCAGGCCCGTCGTTCTTGATGAACTGGAACTCTATGAGTCTTCGGCCGTCTACTATCTGCAGGCGCGTCCTGGTCTTACCGGCCTTTGGCAGATCAGCGGGCGCAATGACGTGTCTTACGCTGCCCGCGTGGCTTTCGACACCCACTACGTCGAAAACTGGTCGCTCATCCGCGATGTGAAGATCATTGCACAGACGATTCCCGCCGTCTGCATGCAGCGTGGCAGCTACTGACAAGCCGCTTCCATATATGCCAAGTAACGTACGGTACTGCTTCTGGCTTGCCGTGCCGATCTATGAGGAAGACTGAATGAGAGACGTCCTGTTGCGCCGCAACCTGCTTGGAAGTTCCTTTATGCACGGCCTCGCTTTCGTTGCGGGGCTTAGCATATTGATCGGGTCCTCCGGTTTTGCCCGGGCTGCCGACTACCAACTCGGCATCATGGACAAGCTGCGCATCCGCGTTGCCGAATGGCAAACGGCGGAAGGCTCGATCCGCGACTGGTCAGTGGTGAGCGGCGATTACACGATCGGCCCCTCGGGCAGTCTCTCACTGCCGTTCGTAGGCGATCTCCCGGCCTCCGGAAAGACGACGGATGCAATCGCGCAGGAAATCGGCGTCGCGCTGCAGAAGCAGTTCGGCCTCAAGGACCGGCCCTCGGCATCCGTCGAACTTGCCCAGTTCCGGCCGATCTTTCTCACCGGCGATGTAGAAAACCCGGGCGAATATCCCTTCGCACCCAATCTGACAGTCGTGAAGGCCGTCAGCATCGCTGGTGGCCTGAGGCGGGCCGATGCCGGCCAGCGTTTTGCCCGCGATTTCATAAATGCCAAGGGCGACGCCGTCGTCTATACGACGGAGCGCAACCGCCTCATTGCCCGCAAGGCGCGGCTGCAGGCCGAAACCTCCAAGAGCGACACGATCGAAATGCCGCAGGAGCTCAAGGATCTGCCCGAAGCAAAGGCCCTGCTTGCCAGCGAAACGTCATTGATGAACACGCGCAAGAAACGGCTCACGCTGCAGCTTCAGGCGCTCGATGACCTGAAAGCGCTGTTGCAGGCCGAAATCGTGTCTCTGGGCAAGAAGACGGAGACACAGACGCGCCAGCTCGAGCTTGCCAAAGAGGACCGCGACAAGGTCGAGAACCTGGCCGAAAAGGGCCTTGCCCTCAGCGCCCGAAAGATGGCGGCCGAACAGCGCGCAGCCGATACCGAGGCCACCCTTCTCGATATCGATACCAACATCTTGAAGGCCAAGCAGGACATCAGCCAGGCCAACCAGGACGAGATCACCCTGCGCAACGACTGGGACGCCAAGCTGTCGCAGGAACTGCAGGACACCGAATCCGAACTGGATACGCTCAACCTGAAGATTGCCACCAGCGATGCGCTGATGTCGGAAGCACTGGCGCAATCGAACGACGCGGCTCGTTTCGACCCCCAAAATGCCGCTAGCATCAGCTATTCCATCGTGCGGGAGGTTGACGGCCAGTCGAAGGAAATTCCGGTCCAGGAAAACACCACATTGCAGCCGGGCGACCTGATCAGGGTCACCGCCGGGGTTGCGATGAGATAGCGGAGACCCGCATGCGGATCGCCAAGTCGGTGCTGATAAAGCCTGGTGAGAACGAGCTCTACGCCATTCCGGCGGTTGCCCTTTCTCTCTTCTGCTTCGCTTACTCGATCCGCTTCGGGCAGGTGGCGGTCCTGTTTTACTATGCATTGTGGCTGCCGCTGGTCGCCGTCGATTATCGCAAGGTGCTCGGCAGCTACAGCCGGTACATCTGGCTGTTCGCCTTCGCCGGTTTCGCCTTCCTCTCCGTCTTCTGGTCCAACGTGCCGAGCGTGTCGATGAGGGCGAGCATCCAGTATCTGACGCAGGTGGCCTGCGCGCTGATTGCCGTGCGCGTGCTTGATGTGCGGACGCTGACGCTGGGGGTCGTGGCAGGCGCGGCGGTCGTGCTGCTTTATTCAATCCTCTTCGGCTACTACGAATATGACGTGCTGGACGGGACCTACAGCTTCGTCGGCGCCTTCGCATCGAAGAACCAGCTCGGCGTTTATGCCTCGCTCGGCATCATCTTCGCCTTTGCGGCCGTCTTCATTTACGGCGAGCGCCGTTTCTGGATGATGGCGTCGGGCATGGTCGGGCTTATGGCTGCCTATTGCCTGCTTGCCTCGCAATCCGCCACCTCGGTCATCACGACGGCGGCGATCGTTGCCCTGCTGATCGGGTTTCGCGTCGTGCTCATGCTGTCGCCGCAACAGCGCAAGCTGCTGGTGGTCGGCGGCGGCGTCGCAGCTGTCATTCTGGTGGTCGCGGGCGTCTATCTAGGCGCTGTCGACGCGATCCTGGGCATCTTCGGCAAGGATTCGACGCTGACGGGCCGCACCTATCTCTGGCAACAGGGCATTGCGGCTGCGGCGCAGAACCCGGCCTTCGGCATCGGCTATCAGGCCTATTGGGTTCAGGGTTTCGCAGAGCCCGAGCGGCTGTGGAAGGAATTCTTCATCGCCTCGCGAGCCGGTTTCCATTTTCACAATACCTACATCGAGACGGCCGTGGAACTCGGCCTGATCGGCGTGCTCATCCTTGCTGTCACGATCATCGCGACCCTGTGGGGGCATCTGCGCCGGCTGATCGAGGATGTCCACAATGATGAATCCTATGTCCTTTTCGGCATTGTCGTTCTGCTTCTGATCCGTTCTTTCGTGGAGATCGACGTTCTAACGCCCTATAATGTCGGTACCTTTCTTCTTTATTTTTCCGCAGGAAAGCTTGTCGGCGCGCGCCAGCGCGCGGCGATGGCCGGCCTGCAGCGTTATCAATCTGCCAGGCCCGTTCGTTCCTGATTTTTGCATGTACGCCGCTGAAAGCGGGCGTGACGAGGGATATGCATGAAGACCCTGTACGGGATCCAGTATTTGCGTGCCTTTGCGGCACTGGCCGTCGTCGTTTTCCATGCCGCAGAAAGAAGTGGCGGGCACTTTAGCATCGGCGCTGCAGGCGTCGACGTCTTCTTCGTCATCAGCGGCTTCATCATGTGGGTGATCAGCGACCGCAAGCCGGTAATGCCGCATCGCTTCCTTGTCGAGCGCATCCGCCGTATCGCGCCCTCATACTGGCTGGTGACGCTCATCATGATCGCCGGGGCGATGGCAGGACTGTTTCCGAACCTGCAGCTCGACGCAGGCCACGTGCTTTCCTCGTTCTTCTTTGTTCCGGAGCGCTCGCCGAGTACCGGCGAGATTTGGCCGATCCTCGTCCAGGGCTGGACGCTCAATTTCGAGATGTTCTTCTACGTTCTTTTTGCCGGCGCCCTGTTCCTGCCGCGCCAGTGGCGGCTGGCTTTCCTCTCAGCTGCCTTCGGCTTCTTCGTCGTGATCGGCCTGATGTGGAAGCCGTCTTCGCCGATGCTCGCCACCTATACGCGGCCGATCATTCTGGAGTTCCTCGGCGGCGTCTTCATTGCCGAATTGTGGTTGCGGCGCTGGACCGCCGGCAACAGTCTCGGGCTTGGCTGCGTCGGCGCCGCACTGTGCGGTTTTGCGGCGATCCACCTGACGGGTGCCGGGTTCGATGAATTCATATGCGCACCTCTGGCGATGGCCCTGGTGTTCGGCATGGTCTCTCTGGAGGCCGACGGCAGCATCGGCCGCGTGCCGGTGCTCACCTATCTCGGCGATGCGTCCTATTCCATCTACCTGTGGCATACGCTTGCGGTATCGGTTGCGATCAAGGCCGCGGGAATTCTTAGCATTCCGGGCGGCCTTGCCGTCGTTGCGGCCATTTGTGGTGGAACGTTGCTCGGGATTGCGGCCTATGAGATGGTCGAAAAGCCGCTGCGCAAGCTCCTGTCGGGTGAACCACTCAAGCGCCGCGAGCTTGCGCGGCGCCCTTCGTAAAAATCAACCTGTTTCCTCGACCGGTTGCCCTTGCGGCTCGGCTTTGCGGCGGCGTGCGCGCAGCACGACATAGAAAACAGGCGTCAGGAACAGGCCGAAGATCGTAACGCCGAGCATGCCCGAGAAGACGGCAGTACCGAGCGACTGGCGCATTTCGGCGCCTGGCCCTGTCGCGATCATCAGCGGCACGACGCCGAAGATGAAGGCGAATGCCGTCATCAGGATCGGGCGCAGGCGCAGATGGCTGGCCTCGACCGCCGCTTCCATCGGCGTCTTGCCTTGCTCTTCGGCCTGTCTTGCAAATTCCACGATCAGGATCGCATTCTTCGCCGCAAGGCCGATCAGCACGATGAGGCCGATCTGGGTCAGGATGTTGTTGTCCATGGCGCGAAGATGCACGCCCAAAAGCGCGGCAAGGATCGCGAGCGGCACAATCAGGATGATCGCAAGCGGCAGCACCCAGCTTTCATATTGCGCCGACAGCGCCAGAAAGACGAAGATCACCGAAAGCGCGAAGATATAGATTGCCGTGTTGCCGGTGCCGCGCTCCTGAAAGGCGAGCTCGGTCCAGTTGAAGGTCGTTCCCGAAGGCAGTTGCGAACCCGCGATCTTCTCCATGCTGTCGAGGGCGGTGCCGGTCGACACACCCGGCGCCGGATTGCCCTGTAGCGGTACCGAGACATACATATTGTAATGCTGGACGAGCGCCGGACCGCTCCTGTCCTGGACTTCGATAAGGGTTCCCAGCGGCACGAGCGCGCCCGTCGCCGACCGGACCTTCAGGGCAAGGATGTCGTCCCGCTCGAGGCGGAATTCCTGGTCGGCCTGCGCCCGCACCTGATAGACCCTGCCGAAAGCATTGAAGTCGTTGACATAGGATGTGCCCAGATTGATCGAAAGCGTATCGAATATGTTCGAGATCGGGACGTTCAGCATGCGTGCCTTGTCGCGATCGATATTGAGGAAGAATTGTGGGGTCGATACGGAGAAGGTCGTGAAGACGCCGGTCAGCCCGGGCGTCTGATTGGCGGTACCCATCATCTGGTAGGCAAGGTCCAGAACCCGCCGCATGTCGCCGCTTTCAAGGTCCATCAACTGCATCTTGAAGCCGCCGGAATTGCCGATACCCCTGACCGACGGCGGCGGGATGGCAATGATGAAGGCTTCCTGGATGCTCTGCAGGTTTTGGTAGAGCTCGCCGATGATCCGGCCGGCGCTCAGACCCTGCTCAAGCCTGTGTTCGAAGGTGTCGAAGGGTGCGAAGACAACGCCTTGATTGGACGCATTGGTGAAGGTGGCGCCGCTGAAGCCTGCAAAGGCCACCGCGTGCGAGACCCCAGGCGTGTTGCGGATGACTTCCGCCGCCTGCTGCACGACGGCATCGGTTCGGTTGAGAGAGGCGCCCTCGGGCAATTGGACGACGACGATGGCATAGCCCTGGTCCATATTGGGGATGAAGCCACTCGGGACGATCCGGCCCATGTAGTAGGTCGATGCCAGCAGTCCCGCAAATACCAGCAACGCACAGAACAGGGCGGTCCTTGTCGCAACGGTGCGGCGAACGATCCATGAGTAGCCGTGGCTCATGCGGTCGAAGCCGCGATTGAAGCCGTTGGCGAGGCCGCGGCCCAGCCGGGTGAACGGATTTCGCGTCTCCTTCCCATGTTCTTCGTGCGGCCGCAGCACGAGCGCAGCGATAGCCGGCGACAATGTCAGCGAGTTGACCGCCGAGATTGCCGTTGCGACCGAGATCGTCACCGCAAACTGCCGGTAGAATTGGCCGGTAATGCCCGGGATGAAGGTTGTTGGAACGAACACTGCGATGAGTACCAGAGAGATCGCAATGACCGCCGTTCCGACCTCGTCCATGGTAACATGCGCCGCTTCCCTCGGCGTCATGCCCTTGGCCAGATTTCGCTCGACGTTCTCTACGACGACGATCGCATCGTCTACCACGATGCCGATAGCGAGCACGAGCCCGAAGAGCGTCAGCATGTTGAGCGAGAAGCCGAAGGCGAGCAGGAAGGCGAAAGTGCCGATCAGAGACACCGGGATCGCGACGATGGGGATGATGGCCGTGCGCCAGGATTGCAGAAAGACGAGCACCACAATTGCGACCAGCACGGCCGCTTCGAAAATGGTCTTGTAGACCTCTGATATCGACTCGGAAATGAACTCGGTCGGATTGTAGACGATGTTGTAAGCCAGCCCTGGGGGAAAGTCCTTGGCGAGCCGTTCCATGTTCGCCTTGATTTCGTCGGCGGTAGCGAGCGCGTTTGTGCCTGGACGCGAGAAGATGCCAAGCGCCACCGCCGGCTTGCCGTCGAGGTAGCTGTTGGTCACGTATTGCTTGGCGCCGAGCTCGATGCGGGCAATATCCTGCAACTGTACGAGGCGGCCGTCCTCTGTCGCTTTCACAATGACGTAGCGGAATTGCCGTGCATCGGAGAACCTGCCCTGCGTCGTCACGGTGTATTGGAACGCGTTTGTGCCCGCCGCCGGCGGCCCGCCGATCGAGCCACCCGAAACCTGCACGTTCTGTTCGCGCAAGGCATCCACAACATCGTTCGGGGTCATGCTATAAGCGGCCAGCCTTTGCGGATCGAGCCAGATGCGAAGGGCATATTCGCGCTCGCCGAAGATTGTGAGGTCTCCGACGCCGTCGAGACGCACCAGCACGTCGCGGATGCGGCTGCGCGCGTAGTTTGAAACGTAAAGCTGATCGTAGCGGCTGTTCGGAGACAGGATATGCACGACCATCATCAGGTCGGGTGAACTCTTGGCGGTGGTGACTCCGCTGCGGCGAACCTCGTCAGGCAGACGCGGTTCGGCGATCGCTACCCGGTTTTGGACGAGAACCTGCGCCGTATCCAGATCGGTACCGAGCTTGAAGGTGATTGTCAGCGACATCGACCCGTCGTCAGTCGAATAGGAGGACATGTAGAGCATGTTCTCGACGCCGTTGATTTCCTGTTCGAGCGGCGTTGCGACCGTGTCGGCGACGGTCTGTGCGTCGGCGCCGGGATAGTTGGTGCGCACGACGATGGTGGGCGGTGCTATTTCGGGAAACTGCGCCACCGGCAACTGGAAATAGGCGAGACCGCCGAGAATGAGCAGGACTATGGAGAGGACGGACGCGAATATCGGTCGGTCCACGAAGAAGTGCGCAAACCTCATTGGGCAAGCTCCATGCTTGCAGCTTCCGGCGGGATATCCTCGCGGCTCTGCGGCAGTTCAGTCGTCTGCGGCGTGACTTTGGCTCCCGGACGGGCACGCATCAAACCGTTGACGATGATCGTTTCGTTGCCGTCCATGCCTTCGCGGATGACGCGGTAGCCGTAAAGCCGCGGGCCGGTCCGCACGGGCTTTGTCGAAACCGTGCCATCGTTGCCGACGACATAGACGACCCGCTGGTTCTGGTCGGAGCCGATTGCCTCGTCCGGCACGAGAATGGCCCTGTAAACGTTGGACGCCTCCACCTGCACGCGGCCGAAAAGTCCAGGCTGAAGCACGAAGTTCGGATTGTCGAAGCGGGCCCGGACGCGCATCGTGCCGGTCTGGCTGTCGACCCGGTTCTCGGCGAAATCGAGCTTGCCTGTGAACGGCTTCTCGTTGGCATCCGTGATGCTGACCTTGACCTCAAGACCGCCGCCGCCCTGCTGAAGGTCGCTGCCGCGCGACCGCGCCGTCTGCGCGAAGTTCAGCAGCCGGCGCTCGTCGACGTCGAAATAGAAGTCGATCGGATCGAGCGAAACGATCGTCGTCAGCACCGACTGGTCGGCCTGCACGAGGTTGCCGGCCGAGATCAGCCGCCGGTCGATGCGGCCGCTGATCGGTGCGGTAATCTTCGTATATTCGAGATCGAGCGTGGCCCGATCTGCCGTGGCCTGGGCGCCGCGGACATTGGCCTGAGCGGAAACCCATTCGCGGCGCCGGTCATCGAGCGTCGAAACCGACTGGCTGCCGCTGGTGGCGAGTGATTCTGCGCGTTTGAACTGCGCCTCAGCGTAAATCAGCGTCGATTTCGCGACTTCAAGCGCAGCGGTTGCTTCATTGAACGCAGTGACAAAGGGGCGCTGATCGATGACGAAGAGCAAGTCGCCTTTCTTGACCATCGCACCATCGGTGAAATGTACTTCCTGCAGGTAGCCGCCGACGCGCGATCGCACGGAGACCTCGTCGACTGCGGCGAAGCGGCCGATGAACTCGTCGCTGTCAACGACATCGCGAACGACCGGTTTTGCAACCGTAACGGGCGGAGCAGGCGGAGCATCCTGGGCAATGACGACTGCGGGGAAAAGGACAAGGTAAGAAAGAGCAAGGGCTTTACGAAGAGAGTAAGGCATAGCGGTCCCCCATTCTGGGCGGCCGGTATGCCGCCAAACTTATGCGGTAACGATGCGATTCATTTCTGCTGTGTCAAACCCGGCTTTCTCGCCTTCGTCTTGCTGCTCTTGTCACGCACCGGCCGTTCGGCGGGGGTGCCAGCTTGCAAAAAGACCAAAGGTCTGCTCCGGTAACTCTATGAAATCGGACTATAAACGTCAGTCGGCAGAAATTGCAAACGCCAATCGCCGGTAGTTTGAGAATCTGACCTGGAGCAAGGATTTCGACGATCAGCCCTTGCCACACGTCCTTCCGACTCGAAGTCCCTGGTTTTGAAAGCCGAACGTGAGCCTGCCCTGCGGCATTTTGGCCGCAACTGCGGGAATCTGCGGCCGATCATCTTGTGCTGTGCGCACACTCACTATATCCGCCAACATTATAAGCATACTTATAAATAGCTGGCATGGCTTTATGAGTGCCCATCGACCCTCGGTTTTGTCCTACACCACGATTGTTTCTCGACCGGAACTTCGCGATCAGCATGGTGTTCATCTTCGTGGTCGGCGTCACCTATCTTGCCTCGCTGGCGCTGATGACGCCTTATCTGCAGACGCTGATGGGCTATCTGGTCATCACGGCCGGGATCGTCATGGGCCCACGTGGCATCGGCACCATACTTTGCATGTTCATCGTCGGGCGACTGATCGGCAAGGTCGACACCCGCTGGCTCCTCGTGTTCGGCCTCGGCCTTACGGCCTTTGCAATGTACGACATGACGGGCTGGACGCCGGACGTCTCGCAGTGGACGATCGTCTCGGTCGGTTTCATACAGGGTGCCGGTCTCGGGTTCCTGTTCGTGCCGCTGACGACGATTGCCTTCGCTACGCTGCCGGCGCATATGCGCGGCGACGGTACGGGCCTCTACAATCTTTCCCGCAACATCGGCTCGAGCGTCGGGATTTCGATCGTCGCGGCACTGATCGTCGAGAATACGCAGAGCAATCACGCTTCGATCGCGGCCTATGTCACGCCGTTCAACCGGGCCTTTGATGCCACCGCCGCGCAGTCGCTGAGCCCGCTTACCGCGGCAGGCCGGGCTTCGATCAACGAGCTCATAACGCTGCAATCGACGATCATCGCTTACATGGACGACTTCAAGCTCCTGATGCTGATGTCGCTTGCGGTAATGCCGCTGGCGCTCATCTTGCGCAAACCCAGGCGGCGCCCGCATCAACGGATCACAGCGCCGTCATGGAGTGATCAGCGGAACGGCTTGCTCAGATATCGCGAGCCCTGAATGCCGAAGCGCCATGGAACTTCGGCATTCTTCGTTATGCCGATCCGCGTGCCGGAGGTGATCGGAACCGGCGCCGATCGCGAGATCGAAAAAGGCGGGCGGTCGAGCAGCCGGTTGTTGATCTCGATATCGATATCAAGCGCCTGGCAGAGCTTGCCGGGACCGCTGCAGAGCTGGGTCAGCACATCGGTGCCGCGTCGCTCGATCATTCCAGCGATACCGCTTTGCGGCTCCAGCGCGCGGATGAGGACGGCCGAGCCCGGCGTGCAGACGAAGTTCAGGCACCAGTACATGCCGTAGATGCGGTAGATATAGACGTTGCCCGGCGGGCCGAACATCGCGCCGTTGCGCTTGGTCGGTCCGCGGAAACTGTGCGAGGCCTCGTCGTGCGGGAAATAGGCCTCCGTCTCGGTGATGAGCCCACCCGAACCGTTGACGAGCAGGTGGCAGCCGATGAGATCGCGCGCGACGGCGATCGCATCGCGCTCGAAGAAGGCTCGAAGGTCGCTGCCGGTCAGGGGTGCGTTTCCAATGGCTCCTGTATTCGTCATTCAAGTTACCCGTCGTTTGATCCCGCCGATATCATCGCCCATCGAATGCAGCTACCCGAAACCTGCCCGCTGCTGCGCAAAGAGCTTCACCAGCCAGTCTATGAAGACGCGAACGCGCGGGGTAAGCTGACGATTGCGCGGATAAAGGAGCGAGACCGGCGTCTTGGTCGGCGGGAAGTCTTTCAGGATCTGAATCAGCTCACCTGAGGCGATGTAGCGTTCGGCGTGGTAGCGCGGCACCTGTATGATGCCCAGTCCGCAGCGCGCCGCCGCATGGAGGCTCTCGGCTGCATTGACCGAGACGATGGCTGGGATCGACATGTTGCGGACCTGCCCGTCGACGATGAATTCGAGCGGCAGCAGCCCGCCCGTGGCGCTGGACCGGAACCCGACCATGCGGTGGCCGTCGAGCTTGTCGGGATGTTCCGGTGTGCCATTCAGTTCGAGATAGGCGGGTGAGGCGAGGGTGATCTCTTCCAGCGTAGCGACCGGGCGGACGATCATGTCGCTATCCTGCGGCACGCCGACGCGCAAGACGCAATCGATGCCTTCACGAACGAGATCGACCAGACGATCGCCTTCGCTCATGTAGAATTCGATATCCGGATACGTCTCCAGGAAGGATGGCAGGCCCGGCAGCACGAAATGCCGGGCAAGCGTTCCGTGCACATCGACCCGCAACATGCCCTTCGGTTTGGCGCCGACAAAGGCGCCCTCGGCCTCCTCGATGTCGGCGAGGATCGAAAGACAGCGCTGGTAATAGGCCTCGCCGTCGAGCGTCGGGCTGACATGGCGGGTGGTGCGCTGGATGAGTTGCACGCCGAGGCGCGCTTCCAACTGCTTGACGGCATCGGTCACCGTCGAGCGGGGCAGGCCCGTATCCCCGGCTGCGAGGGTGAAGCTGCGGCGTTCCACGACGCGGCAAAAGACCCGCATGGCATCAAATCGGTCCATCTTGTTTGTTCGCGTTTCTCGGATAGTGATGCCGAAGAATGCATGATTATCCGCACAATGAAAAGTATCATCTTCTCCTCATCGAAACGCGCTTCGGCGCAAGGAACTGAAGGAGAAGAAAAATGGCCAGCAACGACAACAAGGTCGCGATTGTCACGGGTGCATCCCGCGGCATCGGTGCGGCCATTGCCGAACGTCTTGCCAAGGATGGCTTTACCGTCGTTATCAACTATTCCGGTAATGCCGCTCCTGCCGAAGAACTGGCTCAAAAAGTCGAGCAGGCCGGCGGCAGGGCGCTAACGGCGAAGGCCGATGTCAGCGATCCCGAAGCAGTGCGGCGGATGTTCGATGCCGCGCAAGCATCCTTCGGCGGCATCGACGTTCTCGTCAACAATGCCGGCATCATGATCTTGTCTTCAATCGCCGATGCCGACGATGGAAACTTCGACCTCCAGGTCAGAGTCAACCTGAAGGGCACGTTCAACACGCTTCGCGAAGCCGCAAAGCGCCTGCGCAACGGTGGCCGGATCATCAACCTCTCGACCAGCGTCGTCGGCGTGAAGCTCGAAGCCTACGGCGTCTATGCCGCGACCAAGGCGGCAGTAGAGGTGCTGACGGCGATCATGTCGAAGGAAATGCGCGGCCGGAACATCACGGTCAACGCGGTCGCTCCCGGCCCGACCGCGACTGATCTCTTCCTCAATGGCAAATCAGACGAACTCGTCGCCCGCATGGCGAAGATGAACCCGCTCGAACGCCTCGGCAGCCCCGAAGACATCGCCGCTGCCGTCTCCTTCCTCGCTGGTGCGGACGGCTCCTGGATCAACGGACAGGTCCTTCGCGCCAATGGCGGCATGGTCTAAACCCGCGACGTTGTTTCCGACTCCGATGACATTGTTCTGTTTTTCTGAACGGTGATGTGCGAAGTTGCGCCTTAAAATCCGTCCGGTTGCCAATTATATTGCTTGGCAAGGAGCGAACGGAAATTTCTTAGTTCCGGCGCCAAACCTCCAAAAGCCCGCCGCGTCATTTTCCCTGGTGATGCGGCGGGTTCGAAATTCGAAGTTGATCCGATCGCGGCCCGTTGAAGGTTTTTCTGCCTTCGGGGCCGCTTCCCCTTTCAAGCATCGTTGAGCTTGGCGTCGGCAAGCAGCTTTACCATCCAGTCCACAAAGACGCGTACCTTGTTGCTCAGGTGCCGGTTCGGCGGGTAGACGACGTAGAGCGGCAGCGGATCGCGCTTCCATTCCGGCAGAACCTGGACGAGTTCGCCTCGTGCGATGGCGCTGCGCGCCATGAAACGAAGCGTCTGGCCGACGCCGAGGCCGGTGGTGAGGGCGCTCATGAGGGTTCTGCCGTCATTCACCGAGACGATATATCTCGGGTTTACCTCGATCGCGTCGTTGCCGTTCTTGAATTCGAACGGGATCGTGCGGCCGGTCTGTGCGCGGAAATAGCTGATGCCGTAATGGCTGCTTTCGAGCTCTTGCGGGTGTGCGGGCATTCCGAATTTCTCGATGTAGCGGGGGGATGCGCAGGTGACCATTTCGATTTCGGATACACGTCTTGCGATCAACGACTGATCGGCGAGGGTGCCGGCGCGAAGGGCGCAGTCGACGTTTTCTGCGAGGTAGTCCACCGTGCGGTCGCTGACGCCGAGATCAATGCGGATATCGGGGTATTTCATGTAGAAGTCGCAAAGTGCCGGCACGACGATGGTGTCGGCAAAAGCGCCTGCCATTTCAACGCGTAAGCGGCCGCCTGGAAGGCTTTGGGAGTTGGAAAGACTGCCGTCGAGCTCTTCCAGTTCCGAAACGATCTGCGAGGCGCGTTCGTAATAGAGTGCCCCGTCCGTCGTCACCATGACGCGCCGCGTCGTACGGTTAAGCAGCTTGGTGCGCAGATGCGCTTCCAGGCCCTGGATAAGGTTGGTGATTGTCGCTTTGGGCATTGCGAGCGTGTCGGCCGCCCGCGTAAAGTTGCCCGTCTCAACGACGCGGATGAAGGCGCGCATTGCCGAGAGCTGGTCCATTTTTGGTCTCCACAGTTTGCACTGCGATATTATTCGAAAATCGGAACAGTGTAATCATAATACAGCTTCTTATTCCGCGATGTGAATAACAATATCTTTTTTATCGGAATGGCAAGCTGCAGGCGCTTGCCATGCGTTATCTTTGATTAAGCGAAAGCCGGACCGATGACGGTGCAGGTAAAAGACATGGTGCTGGAGAAGGTGGCCATCGGCCCCGTTTCCGCGCGCGTCTACCAAGGCGCCGAATTCGGCAAGGGGGCGCCGATCGTTCTCTTCTTTCACGGCGGCGCCTTCCTAGAATCCGGCATCCAGGCCACCGTCAAGGAAAGTGCGATTGCTGAGAGCATGGCGAAAGCCGGTGCGATCGTTGCGATCCCTGACTACAATGCGCCCCTTGGTAACGTCTTTCCGAAGCCGCTCGAAGTCGGCTATTCCCTGTTTTCCTATCTTGCCAACAAGCGCGCCTCCGGCATTGGCGATCGCAACTCGCTGCTTCTGATCGCTGGCGAAGAGGCTGGCGGCAATATCGCGGCGGGTGTGGCGCTGAAGGCGCGCGATCACTACGCCGACGCACTCGACGGCCAGATCCTGTTTTCGCCGCTCCTCGATCCGTTCATGGGCACCTCCTCCATCCGCAAGGCAGACGGCATCGGCATGCGCCAGCGCTGGACGGAAGGTTGGAGCCATTATCTCAGCGGCGGCGGCTGTCACCCCTATGCGGCGCCCTGCCTCTGTTCGCGCATTGCCGGTGTTGCGCCGGCGCTGTTTTTCACGGCGGAAGACGATCCCTTGCGCGACGAGACCGTCGGTTATGCCGACCGTCTCAAAGCGGCAGGCGTCGATGTCCGCCAGCATATCCTCCCCGCCGGGGCAGGCTGGCCATCTATCTATGGCGGGAAGACGGACGGCACCTCGAACTGGCAGGAGAGCGTCAGCCGCGAGTTCAAGAGTTTCGTTCAGGGATTAAGCGTTCAACACCAATTGCATTGAAAACGAACTGATTATCGTCGGCCGTACAGGGCCGCAAGGAGAGTACCGATGACGTCCAGAAAGAAGCGCTGGGCCCTGGTGGGCGCTGGCATAGGGCTTGTTGCGTCTGTTTCGGCAGCCGCCATCTTTTTTGAATTGCCGATGGGCGCGGCTGCGACGGCCGCTTCCGCCCCTGCACAAGCTCCCGCTGTGCCGGTGACGGTTTCCGTCGTTGCAAGCCGTGATGTGACTACCTGGGAAGAGTTCTCAGGCCGTCTCGAAGCGATCGACCGGGTTCAGCTTCGCTCGCGCGTTGCGGGCGCCATCCAGTCGGTCCACTTCCGCGAAGGCGCGCTGGTGAAGGCCGGCGACCTGCTCTTCACAATTGATCCGGCCCCTTACCAGGCGGCGGTTTCTCAAGCCGAAGGCCAGGTTGCCTCCGCCGAGGCCAAGGTCAGCCTGGCCCAGATCGAGCTCGAGCGTGGCCGCCGGCTTTCCGATAGCCGCACGATCTCGCAGAGCGATATGGACCAGCGCCAGAGCGCCTTTACAGAGGCGCAGGCAGGGCTGCGTACCGCGCAGGCGGCCCTGCAGTCGGCTCAGCTCGATCTCGGTTACACCGAGGTTCGGGCTCCGGTTTCCGGCCGAGTGGGCAAGCTGGAGATCACCGTCGGCAATCTTGTTGCTGCCGGTTCCGCCTCCCCAGCGCTCACCACGCTCGTCTCGATCGATCCGATCTATGCGAGCTTCAACGCCAGCGAGGAGATGGTGACGAAGGCGCTGTCGCAGCTTCCGGCCGATGACAATGCAGTGCGCGCCCTCGAACAGATCCCGGTCGAGGTCGGCACGCTTGCCGATGAAGGCACGCCGATCAAGGGCAAGCTCCAGCTCGTCGACAACCAGGTCGATGCTGCAAGCGGCACGATCGGTGTCCGCGCCGTGTTCGACAATCCGGGCGGCAAGCTGATCCCCGGCCAGTTCGTTCGCGTCCGTATGGGCCAGCCAAGAGCCGAGAACAAGATTCTCGTCAGCGAGCGGGCGATCGGCACCGACCAGGACAAGAAGTTCGTCTTCGTCGTCGATGGCGAGAACAAGGTCAGCTATCGGCCGGTCCAGCTCGGCAGGGCAAGTGACGGTCTCCGCGTCGTCGAAAGCGGTCTGAACCCGGGCGAGAAGATCGTCGTCAATGGCTTGCAGCGCATCCGTCCGGGCGCGGTGGTCGAACCGCAGATGGAAGAGAAAGTGGCGGCCAAGTAGGGCCGCCAGAGCAATTTTTCCTTTCGGCGTGGAGAAGGACGTCCGCACTAAAGACGAGGGGGCGAGCGGCGAAGGAGCCAACGTCTTGGCCAAAAGCAGAGACGATACCTGCCGAGCCTCCCCGTCATCCGGCCCTTCGGGCCAACAACGAAATGATTTGACCCGCCGGCGGTACCCCAACCGGCCGACAAGGGTTCTTGCATCCAAGTTCATCCCGGAGAGGGCCTTGAAATGAACATCTCCAGATTCTTTGTGGACCGCCCGGTGTTTGCCGGCGTGCTTTCGGTCCTCATCCTCGTAGCCGGTCTGATCGGCCTCAGGGCACTGCCGATTTCCGAATATCCGGAAGTCGTGCCGCCGTCGATCGTCGTGCGCGCGACTTATCCGGGCGCCAATCCGGAAGTCATCGCGCAGACGGTTGCGACACCGCTCGAAGAGCAGATCAACGGTGTCGAGGACATGCTCTACATGTCCAGCCAGGCGACCTCCGACGGCGTCATGACGCTGACGGTAACCTTCAAGCTTGGTACCGACCCGGACAAGGCGCAGCAGCTGGTCCAGAACCGGGTTTCGCAGGCCGAACCGCGCCTGCCGGACGAGGTGAAGAGCATCGGCATAACCACCGTCAAGAGCTCTCCCGACCTGATGATGGTCGTCAACCTGATCTCGCCGGACAACCGCTACGACATCACCTATCTGCGCAACTACGGCGTCTTGAACATCAAGGACCGCCTGGCGCGCATCGATGGCGTGGGCCAGGTGCAGGTCTTCGGTTCGGGCGACTATTCGATGCGCGTCTGGGTCGATCCCCAAAAGGCCGCCGAGCATAATCTCGCTGCCAGCGATATCACCAACGCGATCCGCGAACAGAACGTTCAGGCCGCTGCCGGCACGATCGGAGCTTCGCCGAGCCTGCCAGGCACCGAGCTGCAGCTGAACGTCAACGCTCAGGGGCGCCTGCAGACGCCGGAGCAGTTCGGCAGCATCATCGTCAAGACGGGCGCCAACGGTGAAATCACCCGCCTTCGCGACGTTGCACGCATCGAACTCGGCGCTGCCGACTATTCGCTGCGATCGATCCTCGACGGAAAGCCGGCGGTCGCCATCCCGGTCTTCCAGTCTCCGGGCTCCAACGCCATCACCATCTCGGACGAAGTCCAGAAGACGATGGAGGAGCTGAAGATCGCAATGCCGGACGGGGTCAGCTACGAGATCGTCTATGACACGACGAAATTCGTCCGTTCGTCGATCGAGAAGGTCGTCGATACACTGCTTGAAGCCATCGCTCTTGTCGTTCTCGTCGTGATCCTGTTCCTGCAGACGTGGCGTGCCTCGATCATCCCGCTGATTGCCGTTCCCGTGTCGATCATCGGCACGTTCGCGGTAATGTACGTCTTCGGCTTTTCGATCAACGCACTCAGCCTCTTCGGTCTGGTACTGGCGATCGGCATCGTTGTGGATGATGCGATCGTCGTCGTCGAAAACGTCGAGCGCAACATCGAGAATGGGCTCAGCCCGCGCGATGCGACCTACAAGGCCATGAAGGAAGTTTCCGGCCCGATCATCGCGATCGCACTGGTGCTCGTCGCCGTCTTCGTGCCGCTCGCCTTCATCAGCGGCCTGTCAGGGCAGTTCTATCGCCAGTTCGCGCTGACGATCGCGATCTCGACGGTTATTTCGGCCTTCAACTCGCTGACCCTGTCTCCGGCGCTGGCAGCCCTCCTGCTGCAGGGTCACCACGCCAAGCGTGACTGGCTGACGCGCGGCATGGACTTCATCTTCGGCTGGTTCTTCCGCGGCTTCAACCGCGTTTTTGGTGCAGGTTCGAAAGCCTATGGCAAGGGCGTTGGCGGCCTGCTGTCGCGCAAGAGCATCGTCATGGTCGTCTACCTGGCGCTGGCTGGTGCGACCTACGGCCTCTTCAATGCCGTTCCAGGCGGTTTCGTGCCGGCACAGGACAAGCAGTATCTGATCGGTTTTGCCCAGCTGCCGGATGCCGCAAGCCTTGACCGGACCGAAGATGTCATCAAGCGGATGAGCGAAATCGCCATGGCCGAGCCCGGCGTTGCCCATGCAATCGCCTTTCCCGGTCTGTCGATCAACGGTTTCACCAACTCTTCAAATGCCGGCATCGTCTTTGTGACGCTGAAGGATTTCGAGGAGCGCAAGTCGCCCGCGCTTTCGGGCGGTGCGATTGCCATGTCCTTGAACCAGAAGTTCGGGGCGATCCAGGATGCCTTCATCGCCATGTTCCCGCCGCCGCCGGTCAATGGCCTCGGCACGACGGGCGGCTTCAAGATGCAGCTCGAAGACCGCGCCGGTCTCGGCTACCAGGTGCTGGACGAGGCCAACAAGGCAATCATCGCCAAGGCACACGAGGCGCCTGAGCTGACCGGCATCTTCTCTGCGTACCAGATAAACGTTCCGCAGCTCTTTGCTGACCTCGATCGCGCCAAGGCCGAGCAACTCGGCGTCTCGGTGACCGATGTTTTCGAAACGCTGCAGATCTATCTGGGTTCGCTCTATGTCAACGACTTCAATGCTTTCGGCCGCACCTACAGCGTGAGGGTGCAGGCCGATGCGAAGTTTCGCGCCCAGTCGGACGACATCGGCCAGTTGAAGGTTCGTTCGGCGTCGGGCCAGATGATCCCGCTGTCGGCGTTGCTGAAGGTCAGCGCGACGACCGGGCCGGAGCGGACCAACCGCTATAACGGTTTCCTCTCGGCCGATATCAACGGCGGTCCTGCGCCGGGCTTCTCCTCCGGCCAAGCTCAGGCTGCGATCGAAAAAATCGCCAACGAGACGCTGCCGAAGGGCATCAGCTTCGAATGGACGGATCTGACCTATCAGCAGATCCTGGCAGGCAATTCCGGCGTGCTCGTCTTTCCGCTGGCGCTGCTCCTCGTCTTCCTCGTGCTGGCTGCCCAGTACGAAAGCCTGACCCTGCCGCTTGCGATCATCATGATCGTGCCGATGGGCGTGCTGGCCGCCTTGACGGGCGTCTGGCTGACGGGCGGAGACAACAACATCTTCACGCAGATCGGCCTCGTGGTCCTTGTCGGTCTCTCGGCGAAGAATGCGATCCTGATCGTGGAATTCGCACGTGAACTGGAGTTCGAAGGCCGTACGCCAGTCCAGGCGGCGGTCGAGGCAAGCCGGCTGCGTCTTCGCCCGATCCTGATGACATCCTTGGCCTTCATCATGGGTGTCGTGCCGCTGGTCGTCTCCACCGGTGCCGGTGCGGAAATGCGCGCCGCCATGGGCGTTGCGGTCTTTGCCGGCATGATCGGCGTGACTTTCTTCGGCATCTTCATGACGCCGGTCTTCTATGTGCTGCTCCGCAAGCTGACGGGCAACCGCCCGCTGGTGCAGCACAACGACAATCGTCCGCCGTCCGAAGAGGGCGCCATCCGGGTGGCAGCGGAGTAAGCGGCAACATCATCAAATCGGCAGGCGGGACATCCAGTCCCGCCTTTTTTATTTGCATGGAGGCGTCGCAGGTTTATGTCTTGATGAACGTACATCTAATGGACGGAGCCGTTCGGAAAGATATGCCGACTGTCCGTTCTGGAGGAAAGAATGAACGACGACAAGCCGCCGAAGCGCCGCCTGCGTTCGCAGGACTGGTTCGATAATCCCGACCATATAGACATGACAGCGCTCTATCTGGAGCGCTTCATGAATTACGGCATCACACCGGAAGAGTTGCGCTGCGGCAAGCCGATCATCGGGATCGCCCAGAGCGGCAGCGATCTTACGCCCTGCAACAGGGTGCACGTCGAACTTGCCAAGCGGGTGCGCGACGGTATCCGCGATGCGGGCGGCATTCCGATCGAGTTCCCGACGCATCCGATCTTCGAAAACTGCAAGCGTCCGACGGCCGCACTCGACCGCAATCTCGCCTATCTCGGGCTCGTGGAAATTCTCTACGGCTATCCGCTCGATGGCGTCGTGCTGACGACCGGCTGCGACAAGACCACGCCTTCGGCGATCATGGCGGCTTCCACCGTCGATATTCCCGCCATTGTACTTTCAGGCGGACCGATGCTTGACGGATGGCACGAGGGCGAACTGGCCGGATCGGGAACCGTGATCTGGCGCATGCGGCGCAAATACGGTGCCGGCGAAATCGACCGGGAAGAATTCCTTCAGGCCGCGCTCGATTCCGCACCCTCCATCGGCCACTGCAATACGATGGGCACCGCTTCGACGATGAATGCGCTTGCCGAAGCACTCGGCCTGTCGCTGACGGGTTGTGGCGCCATTCCGGCGGCTTACCGCGAGCGCGGCCAGATGGCCTACCGCACCGGGCGGCGTGCCGTCGAAATCGTGTTCGAAGACCTGAAGCCGTCGGACATCCTGACGCGCGAGGCTTTCCTCAACGCCATCCGCACCAATTCGGCAATCGGCGGTTCGACCAATGCGCAGCCGCATCTGGCGGCCATGGCGAAACATGCCGGTGTCGAACTTCATCCCGACGACTGGCAGGTCCATGGCTTCGACATCCCGCTGCTTGCCAACGTCCAGCCGGCCGGCGCCTATCTCGGCGAGCGCTATCACAGGGCAGGCGGCACGCCTGCGGTCATGTGGGAACTGCTCAAGGCCGGTAAGCTCGACGGCAACTGTCGGACCGTCACCGGCAAGACCTTGGCCGAAAACCTGAAAGGCAGGCAGGCAAGCGACCGCGAGGTCATCCGGCCGTTTTCTGCACCTCTCAAGGAACGGGCGGGCTTCCTCGTGCTCAAGGGCAATCTCTTCGATTTCGCGATCATGAAGATGAGCGTGGTGTCGGACGATTTCCGCCGGCGCTACCTGCAGGAGCCGGGGCGCGAAGGCATATTCGAGGGCAAGGCGACCGTCTTCGACGGTTCGGAAGATTATCACAAGCGCATCAATGATCCGTCGCTGAATATCGACGAAAACACCATCCTCGTCATCCGTGGGGCAGGGCCGATCGGTTGGCCGGGTTCAGCCGAAGTCGTCAATATGCAACCGCCCGACCACCTCTTGAAACGCGGCATCAACAGCCTGCCGACGATCGGCGATGGCCGCCAGTCCGGTACTGCCGACAGTCCTTCAATCCTCAATGCCTCGCCCGAAAGTGCCGCCGGCGGCGGTCTTGCCTGGCTTCGCACCGGTGACATCATCCGCATCGATTTCAATCTGGGGCGCTGCGACATGCTGGTCGATGACGCCGAGATCGAACGCCGAAAAGCCAAAGGTGTCCCGCCCGTGCCGCCGGACGCGACGCCATGGCAGCGCATCTACCGCCGCTCGGTCAGTCAGCTTTCGGAAGGGGCTGTGCTCGAAGGGGCGGCAGACTTCCGTAAGATTGCAAAGCTCCCGCCACGTCACAACCACTAGGTGAATAGTCCGGCGGGAGTAAGGAAGGGTTCACCCAATAGCCAGTTCGGCAATCCAAAAGGCTTCGTTAATGTCTGCTTGAGACGGTATTATAGTTTCTCGCATCTGCTTAAGTCTGAGACACCGAATTGCCGAAAAGGACACCGACGCGGTCGGAACAGGAATTCCAAGATCTGTTAAGGCGCCTCGAGCTTGCACTCGATGCGTCGCAGATCGGCGTTTGGGAGCATGATGTGCGCACCAACCAGATCCTCTGGGATGCGCAGATGCACCGGCTCTATCAAACGGGCCAGACCATGCGCGTCCTTCCCACGTCGTTTTGGTTTGACGCGGTTCATCACGAAGACCGGCAACGCGCAGCACAGGAATTCGACGAGGCGATCGCAAGGCGTGGCGCCTATGATTCCCAGTTCCGTATCGTGCTGCCGAACGGCGAAATCCGCCATTTGCGCTCGCGGGCGCATTTCTACGTCAGCGAGGAGGGTGCTCCCTCCTTCATCGGCGCCGAGTGGGACGTCACGGCCGATGTCATGCTGAATGCGGAGCTGAAGCGTCAGCGCCAGGTCGCCGAAGCGCGGGCAAGGGCGCTTGAGGAAAGCAACGCCCGGATCGAGTATGCCGCCGAGCATGACTATCTGACCGGACTGCCCAACCGCCGCCTCTTCGACAGGCGGCTTGTCGAATTGCATGCCGACAAGTCGATCTCGATGCTTGCGATCCTTCACCTTGGTCTCGACCAGTTCAAGCAGATCAACGATAGCTATGGCCACGCCGCAGGCGACGCCGTTCTGCGTGCTGCAGCGCTGCGGATGACGGCCGCCGTTCCAAAGAACAGCCTCGTGGCGCGTGTCGGCGGCGATGAATTCGTCATTCTGCTCTGGAATTTCGCAGGCATCGAAGCGCTCACGCGCATTGCTGCGGATGTCCAGCAGCGGCTGCGAAGGAAGATCCGCTTCGGTCAGGAATTGCTGCAATCGGGCACGTCGATCGGGATCTCATGGAGTGCCGGCCGGCGGACGCGCAATCTGTTTACCGAGTCCGATCTTGCTCTCTATCAGGCCAAGAAACTTGGCGTAAACCGCATCGAATTCTTTACCAGGCAGTTGCGGGACGACCTGCTCAGCAAGCGGCGTCTCGCCGAAGAGCTGAAGCGCGGGCTCGAGCGGGGAGAGATCGTTCCTTACTACCAAGTGCAGTTCGACGCCAAGACGCGGGCGATCTGCGGCCTCGAAGCGCTTGCCCGCTGGATTCATCCAGAAAGGGGCGTGCTGTCGCCGCCCGTCTTCCTGAAGGCTGCGGATGACAACGGGCTTTCGGCCGATATCGACGCGGCAATTCTGAAGATGGCACTGGAGGATTGCCGGCATTGGCTGGATCGCGGTGCCGCCGTTCCGCGCATAGCGGTCAATATTTCGAGCGCGCGCCTGTTCGATCCGGCCCTGCTCGACAGCCTGCGGGCGCTTCAGGTTCCTCCGGGCGAATTCTGTTTCGAACTGGTGGAGACGATCTTTCTCGACGATCCAGACGACAAGCTGCTGAGCAACATCGATCAGATCAAACAGATGGGCATCGATATCGAGATCGATGATTTTGGTTCCGGGCACGCCTCGTTGATCGGCTTGGCAAAGCTGCGTCCAAAACGCCTGAAGCTCGACCGGCAACTGGTGACTGACATCGTCGAATCCAAGGAGCAACGCAGTGTCGTCAGCTCCATCATCGACATCGCCAAGGCTCTCGATGTGAGCGTAATCGCTGAAGGTGTTGAAACGGAGGGCCATGCCGAAACGTTGACGCAACTCGGCTGCGACATGCTGCAGGGATACGCACTCGGCTATCCCATGCCGGCTGCCGAGATCGGCAAGCTCATTTGTCCGCCTGGCCGGCCCCCGGCCGAAAAAGACGCGGGCAGGCGGGTGCTTGCGGTCACGGCTCCAGTTCCCGGCGGGCTTCCAGATACCATTCGACAAAGGCGCTGACGCCGGTTTCAAGCTTCGTATCGGGCTTGTAACCCGTCAGGGCGGCAAGCAGGTCCGGGCTTGCGAAGGTGCGCGGCACGTCGCCCTTCTGCATCGGCAGCATCTTGCGCTGCGCCGGCTTGCCGAGCGCTTGTTCCACGGTCTCCACGAAGTCCATCAGGCTGACAGGCTGGCCGCCGCCGATATTGACGACGCGGAACGGCGCCTGGCGAGACAGCGTCTCGATCCTGTCGTCGGCGATGCGGTTTTCTTCCGAAGGTATAATCGGCGAAAGCCGCACGATCGCCTCGACAAGATCGTCGATATAAGTGAAATCGCGGCTCATCTTGCCTTCGCCATAGATTTCGATCGGCTGGTTTTCCAGCATGCACTTTACGAACTTGAAGAGCGCCATGTCCGGGCGGCCCCAGGGTCCGTAGACGGTGAAGAAGCGGAAGGCGGTGGTCGGCAGCTTGTGGAGATGCGCATGGCTGTGCGCCATCAGCTCCATCGACTTCTTTGTCGCGGCATAGACCGTCAGGGGCTCGTCGGCCCTGTCGGTCTCATGGAAGGGAACGGAGGGGTTGGCACCATAGATCGAGGAGGTCGAGGCCAGCATCAGATGCTGCACCTTGTGGCGCTCGGCAATTTCCAGAATGTTCCACGAGCCTTCGACGTTCGAGCTCAGATAGGCGCGCGGGTTTTCAAGACTGTAGCGGACGCCGGCCTGGGCCGCCAGATGGATCAGGATGTCCGGCTTTGCCTTGCCGGCGGCATCTTCTAGCGCCCTTTGATCTTCAAGCATGGCGATCACCGGCTTGAAGGCCGGAAACTGCGCCAGGGCCGCGTGCCGCATATGCTTGAGCTTGACGTTGTAATAGGGCGTCAGACCGTCGAAACCGGTAACCCGATGCCCATCCTGCAACAAGCGCCGCGCGAGATGAAAGCCGATGAAGCCTGCGGTGCCTGTTATGAAGTAGTGCATTTTCTATCTCTACTCGGTCTTCTTGCCGACGGCAAAGTGGCTGAAGCCGTGGCGCGTGATTTCGGCGACGGGATAGATATTGCGCAGGTCGACGACGACCGGGTTGTTCATCGTGGTCTTCAGGCGCTTGAAGTCGAGCGCGCGGAACTCGTCCCATTCGGTAACGAGCACGATGGCATCGGCGCCCTCGGCAATCTCGTAAGGGTCGTTGCCGTATGTCACCGGCGCAAGCATTTCCTTGGCCGCTTCCATGCCTTCCGGGTCATAGGCGCAAACCGTGGC
>NZ_SMBJ01000010.1:0-318402 GCF_004342325.1 Rhizobium azibense | reverse complement strand
CGACGACGCCCTTGCGCTTCGCTAACCCTTCGCCGCCATCAGGCTGGGTAAAGGACTTACACCTCCAAGCTGTCGATCATGCTCGGCACACAGAAGAAAGGGGCAACGCTACCGCGCTGCCCCTTCATCCGAACCTTCAGCCCGCCTTCTCCCAGCGATGGGCCAAGGTGAAATCAAATCTCGCTCTGCGACGTTACGATTCGCGAAACCAAGCCGTAAACCTTGGCTTCTTCGGCCGAAAGCCAGTAGTCGCGATCAGTGTCGGCAGCGATCTTTTCGATCGGCTGGCCAGTGGCGGCGGCCATGATCTTGTTCAGACGCTCGTTCATCTTGATGATCTCGCGTGCCTGGATTTCGATGTCGGATGCCATGCCGCGCGTGCCGCCGGACGGCTGATGCAGCAGGAAGCGGGTGTTCGGCAGGCAAAGACGCCGTTCCTTCGGTGCTGCGACGTAAATGAGCGCGCCGGCGGAGGCGACCCAGCCGGTGCCGATCATCCAGACCTTGGGCTTAATGAACTTGACCATGTCATGGATCGAATCGCCGGATTCGACGTGACCACCGGGTGAACTGACATAAATACGAATGTCCTCGTCACTGGCTGCAGCAAGCGCCACGAGCTGCGAGCAGACCTTCTGGGCGATTTCCTGGTTGATCGGCCCGTAGATGAAGATCGAACGCGACTTGAAAAGATTCGCCTCCGTTTCCTTGCTGAGCGGCAGCTCCTTCGTCTTGTCGTCGTCTTGTTCTTCGTCGTTCATTCGAACCTCTCTTACTTCCAAATCGGGTTCCTCGCACATAGTGCGACTCAATGGGTAAAACAATGCGGGAAAAAGACAAGGCACTGAACGAGCGAAGATATTCTTAGGACAAGCCGGCGACATGCTCGCAATTTGCCGGAGAGCTCGAAAGCGGAGGAGAAAATGACATCGGAAATGCTGCGCGCGGCCGTCCGCAACAACGCGCTCTGGTGCAATGGCGTCTGCGAGGCGCATGGCGTGCCCGGCGAATTCTCCGCAACCCTGTGGCTTCACCGCCAGGGCACGCCTGCCTTTTATCCGGACGTCATAACGCTGACGGGCGCCGATACCGCGCGCGAGCAGGAGGAAGCGATAGCTGTGCTGATCCGCTCGCGAAAAGGCGGCTGGGGCGTCAAGGACAGCTACGCCGCGCTCGACCTTGCTCCTTTCGGTTTCCAGATCTTGTTCGGGGGCGAATGGATCGGCATCGAGGCCGCTGACATGCATGCGCCCAACGATCAGTCCCTGATATGGAAGCGGATCACAACGGCAGTTGAACTCGAGTTTTGGCAAAGAGCCTGGGGTGGCGGTGACCCGCCCAGAACAATGCCGATCTTCGCTAACCTTCTGCTGCGCAATGAGGATATCGCCTTTCTTGGCGCCTTCGAGAACGGAGCGCTCTGCGGCGGCGGCATTCTCAACCGCCAGTCGGGCGTGGTCGGCCACTCGAATGTCTTTGCAATCAAAAGGAGCGACTGCGCCATCCGCGCCGGGCTGGTGCAGAAGGCGGGCGAGATTTTTCCCGGCATGCCGATCGTCGGCTACGAGCACGGCGAAGATCTGACCGGTGCGCTGGAACTCGGCTTTACGTCGCTCGGCCCGTTGCGCGTCTGGGTCCGGTCCTGAGCGCCTTACGGAATTGTAACGCGCCGCGGCTTTGAAAAGCCAAAATCCGTTCCTACCTCATCCTCAGGCGGCGATGTCCGCACAAAGACCAGAAGGGAGACAGCTATGTCACCGGAAGAACGCCAGTTGCTGGCCGGCCTCTTCGACAGGATCCGCACCGCCGCCGCGACACCGCGCGACCGCGAGGCGGAGTCCTTCATCGATCAGGGCGTGCGCGAGCAGCCCTATACGACCTATTATCTGGCGCAGGCCGTCATCGTTCAGGAGAAGGGTCTTGAAGCGGCCGCCAACCACATCGAGGAACTGGAAGAGCGTATCCGCCAGCTCGAGGCCGGCGAAAGCCAGCATCACCAGGCCGAACAGGGTGGCGGTTTTTTGAGCTCTATCTTCGGCACCGGCCAGGCGCAGCAGCCGGCACAGAGCTTGGATCCCTGGGGCAATGCGCCGCGCCAGACCATCCATCAAGATCGCGGCTACGACGAACCCGTCCGCCCGATGCGCCAGCAGCCCAGCGGACCGTGGGACCCCCAACCCGGCGCGTCTTCTGCCGGTGGCAGCTTCCTTCGCGGCGCGCTCGGCACGGCCGCCGGCGTGGCAGGCGGCATGCTGCTTGCCAATTCGCTGAGCGGCATCTTCGGAAATCATATGTCGTCGCTCGGCTGGGGCTCGCCATTTTCCGGCAGCAACCCGTTCGGCAATGCCGGCGCCCCTACCGAGGAGACCGTCATCAACAACTACGGCGATCAGAACTCAAAGGGTAGCGAAGACAACGATAACAATGACATCCGGCAGGCCGACTACAGCAGCGACGACAACAATGATGACGACGTCGCTAGCGATCAGTCCGGCGACGACAGTTTCGACGTCTGATCGGTCGCCCCAGGCGTCAGCCGCGGCCGCGATAGGTCGTGACACCTTGGTCGGGCAGCCACACGCCTTCGGGCGGCTTGCCTGTCTGCCAGAAGACGTCGATCGGAATGCCGCCGCGGGGATACCAATAGGCGCCGATCCTCAGCCACTTCGGATCGAGCAGTTCGACGATCCGCTTGGCGATATAGATCGAGCAATCCTCATGGAAGGCGCCGTGGTTGCGAAAGGAATGCAGGAAGAGCTTCAGCGACTTGGACTCCACCAGCCATTCGTTTGGAATATAATCGATAACGATATGGGCGAAATCCGGCTGGCCGGTCATTGGGCAGAGCGAGGTGAATTCCGGCGCAGTGAAGCGCACCACGTAGTCGGTGCCCGCATGGTTCGACGGCACCTTCTCCAGCACCGCCTCTTCCGGCGACTTGGCTGTTTCGGTCTCTTTTCCCAGCATCGAAAGGCTGGAAACATCGGTTTTCGGCATTAGACGTCCTTTACGACTTTGACACGGATTCCATGGGCCCTTTCGCCCTCGGGCTCGACGTGAATGGCAATGCTGGCACCCGGATGCACCGCCCGGATGGCATCTTCAAGGCAGTCGCAGATATCGTGCGCCTGCCTTACCGGCATTGCGGCCGGAACCACAAGATGAAAATCAACGAAGGTGACGGACCCCGCCCGGCGGGTCTTCAGATCGTGAACGCCGATCGAGCCGGCCGCATGTGTGGCGATGGCCTGCTTGATCGCCTCCTCTTCCTCCGGTTCCACCGCCTGGTCCATCAGTCCACCGATCGAATGCGAGATCACCTTCCAGCCCTGATAGAGGATGTTGACAGCGACCAGGATCGCAAGCACCGGGTCGAAAATCGGATAGCCGGTCGCGATCGCCAGAAACAGGCCGATCAGCACGCCGACGGACGTCACGACGTCCGACATGACATGCTGGCCGTCGGCGGCGAGCGCCGCCGAGCGGTATTTCCGGCCAGTCCGGATCAGCAGCTGCGCCCAGACGGAGTTGATGACGCCTGCTGCGAAATTGATCGCGAGGCCGAGCGCGGGCGCGTCAAGCATTCGCGGCGCCGCCAGATGGCCAATCGCCTCGTTGACGATCAAAAGCGCGGCGACCACGATGAGCACGCCTTCGGTCACCGCCGAGAGATACTCGGCCTTGTGGTGCCCGAACGGATGGTCGTGATCGGCCGGCTTCTGTGCATAGCGAATCACGAAATAGGCAATGAAGGCGGCGGCGACATTGACGGTCGACTCAAGACCGTCCGAAAGCAGCGCGACCGAGCCGGTGACCCACCACGCTACCATCTTCAGTCCCATGACACCGAGCGACAGCGGAATGCTCCAAAACGCCAGCCGCTGAACCGCCAAACTGCCTTGTCCGTCCATATCGATCACCGTGCCATCCCAGTGCGGATGCGAATGAATTGCAGCATTTGGCCCATTCAAACGCAAAACCGCCCGCGCGAAAATCGCCCAGGCGGCCAATGCGGGTGATATCGGGGATTATCGATATTTTGTCAAATGAGACGGCCTGCGCTAACGATTGATTGTATGAACTGCTGATTGACTGCGGAGGTTCCTGTGGTTGACGACGTCGTGAGAACCCTCGGTTTTTCATGCATGGGCAGCCGTTTCCGCCGCATCGGACAGCCTCTGGAGGCCGATGCCCAAGAGATCATCGAAGAATACGGCCTCACGATACAGGCTGGCCAATACCCCTTTGTCGCAGCACTCGATGGCGCCGCCCCTTTGGCGATCGGAAAGCTTGCGCAGGCGGCCGGCATCACTCAGCCGGGTCCCACACGGACAGTAAGCCAGTCGGAATTGGGATTGGTCGACATGCAGGCAGCACCCTACGACCAGCGTAAATCGATCTCGCTGACGAGGAAGGAAAAGGAACTCGTCGACTACTCGAAACAATCGGTGCGGGCGCGCATCTCGGCGGCAGTCGCCGATCTTTTCGGCAACCTGAACGGACCGATCCTCGCGCAGTTCGCCGCGATCCAAGATGGTCTTGCCGAAGCTGCCCTCGCCGGCCGCGCCGCCAAGGAGGAAACGACATGAGCCATATTCTCGACCGTCCGATCTGGAGCGCGCTCGAAACCGCGCATGCGAGCCTGGCCGAAGGCAACGAGCGAGCCCGGCGATACCCGCCGTCCATCGTTCCTTTCGCAGCCTCGGCGGACGACAGGCCGGAAAGTCTCGAGGCATTGGAAAACCTCCCGCAGGGCGACGAGACGATGCTGCTTGTCGAAGCAGGTCCGATCGCCATTCCACGAGGGTTGGCTGCGGTTTCCGAGGCTCTTGCCGTCCAGATGATCGCCGAACGGCCGCATGAGAGGGTCACCGATTCACGTATACAGCCGCTGAGCGAAGCCGACGCCGAGGAGATGCTGGCGCTTGCGACCCTGACCAAGCCCGGTCCGTTCACGCGACGGGCCCAGAGCCTCGGCACCTTCTGGGGGATCAGGGCTGGGGACAGGCTCATCGCCATGGCCGGCCAGCGACTACGGCAGACCGGCTTTGCCGAACTTAGCGGGCTTTGCACGCATCCCCAATTCCAGCGGCGCGGCCTTGGAACGTTACTCTTTCGTTTTGTCGCCGGCGAGATCGCCGCGCGGGGCGAAACGGCGTATCTGCATGCCTATGCGAACAATACGCCGGCAATCGGCCTCTACAGGTCTCTCGGCTTCAGGCTGCGGTCCGAAATGAACCTGCGCGTCGTCAAACGCCGGGCCTAAACGGCCGCTCCACGGAAGCGAAGCGGCCGAAGTGTAAGCGTCCGCTCAAGCCGCCTTCGTCTTCGCCCTGCGCGCCAGATGCGCCACCACGTTCTCGATCATCCGCATGCCGGCGTCGCCGCCGAGCGTCATGATTGACTCCGGGTGGAACTGGACGGCGGCGATCGGCTCCTTGGCATGCTCGATGCCCATGATCGTGCCATCCTCGCTTTCAGCCGTGATGATGAATTCGCGCGGCAGGGTCGAGGGATCGGCGAAGATCGAATGATAGCGACCGACCGTCACCTCTCGGGCGAGTCCCGAAAAGACGATACCCGGCTCCAGGACCCGGATGCGCGACGGCTTGCCGTGCATCGGCAGCGCCAGATGGCGCAAATCGCCGCCATAGGCTTCGGCAAGCGCCTGCAGGCCAAGGCAGACGCCGAAGATCGGCAGGTTGCGGGCGCGCGCCCTCTTGATCGTCGCCTTGCAATCGAAATCCTTCGGATTGCCCGGTCCCGGCGACAAGACGACGAGGTCCGGGTCCAGTCGGTCGAAAATCTCTTCCGGCACCGGCGTGCGCACGGTCGAAACCGTGGCCCCGGTCTGGCGGAAGTAGTTGGCCAGCGTGTGGACGAAGCTGTCTTCATGGTCGATCAACAGGATGTTGACGCCCTTGCCGACGGCGGCAACGTCGCGCTGGATCTTGCCGGCGTTGCCGGCCTTGGCATCGCGGATGGCAGAAAGCATAGCGGAGGCCTTCAGTTCGGTTTCGGCTTCTTCTTCGTGCGGGTCGGAATCGTTGAGAAGGGTCGCCCCTGCCCTGACTTCAGCGATGCCGTCCTTGATGCGCACAGTGCGCAGCGTCAGCCCGGTGTTCATGTCACCGTTGAAGCCGACCATGCCGATCGCCCCACCATACCAGGCCCGCGGGCTCTTCTCATGGCTTTCGATGAAACGCATCGCCCAGAGCTTCGGCGCACCGGTGACGGTGACGGCCCAGGCATGCGACAGGAAGCCGTCGAAGGCATCCATGTCATCACGCAGCCGTCCCTCGATATGATCGACGGTGTGGATGAGGCGCGAATACATCTCGATCTGCCGGCGGCCGATGACCTTGACCGAACCGGGCTCGCAGACACGGCTCTTGTCGTTGCGATCGACGTCCGAGCACATCGTCAGCTCCGATTCGTCCTTCTTGGAGTTGAGCAGCTTCAGTATCTGTTCGCTGTCGGCGATGGGATCGTCGCCGCGCTTGATCGTGCCGGAGATCGGGCAGGTCTCTATGCGGCGGCCTGAAACGCGCACGAACATTTCCGGCGAGGCACCGACCAGATATTCCTGGTTTCCGAGGTTGATGAAGAAGGAATACGGGGACGGATTGATCGCCTTCAACCGCTTGGAAATATCCGAAGGCTTGCTGTCGCAGCGCTCCATGAATTTCTGCCCCGGCACGACCTCGAAGAGATCGCCCTTGCGGAAGCTTTCCTTCGCCTTGACGACAAGTTCGGCATATTCGCCCGGCCGATGATCACTCTTCGGCGGAATGGCGTCCGTCTGCTTGAAGGGCTCGGACGCGACCTCGCCCTTCTTACCCTCGGTCGTCAGGCCATCCTTGGCGAAATCATAGCGGTCGATCCAGGCCTTGGCCGAATAATTGTCGACGACAAGGATTTCGTCCGGCAGGTAGAGAACCATGTCACGCTGGTCGGAAGGGCGCGTGAGCTTCAGGTTGATCGCATCGAACTGGAAGGCGAGATCGTAGCCGAAGGCGCCATAAAGGCCGAGGCTGGCGTCGGCCTGCGAATAGAAGAGGTCGGTGACGGCGCGCAGAACTGTGAAGACGGTCGGCATCTTGGAGCGTTCTTCTTCGGTGAAAACGCGATCGGGCATCTTCACCTTGAGATCGAGGCGACGCGCCGTGGCAGCACCAAGCTCCAGCTCGGCAACGGTCTTCAGCCGCTCCGTCACGAAGCAGAGCAGTATTTCGCCGCGCTCGTTATAGGCTTCGATCCACACGTCGCGCCCGAAAGAGGAGATTGCGAGCGGCGGATCGACGACGGCCGTGTCCCATCGTGTATAACGACCCGGGTATTCGTAGTTTGATGAAAAGACGGCGCCGCGACGCTCATCGAGCTTGTCGACATAGGAGACCACGGCATCGGCATAGGGGATGGCCCTGCGCTGCCGGGTAACGGTAACGCCGCCCCTCGTCTCGTAGATTTCCGCACCATCGTCCCGAAGGATCGTTACCATTGTTCCACTCCGCTTTGGGGCCCGGACGACAGGCGGCCGTAAAAAAACAAAAAAAGCCGCCTCGAAGTGTCGGGCGGCTCACTCGTCGTCTTTGAATACGATTGGTCGAGGCCGCCTCAGCGAGCCCACCACCAAACAGCAATGTTCAACGACGTCTTCATGGGAGGATTGTTAGCGTGAGATTTGGGCAAGCGCAAGAGCGGTTTTAAGCGGGGCCGGCTGGCGCCAGCTGAAGCGACCCGCCAATCGAACTACCAATCGAGCTGTTTGCTCAAAGTGATCTTGAACGTTCGCCCCTTGGCATAGTCGTTGGACGTATTTTCCCGATAGTATTGATCGAACAGATTGTTGACGCTGGCCTGGACCTGCCATCCCTGCATCTCACCGCTCTGCGGCCTCCAGGAGGCGAAGATATCCACGGTCGTCCAATCAGGGGCCGGCACGACGAGATGGTTCGGTGTGGAACCGGAGGATGCAGCCGTACCGCGGACGCTGTTCTGCGCCTCGAAGGCATGCGTTAGGCGGGTGCCGTATTCGATGTCGCGCTCGGGAAGCCGACCGCCCAGGGTCAAGGCAATCTTGTGAGCCGGCACGGTCGGCAGCGGCTTGTTGTAGTTCAGGCCATCGCTGCGGTCCTGGCCCTGCGTGCCGGTATAAGCAAGCTTGGCGAAAGCGTAGTCCGAATCGTAGGCCCCTTCGACTTCGACACCATAGATGCGGGCCTTGCCGACATTGTAGAAATAGGAGGACGCGCCCGTGCCCGTAGTAGCGATGAGGTTCTCCAGGTCGTTGTAGAAAGCGGTTGTCTTGAAACTGATGTTGTCGCCCGCCTGGATTATGTCATCCCGTGTTGCCGTAAAACCGATTTCGTAGTTGTTGGACTTTTCCTTCTTGAGGTCCAGGCTTGTTCCCTTGCTCCAGGTATAGAGCTCATCCAGTGTCGGCAGACGTTCGGTGTGGGCAATCGATCCAAAGACGCCAAATTCGTCGGTGAGCTTGTAATGCACGGCAAGCTTGGGCGAGAAAGCCTGATCGTTGTCGTCGACGGCATTGCTGAAAGCTGCCGTGGAATCGCCGGGTTCTCTCCAGACGAAGTCGCCGCGAACGCCGCCGATGATGGTCAGCCGCTCGTCATAGACGAATTCGTTCTGCACGAAGAGTCCGACCTTGTTGTCGGTGCCCTCGGGATGTGTGGCGATCGCACCTGGCGTCGGGCTGGTCTCAAGCGGCGAATCCGCGGTGCGGTCCTGATGGCTGAGTTGGGTGCCGTAAGTCAGATAGTTTACCCAGCTGTCGCCGGAGAACTCGGTCGTATTCTGGAGGTTTGCCTGCCATGTCCGGTAACCGTAATCGGCATCGATGATGTTCGAGAAACCGCCGAGCGTCCCATCGCTCTGGTCAACCGAAGTATCAGAGTATGAAAGACTGGCCTTGAGATCGAGCCACGGATTGTCGCTGGCGGGATTTTCGTAGCTCAGCACCGCGGTATCATCGATGACATGGCGGTCTACAGTACCGAATGCGGCCTGTGTGCCGGTCTGCGCATAGTCCTGGTCGTTAGCATCGCTGTCCCAATGCTGATAGGACAAGCGCAGCGTCTGCTCGTCGCTATCGCCGAAATGGAAAGTCCCTTTGGCAAGACCTGACCACGACTGGAAGTCGGAGCCCGACAAGTCGCTGCCGTCTCCCAACTCGAATTCGCTGGACCCACGCTTGTTCAGCATACCGAGGAATTCGGCGCCTTCGTTGAAGCGATGCGCGAAAATGGACGAGCCGAGATACCCGTTGCCATTTGTTTCGTAGCTGCTCTTGAGCCTGAGTGCATTGTCATAACCCTCCTGCAGAAAGTCGGAGGCATCCTTGGTGGTGAAGTTGATGACGCCGCCGAGGGCACCGGCGCCGTAAAGCGTGGAAGAGGCCGGCCCGCGCAGCACCTCCACGGACTTGTAGAGTTCTGGGTCCGAGAAGAACGATCCCATCCGGTATTGTTCGTAGAATTTCTGGGCTCCGTCCACATTCACGACGATGCGCGATCCGTCGGCGGAATCCTCGGTGGAGCCGATGCCGCGAATGTTGAATGCCTCGCCGAAAACACGCTCGCTGCCGGCAATGGAGACGCCGGGCACATCCTTGAAGATATCTCCGATCGTTTCAGCCTGGACGTCATCGATGTCCTTTTGATCGAGGACGGTTACGGCCTGCGGCGTATCGATGGCGATCTTGCGCTGTCCCGCGCCGACGACGATTTTTTTAAGCGGCGTTACGCGATCCGTCTTCTGGGCCGCCGCCTCCTCTTCCTGGCTTTGCGAATATGCCGGAAACCCTGTAGCGAAGACGAACAATGCAGTGCAAGTCAACAGAACGGAGCGCGAATTGCGGACAATCATTAACCAACCCTCTATGATGAATAGTACCGGGCTGGCTGGTCGGTGCGCTTGAAGCGCTCGAGGGGCTGGCTAGGCTTTGCGAATTTGCGGCGGGACCCAACATTCCGCCTTCTTTCTGCCGCATAAAAAACATGAGTATAATTGTCAATATTACCGCCGGCGCAAATGTTGAATAAAAAGATCAGGTTTTTTACCGAGGTCCGTAGGCGTTGCGAAATTGCAACGAAATCGGCCCTCATGCGTTGCCCCCTTTCCATCGGCAGCCATGGACGGTTGAAGCTTGAAGAACATCGCAATTGCAGCGGCCATCGCAACCCTGACTATCCTCACTGGCGCAAGCCTACCGGACAAAGGTCCCATCCCGCACATAAAGCCGCAAATTGCCGGCGAAGCCGAAGAACCAGTAGAAACGACGCCAACCCCCGAACCGAGGCCCTCGACCGTTAACGATGCGCAAGACCCGCCCGCCCCTCAAAACGAGACGCCTTCGGAAGCTGAAAAACCGCAGGACAAGAAGCCGGAGAAATTCGGTCCGCCGGCACCCGGCACGCTGGAAGCTCAAAACTTGACCATCGAGGCGGAAAGCGACGCCGATCACGCGCAATGTATGGGGGAGTTGCAGGCCCTCGGCGCCCTCGTCAATGATATACCGCGCATCGACGAGGGAAATGGCTGCGGCATCGACAAGCCGGTCCGTGTTGTAGAGGTGCTTCCCGGCATCAAGGTGAAGCCGGAAGCGACATTGCGCTGCCCGGCGGCTCTGGCGCTTGCCCGCTGGATGAAGGAGAGCGTGATTCCGGCCGCCACCGCCGCTGCGAAGGAAAAGGGCCGGATCACGGCGCTCAATCAGGCGTCGTCATACGTCTGTCGCCTGCGCAACGGCGCCGAGATCGGAAAGATTTCCGAACATGCCCGCGGCAACGCGATCGATATCGCAAGCTTCGGTTTCGAAAGGGGCGACGTCATTGCGGTAAAGCCGCGCCGGGAGGATCCCACCCTCGCCGGCGCCTTCCAGCGCACAGTAAGCGCCTCCGGCTGCCTCTATTTTTCCACCGTGCTCGACCCCGAAAGCGATAGCGCGCATGAGACGCATTTCCACATGGACGTGCTGCAGCGCAAAGGAGGATTTCGTTATTGCCACTAGCGTGCGTCACTGATGCTCCTATATCCAGAGCTCATGTCAAAATAGATCGCCGCTTCATTTGTCCGCCCGTCGCGTGCACACATACGGCTTCTTGACGCAGGCAATCCTTGGCGTGGAGCATTCCGCCCTGCCGTCGACCATGGCGCAGATCGAGCACTGGTCGTTGAACTCCAGGCAGCCAGGGTTGTTCCTGATGAAATCGGCCATGCTCTGTTCTTCGGCAGGCGGCGCATCGGCGGCCGTGGAAACACTCGCTGCAGACAGCGAAAGGACCACCACTGCGGTGAAAATAAAGCTTCGCAGCAAAGTCAAAACAGCCCCTCGATATAACCCTGTTCATTGAGGAATATCCGCTCGGCGGATGGCGATCTCGGTAGCCCCGGCATTGTCATGATTTCGCCTGTGATGACCACGACGAATCCGGCGCCTGCCGAAAGCCGCACTTCGCGCACCGGCACGATATGGCCTTCCGGCGCGCCGCGAATGTTAGGATCTGTCGAAAAGGAATACTGTGTCTTCGCCATACAGACAGGAAGATTGCCGTAGCCTTGCTCCTCCCAGACGATGAGCTGGTCGCGAACCGCCTTGTCCGCCGTCACCTCGCCGGCGTGGTAGATCTTCGAAGCAACGATCTCGATCTTTTCGAACAGCGGCACGCTGTCGGCATAAAGCGGCTCGAATCTCGCCTGGCCCGATTCGGCCAGTTCCACCACCTTATAGGCGAGATCCTCGATACCAGCCGAGCCTTCCGCCCAGTGGCGGCAGAGGATGGCTTCGGCGCCGTGGCGGGCAACGTATTCCTGGACGGCCGCGATTTCCTTATCCGTGTCCGAAACGAAATGATTGATCGCGACCACGACTGGAACGCCGAATTTCCTGACATTGGCGAGATGCCGCCCGAGATTTGCGCATCCCTTGACGAGTGCCGCGACATTTTCTGCCGCCAGATCATCCTTCTTCACGCCGCCGTTCATCTTCAGTGCGCGCACGGTGGCAACGACCACTGCCGCATCGGGCTTCAGCCCCGCCTTGCGGCATTTGATGTCGAAGAATTTCTCTGCGCCAAGATCGGCCCCGAACCCCGCCTCGGTCACGACATAATCGCCAAGCTTCAGCGCCGTTTTCGTCGCAATCACCGAATTGCAGCCATGGGCGATATTGGCGAAAGGCCCGCCATGGACGAAAGCCGGATTGTTCTCCAGCGTCTGGACGAGGTTTGGCTGCATCGCGTCTTTCAGGAGCACCGCCATTGCGCCGTCCGCCTTCAGATCGCGGGCGTAGACCGGCATCTTGTCGCGGCGGTAGCCGATGATGATGTTGCCGAGACGGGCTTCCAGATCCTTGAGGTCTGTCGCCAGGCAGAGGATCGCCATGACTTCCGAAGCGACGGTGATGTCGAAGCCGTTCTGGCGAGGAAAGCCGTTGGCAACGCCGCCCAGCGAAGACACCATCTCGCGCAGCGCCCGGTCGTTCATGTCCATCACGCGGCGCCAGGTCACGCGGCGCAGGTCGATGTCCAGCTCGTTGCCCCAGTAGATATGATTGTCGATCATCGCGGCAAGCAAATTGTGCGCGGCCGTGACCGCATGGAAATCGCCGGTGAAATGCAGGTTGATGTCTTCCATCGGGATGACTTGCGCATAGCCGCCGCCGGCAGCACCACCCTTGACACCGAAGCATGGCCCCAGTGACGCTTCGCGGATGCATATGATGGCTTTCTTGCCGATCCGGTTCAGTCCGTCGCCGAGGCCGACGGTGGTCGTCGTCTTGCCCTCGCCCGCCGGTGTCGGATTGATCGCCGTGACAAGAATAAGCCTGCCATCCTTCTTCCCCGCCTGAGCGGCGATGAACTGGGCGCGGACCTTCGCTTTGTCGTGACCATAAGGCGCAAGATGTTCTGCCGGGATGCCGAGCGTCGCGCCGATCTCGAAAATGGGCTTCTTCATTGCCGCACGTGCAATTTCGATGTCGGATTTGATGGCCACGCTGGTCTCCCCGGGAGCTTATGCCTCTGACCCCGGAACATGCCGTGATCCCCGCGCCGGAAACAAGACCCCGGATGCCGCTTTTTCACTGCCTCCACCACAATCGTACGCCGCTCATGGACGCCGCTCCCGAGAGCGTACTTCTTGAGATTTTTCGTCGAAGAACGCGCCTGATGGCACGGAAAACAGCGTGCCGAGACCGACCAATCTCCGACTGGCTCCATAGCGCGCTGGCGCCATCAGATGCCGAAAGGAAGCAGAGGACTTGTTGTCACCAAGGCGCCGGGATTGTCGGCACGTGGTGTGGCAAACCCGCTCGCCGGCACGGCAAGGGGACATGGGCAGCAGCTTGGCATTCCCGATGACATCGCACGTCTCAATCCCGCAAGCCGGGAGACGGATGCCGTGCCGAGATCCTGTTGGAGACTAAGGCTGCAGACAGGCGGGCCGCCGGCGGCTTGGATCATGTGGTCAGGGCACGCGTCGCTGGTGTGGAGGCCCACCTGCAGCTTCTTGCAAGTGATTCTGTCGTGGCCGGCGTGCAAAAGCCGGTTAACGCAGTAGAAGCAAAGCCGGTCGGATTGCTACCTGTATGATATTAAACACAACCACAAAGCGTGGCAGTGTGATTTATTTTTAACAGTATGATTTAATCAGCGTACCCCAGGTGAATTAGGACTAGCGCGACCGCCAAATAGCGTATTTTATAGCTTTAACATGAAGGCAAGGCGGGGCGCATTATGTCTTACATGACTACCTCCGAAAGGCAGTCACTTTTATCGGCAGAATTGGCATCGGCGCGAACGCGCGCTCTTTTTGTCCAGGCCCTGCACAGGATCGCAGATGCTTTTGGGTTCGCCCATTATACATTGATGAATAAGCCGTCCGCGGAAGACCTGTTTTTGAGACCACTTCTAATCGAGACCTCGCTGACAGGCACGTATCTCAGAGAATTCGACCGCGCTCATACGTTGCGCGCTTGTCCTTTTTCGAAAGCGCTCGGAGAGTCCGCCGCCCCGCAGAAATGGAATCTCTCCGACCCGCCAACGTCCGAGATGTTCCGCTGCGAAGTTCGCAGCCTGATGCTCCAGCACAAAATGCCGGTCAGCGTCGTTCTGCCGGTAAATGGGGCAGACGGCAAGCGGCTGGTTTTCTGGTTTTCAGGCGACCGCGCACCGCTCAGCCAGAGTGAGATGAACGAACTCACTGTGATCGTGCTTCACGCCTTCGACGCCTACAGTGCAGTCAAGCGCAACGAAGACAGCACCTATCATGCTCTTTCCGCACGCGAGCTCGAAGTCGTTCGCTGGACCGCCCAGGGCAAGACTTCCGTGGAAATCGGCCAGATCCTCGCCCTCTCCGATCATACCGTGAACGCCTACATGACGAACGCCATCAAAAAACTTGATTGCGTGAACCGCACACAGTTGGTCGCCAAGGCTATTCGATTGAAGCTCATCGCCTGATGAAATCATAAAAGCCCCAGTGCGAAACCTCAGATCGAAGAGTGCCTCTTCAACCCGAGCAGCCTGGGTTCATGAGAAAGAGCACTCTCGCGACCAAATTGGCATCAGCGATGCCGAAATCGTCCGGCTTGTTTCCGCCCGCCGTCCCTTCGGTTGCCGTCCATGCCATCTTCGGCCTGCCATAGACGCCCGCTTCAGAAAATCTTGTCGAGCTGCGATCGACAGCATCATGATCACGCAGTCTCGGCCTGACGATCAGCGGTCGAGGACGGAACGCATTTCCACGAGGTTAGACCGGACCCGCAGGATATAGAAGCCCATCGTCGCCAGATGGCTCGGCATGATCCAGCCGTCCTCGCGGCCATTTGAAATGATCGCCGGCTGGATGCGCAGGGCCGCTTGAAACTGCCTTGTCGTGCCGCCCCAGATGGCGCCAAGATTGCGCTCAGCCACCACCTGCGAAAAGTCGGACTGTGCTGCCGACAGGATGGCGTAGTAGGCGTAGAGCTGCCCGTAGGCGAACCAGAAACGGTCATCGGCGCGCATGTCGAACCAGCCGCGATTGTGATTTTCCGAGCGCTCCGCCAGCATGTCGGACGTGCCGCCGAGATCGTTCGCAATGCGGTCGATGAACTGGATGAGGTTGTCCGCACGGCCGTCAAAAACAGCGTTGCAGCTGGCAAGATCGGTATTGAACTTGCGCAGGCTGCCGATGGCCGACCGGTAGTAGCTCGGCGTCGGCGTCTTCGGCCCGAATGGATTGAGCCCGAAATACCAGCTGTATTCGTCGAATTGCAGATTGCCGCGGGCGTTCTGAAGATCGTTGTTGATGCCGGAGGTGCCGCGCACGCGTCCAAGCGTATCGACAAGCTCGGCCGATGTCCGCCTTGCCGCCTGATTGACCCCGCGCTGGAAGGACGCCTTGTTGTCGAGGAACGGCGTATGATCCCAGTCGATGCCGAAAAACCCGAGCCGGTAGAGCAGCATAGACGATATCCATGCGTTCTGGTTGACGTTGAAGTCGGTCAGATCGGCAGCGACATCGACGATCGCAGAACGCTGGCAGGTCTTGGCCGCAGGTGCTGCACCGCCGGCAACCGGCAGTTCCTGGCCGGCCGGAACCTTGCGCTGCGAAAAACGGTACTCGTCGACGAAGGACGGATTGAAATTCGACCAGACCTGCGTCTGCCAGAGAAAATACGCGTAAAGAACGACAAGCAGCGCCGCCAACGCAATGATGGGAATCCGGATCATCCAAGTCCGGCGCCGGTACCAGCCATGAGCGGCAAGGAAGGGCCAAAACGCCCAGGCGACAGCAAGGCTGAACCCGCGGGCTATCGTGCGGCCGATCAGCCTGAAGAAACCGGCGATCCGGTCGAGCATGCCCTTCTCCTAGCAGAACGTCAGAAAGTTCTGCTTTCACATATGTGTTTGCTTGATCGAGCACAACATGAAGGAGATATTTTTAGGAGATCGCAGGCAAGAACGGCCAGAAGCCGCGACGATCGGCTTTAAGCCGTCGTCAGGAGCGCAGGAACGGCAGTCTGAACCCCGAAGGCTTTTGCGTCAGGTCGATGATCGGGGCATCGGCCGCGTCGCCGCTTTCGGCAAAAGCCGCGAACTTCCTGGCGAAGACCGCATCTGCTGCCGCCTTGCGCGGTCCGATTTCCTGCGGGACAAGCATATCTTTCTCAAAGAGCGAGATCGGCCCGGCGATATGCGGGAACAGCTCTTGCGTTATCTTCCCTTTCGAACCCGGAGCCTCGCCATCCACCTGCGCCTGATAGATGATCAGCCGTTCTTCCGTATCGATCGAAAGCTTGCGGGCCAAGGCGTTGCAAAGACCGATCTGGCTGTTCAACCCCTCGACAAGCGCCTCGAACATTGTAATGAAGCGTTCGCGGCGCTGGCTTTCGTGGCGCATCGACTGCTCCTCTTCGGCGATCTTGTCGGCCTGCTGCTTGAGCGTGCGCCGCTCCTCCTCCATTCGTTCCCATTCGGCCTTGCCGCCGTAGAGACCGATGCGCCCCTGCCTCGTCAGTGCTTTTGCGTTCAGCTCCTTCGTGCGAAGCCGCGAAATCTCGATGGCATCCACAAGGCGCCTGCGCTGCCCGACAATCGTGATAACGCTGCGCTCAGCGGCATTGTGGCAGGCAAGCGCGAATTCGCGGTGGCTGGCGACCAATCCCGCAAGGGTGTTCGATTTCGACAGCAGGTCGAGCAGCCGCTCGATCACGGGAGCTGCGCGCACACGCTGACTGTGGAGGTGCCACATGCGCTGCCGCGAAAACCAGCCGGTCAGCTTCTCGCGCGCAGTCAGGCCGCGGAAGCTGTCCAGATCCGCGGAAACCTCGGCCGTCATGCGGTCGAGGCCGGCCACCATTTCGCCAAGCAGTCCATCGAACTCAAGACGCGCGGTGGCAAAAGCCTGGAACCGGTGGCGCTGTGCCAGAAACGCCTCGTCATCGGATTGCGCTCCGTTGCGGGCAAAGTCGTCGATGAAGGCAACGCACGCGGCTGCCTCGGCGCGCAGGGTCACGACAAGCGCATCGGCTGCTTCAAATAGACTGTCGAACGAGGGAGCTTTGCGCACCGGCTTCTCCAGAGAATCTCCGAGCCTGAAGCCTAGCCGCTCGGAGGCAGAAGCTCAAACCGCCTCGGCGCGCCATTCGCCGTTCATTGCATCGTCCCAATGCCTGCGGCAGAGCGATACGTATTTCTCGTTGCCGCCGACGTCGATCTGTGCCCCTTCGCGCGCGACCTCCCCGTCAGCACCGAGCCGCACGACCATTGTCGCCTTGCGGCCGCAATGGCAGATGGTGCGCACCTCGCGCATCTCGTCTGCAATCGCCAGCAATTCCTCGGAAGCCGGAAACAGCTTGCCCTGGAAGTCGGTGCGAAGCCCGTAGACCATGACCGGTATGTTCAGCCGGTCTACCACGCGGGCGAGCTGCCACACATGCTGGCGTGTCATGAAATTCGCTTCGTCGACGAAAATGCAGGCGATCGGACCGCCCTCGGCGCTCAATTCCTTGATGAGCCGGAAAAGATCGGTATGTCCCTCGAAAGCGATGGCGCTCGCTTCCAGTCCTATGCGCGAGCCGATGATACCCTTGCCCGTGCGCTCGTCGAAGGCCGCGATCAAAAGCACGGTGCGCATGCCGCGTTCCTGGTAATTATAGGAGGCCTGCAGCAGCATGGTCGATTTGCCGGCATTCATGGTAGAGTAGTTGAAATAGAGTTTTGCCATCGTTTTCTCCGTGTTTTGCTTCTTGAAAGCTCCAATCGGCAAAGAAAAGACAGCAGAATCGATAATCACAGGAAATCCGGAGGCAAAAACCATAAAAAGGCCCGCAAACCGGCCGCCTGATAAAAATGTGAAACGTCGCATTCGGGGTAGGCAATGCGGCGCAAACACACTGAGGTCGCTTGTAAATGTCGGCTATTGATGCTTGGCTTGGGAACCAAAGACTGGGAGTCTAAAATGAAAACAACAAGCGTATTCAAACTGACCACCGCCACTGCAGTTGCCGCACTTTCCATCGCAACCGCATCATTTGCAGCAGAACCTGAAAGTTGCTCGACCGTCCGTTTCTCGGACGTAGGCTGGACGGACATTACCGCAACCACCGCTGCCGCCGCGGTCGTTCTGAAGAGCCTCGGCTACGAGCCGGACGTCAAGGTCCTCTCCGTACCTGTCACCTATCAGTCGCTGAAGAACAAGGACATCGATGTGTTCCTCGGCAACTGGATGCCGGCACAACAAAAGGACGTTCAACCTTATCTCGACGACAAATCCGTCGAATCCATCGGAGCCAATCTCGAAGGTGCCAAGTACACGCTTGCCACCAACGCCAAGGGCGCCGAACTCGGTATCAAGGACTTCAGCGACATCGGCAAGCACAAGGACGCCCTTGACGGCAAGATCTACGGGATCGAACCGGGCAACGACGGCAACCGCCTTGTCATGACCCTGATCGAGAAGAACGAGATGGGAATGGGCGGACTTGAAGTCGTCGAGTCCTCCGAGCAGGGTATGCTGGCGCAGGTTGCCCGTGCCGAAAAGGACGGTAAGCCGGTCGTATTCCTCGGTTGGGCACCTCATCCGATGAACGAGAACTTCAAGATGACCTACCTCACGGGTGGCGACAGCACCTTCGGCCCCAACTTCGGCGGCGCGACGGTCTACACCAACACCCGCGCAGGCTTCGTCAAGGAATGCCCGAACGTCGGCAAGTTCGTGTCCAACTTGAAGTTCAGCCTGGAGATGGAAAACCAGATCATGGGCAAGATCCTCAATGATGGTGAGGATCCGCAGGTCGCGGCAACGGAATGGCTGAAGGCAAATCCGACGGCCGTCGAGCCATGGCTTGCAGGCGTCACGACCAAGGACGGCAAGGACGCCGCAGCGGCCGTCAAGTCCGGCCTCGGCCTCTGAAGCTGATGAACGGGGCGGCCCACGCGCCGCCCCTTTTCGTTTCATCCTGATCTCTGCTCTTTCGGATAGGCGCGCTCCTTGAACTGGATCACCGATTACAAAATCCCTATTGGCCCCGTCGCCAAATCGACCGTCGATTGGCTGACGTCGAGCGGCGAATGGTTTTTCGACAGACTGGCTTTCGCTCTCTCGCACGTGATCGGAGCATTGCTCTTCATCCTGCAGGCGCCACATCCGTTGATCGTGCTTTTGGCGATCACGGCGATTGCCTATTGGCTCCGCCGCTCGATCGGCGTTGCAGTCTTTACCTTGCTCGGTTTGCTTTTGATCATGAACCAGGGCTACTGGAAGGAGACGACGGAAACACTGGCGCTCGTTCTCGCCTCCACATTCGTCAGCATGGCGATTGGCATTCCGCTCGGCATTGCCGGGGCAAGGCGCGCCTGGGTCTTTTCCATCATGCGTCCCGTGCTCGACCTGATGCAGACGATCCCGACATTCGTCTACCTGATCCCCGCACTCATTCTCTTCGGCCTCGGCATGGTCCCAGGGCTGATCGCAACCGTGATCTTTGCCATCCCTGCGCCGATCCGTCTGACCCGCCTCGGCATCATCTCGACGCCGCCCTCCCTCGTCGAGGCAGCCGAGTCCTTTGGCGCAACTCCGACGCAGGTGCTGCGCAAGATCGAACTGCCTTTCGCGATGCCGCAGATCATGGCCGGCCTTACGCAGACGATCATGCTGTCGCTATCGATGGTGGTCATCGCTGCGCTCGTCGGCGCCGATGGCCTTGGAAAGCCCGTCGTTCGCGCACTGAACACGGTGAATGTCTCCATGGGCTTCCAGGCCGGTCTCTGTATCGTCATCCTGGCAATTATTCTCGACCGCATGTTCCGCACGGCAGGCGAAGGAGACGGCGCATGACCTCGGTCCGCTTCGACAATGTCAGCATCATCTTCGGCGACAGGCCGCAAACCGCCCTCTCTCTCGTCGATCAAGGCAAGACCCGCGACGAGATCGGCGCCGCAACCGGGCTCGTTCTCGGCGTTGCCGATGCCTCGCTGACGATCGAGGAAGGGGAAATCCTCGTGCTTATGGGCCTTTCCGGCTCAGGCAAATCGACGCTGCTGCGCGCCGTCAACGGCCTCGCTCCCGTCGTGCGCGGCAAGGTATCAGTTTCCTCGGCAACCGGCCCGGTAGATCCCTATGCATGCAGCCCAAAGGCTCTGCGCGATCTGCGGATGCACACCGTGTCCATGGTGTTCCAGCAGTTCGCATTGCTGCCGTGGCGCACGGTCGAGGAGAATGTCGGCTTCGGCCTCGAACTTGCCGGCATGCCGGACGGTGAGCGCAAGAAACGGGTCGAGGAGCAGCTTGAACTCGTCAACCTGACGAAGTGGGCGGATCGCAAAGTCAACGAACTCTCCGGCGGCATGCAGCAGCGTGTCGGCCTCGCCCGCGCCTTTGCCACCGGCGCGCCGATCCTGCTGATGGACGAGCCGTTCTCTGCGCTCGACCCCCTGATCCGCACCCGCTTGCAGGATGAGCTTCTGGAATTCCAGCGGCGATTGAAGAAGACGATCCTCTTCGTCAGCCACGATCTTGACGAGGCCTTTCGCATCGGCAATCGCATCGCCATCATGGAGGGCGGACGCATCATCCAGTGCGGCACGCCGCAGGATATCGTCAAAAACCCTGCCGATCAGTATGTCGCAGATTTCGTCCAGCACATGAATCCGATCAGCATGTTGACGGCGCAGGATGTGATGCAACCGGGCCTTGGCCATGCGGCAGGGGCGAGCGTAAGCGCCACGGCACGCGCTGAAACTCCACTCGTTGATATTCTCGACGCGCTCGCCCGTCAGCCGGGCAGCATCGGCGTTGTCGAAAACGGCGCCATCATCGGCACGATTTCGGCTCAGGATGTCGTGGCCGGGCTGACCCAGCACCGGCGCAAAGAACAGGCTTGATCCAGCCGTCTGCTTCCGTCAAGAAAGTGGACATGAAAGACCAGGCTTCCGTACTCAGGGAAACGGACGAAGAAGCGCGCAAGCTCGCACGCGTGCTTTTGCGTTCGGCCCGCTATGGTGCTCTTGCCGTGCTCGACCCTGCGACCGGCTTTCCGTTTGCGAGCCGCGTTCTGCTCGGTACGGATTTCGACGGCGTGCCTGTCATCCTTGTTTCAGCGCTGTCGACCCATACCAAGGCGCTGGAGACCGACCGGCGCGCGTCGCTCCTGACTGGCGAACCCGGCAGGGGCGATCCCCTCGCGCATCCGCGGCTCACCACCCAATGCATTGCCGAGCCGGTCGAGCGCGGAAGCGCCGTACACCAGCGCATCCGCGCCCGGTTCTTCGACCGGCATGCGAAGGCGCAGCTCTATATCGACTTCCCGGACTTCCGCTTCTTCCGTCTCGTTCCGCAGTCGGCAAGCCTTAATGGCGGCTTCGGCCGCGCCTATCTTTTGGAAAGTGCCGATCTCATGATTCTCTCACCTGCGAACGAGCCGGTTGCCGAACAGGCAGCGCAGACAGTGCGAGAATTAGTAGAGGAGCATGCCGACCTGTCCGAAGCGCTTGCGAAGCTTTTCAAGGCGCCAAAAGATACGGCATGGCGCATATGTGGAGTGGATTGCGCAGGGTTCGACGCCATTTCCGGTGATTTGCTCAACCGTTGCGAATTTGAGTCACTCATCGAGAATGCGACGGACATTAAGTCACACATATCTAAAATAGCATACTCGCTACGTGAAATTTAGGTATATACAATCTTCCGGACCAGTTGCTACGTTTTGAACGTCCGCCAACCCCGTCTAACGCCCTGTGCCTATACGGATACATCATTCGCTTAGGAAGATTGGAAATATGAAAACCACTGACCTTTCAGACCACTCTAACGTGGCGGCCGCCCTTTTATCAGCGATGGCGAACCCCAAACGCCTTCTGATCCTCTGCAGTCTCGTCAAAGGCGAGGTACCTGTCGGCGCGCTTGCGACCCAGGTCGGCCTCAGCCAGTCCGCGCTTTCGCAGCATCTGTCAAAGCTGCGGGCCCAGAAGCTCGTAAAGACCCGCCGTGACGCGCAGACCATTTATTACTCGAGCAATTCGGAACCGGTGATGAAGATCCTGGCGACGCTCGAGGACATTTATGCAGTCCAGGGCCGCAGCAGATCTGCAGCATAATGATAACGCAGACATAAAGTTTGCTAAAACGCCGTGCTGCGGGATGTAACCGGAATGGCACGGTGAGCAGTATTTCAGCACGATAGCATAACCTTTGCCGGCAAATCTCTCGATTTGCCGGTTTTGTTCGTTTGCAGGAAAGCTGCGGCGTAAGATACGCCAATGGCCGGCACGTGCCATCCATGTCGTCCATGGCTTGACGCCCCAAGAAGCGCTGATAATTTGACCGAACAGTAAAAATATGGGCGCAAAGCCCCGGGGACGGCCCCGCAACGGCCAGGAGAACAGCATGTCCAATCGCCTCAACGCACCGAACGATCTTCGCGCCTTCTGGATGCCTTTTACGGCAAACCGGCAATTCAAGAAGGAGCCACGCCTGTTCGTCGGCGCCAAGGACATGTACTACACGACCCATGACGGCCGTCAGGTACTTGACGGCACCGCCGGTCTCTGGTGCGTGAATGCCGGCCACTGCCGGGCCAAGATCACCGAGGCGATCCGCGAGCAGGCCGGCGAGCTCGATTATGCGCCAGCCTTCCAGCTCGGTCATCCGAAGGCTTTCGAGCTTGCAAACCGTCTCGTCGATATCGCGCCCGAAGGCATGGACCACGTTCTCTACACCAACTCAGGATCTGAATCGGTGGAGACGGCGCTCAAGGTGGCCCTGGCCTACCATCGGGTCAAGGGCAACGGCTCCCGCTTCCGCCTGATCGGCCGTGAGCGCGGCTATCACGGCGTCAATTTCGGCGGCATATCGGTCGGCGGCATCGTGTCCAACCGTAAGATGTTCGGCACGCTTCTGACCGGCGTCGACCACATGCCTCATACGCATCAGCCGGGCAGGAACACGTTCACCCGAGGCGAGCCGGAACATGGTGGCGACATTGCAACCGAGCTCGAGCGCATCGTCACGTTGCATGACGCCTCCACGATCGCTGCTGTCATCGTCGAGCCGGTCGCAGGTTCAACCGGCGTTCTCATTCCTCCGAAGGGCTACCTGCAGAAGCTCCGCGAAATCTGCACCAAGCACGGTATCCTTTTGATCTTCGACGAAGTCATCACCGGCTTCGGCCGCCTCGGCGCTCCATTTGCCGCGCAGTACTACGATGTGAAGCCAGACATCATCACCACCGCCAAGGGCCTCACCAACGGCGTCATCCCGATGGGCGCCGTCTTCGTCACCTCCGAGATTCATGACGCCTTCATGGACGGCCCGGAGCATATGATCGAGTTCTTCCACGGCTACACCTATTCGGGCAACCCGATCGCCGCCGCCGCCGCGCTTGCCACCCTCGATACCTACAAGGAAGAAGGCCTGCTTACCCGCGCTGGCGAGCTCTCGGATTACTGGGCCGACGCCCTTCACTCGCTGAAGGACTGCCCGAACGTCATCGACATCCGCAACACCGGTCTGATCGGCGCGATCGAACTGGATCCGATCGCCGGCGAACCCACAAAACGCGCCTTCACCGCCTTCCTGAAGGCCTATGAGAACGGCTTGCTGATCCGCACCACGGGCGACATCATCGCCCTTTCCCCGCCACTCATCATCGAAAAGAAGCACATCGACGAGCTCTTCGGCAAATTGCGCGAGATTTTGCAGAACAACATCTAAGCAGATCGAAGGCCCCTGCCCTCGCCCCAGCCTCTCCCCCGCAAATGGGGAGAGCGTTCGTGTCAGCAGATTTCTCTACCGATTGCGCCATGTCCATGGCCAACCCTGCACGGCACAACCTCGAAATGCCGCCCTATCGAGCGTTCACACCATGAAAGGTCGATTCGAATCAAGCGGCAGATAGCCAGGCGGCTTGGAATCCGACCGTTGTCGGTTATTGACGCTAGAGCTGCCGTCGCTGGTTTCAGGCATTCGTTCTTCGCTTAATGAAACCACACCATGAGAGACGGAGATTTCCTCGAACGCGGCGGCGACCTCGATCGCGTTGCGGGTCGCCGCCCGCAAAATTCTTCGGCAGGCAAGACGCGTCCATTTCCAGCCGGAGGTTTTGCATGCTCAAGTTCATGCTTTCGAGCACCTTTCTCGTCTCATTCTCAGCCCAGTCGGCATTCGCCGCGGTCGGTCCGCCAGATGACCTTGCCGTGCAAGCCTTCAAACCGGAGCCGCAGCTCAGATTGAGGAGGAGCACCGGGCCAAAGCATCGTCTGCAAGGATGATCAGAAAGCCGAGCGAACGCCATACATCGGCAATGCCGATATGATCGTTGCGTTCCTGCAAAAAGCCCGTCCAACAAGATAGGTCGGAAAAACCTGAAGAGAATCGCAATCGACGCCTGTTCCTTGAACGATTTGGCGAAGACGGGCCTTGGATTGTTATCTCCTTGCGTAATCGCAGCAAAATTCATAGAAAATTGGTCTGTGCCTTCCGAAGCCAAAAGTGGCCGGAAGGCGCGTTGACCGCACCGTAGCCGTCGTCGTTTGGCGCATCCCTTTGGTATGTTCACGAACGGTTTTCGTTGTCGCGGCAGTCATAGCGGGCCCAGAAGGCCCCACCCAAGGAGAACGAAAATGAGTCTGAAGACTTTGACTGGCGCGACTCTCGTCGCATCGCTGGCCTTTGCGCCTTTTGCCCATGCCGACATCACCATCGGCTTGATCGCACCGCTGACCGGCCCCGTTGCCGCCTATGGCGATCAGGTGAAGAACGGCGCGCAGACCGCCGTTGAGGAGATCAACAAGAAAGGCGGCATCCTCGGCCAAAAGGTCGTGCTGAAGACTGCCGACGACGCGGGCGAGCCGAAGCAGGGTGTTTCCGCCGCAAACCAGCTCGTCGGCGAAGGCATCCGCTTCGTCGTCGGCCCGGTCACTTCCGGCGTCGCCATACCTGCTTCCGACGTGCTTGCCGAAAACGGCATCCTCATGGTGACCCCGACGGCGACAGCACCGGATCTTACCAAGCGCGGCCTCACCAACGTGCTACGCACCTGCGGCCGAGACGACCAGCAGGCCGAAGTCGCTGGCAAATACGTGCTCAAGAACTTCAAGGACAAGCGCATCGCCATCGTCAACGACAAGGGTGCCTATGGCAAGGGCCTTGCCGACGCCTTCAAGGCAACGCTCAATGCCGGCGGTGTCACCGAGGTCATCAATGATGCGATCACCCCCGGCGATAAGGATTTCAGTGCACTCACGACCCGCCTCAAGGCTGAAAATGTCGACGTAATCTACTTCGGCGGCTACCATCCGGAGGGTGGCTTGCTTGCCCGTCAGCTCGCCGACCTTTCCGTGAAGGCAACGATCATCGGCGGTGACGGCCTCTCCAACAGCGAATTCTGGAATATCGGCACGGAAGCTGCTGCAGGCACGGTTTTCACCAACGCGTCCGATGCGACGAAGAGCGCTGACTCCAAGGCAGCCTCCGACGCGCTTGCCGCCAAGAACATACCGGCCGAAGCCTTCACGCTGAATGCTTACGCGGCCGTCGAAGTCCTCAAGGCCGGCATTGAGAAGGCTGGCAGCGCCGAAGATTCCGAAGCTGTTGCCGCTGCCCTCAAGTCCGGCGAACCGATCGCAACCGCGATCGGCAAGCTCACCTATGGCGAAACTGGCGATCTCACCTCGCAGAGTTTTGCGCTCTACAAGTGGGAAGGCGGCAAGATCGTCGCCGCCGAATAAGGCCTGTCAGCCGGCATCAGAATGACCGGGCGTCTTATCGGCGCCCGGTTTTCATTTTTGGAGCAGTCTCGCTTATAGCGCTTTGTCCGGCACTTCAGTTATAACGGACGGATAGCCAGAACGAGGATGCCCATGACCACCAAGCTCGAACGCCTCATCGACCAGGGCACAGGCCGACTGCCGGCCGACATCGTATTGAAAGGCGGACGCTTCTTCGACCTCGTGACCGGCGAGCTGGTCGAATCCGACATTGCCATCGGCAGCGATCGCATCGTTGGCACCTGCGGTACATATGAGGGAGAAACCGAGATCGTCATCTCCGGCAAGATCGTCGTTCCAGGTTTCATCGACACGCACCTCCACATTGAATCCTCGCTCGTCACGCCGCATGAGTTCGACCGCTGCGTACTGCCCTATGGCGTCACCACCGCCATCTGCGATCCGCACGAGATCGCCAATGTGCTCGGCACCGACGGTATCCAGTTCTTCCTCGATTCGGCGCTCGAAACGATCATGGATATCCGCGTCCAGCTCTCCTCCTGCGTGCCCGCCACACATCTTGAGACATCCGGGGCCGATCTGCCGATCGAGCGCCTCCTGCCCTTCCGAGGCCATCCCAAGGTCATCGGCCTTGCGGAATTCATGAATTTCCCCGGCGTGATCCACAAGGACCCGGTCTGCATGGAAAAGCTCGAAGCGTTCCAGGGCAGCCATATCGACGGCCATGCGCCGTTGCTGCGCGGCATGAATCTCAACGGCTACCTTGCGGCCGGAATACGCACCGAGCATGAATGCACGACCGCAGCAGAGGCCCTCGAAAAGATCAGCAAGGGCATGCACATCCTCGTGCGCGAAGGCTCGGTCTCGAAGGACCTGAAGGCCTTGATGCCGATCATCACCGAGCGTCTATCTCCCTATCTCGCCCTCTGCACCGACGACCGCAATCCGCTCGATATCGCCGAGCAGGGCCATCTCGACTACATGATCCGCACCGCGATCGCGAGCGGTGTCGACCCGCTTGCGATCTACCGCGCCGCCTCGATTTCGGCCGCCCGCGCCTTCGGATTGACCGATCGCGGCCTCATCGCGCCTGGCTGGCGCGCCGATCTTGCCGTCATCGACAGCCTGGAGCGCTGCAAAGCCGAAATCGTCTTTTCTGCCGGCCGCCGCGTCACCGATGAACTCTTTGCCACCCGCAAGCCGGTCGCCCCAGTTGGCCTCGACAGCGTGAAGGCGCGACCCGTCAACGCCGCTCATTTCGGCGTGCCGGCCACCGAAGGCGAGACGCCGGTCATCGGCGTCACCCCCGGCAAGATCATCACCGAATTTCGCCGGCACCGCCTTCCGGCAAAGGGCAACCAGACCGGAATCGACCTCGAAAACGACATCATCAAGGTCGCAGTCATTGAGCGGCACGGCAAGAACGGCAACCACGCCAACGGCTTCGTCCAGGGCTTTGGCCTGAAGAAAGGTGCGATCGCCTCCACCGTCGGCCATGACAGCCACAACATCTGTGTCGTCGGCGTCAGCGAGGACGATATGGCATGCGCGGCCAACCGCCTCGGCGAGATCAAAGGTGGCTTCGTGGTCGTCGAGGACGGCAGGGTGACCGGCGAAATCGCCCTTCCCGTCGCCGGCTTGATGAGCCTCGAACCTTACGAAAAGGTCCGCGACACACTTCACCATCTCCGAAAGGCAGCCTACGCGCTGGGCGCCACGCTGGAAGAGCCCTTCCTTCAACTCGCATTCCTGCCGCTGCCCGTGATCCCGCACCTGAAGATTTCGGATCGGGGGATGGTGGACGTGGATCGGTTTGTGCTGATCGCGTGAAAGTCCTGTCTGCAATCGGCCTGTGACTGCTGGAACGGATGGAAAATCCATAAGCCGTTCGACGGCTTTTCTGCGTAGTGTGACGCTTTCAGGCGGAACGTTGGCGGACAGGTCGAAGGATTCTGTCAGGGGAAAGCTTGGTCATCTTGCCGACAAAGCCCTCGCCGCCTTTCATGCGGGAAAGGCGTGCGAGCTGAAGTACCACGCAACCGCCGAAGTTCTTGAAGATATGGGATGGCTTGCCGATGTGAGGTTCGAAAATGTCCGACGGAACTCTTCTGCTTCAATCGGTCGATCCGCCTCTGTCTGCATTTTGAAAAACGCCCGCCGTTTCCGGTCGGCATGCGTCGGCTCCTCCTGGTAGCTTATGGCTTGCCGGGATGGCTCCAAGTCATCGGGTTCACACGCCGATTACGACATGCTGTTGAACCGGTCCGTGTGAGCACCGGCGACAACCCGACTGCAAAGCGCGCTTAGCGCTTCAAGATGCATCGCTTCCCTGCCGGCCAACCCGCCAGCGCCCGGCATATCGACGCGCTCGCCAAGCACCATTCCCACGGGCAACCTGAACTCGGCCGGCTTGCGGGTCAGGTTGAAGACGAAGAGCAGCTTCTCTCCATTCTTCTCACGCGTGAACGCCAGGAGATCCTGATTTGTACCGATGAATTCCATATCGCCGTCAAGCAAGGCTGGATGCCGCTTCCGGAATTCCAGCGTTCGGCGATAATGCGTGAGTACCGAGTCTGCTTCGTCTTCCTGGGTATCGACGGAAAGGGCTGCCTGCTCGTAGGGAACCGGCAGCCAGCTTTTTTCTGCCGAGGTAAAGCCTGCATGCGCCTTGCCGGCCTCCCAGGGCATCGGCGTGCGGCATCCGTCGCGGCCCTTGAAGGCGGGCCAGAAGCGGATGCCGTAAGGATCGCGCAGATCCTCGAAGGCAAGGTCTGCTTCGGCAAGTCCCAGTTCTTCGCCCTGATAAAGGCAAATAGAGCCTCGCAGCGCCGCCAGCACGGAGATTGCCAGCTTGGCGATCATCGGCCGCTCCTCCTCGGCTTTTGCGAAACGGCTCACATGGCGCTTGACGTCATGGTTGGAGAAGGCCCAGCACACCCAGCCGTCGACAACGGTCTTTTGAAAGGTATCGACGCAGTTGCGGATATGCGCGGCGGTGAAATCCGGTCCGAGCAGATCGAAGGTGTAGCACATGTGCAGCTTGTCGCCGCCGCTCGTATAGGCCGCGACAGTCTTCAGCGACCGCGCGCCGTCGCCGACCTCGCCGACCGTCGCTCGCGCTTCATATTGATTGAGCAGCGTGCGGAAGCGTTTCAGGAATTCGAGATTTTCCGGCTGCGTCTTGTCGTGGAGATGGTTCTGCATGCCGTAGGGGTTGCTGTCGGGCGCATCGAGACCGCCATCGCTCGTATCCGGCTCATGGGGCGGATTGTCGCGAAGCAGCTTGTCGCAGAAGTAATAGTTGACCGTGTCGAGCCGGAAGCCGTCGACGCCGCGGTCGAGCCAGAACTTCACGGTCTTCAACACCGCATCCTGGACTTCCCTGTTGTGGAAGTTGAGGTCCGGCTGCGAGGTCAGGAAATTGTGCTGGTAATATTGGCGCCGCACGCCATCCCATTCCCAGCCCGGGCCACCGAAGATCGAAAGCCAGTTGTTCGGCGCCGTGCCGTCGCGCTTCGGGTCGGCCCAGACATACCAGTCCGCCTTGGGATTCGTGCGGCTCGATCGGCTTTCGACAAACCACGGATGCTGGTCGGACGTATGCGAGATCACCTGGTCGATGACGACTTTTAACCCCAGCGAATGGGCGACAGCCATCATCTCGTCGAAATCGTCGAGCGTCCCGAAGATGGGATCCACGTCGCAGTAGTCCGAGACGTCGTAGCCCATGTCAGCCATCGGCGATTTGAAGAAGGGCGAGAGCCAGATCGCATCGACGCCGAGATTGGCGATATGCGGGAGGCGGCGGGTAATGCCCTTGAGGTCGCCGAGACCGTCACTGTTCGTATCCTGGAACGACCGTGGATAAACCTGATAGATGACCGCCCCCCGCCACCACTCCGCTGCCTGCATCGCCATTTGCCGGATTCTCCGCGCCATTCGAAATGCGCACAGACTAAAGCCCGGAAAACAAAAAACAACTGCGACCGATGACCTCTTTTGAACGAGACGCACACAGCAAGGAAAACGGCGTATCCGGGCTTGTCCACACCTTGAGCAACCCTCCTTCATTGGGGGTTGCAACGCCAAACCTTTGCGATAAGGTGCGCATTGACTTGCACGTAACAGGTCAAAGACCGGGAACAAACGACTAATAATAGGCAAAAAAGCCTGGAAAGGTGGCCCAATATGACCCATACAACGAAAAAATTTCTAGCCTCAGCAATGCTCGGCACATTGCTGGCTTTCTCGGCCCAAGCGGCCACGCTCAATATCCACAATGGCGGCGATCCGGCATCTCTCGATCCGCAAAAGCTCTCCGGCGACTGGGAGAATCGCATTGCCGGCGACATCTTCGAAGGACTCGTGGCTGAAGATGCCAAGCTCAACCCTATTCCGGGCCAGGCCCAAAGCTGGACCGTTTCGGATGACGGCAAAGTCTACACCTTCAAGCTGCGCGACGGCATCAAGTGGTCCGACGGCCAGCCGGTAACGGCCGAAGACTTCGTCTTCGCCTTCCAGCGCCTCATGGATCCTAAGAATGCAGCCGACTACGCCTATCTGCAGTTCACCATCAAGAATGCCGAAAAGATCAACAAGGGCGAGATCACCGATTTCAACCAGCTCGGCGTCAAGGCAATCGACGATAAGACGCTCGAGATCACGCTTGAAGCCCCGACACCGTATTTCATCGGCGCCTTGACTCACTACACCGCATACCCGCTGCCCAAACATGTCGTCGAAGCCAAGGGCGCAGACTGGGTCAAGATCGGAACCATCGTCACCAACGGCCCCTACAAGCCCGTCGAGTGGGTGCCTGGCTCGCACGTTACGACGGTCAAGAATGACCAATACTATGGTGTCAAAGATCTGAAGATAGACGGTGCGAAGTTCTTCGTGCTTGAAGACCAGGAAGCGGCGCTGAAGCGCTACCGCGCCGGCGAATTCGACATCCTTACCGACTTCCCGACCGATCAGTACGAATGGATGAAGAAGAACCTGCCCGGCCAGGCCCACGTGGCTCCGTTCTCGGGCCTCTATTATTACGTGATCAACTCGACCAAGCCGCCGTTCAGCGACAAGCGCGTCCGCCAGGCTCTTTCCATGGCAATCAATCGCGAAGTCATCGGCCCGCAGATTCTCGGAACGGGCGAATTGCCCGCTTATTCCTGGGTGCCGCCGGGTACGGCCAACTACGGCGAGCCGGCCTATGTCTCGTGGAAAGACTTGCCCTACAGCGAGAAGGTCGTCGAAGCGAAGAAACTGCTCACGGAAGCAGGTTTCGGCCCTGATCGTCCACTAACGGCACAGCTCAAGTACAACACCAACGACAACCACAAGCGCATCGCCGTGGCGATTGCCGCCATGTGGAAGCCGCTCGGCGTGAATATCGAACTCGTCAATGCCGAGACCAAGGTGCATTATGATCAGCTGAAAAGTGGCGAAGTGGAAATCGGCCGTGCCGGCTGGCTTGCCGATTACAACGATCCGGACAACTTCCTGAACCTGCTCGTTACTGGCGTTCAGATGAACTATGGCCGCTGGTCTAACCCCGAATACGACAAGCTGATCAAGGAAGGCAACGCGCAGACGGATCTGGCCAAGCGCTCCGAAATCTTCAAGAAGGCCGAGCAACTGGCGCTCGACGATTCCGCCGCCTTGCCGATCTACTACTACGTCTCGAAGAACGTCGTCTCGCCAAAGATCGAGGGCTTCGTCGACAATGTGCAGGACATCCACCGTACGCGCTGGCTGTCGATGAAAGAGTAAGGAAAACGGCCCTTCCCGCACTGCGGGAAGGGCCGGCCCACGATCATGATCAAATATGCACTCCGTCGATTGCTGTCGACGATCCCCGTTCTCTGGATCGCCGTCACAGCCTGCTTTTTCGTTTTGCGCCTTGCCCCCGGCGGCCCCTTCGATGGCGAAAGGCCATTGCCGCCGGTCATCATGAAGAACCTTGCCGCCCACTACAATCTGGATAAGCCGCTGATCCAGCAGTACATGATCTATGTCGGCGACCTGCTGAAAGGTGATCTTGGCCCGTCCTTCGCCAGCGAAGATTTCACTGTCGGGCAGCAGATCATGATCGGCCTGCCCTATACCTTCACCATCGGTACCGCCGCCTTCCTGCTCGCCATCCTTGTCGGGGTCACCGTAGGCTGTCTTGGGGCGCTTTACCAGAACAAGACGCCCGACTATATCCTGGGCGCACTCATTCTGATCGGCGTCGTGCTTCCCAACTTCCTGATCGCCCCGATCCTGCAGCTCGTTTTCGGCATCCGTCTCGGATGGCTTCCAGTCGGCGGCTGGGGTGACGGCTCCTTCAAGTTCCTCGTCATGCCGATCGTGGTTCTGGCGCTGCCGCATGCCGGCCGCATATCGCGCATCACCCGCGGCTCGATGATCGAGGTCATGAACCAGAACTTCATCCGGACAGCCAAGGCAAAGGGCATCGGCCCACGCCTGACGGTCATGCGCCACGCACTGAAACCTGCCATGATGCCCGTGGTCTCCTATCTCGGACCGGCGGCAAGCTATCTTCTCACCGGCTCGCTTGTTGTCGAGAGCGTCTTCGGACTGCCCGGCATCGGCCGCTATTTCATCACTGCAGCGCTGAACCGCGACTACGGCATGGTTCTCGGAACGGTCATCTTCTACATGGTGCTGATCGTCTTCCTCAACCTTCTCGTCGACATCGCCTATGCGTGGCTCGATCCGAAAGTGAGAAACCGATGATCCTCAACCCCGCAAAACGCGAGCTGCTCGCTGCCGAGTTGCTGCAGGCCGAAGGCCTGGCGCCCGAAGGCCGATCGCTCACCAAGGATGCGCTTCGACGCCTGGCCCGCAACAAGGCAAGCGTGATTTCCATCGCCGTGCTGGCGCTGCTCGTCCTCCTCGCCTTCCTCGGCCCTTATTTCATTCCCTTCAACTATGAAGATCCGGACTGGGCCGCCTTCCGCACACCTCCGGACTTTGCAAGCGGCCATTACTTCGGCACCGATCCGAATGGCCGCGACCTTCTCGCCCGCGTGCTTTACGGCACCCGTGTCTCGCTTGCCGTCGCGCTGACGGCAACCGTCGTCTCCGTCGTCATCGGCGTGCTCTACGGCGCAGTCTCCGGCTATATCGGCGGCAGGCTGGATTCGGTCATGATGCGTTTCGTCGATATCATGTATGCCCTGCCCTACATCCTGTTCGTCATCCTGCTGATGGTGATCTTCGGCCGTAACGTCTATCTGCTTTTTGCCGCGATCGGGGCGCTGGAGTGGCTGACAATGGCCCGCATCGTGCGCGGCCAGACGCTGTCGATCAAGCAGCGCGAGTTCATCGAGGCTGCACGCGCCTCGGGACAGAGGCCCTTCAAGATCATCCTCAAGCACGTCATTCCGAACCTCGTCGGCCCGGTGGTCATCTTTGCGGCACTCACCGTTCCGGAAATTATCGCCACGGAAAGTTTCCTGTCCTATCTCGGCTTCGGCGTTCAGGAGCCTCTGACCTCGCTCGGCACGCTGATTGCCGAAGGTACCGATGCAATGGAGAGCATGCCCTGGCTGCTGGTCTTTCCGGCGAGCTTCCTCGTCGCCCTGCTGCTCAGCCTGCTCTTCATCGGCGACGGTCTGCGCGACGCGTTCGACCCGAAGGATCGCTAAAGATGACCGACAACCTTCTCGAACTCAAAGACTACTCGATCACCTTCGAAACGCCGGACGGCCAGGTGAAGGCCGTCTCCAACATGAACCTGACGATCAAGCCCGGCGAACGCATCGCGATCGTCGGGGAGTCCGGCTCAGGCAAAAGCCAGACCTTCCTCGGCATCATGGGGTTGCTCGCCAAGAACGGCAAGACCAGCGGCCAGGCGCTGCTCGAAGGCAGGGATGTGCTGTCGCTGAAGCCAGGTGAACTCGATCAGGTGCGCGGCAAGGACATGGCCATGGTCTTCCAGGATCCCATGACCGCCTTGAATCCATCTCTCAAGATTTCGCGCCAACTGACGGAACAGCTTGAGGTTCATCGCGGTTTTACTGCGCGCGCAGCCTCTGCCGAAGCGCTCGACATGCTGAAACGGGTCGGCATCCCCGACCCCACGCGCCGCTTCAACCTCTATCCGCACGAGCTGTCGGGCGGCATGCGCCAGCGTATCGTCATTGCCATGGCACTGCTCACCAAGCCGAAGCTCCTGATTGCCGACGAGCCAACCACCGCGCTCGATGTCACCATCCAGGCGCAGATCCTCGATCTCTTCAACGATCTGACGGCCGAGATGAACACGGCGCTCGCGATGATCACCCACGATCTTGGCGTCGTTGCCGGCCTCGCCGATCGCGTCGCGGTCATGTATGCCGGCCGCATCGTCGAGGAAGCGCCGGTCGATCAGCTCTTTGAAAATCCGGCGCATCCCTATACGGCGGCGCTGCACGCGGCGATCCCGCGCCCCGACCAGGACGTCGACCAGCTCGTCGTCATTCCCGGTCGGCCGCCCAACCTGCAGCACCTGCCGAAGGGCTGCAACTTCTCGCCGCGCTGTCCGAAGGTAGAAGACGATTGCATCGATCGTCCGCCGCCGCTCGCAACGCTGGCACCGCACCATTGCGCAGCCTGCTTCCATCCCTTCCCGCGTATCGAGGAGCTTCTCAATCATGGCTGAACGATCGCTGTTGAGGGTCGAGAACCTGACGACCCAGTTCGAACTGCCCTCCAAAGGCTTCTTCAAGCCGCCGGTGATGCTGACGGCTGTCAACAATGTCAGCTTCGACTTGAAGGAGGGCCGCACCCTGGGCATCGTCGGTGAATCCGGCTGCGGGAAGTCGACGCTCGGCCGCTCCATCCTGCGGCTGCTACGCTCGCAGAAGGGCCGCATCCTCTGGCAGGGCCGCAATCTGCTGGACCTGTCGGACGAAGAGATGCGGGCTGCGCGCCGCGACATGCAGATCATCTTCCAGGATCCGATCGCATCGCTCGATCCGCGCATGACGGTCGGCGACATCATCGCCGAGCCGCTGACCGTCTTCGAACCGAAACTCTCCAGAGCGCAGCGCCTCGAACGTGTGCGCGAGATCATGGGTGCAGTCGGCCTCGTGCCGGAAATGATCAACCGCTACCCGCATGAGTTTTCCGGCGGCCAGGCACAGCGCATCGGCATTGCCCGCGCGGTCGTGACCAGGCCGAAGCTGATCATCTGCGACGAGCCGGTATCGGCCCTCGACGTTTCGATCCAGGGGCAGGTCATCACGCTCCTGCGCAAGCTCCGTAAAGAGTTCGGCCTGACGCTGATCTTCATCAGCCATGACCTGTCCGTCGTGCGGCTGATCTCGGACGACGTGTTGGTGCTCTATCTCGGCAAGGTGGTGGAAGCCGGCGATTGTCAGACGGTGTTCGAACATCCTGCACATCCTTACACGCAGGCACTGTTTTCGGCCGCCCCAATCCCCGATCCGAAGCTTGCCCGCCAGCGTACACGCATCCGCCTTCAGGGCGACCCGCCATCGCCACTGTTCCCGCCGAAGGGCTGCGTCTTTTCGCCCCGCTGCTGGAAGGCGACGGATATCTGCCGGACGGAAATGCCGCCGACCGAGCATGTCCGCCCGGGTCAAGCGGCAGCCTGTTACCACATGGACCGGTAATTCGCGTCCGCTCTGGGTCAGCTCGCGCGCAACACGCGCGTTGCCCAGCGCCTGCCCCGGGGCGGAACAATTTGCGCTCCGGGGCAGTTCTCCCCTGACAAAAGCATGCGGGGTCACCGCAGGGCTCCAAGGAGGAGAAAAATGCTCAAGCTGATATCCAATGCCGGCCTTGTATTGGCGCTGACATTTGGAGGCGCTGTCGCACCCGCGTCCTTTGCTCAGGCTCAGGACGTCCAGTTCCGCATCGGACCGGACGGCGTGCGTATCTACGATCGCGATCGCTACGATCCTTATCGAGACGACTACCGCCGGGGTTGCAGCCCGCGTGAGGCACAAATGGCCGCTCGCGATTCCGGCCTGCGCCGACCTGAGGTCGTGCGTGTGACCAGGCGTAGCGTCACGGTGCAAGGCTGGACCCGTTACGGGCCGGACCGCATCGTCTTCGCCAACCGCCGCGGCTGCCCGGAGATCGGATAGCAAACGAACGACCTGCGAGTGGAGCCCGCCCTGCCGGCGGGCTCTTCACGTCGTCGGCGAGCAGGTCCCGAAGCCGGGCGAAACGATCAGCATCATCATCGCCGGGGGCTGCGATGACTGCAAATGCGACATGCGCTTCGAACTCGACGAAGCTTCCGACCTCGATGCGACCAAGGACACGCGCGATCTCTGCCAACCTGCGAGCTACACCATCCACGAGCAGCACTCCGCCGTCAGTCTTCAGACGCGCCTCCGAACGGAGCACGGCTGGCTTTCCGACAGCTGCCGCCCGCCAAACAGCCACAAAGCGGCATTGCCAGCGCTTGCCTCCAAACGCCTCTTTGCGTAATCAGCAGACGCGGAGATTTTTCGGGAGGCAGTTTTGAACGGACGGTTCTTATCGATCGGTGAATGCATGGTGGAGCTTTCGCAGGCAGGCGGCGGCCTGCTGAGAAAGGGCTTTGCCGGCGATACGCTGAACACCGCCTGGTACGCTCGCGCCTGCATGCAGCCCGCCTGGAGCGTCGATTATTTCACCGCGCTTGGCGACGACGCCATGTCGGACGAGATGATCGCCTTCTTCGAGGAAGCCGGCATCGGCACCAAGCTCATCAGGCGCATCAAGGGCAAAGCTCCCGGCCTATACATGATCAACCTCAGGAACGGCGAACGCTCCTTCAGCTACTGGCGCGACAACTCCGCCGCCAGACAGCTTGCGGCCGATCCCGATCTATTGCGCGAAGCGATCGAAGGCTCGGACGTCATCTATTTTTCAGGTATCACGCTCGCCATTCTGCCGCGCGAAGACGCCGACACGCTGCTTGCCGAAACCCGCCGCGCCAAGGCCGCGGGTAAATTCGTCGTCTTCGACCCGAATATCCGCCCGCGCCTGTGGGCGAGCTATGACGTCATGCATACGACGATCAGCGAAGGCGCCCGCTCCTCTTCTCTCGTCATGCCGAGTTTCGACGACGAGGCCTTGCATTTCGGCGACGACTCCATCGACGCCACCATCCATCGCTACCGTGCCCTCGGCGCACCGAACGTGCTGATCAAGAACGGCGCCGACGGAGCGACGCTGAACTTCGCCGGCCAGCAGAACTTCGTGCCGGCCGAAAACGTCGACGAGGTCGTTGATACCACGAGCGCCGGCGACAGCTTCAACGGCGCGTTCCTCGCCAAGTATCTCGAGACGAAGGATGCCGTCGCCAGCGCCTGTTTCGCAGTGAAGGTTGCCGCGCGCGTCGTCAGCGAGCACGGGGCACTCGTGGCAAGGGATAAGCTCGGGCTCTGAGCCTCGATCAGCAGCCTGTAATAAATCCATCACAGAGAAGCCTCAGAATGGGCACGCGGGAATCACCTCCCCTGCGCCCGCTCGGGGGTTGTGCCGCTGCCGTTCGATACGGCGCGGCGTGGATGGAAAACGGGACAATGCTGCAACACCGTTCGAATAACTGTCGCGGCGAGAACCGGGCCGATACCGCGCCTGGAAGCTTGCCGGAGAGGCTGGTGATCGTCACCGACGCCTGGCATCCGCAGGTGAACGGAGTTGTCCGCTCGATCGAGAATACCAACCGCGAACTCGCCAGACTGGGCGTCGAAGTATCCATGGTGACGCCCGAGCGTTTCGGTAGCTTCCCCTGCCCGACCTATCCGGAAATTCGCCTTTCGATCGCCAACTACCACCGGGTCGCCCGCGAGATCGAAAAGCACGCGCCGTCCTATGTCCATATCGCCACCGAGGGCCCGCTCGGGCTGACGGCGCGGCGCTGGTGCCTGAGGAACCGCATGCCGTTTTCCACCAGCTACCACACGCGCTTCCCGGAATATGTCTCGGCCCGCCTGCCGGTGCCGAAGGGCTGGCTCTACGCCTTCGTGAAGTGGTTCCACAATTCCGGCGCCGGCTGCATGGTGGCAACGCCGAGCCTTGCCCGTGAGCTGTCGGAAAAAGGCATCCGCAACCTGATGCCCTGGAGCCGCGGCATCGACGCGGCGCAGTTCCGCCCGATGGAACTGGAAGAAAAACCCTTCGGCCTGCAGCGCCCCGTCTACATGACGGTCGGACGGGTGGCATTGGAAAAAAACCTGCCCGCCTTCCTCGATCTCGACCTGCCCGGCTCCAAAGTCGTGGTCGGCGACGGCCCTGCCCGAGGCGAGCTGGAAAAGCGCTATCCGGACGTGCTCTTCACCGGCCTGAAATTCGGCGAGGAGCTTGCCGGGATCTATGCACAGGCCGATGTCTTCGTCTTCCCGTCGCTGACCGATACCTTCGGCAACACGATCCTGGAAGCGCTCGCATGCGGCGTTCCCGTTGCCGCCTACCCCGTCACCGGACCGCTCGACATCGTCGGCGAGGATGGCGAAGTCGGCGCACTGGACGAAGACCTGCAGGCAGCCTGCCTCCGCGCATTGTCGGCCTCGCGCGAGAAGGCACGGGATCTGGCCCTTCAATATTCCTGGGAAGCGGCAACGCAGCAGTTCATCAACAACATCCGCGCCGCCAACGGCGTCATTACGCCGAAATGGAAGAAGGCCTGGCAATATGCCAGGACCTTGCCCAAAAACAGAAAGGCCGGCGACGCCGCCGGCCCGATGAAATCCGGAACCTGATCTTTTACTCCTGCAGGGCGCTGCGCAGCGTGTCGTTGGCAAGCGTGATGGCGCTGCGAACGGCCGGAGTTTCGCTGATGGCGTTCAACAGCACGAAGTCGTGGATCGTGCCGTTGTAGCGGACCGAGGTGACCTTCACGCCGGCCTGCGACAGCTTGCGGCCATAGGCCTCGCCTTCGTCGCGCAGCACGTCGTTTTCATCGGTGATGACGAGCGCCGGCGGCAGGCCGTTCAGCTGTTCCAGCGAAGCGTTGAGCGGCGTTGCCGTCGGCTCCTTGCGCTTGGCTACATCCGGCAGATAAGCGTTCCAGAACCACTTCATCGCCTCCTTCGTGAGCCACGGGCCGTTCTCAAATTGATTGTATGAGCCGGTCTCAAAGTTAGCGTCGGTGACCGGATAGAACAGTACCTGCTGATCGATGGCCGGGCCGCCGCGCTCCTTGGCAAGCAGGGTGACGGCCGCTGTCATGTTGCCGCCGACACTGTCACCGGCAACGGCGAGGCGGCTCGCATCGACCTTGAACTCCTTGGCATGCTCGACGACATATTTCGTTGCGGCATAGGCCTGCTCGATGGCGATCGGATAGCGCGCCTCAGGCGAACGCTCGTAATCGACGAAAACGACCGCGGCATTCGCGCCATTGGCAATCTCGCGCACGAGGCGGTCATGCGTATCGGCATCGCCCAGCACCCAGCCGCCACCGTGGAAATACATGACGACCGGCAGCGCAGCCCTGGCATGTTCAGGGCGGACAATCCGCAGCCTGATGCTGCCAGTCGGGCCGACCTTGATCGTCTTGTTTTCTTCATGGATTGCGAGCTTCTTCACCTCGCCCTTTTGCGCGCCGGCGAGAATATCGCGGGCCTCAGCCGGAGAGAAGGTGTAGATCGGCTTGCTGCCGGCAAGCGCGTCGATGAATTTCTGCGTGGCCGGTTCGAGCACCGGATCGGCAGCTGCGCCAAGGGCGGAGGCGGCCAGGATCGTTGCTGCGGAAAGTGCGGTCTTGATGGTCGACATTGTCTTGTCCTTTGAGGTTGCTGTGTGCTGCAAACGGCGACAACATCGCGCACGATTGTTTATTGCGCAATCAAAATCGGCTCATAGCTGCCATGCGTTAAAATCGCTTGCTATTATTTATCGTGCGATTTAGTTTGATGTGTTTGTTTTCGGAGAGAGAGCATGCAGGAACAACCAAAACTCGACAATTTCATCTGCTTTGCCATGTATACGGCAAGCCACGCGATGAACCGCGTCTACAAGCCGCTGCTCGACGCCCTCGGCCTCACCTATCCGCAGTATCTGGTGATGGTCTCGCTCTGGCAGGAAGACGGCCAGACCGTCGGCGGCCTGGGCGAGAAGCTCTTCCTGGAATCGAGCACACTCACCCCTTTGCTGAAGCGTCTCGAAGCCGCCGGCTATGTCCGCCGTGAGCGCAGTAAGCAAGACGAACGCGTCGTCGTCATCAAACTGAGCGCAGAAGGCATCGCACTGCAAGAAAGGGCCGCCGCTGTGCCCGACTGCATCGCCAGCGCTACCGGCCGGGACGCTGCCGGCCTCGCGCGTCTTAAGGCCGAGATCGTGGCGCTGCGCGAGGCACTGAACAGGAGTGTGGTGGCCTGAGAAGCGAGTGTCAGCTGTTGAGTGGCAGCCAACCCCTTCGCCTTCCGGCTTAAGACGGCCATGACATTAACTCGACGGGCTTTCTGCGAACCAGGCATCAGCGAGAAAGCGCAACGCCATGGCGGCGGTCAACGGTGCAATCGCAAATCGTGGCACCGGCTCGAACCTCCCAGCAGGCAGCGCCGCAATGACAGGAGCCAAGGGTTATCAAAGGTGCGGTTCGTGTCGGTAGTGCCATGGACTGCTTTCGCCTTTGTTCGTCCCGGCATTGGTTTGCCATGCAAAAAACCATGACTTCGCCAATTGGCGGATCATGGTCGCCTGCCCAGCAAATTTGACCTGCCAAAAACGCTGCCGATGACGCAAAAAGCCGTTTCGATGAGCATCGTGATTGGACTTCCGCGCCCGCAGGAGTCAATCTTATTTCAGGGCAAAAGCGTAAGGGGGCGGAGCAGCCATCGTCTGAATCGGAGGCTAAAATGAAACATCAAGCACTTGACCAACTGCGGACCGTCGCAAACGTCAACCCGGATCAGCCACGCCGGCCAATGTCGCGCAGCGAGCGCCTGCAGCGCTGGGCAGAGATCCTCGAGCAGTTCCCGAACCGGCATCTCTCGACACTGCACCAGACAGAATATCAGCCGGAAGCAGGGCGCGATATCATGCGCGCCGACAATTCGCCCATCTCCGTCGCGTTCAAGGATCCTGTGCTGCGTGCAGCCGGGATGGAAAACGACACCTATGGCGAAGCAAAGCGGTTTTTCGAGTTGACCGACAGGGAGTTGCACAAGGTCATCTGCTACTGCCACTTCGGCGCTACGGTAAACGCGGCAACCGCTGCCCGGCAAATTCGCTCTTTCTACGCTGAAGGAAAGCGCGGCATGCTGCATCGGCTGCGCGCGGCGTTCCTCGACTAGGAGCGCCAAGGTTTCGTAGGGTCATTGCTGGAGCGGCCCCAACGGCAGCTCCAGCCTTTGCGCGCGCCGTTCGGCGGCGCATTTGCTGAAACAGTTGCGAGAAACGGCTACCGCTTCTTCTTCGACTCGTACGGATTGTCCGGCGAGCGGTAATGGATACGTATGGGCACGCTCGGCATGTCGAAATCCTCGCGCAACCCATTGATGAGATAGCGCGTATAGGATTCGGGCAGCGCGTCGGAACGCGTGCAGGATATCATGAAGGCCGGCGGGCGGGCCTTCACCTGTGTCATGTATTTCAGCTTGATGCGGCGGCCGGAAACGGCCGGCGGCGGATGCTGCACCTGCTGCTGCTCCAGCCAGCGGTTGAGCCGCGCCGTCGAAATGCGCTTGTTCCACACCTTGTCTGTATCGATGATCGACTGCATGAGCTTGTCGAGCCCGCGGCCGGTCTGGCCGGAAATCGGAACGGCGCGGATGCCGCGTGCCTGCGGCAACAGGCGATCGGTCTTTTCGCGCAGGTCGGCGAGAACTGCCTGCGGGTCCTCGATCATGTCCCACTTGTTGAAGGCTAGAACGGCCGCACGGCCTTCACGCAGCACCAGATCGACGATGTGCAGATCCTGTTTCTCGAAGGGGATGGTCGCGTCGAAGACGACGACAACAAGTTCGGCAAAACGGATGGCGCGCAACGCATCGGCGACCGAAAGCTTCTCCAGCTTTTCGGTCACCCTCGCCTTGCGGCGCATGCCGGCGGTGTCGAACATCTTGATCGTGCGGCCGCGCCAGTCCCACTCGACAGAGATGGAATCGCGCGTGATGCCAGCTTCCGGCCCGGTCAGCAGCCGGTCTTCGCCGAGGAAGCGGTTGATAAGGGTCGACTTTCCGGCATTCGGCCGCCCGACGATTGCAACGCGTAGCGGCTTGGTGTCGTCGTAGGTCGGCTCTTCATCCTCTTCGCCCTCCACTTCGGACCGCGCAACGTCCACGTCGGTAACGGCGACGTCTTCCTTCGGTGGATAGGCGCGCTCCTTGCCGAGCGCGGCAACGATTGCGTCGCGCAGGTCGAGCATGCCCTGCCCGTGTTCAGCCGAGATCGGCGTCGGTTCGCCGAGGCCGAGCGTGTAGGCGTCGTAGAAACCGCTGTCGGAGCCTTTCGCTTCGGCCTTGTTGGCAACAAGGACCACCGGCTTGCCGCGGCGGCGCAGCATTTCGGCCAAGGCAGTATCGACCGGCGTCAGACCGGTCTTGGCATCGACGACGAACAGCGACAGGTCGGCCTCGTCGATTGCCGCTTCCGTCTGGGCGCGCATGCGGCCCAGCAAGCTTTCGGCATCTGCCTCTTCGAGGCCGGCGGTATCGACGATCGTGAACTTGAGGTCGATGAGCCGCGCATCGCCCGGCCGGCGGTCACGGGTAACGCCCGGCGTATCGTCGACGAGCGCCAGCTTCTTCCCAACCAGCCGGTTGAAAAGCGTCGACTTGCCGACATTCGGGCGACCGACGATCGCGACCGTAAAGCTCATTGGGGATCCTTAGGTTCAGCCCTGCGCGGCGGGCGCCTTGCCGGATGCGGTGATATTATCAAGCATGATCTGGGCGCGGTTTGCAATATTGCGCGGGCTTGCGGCATCGTCGGCGATAGCCTGATACCACTGGCGGGCCTGCCCCATCTTGCCGGCCTTGTAGGCAGCAAGGCCCAGCGCTTCGCGTGCGGAGTGGCGGAAGGCGTTCGCCGGAATGGCCATATCCTCCACGGCGCCGGAAACCTGCTCGTAAGTGCCGTTTTCGATCAGCAGCCAGCCGGCGCGCATCCTGGCGGCATCGCGGACGGCTTCCGGAACGGACTGGTCCTTGCCGATCGCTTCGAAGTCGGAGATGGCCGCGGCATTGTCGCCCTTCTGCGCACGAACCGAGGCTGCACGCATGCGGGCGAGAACCGGATAGGCGCCGTGGCCTTCCTTTTCGAGCGTGGCAAGCGCGGCAAGCGCTTCGTCGCTCTTGTTCTCGTCGGCAAGCTTCATCGCCGCCAGGAACTGATCGCCGGTGCCGGACGAGCGGTTGTCGTCCCAGTAGTCAAAGGCGACTTTGCCTGCCGTACCGACCACGATCAGAACGGCGATGGCGATGACGTAGCGGCCGAAACGGCGCCAGGCGCCCTTCATCTGGTCGGAACGAAGTTCCTCGTTGACTTCACGGATGAAGCTGTCGTCGTTGAATGCCATTCTCGTCTCCGGCACGGATAAGCCCACTGCATGCGTTGCCGCATATTGTCGGGCCTTCTACTCCATTTTGCGGCACTTGTAAGGGGGATCGCAAAGATTCGTCACACGGCAAGCGGCGAAACGCCGATCAGCCATTCGTGCACTCTCCAGATCAGCAGCGCCCAGGCAACAACGCCGATGACGGCTGCATAAAGGTCATACTTGGCTGAAACGAAGGGCCGCAGCACCAACTCGCCTGCCCGCTCGCGCCGCTTCAGGGAGATGCGCAGGATGACGCCCCAGGCAAGGAAGGCCGCAAACAAGAGAACGGACGAGGTCTCCCCATTGGCAAAAAGATGCGAAAGCGCCCAGATCTTCACCGAGAGCACCATCGGGTGCTTGGTCCGAACCGCGATGTGCCCCGCCGGCAGCAGCGAGGCGGCAAGACAGATGAGCGCAATCAGCATCAGCGTCACGGCGATATGCGCCATCCACACCGGCGGCATGTACAGCATGCCGGTCACCTGTCGCGCCTGGCCAAAACCGTAGATGAGGAGGACCAGCGAAAGAAGGCTTGCGATCGAATAGGCGATCTTCCAGCCGTTCTCCCCGAGGCTTGCAATCATCGATTGGCGCAGACCCGGCGCGACCACCCGCACCAGATGGATACCGAGGAAAAGTATGATGCCGACGATAAGCAAGGCCATGGCGCGCGTCTCCTGTCCGTTTCCCGAGGCTTAGCTGCAGCCGCAGGAAAATGCCAGCGGCACCGCAGCTTTGCCGCAATTCTGTAACACGGAAGCCGCAAACAAATTGTCGCGGTGCTCATGTTTCGTTTCATTTTCCCTGCTTGCCTTGCCTTTTCCTTTGTCGCCCCCCTTCCCGCCCAGGCAGTCGACCAGCCGCCGAAGCAGCTGGTGATCGTGTCTTTCGATGGCGCCCATGACAATGCGCTGTGGCACAAGAGCCGCCAAATGGCAGCAAGGAATGGCGCCCACTTCACCTATTTTCTATCCTGCACGTTCCTGATGAATCAGGCTGCGAAGAAAGCCTACCAAGCTCCTCATCAAAAACGCGGAAAGTCCAATGTCGGCTTTGCCCAAAGCGACGACGAAATCCGCGAGCGGCTCGGCAACATCTGGCATGCGCATCTCGAAGGCCACGATATTTCGAGCCACGCCTGCGGCCACTTCGACGGCCGCAAGTGGAGCGAGGCCGATTGGTCGACCGAATATACGACCTTCAAGGCAACGCTGAAGAACGCCTGGAAAAGCGTGGATCTTGAAGAGCCGCGAGGCTGGCTGGATCTGGTCGAGCACGGCATCAAGGGTTTTCGCGCACCCTATCTTTCCGTGACGGCGGGCGGCGACATGATCGCTGCGCAGAAGAAGGCGGGCTTTACCTATGACGCCAGCCTCGTTACCAAGGGGCCGGCCACGCCCGTCGTCGAAGATGGCATCGTCCGCTTCGGCCTGCCACTGATTCCCGAAGGTCCGAACGCCAAGCCGGTTATCGCCATGGACTACAACCTCTTCATCCGCCACTCCAAGGGTGAAGAAGACAAGACGGACAGCAAGGTCTTCGAAGATCGCGCCTACACGGCTTTCAAGGAAGCATTCGACAAGCAATATGCCGGAGACCGCATTCCCCTCCAGCTCGGGTTCCACTTCGTGGAGATGAACGGTGGCGCCTACTGGCGCGCGCTCGATCGCCTGGTGAGCGACGTCTGCCGACGAACGGACGTTGCCTGCGTGAGCTACGCGGAAGCGATACCGATGATCGAGGCGCGAGCCAAATTGAGGCAACAGGAGACTTCGGGACTTTAAGCATCGCCTCCCGCTCCCTTTGAAACTCCGGCCGCGGCGCGCCACCCTTGCTGATCCCGGTCTTGATCAGCGCCACCGCCACCGTCCGATCTTTCCAGTGAGGCAAACGTCACCACGAGTGCCGGCCGGCGCATGAAGGGACAGGTTGAAACGGGACGCTTCAGCTTAGCTGCCAACCCAGGTCTTAGTCTAGCCGTCCGGTTGCACGACGCCCTCACGCTCGAGATAGCGCTGATCGATCTCGGGCAACGGCTCGTCGTCGATCGCCGCCTCGAAGGCCCTGAGACGCTTGTAAATCGACAAAAGCTCGATGATGGTCGTCCAGGAATTGACGAGATACTGGAAGGAGTTGCTGACCTGGCCGAAGGCCGTCAGAATCTGCTGATAGATACCATAGGTGATTTTTCCCGCCACGATCGTCGGCACCAGCATGAAGGTGACGAACAGCGCGTCGGCCTGCAGATAGAAGTACCGTGCAACATTGAAATAGAGATAGTGGAAATACATCCGGAAATAGTTGCGGCGGACGTTGGCGAAGAGCTCGTTGACCGTCGGCGGCTGAGCCCTGTCGGCATAATCTTCTCCGTATACCAGCTCCTTGCGGTAAGCGGCTTCCACGCGCTGGTTGCGGAAGTTCAATCCCGGCAGCTTGATACCGGCGACGGCGAGAAGCACCGTTCCGAAGGCGGACCAGAAGAGGGCCAGCCAGAACAGCGTATGCCCAATTTCACCGACGACCGGCAGTTCGGAGACGTAGCTTGAAAGGGCAAACAGAATCGGCAGGAACACGATGAGCGTCATCACCGAATTGATCAGGTTGATGCCGAGCCCTTCGAGAATGCTCGAAAAACGCATCGTATCTTCCTGAACACGCTGCGCAGCACCCTCGATATGGCGAAGCTTCTCCCACTTGGACATGTAGAAATCATTCATGGCCGTCCGCCAGCGAAACACATAATGGCTGGTGAAGAAGTCGGTGACGATCGAAACGAACATGCTCAGAAACGCGATCTGCGCAAAGATCAACATCAGGCTATAGAAGTCCCAGACAGTGACAGGGGCCGTTTTCGCCAGAGCGTTCTGCAGCGTATCACCGAACGGACGGCGCCAGTTGTTGATGGCAACGGAAATCTGAACCCCGAAATATGTCGCCAAGATAATGAGCGCAGAACCCCATATGGACCAGATCCTCCAGGGATGATCTTTTGCTCGCAGGTGCCAAAAACCGCAGAAGAGACCAACGCATATCAGGAAGAAGGCGTAAAAGAACAGATTGTCGGGCAGGAGAAAAAAGTCGAGTCCGATTGGGGGCTCCTGCCCCTCGGGAAGCGGCCCGAAACCCAGAGAAAGACCCGTCGACTCTCCGATCCCATACCAGATGGCGATGCAGATAAGTGCCCAGATGGCTACTGACGGGAAGAAGAGTTTCGGCTGCGGGAAGAAGGAATGGAACACGAGCAGTCGCTTTCCTGAACTGGAATCTGTGGAGCATCAGCTAACTGATTGTGCCGGAAACTATGGCAGTTCGAAGAAGGCAGCAATGGGTACGGCCCATTGTTACGCATTTGTAACGGCTTATCCCAATCTCTTGATGACGGGCAGCACGAGGGCGGCGCACAAGATAAGGGCTGCGGCAGCGATAAAAGTCGGCGTGGTGAAGCTTCCGGTCTGCTCGGCAATCCAGCCGGCAACGATGGGACCGATAATCTGGCCAAGACCGAAGGCGGCGGTCATTGTCGCGAAAATGCGTCGCGCGCTTTCTGGAACCAGCTTGCGGCCGATCTGCAGCCCATAGGCGGTGATGGCGAGGAAGGTGGCGCCGAAGAGAGCGCCGCCGACAAGGGGCGCCATCGAATGCGGCAAAAGCACGGTTGCAAGAACCCCGACCGCCTCCGTCAGCAGGGCGGCGACATAAACCCAGCCAAGGCCAAGCGGATATACCAGCGGCCGCCATGCAAAAAGCGCAACGGCTGCCGTGAGCCCAGCGATGAACCAGCAGAGGAATTCGACCGTCTGCCCCGACGCGTCCATGCGCGCGATTGTGACAAGAAAGGTCGCGGTAATCACGTAGCCGAAGCCGAAGATGCCATAGGAAAGCGTAAGCAGAGCCACCGGCAGCTTCCAGACGATCGGCGGCTCCTTGCCGGCATTGCCCGAGCGTACCGGCGCCGATGGCAGCAAAACCCAGACGGCGGCGAGGCTGATTGCCGAAAAGATCGCACCGCCGATCCAGTCGGCTCGCCAGCCGGAAGCGCCGGCAAAGAAAAGACCGCTCAGCATCACCATGACCGAAGAGAGCGCAATGCCAGCACCTGGGCCACCGAAATGCGCCGCCTGAACGTGGTCGTTGCCCGCTCCAGCGCCATGGCTCAAGACAATCGACGAGGTGAAGATCATCGCAAATGCACTTGCCAACCCGGCCAGAAAACGGATGGCAGCGAAGACTGGAACGGAATTCGTGGCGGCCATGGCGGCAAGCAGCAGAGCGTTCGCCAGAAGCGCCGAGAGCGCGACCTCGCGTTCACGGCCGGCGGCCCAGCTGTAAGTGGCAAGCACGGCGCCTGTAAGATAGCCTGCGAAGTTGGCAGAAGCGATGAAGCCTGCATCGGCCGCCGAAAGCGGCACGCCGCTCATCATACCGGGCAAGATCGGCGTATAGGAAAACCGCCCGAAACCCATGGCGGCCGACATCGCGATCATGCCGGCAAGCGCCGTCCGGAAGAGGTTCACTGGCTCGGTATCGCTGCGTAGCAACATGTTGGCCTTATCGCGCTGCACAACGGCAGCGACAAACGAGAAAATCTGATCGATCTATCAATTCCACAAATACTCGGCGCCCCGACGAGCGGCCACGTCACGGCCAGGACCTCACCAGACCTGGAGGAGCGCACGGGCGGCTTTTAGGTTCCAAGCCCCGGCGTGATCTATCCCCGCGCCGACAGAAGGCGGGAGTCCGGATCGAAGGCACCACGAAGCTCGACAAGATCACCGAACGCGGCAGGCAACAGCCCGGCAGGATCACGCCAAGATCCAGCACACGCCGAACAACCTCGAGCGCATCTGCGAAGAGATAACTTCGGTCAACCGCATGTTCCCGACCGAAATCGCCGCTAAAGCCCGCCGTCCGGCAGCGTCAAGATCAGCGGCCCGTTCCGGGTCGCCACCACCGTGTGCTCGAACTGCACGGTCGGCGCCTGCGGGTCGGCGTAGAGCGTCCAGGCATCGTCGCCGCCCTCGGCCCATGTCGCGCCGAGCGACAGGAAAGGCTCCACGGTAAAGACGAGGCCCTCCGTCATCATCCTCTTCTCGGAAGGATCCGGCCAGGTGGAAAGCTCGGCCGGCTCCTCGTGCAACGAGCGGCCGACACCGTGGCTTGCAAGGTTGGCGACCAGCGTATAGCGGTTCTTTGCCGCAAAGGCGCCGACGGCCTTGCCGATCTTCGAAAGCGGCTCGCCGGCCTTCACCTGGTTGAGGCCGACCCAGAGCGCCCGCTTGCCATCGCGGCAGAGCCTCTCGATCTTCGGCTTGACGGGGGGCACGGTGAAGGAGGCACCGGTATCGGCGAAGAAACCGTCCTTTTCGGCCGAGACGTCGATATTGATGAGATCGCCCGGGCGGACCATTCGCGATCCCGGAATGCCGTGGGCGATCTCCTCGTTGACGCTGATGCAGGTCGCACCCGGAAACTGATAGCAGAATTCCGGCGCCGAACGCGCGCCCGCATCCTCAAGAACCTTGCGGCCGATCTGGTCGAGTTCCAGCGTCGTCATGCCGGGTTCGACTGCTGCCGCCATCACCTGAATGGCATTGGCGCAGATGCGGCCGATCTCCTTAAGCTTTGTCAGTTCGTCGTCGTTTTCGATTACCATTGCTTTTCCCGCCTGCCGCAAGAGCAGGCCATTTCCGGGTTCAGGCCGTGGCTTTCGCCCCTTCGCCCGTGCCAGTCAATGCCTTTCTGACAAGCGGGGCCACTTTCGTGCCGTAGAGCTCGATGCCGCGCATGACCTGATCATGGGGCATGAGGCCGATCGCCATCTGCAACAGGAAGCGGTCGTTTCTGAAGATCGAGTGATGTGCGACGATCTTTTCGGCAACGACCTGAGGGTCTCCGACGAAGAGCGCGCCGGAAGGCCCGCGCGACATATCGAAATGCGCCCGGCTCGTCGGTCCCCAGCCTCGCTCGCGGCCGATGCGGTTCATGACCTCGGCCTGCGGTCCGTAGAATTGATCGGCGGCCGCATCCGTCGTGTCGGCGATGAAACCGTGGACGTTGATGCTGGTCTTCAGCTTCGACTGGTCCTGTCCTGCCCGGCGCGCTGCCTCGCGATAAAGATCGAAGAGCGGCGCAAAACGGGCCGGCTCGCCGCCGATGATTGCAAGCGCCACCGGCAAGCCGAGCGCACCGGCGCGCGCCACTGATTGCGGCGTGCCTCCGACCGCGATCCAAAGCGGCAGCGGGTCCTGCAGCGGGCGCGGATAGACACCGCGTCCGTTGACCGGCGCCCGCAGCTCGCCCTGCCATTTGACGGTCTCGCTTTCGCGTAGCGTCATCAGCAGCTCGAGCTTCTCTTCAAAAAGCTGGTCGTAGTCTTCGAGGTTGTAGCCGAAGAGCGGAAAGGATTCGATGAACGAGCCGCGCCCTGCCATGATCTCGGCACGGCCGTTTGAAATCAGATCAAGCGTCGCAAACTGCTGGAACACGCGAACCGGATCGTCAGAGGAGAGCACTGTCACGGCGCTGGTCAACCGGATATTCTTCGTCTTGACCGCAGCTGCGGCAAGCGCAACGGCGGGCGCGGAGACGGCATAGTCGGGCCGGTGATGTTCGCCGAGCCCGAAGACGTCGAGCCCCACCTGATCGGCAAGTTCGATCTCCTCGATCAGATGCTTGAGCCGCTCGGCTCCCTCCGCACCCTTGCTGCGTTCAGGGTTCGGATTGACGTCGGCAAAGGTATAAAGGCCCAATTCCATAATCGGCATCCCGTTGAATGTGCCCATGGAGATAAGAAGACAAAGGGCAGAGGGCAACCGGAAATTCTGGAACGGACCGTTCGATGAAGTTGATGGGTAATTGCCCTCTTCTCAAATGGAAAGCTGCAACTCCGCTCATGGGCTGCACAGGCCGACGCCAGCCAGCCGGTTTCCTGTGATGCTCGCCTGAACAGCAGCCGCTCGTCTGGCTGCAAAAACTCGTATTTCTCCTGTAAAACAACCCACTTCGCCGCTTCAACGGAATCAGTTTCCCAACAGCTTCACAATGAAGATGATCACCGGTCAGGAAACCGAGCGTTCAGCCCGATCTCCTGCTCCACTGTGGAAAGTCAGTTGCGGGCCAAAACCTCGACAAGCTGATCGGCAGCCTTGCCCCACCCTTCGTAAAAGCCCATCTTTTCGTGCTCTTCCTTGTCTTCGGCCCGCCAATGCAATGCCTTGGCGGTGTACTTGGTACGGCCGTTGCCGAGGTCCTCGAGCAGCACCACGGCAGTCATGAACGGCTTTTCAGATGGAACCCAGGCACTGGTATAGGCGTCCGTCAGGACGATCTTCTCGTTTTCGACGACCTCCAGATAGACACCGTGGTTTGGAAATTCCTGGCCTTCCGGGCTGCGCATGACGACAAGGCTCGCCCCCCCGGGGCGGACGTCGTTCTCGACCTTGGAGACTGTCCAGGGGCGCGGGACGAACCATTCCTTCATAAGTTCCGGATCGGTCCAGGCCTTGAATATCTTTTCTCGCGGGGCGTCGAATTCGCGCACCAGAACGAGTTCATGTTTTGCATCGGCAATCATTTCAGCATACCTCCTGTTGAGCGAAACCTGTTTTCCATCAGGTTGGTACAAAGACGCCTGGCCATTTGCCGTTCCGACATCGCCCACGATTTTTTCTTGAAATTTATTTCGCAACCGGGTGTGCCGGCTCGCTCTGAAGCTTGTCGATCTGCAGGCGGATGTGAGCCGCTTCGGCAGCGGAATTTGCAAGCGCGATCGCACGGTCGAAGGCTTCGCGCGCCTCCTTCGCCCGGCCCATCTGCTTCAGCAGACCGCCGCGCAGGCCATGATAGTAGAAGTAGCCGTCGAGCTTTTCACCGAGCTTTTCGACGAGGCGCAAAGCCTCCTCCGGTCCCTTGAGCTTCGAAATCGCAACCGCCCGGTTGAGCGTGACGACCGGAGACGGCTGCAGGCGCTCGAGCACGCTGTAGAGCAGATCGATTTCTTCCCAGTCCGTATCTTTGGCTTGCTTGGCACGGGAATGGATGGCCGCAATCGCCGCCTGCAACTGATAGGGTCCGGGCCGGCGGTGGCGGATCGCCTTGTCGAGCAGATTGAGCGCTTCGTTGATCAAGGCATGATTCCAGCGCGAGCGGTCCTGATCTTCGAGCAGCACCAGTTCGCCATTTGCGTCGAAGCGCGCCTCTCGCCGCGAGATCTGCAGCAGCATCAGCGCCAACAGACCCATGATTTCCGGATCGCCCGGAAAGATGCGAAGCAGGAGGCGCCCGAGCCGGATCGCCTCGTCGCTGAAGGCAGCGGCCTCGCGTTTCGGATCGCCCTGCGAATAGCCCTCGTTGAAGATCAGGTAGATCATCGTCGAGACGATCGACAGACGCTCCGCCCGCTCCTCGGGACCCGGCGTTTCGAACGGCACGCCGGCTTTCGAAACGCGTGCCTTGGCCCGGGTAATGCGCTGCTCCATGGCACTTTCGCCGACCAGAAAGGCGCGCGCGATCTGCTGCACGGAGAGCCCTGAAACGATGCGCAGTGCCAGAGCGATCTGCTGGGTGGCCGGCAGGTCCGGATGACAGCAGATGAAGAGCAGCCGCAGGATATCGTCGCGATAGTTGGATTCGTCCAGCCGGTCGGCGATATCGCTTTCCGTATCCTCCTTGTCAGAAATCAGCTCTTCGTCCGGCAAAGCCTGGGTCTTTGCCCGCCTGCGCACCGCATCGATACCGCTGTTGCGGCCGACGAAGATCAGCCAGGCGGTCGGATCACGCGGCGGGCCCTTGTCCGGCCAGGTGCGGATCGCCCGCAGACACGCCTCCTGAAACGCTTCCTCCGCAATGTCGAGATCGCGGAAGTAACGCAGCAGTGCTCCGAGCGCCTTCGGCCGGGCCGCAGTCAGTGCAACGTCGATCCAGGCGATATCCGTCATGTCGAGGCTTCTCCCGGCCGGAAAACGTAAAACGGCCGAATTTCATAGGACGTCGAGCCTGGATTGACCGCCGACAGCTCCTTCGAAAAAGCGATCGCCTCGTCAAGGGTTGCGAAATCGACGACGTAGAAACCGAGAAGAGCTTCCTTGGTTTCTGCAAAAGGACCGTCGAGCACGAGCGGTTCTTCCTTACCCTTGCGTACGGTGGTCGCCGCCGTCGTCGGCATCAGCCGACCGGTCGGACCGAGTCTTCCGGCTTGAGCCAGGGGGGCCTGTACGGCATGGAGCTTTGCCATGACGGCGTCTTCTTCCTCCTTCGACCAGGAGAAAACCGTCTCTTCATTGGCATAGCAAAGGATCGCGTAAAGCATCTCTCACTCCTCTTCCTCAATGACGAACAAGTAACCCGGCATCCGACAGGACGCAGCAAAAAATTGCCGTTGTGAAGACGGCATGCGGCGATGATGCAAAGACCCCCCGAAGGGTTGCTGCACCGGCAGGACGTGACGCTCAACCGTTTCGCCATCTTTCCAGGGCCTGATTGAACAAGGCCCTGTCATCGAGCGCACGCGACAGCACAAGAGCCGCCTGTATTGCGAGCACTGCGTTCTCCGCCTCCCCCCTCGCCTCGCTGGCCGGGCGGCCGTGAGTGTGAAAGGCGGGACGAGTGCGCGCATGAACAATTCCTCTACTGATGAGAATACTTGGCATCCATCAGTACATAATTGGCAACGAGCCCCTGCTGCGGCATTCCATCCCATCAGGTGATCGGCGGCACGCCCACGTTTTGGACGCATTTCGTCTATTTGTTTCCTGCTGCAGTGCACGGTCGAGAGAGGGAACCATGCGGCAGGAAAAGACCCGGATCGACTGGCTAGACATCGCCAAGGGAATGTCGATCATCCTCGTGGTCATCTATCACACGCTCCTCTACTACGACTTCCATGAGATTGCGCCGCATCCTTATGCCCGCATGAGCGGCATCATGACGCCGATCCGGATGCCGCTGTTCTTTACCGTCTCCGGCCTTCTTGCGGCATCGGCCGCAAAGGCGCCCTGGCGCGATTTCCTGCGCCGGAAGATCTGGCTGCTCATCTATCTCTTCGCATTCTGGAGCATCGCGCGCTGGCTGTTCTTCCGCTACATCCAGAGCAATGTCCTGGTACCGGCCGAAGGCAGCGATCCCTACCAGCTGATCGAGATGTGGTGGGCGCCCAACACAGGCATCTGGTTCATCTGGGCACTGGCGATCTTCATGGTTGCCACGAAGCTTCTTTCTTCCGCCCATCATGCGACCACGATTTCGGTCGCCGCAATGGTCTCGATTCTGACTTTCGGCGAGCATCTGCAGATCGATCTCTTTACGCATCGCAACGTGCTGCAGTATTTTGTCTTCTTCCTCTTTGGTAGCTGGTACGGCAAATCCGTGGTGGGCACGATCACGCAGCGTCCGCTTCTTGTTGCATTTGGCGGCTTTTTGCTGTTTGCCGCACTCTATCTGTTGCGCTGGCGGCTGCAGGCCATCGAAAAAGGCAGTTGGGCGCTGCTCTCTTCCATTGCTGGTCTGGCATGGCTCTGCGGAACCGCCGTGCTGATGTCGCGGCTGCAGCCGGTCCGGCATGCATTCGCCTATTTCGGGCGGAACACGCTTCCGGTCTATGTGACGCACGTCATGATCGTTTCGCTGCTGGTGGCGGCGATCGCGACGCTGGCGAAGGCGGCAAGCAGTTATGTGACGGCGCCTCTTGTCGTGGTCGTCGCGATCGGCCTGTCGCTCGCCATCAAGGCAGTTGCCGATCGCAGCGGCGCCGGCTTTTTCTACGTTCCCCTAGCAAGGCGCAAGCAGGAAGCGATGGCCGCTGAAACCGGTCGAGGCGATAGCGTAAGCCAATGCAAACGCTAGGGTTCGCTCAGCGTCCGCTTCACAGCATTGCGCCATCCCTTGACTTTCGCCGCCCGCGTCTTTTCGTCCATTGCCGGGTCGAAGCGTCGGTCGCGTTTCCACGTTTCGGAGAAGGTCTTGCGGTCGGGCCACACCCCTGCCCTGCTGCCGGCAAGCCAGGCAGCGCCGAGGGCAGTGGTTTCAAGGATAATCGGGCGATCGACGGGAGCTTCGAGCAGGTCTGCCAGCCGCTGCATCGTCCAGTCGGAGGCGACCATGCCACCGTCGACGCGCAGCACCGTGTCGTCCTTGCCGTTCTTCCAGTCCCTTTGCATGGCATCAAGCAGGTCGCGGGTCTGGTAGCAGACGGCTTCGAGTGCTGCGCGGGCGAATTCGGCTCGACCGCTGTTGCGGGTAAGGCCGAAGATGGCGCCGCGCGCCTGCGGGTCCCAATGCGGCGCACCAAGGCCGGTGAAGGCGGGGACGAGATAGACCTCTTGTGTCGGGTCGGCCCGTTCCGCAAGCTCGCCGGTCTCCGAAGCGCGGTCGATGATCCCGAGCCCGTCGCGCAGCCACTGCACGGCCGCGCCCGCAATGAAGATCGAGCCTTCCAGAGCGTAGGTCGTTTCGCCGTTTAGCCGGTAAGCGATCGTGGTGAGCAGCCGGTTCTTGGATCGCACCATGTCGGCGCCGGTGTTCAAGAGCGCGAAGCAGCCTGTGCCGTAGGTCGATTTCATCATGCCAGGCTCGAAGCAGGCCTGGCCGATGGTCGCGGCCTGCTGATCGCCGGCTACGCCGAGAACAGGGATCGCGGCGCCGAAGATCGACGGATCGGCAACGCCGAAATCGTCCGCGCAGTCCTTCACCTGCGGCAGCATGGCGGCCGGTACGCGCAGAATTTCGAGGAGGTCTTCGTCCCATTTGTTCTCGGCGATATTGTACATCAGCGTGCGCGAGGCATTCGTGGCATCGGTGACGAAGCTCTTGCCGCCGGAAAGCCGCCAGATCAGAAAGGTGTCGATGGTGCCAAAGCAAAGCTCGCCCTTGGCGGCGCGCGCCCGTGCTCCCTTCACATTGGCCAGCAGCCAGGAAAGCTTGGTGCCGGAGAAATACGGATCAAGGATCAGCCCGGTCTTCTTCATGAACGTCTTTTCCAGGCCCTGGCGCTTGAGATTGTCGCAGTAGCTCGCCGTACGGCGGTCCTGCCAGACGATGGCGTTCCCGATTGCCTTGCCGGTCTCGCGTTCCCAGACGACAACCGTCTCGCGCTGGTTGGTGATGCCAAGTGCCGCGATGTCCTTGGCTTCGATCTTTGCCTCGCGCAACGCCATATGGATGGTAGAGACCACTGAAACCCAGATCTCCTCCGGATCGTGTTCGACCCAGCCGGAACGCGGATAGATCTGCTTGAATTCCTTTTGGCCCGCGCCGGCAATCCTCATCTCGCCGTCGAAAATGATCGCCCGCGTCGATGTCGTGCCCTGATCGATCGCCAAAACATATCCGCTCACGCCTGTCCCTCCCATGCGCATTGCTTTGTTGCAGGAAATCAATAAGGCACCAAAGCGAACCTGAAAAGAAAATAAAACGAAAAAAGAAGCCGCTCCCACCCGCCCTCGGCCGCTCACATACCAGCTAGCAGATCGTTTTCCTGCGCGCGATTGCCAGACGCGCCGCTTTGGGCATAACCTTCGCGATGTTGCGTCGCGAAAACAAGCCATAGGGAGCACAACAGCATGAAGAGAACCGTTGTCGTCACCGGATCCACCAGCGGCATTGGGCTTGCGATCGCCACCGCCTTTGCCGGTAAGGGCGACAATGTCGTCATCAACGGCTTCGGAAAGGCCGACGAAATCAAGGCGATAGTGGAGCGACTTGAATCGCTTTCCCAGGCAAGCGCCCTCTACCACCCGGCCGATATGACGAAACCGGCGGAGATCGCAGACCTGATCGCCACGGCGGCGAAGACCTTCGGCACCGTCGACGTGCTCGTCAACAATGCCGGCATCCAGCATGTCGAGAAGATCGAGGATTTCCCGATCGACAAATGGGACCAGATCATCGCCATCAACCTGTCGAGCTCGTTTCACACGATGCGCGCTGCCATCCCGCAGATGAAGGCGAAGAAGCATGGCCGCATCATCAATATCGCCTCGGCGCACGGCCTCGTCGCCTCGCCTTTCAAATCCGCCTATGTGGCCGCAAAACATGGTATATTAGGCCTGACGAAGACAGCGGCACTCGAACTTGCCGAATTCGGCGTGACGGTGAACGCTATCTGCCCCGGCTATGTGCTGACGCCGCTGGTCGAAAGGCAGATCCCGGATACCGCCAGGGCCCGCGGGATGACGGAGGAACAGGTGAAGACCGAGGTCATCCTCAAGGCCCAGCCGACGCGCGAATTCGTCAAGGCCGAGGAGATCGGGGCCATGGCAGTCTACCTCGCCAGCGACGACGCGAGGCAGGTGACCGGCACCCACATCTCGATTGACGGGGGCTGGACCGCGGCATAACCATTTCAAAACAAGAACAAGGAACAACATGAAAGACAGCATCCGCTTCATCCTCAACGGCGAAGACATCACGCTGAGCGATGTCCACCCCGCCGAGACGCTTCTCGATTTTCTGCGGTTGAGGCGCCGGCTGACCGGCACGAAGGAAGGATGCGCCGAGGGTGATTGCGGCGCCTGCACGGTGCTCGTCGGGCGGCTGCTCGACGGCAAGCTCTTCTATGAAACCGTCAATGCCTGCATTCGCTTCTTGGGATCGCTGAACGGCACGCATGTCGTCACCGTCGAGCATCTGGCCGCCAGGAACGGCACTCTGCATCCGGTACAGCAGGCGCTGGTGGACTACCATGGTTCGCAATGCGGTTTCTGCACGCCTGGCTTCGTCATGTCGCTCTACGGCCTATGGCTTTCCGATGAGAAGCCCGCACGGCCTGCGATCGAAAAGGCGCTTCAGGGCAATCTCTGTCGCTGCACCGGTTACGAGCCGATCGTCAAGGCGGCCGAAGCCGTCAGCCGTGTGCGACCGAGTACGCTCTTTGATCCGCTCGAAAAGACCCGCTCCGAAATCGTCTCCAGGCTCTGGGCGATGCAGACACGCGAAACGATCACCATTGTTTCCGGCCAAGACCGGCTGATCGTTCCCGGTTCGGTCGAGGCGCTGGCGCGCGTTCTGGCCGACGAACCTGAGGCGACCGTCGTCGCCGGTTCCACCGATGTCGGGCTCTGGGTGACGAAGCAGATGCGTGCCTTGACCCCGGCCATCTTCATCAATCACCTGAACGAACTGCAGGCGATCAAGACCACGGATGGCGGCGTGACGATCGGCGCGGGCGTCACCTATACCAAGGCTTTCGAAATCCTCGCGCCAAAGGTACCGACGCTCGGCAAACTCATCAACCGCATCGGCGGCGAGCAGGTGCGCAACATGGGCACGATCGGCGGCAATATCGCCAACGGCTCGCCGATCGGTGACAGCCCGCCGCCCTTGATCGCGCTCGGCGCCACGCTGAAGCTGCGCTCGGCAACGGGCACGCGCATGCTGCGGCTCGAGGACTATTTCATCGATTACGGCAAACAGGACCGCAAACCCGGTGAATTCGTCGAGAGTGTCTTCATGCCTTACCCGGCCGCCGGCAGCCAGTTCGCGGTCTACAAGATCACCAAACGCCGCGACGAGGACATCACCGCCGTGCTCGGCGCCTTCTATCTGACACTCGATGAGGCAGGCGACGTCAACGACATCCGCATCGCCTTCGGCGGCATGGCCGCAACACCCAAGCGCGCCCGCACCGTCGAATCCGATCTCATCGGCAAGCCGTGGAACGAAGAAACCGTCGACAGGGCACGCGAGGCCTTCGACGCCGATTTCCAGCCACTGACCGACTGGCGCGCCACCGCCGAATACCGACAACTGACGGCAAAGAACCTGCTGAGGCGCTTCTACCTGGAAACGGTCGGAACGCCGGTGGAATTGAAGCGGTTCGAGGGGGTGTCGTGATGACGATCATCAATTCCTTCGCAAAGGAAGGCTCTTCTATCCCTTTGACAGGCACAGGAACGAGGGAAAGAAAAGATGCGCCAAGTCACAGGGCAGCGCATCGTTTGCCGCCGCCTTGTCTGCGGATTCCGTCACGCTCAGGCTTGAGCCAAGCATCCACACCTGAGCGGCCAGGTCGCCACGGGGATGGCCGGCTCTGTGCAGCCACCTTCCTCTCACCAGCCAGCCCAGTTGATGAGGAGCAGCCGACACCAAACGCCAGTGCAGGGCAACTCGGAGGAGCCATCTGATGGATAAATCCACCTTCGACACCGCCAAGGTCGTCATCAGCGGTCCCATGCACAGCGCGCTGAAGCATGATTCAGCGCATAAGCATGTCACCGGAACTGCCGATTATATCGACGACATTCCAGAGCCGACGGGTCTGCTGCATGGCGCGCTCGGTATGTCCGACCGCGCCCATGCCGAGATCCTCAGCATGGATCTCTCCGAAGTCCGAAGGCACCCTGGCGTCGTCTGGGTCTTCACCGGCAAGGACGTGCCGGGCGTCAACGATGTCAGTTCAAACGGAAGCCATGACGAGCCGCTGCTTGCCGAAACCGAGGTCGAGTTCGACGGCCAGCCGGTCTTTGCCGTGATTGCCGAGACCCGCGATGCAGCACGCATGGCCGCACGGAAGGCGAAGATCGAGTATCGCGATCTGCCGCACTTTAGCGATATCGACGGCGCGCTCGAAAACGGCGCTCCGCTCGTCATTGCGCCGATGACGCTGCGGCGCGGCGACGCCAAGGCCGAGATGGACAATGCCCCGCACCGACTGAAAGGCCAAATGCGCATCGGAGGGCAGGAGCATTTTTACCTCGAAGGCCAAATCGCCATGGCGATCCCTGGCGAGGACGACGAGGTGACCGTCTGGTCCTCCACGCAGCATCCGAGCGAAATCCAGCATATCGTCGGCCATGTGCTGAACATTCCCTCGAATGCCGTCACCGTGAATGTGCGCCGCATGGGCGGCGGGTTCGGCGGCAAGGAGACGCAGGGCAACCAGTTTGCAGCGCTTGCCGCCATCGCCGCCAAGAAGCTTAAACGTGCCGTTAAATTCCGCCCCGACCGCGACGAAGACATGCGTGCCACCGGCAAGCGGCACGACTTCCTGGTGGATTACGAACTCGCCTTCGACGATGAAGGTCGCATACATGCCGTCGACGCCACCTACGCGGCGCGCTGCGGCTTCTCGTCGGACCTGTCCGGCCCGGTGACGGACCGCGCCCTCTTTCATGCCGATTCCAGCTATTTCTATCCGCATGTGCATTTGACCTCTATACCGCTGAAGACGCATACCGCCTCGAACACGGCCTTCCGCGGTTTCGGCGGGCCGCAGGGCATGTTGGGAGGCGAGCGCTTCATCGAAGAGATCGCTTATGCGATTGGCAAGGACCCGCTCGAAATCCGCAAGCTGAACTTCTACGGTCAGCCGGGTTCCGGCCGCACGACGACGCCCTACCACCAGGAAATCGAAGACAACATCATCCTGCGCATCGTCGAGGAATTGGAGGAGAGCGCCGACTACCAGGCCCGCCGCAATGCCGTGATCGCCTTCAACCGCGACAGCCGCTACATCCGCAAGGGCATTGCGCTGACGCCGGTGAAATTCGGCATTTCCTTCACCATGACCGCCTTCAACCAGGCGGGCGCGCTGGTGCATATCTACCAGGACGGCTCGATCCATCTGAACCACGGCGGCACCGAGATGGGCCAGGGCCTTTATACCAAGGTGGCGCAGGTTCTGTCCGACAGCTTCCAGGTCGACATCGACCGCGTGAAGATCACCGCAACGACCACCGGCAAGGTTCCGAACACGTCGGCGACCGCCGCCTCCTCGGGTTCCGACCTGAACGGCATGGCCGCCTATGACGCTGCGCGGCAGATCAAGGAACGCCTTGTTGCCTTCGCCGCAGACAAATGGAGCGTCGATCCGGCGGAAATCGTCTTCCTGCCGAACCGGGTGCGCGTCGGCGAGACGGAAGTACCCTTCCCCGATTTCATCAAACAGGCCTATTTCGCCCGCGTGCAGCTGTCGGCAGCGGGCTTCTACAAGACTCCGAAAATCCACTGGGATCGTGCAGCAGGGCGCGGCACGCCATTTTATTATTTCGCCTATGGCGCCGCATGCAGCGAAGTGTCGATCGACACATTGACCGGCGAGTACCTTATCGACCGCACCGATATCCTGCACGACGTCGGCCGCTCGCTGAACCCGGCGATCGACATCGGCCAAGTGGAAGGTGGCTTCGTGCAGGGGATGGGCTGGCTGACGACGGAAGAACTGTGGTGGGACGAAAAGGGCCGGCTGCGCACCCATGCCCCCTCGACCTATAAGATCCCCCTTGCCTCCGACCGGCCGAAGGTCTTTGACGTCCGTCTCGTCGATTGGTCGGAGAACGCCGAGCCCACCATCGGTCGCTCGAAGGCCGTCGGGGAACCGCCGCTCATGCTGGCGATCTCCGTGCTCGAAGCACTCTCGATGGCGGTGGCCAGCGTCGCCGACTACAAGGTCTGCCCACGGCTCGACGCCCCGGCGACGCCGGAGCGGGTCCTGATGGCGGTGGAGCGGATGAAGCGGGTGTGAAGAGTGGCCGGCTTCCTGATGCCTCAAGCCAAGGTGAATGAGCGGGGGCGCAGGCTTTATCCCGCCTTGTCTTGCGGGCCATCTCTCCCACAATGGGAGAGATCGCCAAGAAGCCCCGGCTCCGTGCAATCGGCAGGCATTGGTAATGCGCCCGTTGGTTTGCGGCAAGCGCGCGTCATATCAATCTTCCCTTCTTTGCGGGAAGTGTCAGGGACAAAGCGGGGTGCCTTCGCGCCATGACGTCCTCTTTCCTCTCCTTCGCGTCCGTTCACCCTGCCATCATCCTCATCGACATTGTCGAAACCCGAGGCTCCACGCCTCGCGAAGCCGGCACCTTCATGCTCGTCGCGGAAAATGCCACCTGGGGCACGATCGGCGGCGGACAGTTGGAGTTCATGGCCATCCGCAATGCACGAGACCTGCTTAGGGGCAGCGGCAGGGCGACCCTGGAAATTCCGCTCGGGCCGGAGATCGGGCAATGCTGCGGCGGGCGTGCCGAGTTGCGGTTCCGGCGGGTGACGGATGACCTGATGAAGGAGCTGAAAGAACGCCAGGCCGAAGAAGCGGCGGGCATGCCGGAGGTCTATATTTTCGGCGCAGGCCATGTCGGGCATGGGCTTGCGGCCGCACTTGCGCCGCTGCCGCTCTTGGTGACAGTGGTCGAGACGCGCAAGCAAGAACTTGCGAATCTGCCGCCGGAGACAAAGACGCGCCTTACGCCGATACCGGAAGCACTGCTGAAGGAGATTCCCGCGGGCTCCGCCGTCGTCATCCTGACGCACGACCATGCGCTGGACTTTCTGATCGCCCGCGAGGCGCTTTCGAGAACCGATCTTGCCTATATCGGCATGATCGGCTCGGCCACGAAACGGGCGACCTTTGCAAGCTGGCTTTCGCGCGAAGGCGGCGAGCGCAACTTTCTCGACCGCCTCACCCTGCCGATCGGCGGCTTGGCGGTCAGGGACAAGCGGCCGGAAGTGATCGCCGCCATGACCGCTGCCGAAATACTGACGGCGCTTTCCGCCTATCGGCAGAAATCGCTCTCGTAACGGGGATCGCGCCCGTCCAGGAAGCCAAGATCGCGCTTCATTCGATCCGGAATGCGGTCAAGATCGAGCCTCGACGGGTGGAATACCTTGCCATACGCCCAGCCTGCTACGCCTGAAATAAGGGACACAAGCGAGAGATTGACGAGATTTGTGCTTTCTTCGACAGCATGGCAATCCATGACATCACCTTTGTTCAACTGATGCTATGACTTGCAGATTGCCGCTGAAAATGCTGCAATTCCAATTGAACAACCGTCTAGGTGCATAAAGAGAACTTATCCATGAAGCTGTCGAAACAGTTCCCGCTGAATGCGCTGCGCGTCTTTGAGGCCGTGGCGCGGCTCGGCAGCTTCACCAAGGCGGGCGAAGAGCTCGGCATGACGCAGACGGCTGTGAGTTATCAGGTAAAGCTACTGGAGGAGAATATCGGCGAGCCGCTCTTCCTGCGCCGCCCGCGCCAGATCAGCCTGACGGATACCGGCGAACGGCTGGCGCCGAGGGTGACGGAAGGTTTTGCCATCCTGAGCGAAGCGGTTGCCTCCGTCAGCGCCGCAGCAGAAGAAATGCTGCTTATCCACTCGACCCCGACCTTTGCGGCGCAGTGGCTGGCGAGACATATCGGATCGTTCCACCTGAAATATCCGAGCATTGCCGTAAGATTGAAAACGTCAGACACGCTGATCGATTTTTCCCGCGAGGCTGCCGACCTTGCAATTCGCAGCGGCAAAGGCAACTGGCCGGGCCTGCGTTCCCATATGCTGATGAAGGTGATGTTTACGCCGATGCTGGCACCCGCATTGGCTCAGTCGATCGGCGGCATCCATTCACCGGCCGACCTGCTGAAGCTGCGGCTGATCGATGCCGGAGACCCTTGGTGGCTGCAGTGGTTCACCGAGGCTGGCGTAGAAAATCCCGATCTTTCCGGTCGTCCCCGTTCAAGGCTCGGTGCGCAGTCCTTTGAAGCAAGTGCCGCAATTGCCGGTCAAGGCGTTGCGATCCTGACGCCGGAATTTTATTCGGACGATCTTGCCGCCGGCCGGCTGTGCCAGCCCTTCGACCTCGTCTGCTACGACGGCGCCGACTACTGGCTCGCCTATCCGGAAAGCCGAAGAAATGTGCCGAAGATCCGAGCCTTCCGGAACTGGATCATCGGCGAGATGGACGCGCAAGCTCTATGAATTGCGTTCAATAGCCCATTTCCGGCGCGTAAAAGCAGCGCGGCGTGTCCTCGTTCGGGAACAGGCAGAGGTGATATTCACCGTCGCCCGATTGCATCGCCTTCGTCATCGGCAGCATGAATACATGCGCCCGCGTCACCAGCCGGTGGTCGCCCGGCAACAGCGTCACCCGATACCCTCTGGGCGTCACCTTGACGCTTTTCGAAGGGATCATCTGGCAATCGCCAGTATGGTTGTCGCCGTTGCAACAGAAGGGTTCGTAAGACCAACCTGCTGGCGCGTCGTGGGCACTTACACTCGACGCGAACGCAATCATCACACCTGCCAGAATGCTGCGCATGGGCATCTTCTCCGTCGATGAATGCGCCGCCTCAATGCGGTTTCCACCTCATCCTGGCGGCCCATAATGGTAATTGTAACCGAGTCGTGACATTTCAAGGATCACTAAATGTTGCGGTGCAATATATTCAAACCATACGTGCTGCTGCAGACAGCCCGCAACTTCAATGACCTCACGGGTCACATAATCCATGCTGACGGAGACCGAATTGAGGCTTGTCGTGTGGAAATACGTCGCGGCAATTCCAGTGCTCTCGGCGGCAGCCTTAGTCGCGACCGGGGCGTACTGAGTATTAAGATACCGTCGATTTTTCAGGGACTTCGACCTGGTGAGCCACACTCCGTCGATCTGACATCGCAGGGCAGTTTGGCTACGTTTGTGGTCCTGGTTCTGATCAAAGACGGACTTCACGAAATGGTGACTGGTCGTGACCATACGAATGGACAACCCGTCGTCACCGGACACCTGGGTGACGACGGCAGCGGGCAATCGTCCTTCTCCAGGAGTCGAAGATCGATGTTATCCGTTCGAGACGCTCGGCCGATCACGAGCCCCGGCTGCGGATCAGCGACTGAACTGCCAGGAAATTTCAAAGCAATGAATTGTGCCCACGGCAAATCCGCTGCCGTTACAACAATCGAGGGCAACGATTGCCTCCACATGCTCCGCGGCAAAGCAGGCGGCTGACGTCTTTCCCCTTCCCTCCCGCATCAACTTTCTGCAATGTGGCGAGTCGGAGGAAGACAGGGGAACTGAATGTATGAATACGCCATAGCGTGGGAGTGGCTTGCTTTTGCGACACGCTGGTTTCACGTCATCACCGCGATCGCCTGGATCGGCTCGTCCTTCTATTTCATCGCGCTTGATCTCGGGCTGGTGAAGCGTCCTCATCTTCCGCCTGGCGCCTATGGCGAGGAATGGCAGGTGCATGGCGGCGGCTTCTATCAGATCCAGAAGTATCTGGTGGCGCCGGCCCAGATGCCGGAGCATCTGACCTGGTTCAAATACGAAAGCTACTTCACCTGGCTCTCCGGCTTCCTGATGCTCTGCATCGTCTACTATGGCGGAGCCGACCTCTTCCTCATTGACCGCCATATACTCGACATCAGCGCGCCTGTGGCGATCCTGATCTCGCTCGCCTCGCTGGCCATCGGCTGGATCGTCTACGACCTGCTCTGCAAGTCGCTGCTCGGCAAAAACACCTGGGGACTGATGGCGGTGCTCTATGGCGTCATCGTCTTCATGGCCTGGGGCTATACGCAGCTCTTCACCGGCCGCGCCGCCTTCCTGCATCTCGGCGCCTTCACCGCGACGATCATGTCGGCCAACGTCTTCTTGATCATCATCCCGAACCAGAAGATCGTCGTCGCCGACCTTATCGCCGGACGCACGCCGGATCCGAAATATGGCGTTGTCGCCAAGCAGCGCTCGCTACACAACAACTATCTGACGCTGCCGGTCATCTTCTTCATGCTGTCGAACCACTATCCGCTGGCCTTCGGCACCGCCTTCAACTGGGTGATCGCAGCCCTCGTCTTCCTGATGGGCGTCACCATCCGCCACTGGTTCAACACGACACACGCACGCAAGGGGCGCCCGACCTGGACCTGGCTCGTGTCTGTCGTCCTTTTCATCCTCATCATGTGGCTTTCGACGGTGCCTAGGGTGCTGACCGGTGGCAGCGAAACGGCTGCCGTCGCGCCGGCCTTCCAGCAGTTTGCGGGTGATCCCCACTTCCGTGCGGTCAAGGAGCTGATCGGCACACGCTGTGCGATGTGCCATGCCGCCGAACCGGTCTACGAGGGCATTGCCCGACCCCCGAACGGGGTCATCTTCGAAAACGACGCGCAAATCGCTGCCCATGCACGTGAAATCTATATACAGGCAGGCCGCAGCCATGCCATGCCGCCCGGCAACGTGACGGAGATCACGTCGGACGAGCGAAAGCTGCTCGTCGCGTGGTTCGAAAGCGCAGTCGAAGGCAAACAGCAATGACGAAGAAACTCCTGCGCGGGCGGCTGCTCTCGTTTAGGCGCGCGCCCCTCAGCCTCACCGATACGGACAGCTACCGCTACGAGAGCGACGGCGGCCTGTTGATCGAGGAAGGCAAGATCACGGCGATCGGGGCCTATTTTGACATCAGGAAGAAGGCACCGGCAGATGCGGTCGAGATCGACCATCGCCCATATCTGATTATGCCGGGCTTCATCGACACGCATCTGCATTTTCCGCAGATGCAGGTGATCGCCTCCTACGCAGCCAACCTGCTCGAATGGCTGAACACCTACACCTTCCCGGAAGAATGCCGCTTCGTCGAAACTGCGCATGCTGAAAAGATCGCGACGCATTTCTACGACGAACTGGCCCGCCACGGCACGACGACGGCTGCCGCCTATTGCTCCGTCCATAAGTCCTCCGCCGACGCCTACTTCTCGGAAGCCATGCGCCGCAACATGCGCATGGTCGGCGGCAAGGTGATGATGGATCGCAATGCGCCCCAGGGCCTGCTCGACACACCCGAGATGGGCTATGACGAAACGCGCCAGGTGATTGCCGACTGGCACGGCAAGGGCCGAAACCACGTTGCCATCACGCCGCGCTTCGCCATAACCTCGACGCCTCAGCAGATGGAGGCGTCCCAGGCCCTCGCCCACGAATTTCCGGACCTGCACATCCAGACGCATCTTTCGGAAAACCACGACGAGATCTCTTTGGCCTGCGAGCTCTATCCGGACGCGATCGACTATACCGATATCTACGCCCGCTACGGCCTGCTGGGCCCTAAGAGCCTCTTCGGCCACTGCATTCACCTTTCCGAACGCGAGGCAGATGCCATGAGCGAAGCCGGTTCGGTTGCAGTCCATTGTCCGACCTCGAACCTGTTCCTCGGCTCGGGCCTCTTTCCGTTGAGGGCACTGGCGCGCCGCGAAAAACCCGTCAGGATCGGCGTTGCCACCGACATCGGCGGCGGCTCCAGCTTTTCGATGCTGCGCACCATGGACGAAGCCTATAAGATCCAGCAGCTCCTCGGCGAGCGGCTCAACCCGCTCGAAAGCTATTATTACATGACGCTCGGCAACGCCGAGGCGCTCTCGCTCGCCGATAGCATAGGCACCCTGGAGGAAGGCACGGACGCCGATCTCGTCGTCCTCAACGCCGCGGCAACGCCTGCCATGGCATTGAAGATGGACGTGGTGAGGACGCTGCCGGACGAACTCTTCCTGCTGCAGACGATGGGGGACGACCGGGCGGTCGCGGAGACTTATGTGGCGGGCGAAGCAGCGAAAAGCAATCTCACTGTCTTATGAGGCGCGTTACCCGACCGAATCGCTGCCCTTCCATTCCGCATGCAACAGCAGGAAGCTTGGCCCACAACCGCTGTTGGACGCTCCGAACGCGTGGCGGAAATTCTCGATCGCAGGCGATCCCTTTCGCTTGTCATGATCCACCGCCCCCACGAGCTAACATTTGTTCCAGCCGATCGATGCCAACAAGGGCGGCATGGATATCAATAAGACCAGCTTTGCTTCAAAGCCTCAATCACTGCGCGGATGACCGGGACATTCCTGATGTCAGAGTGAACCACAAGCCAGACTTCGCGCGTGAGCGGCTTGGGCTCCCGGACGGCCTCGACGAGGTCATCCAAGCCGACAAGAAGGAAATTTGGCAGGAGGGCGACACCGCCGCCGGCTCTCGCGGCGGAGAGCTGGAACTCGAGGGTCCTGGCCCTGATGGATTGTTTTCGGCCATTCGCCACCTCGAGCAGCCGAGTTGACTGCGGCGAGCTCGACATCGTTTCGTCGTAGGCGATGAAGTTCCAGTCCTTTTCCGGCACGGAAGCCAGATAAGCTGGCGCCGCATAGAAGCCAAAAGTCACGTCGCCGAGCTTGCTGACGATAAAGTCGCCCTGTTCCGGCTTCGTCATGCGAACCGCGATGTCCGCCTCCCGCCGGTCCAGCGAGGCGTATCGCGTCTCGCCGACAATCGTTATGCCGATGTCCGGATGATTGCGCCGGAGCTCGACGAGCGGCCCCGCAAGCAGCGCGGCCGCAGCCGTCGGCGGTGCACTTATCTTGACATCGCCGGCAAGCCTGTTTCCGGCAGCAAGGCTCACGCGTTCGATCGCCCGCGCCTCCTCAGCCATTCGCTCGGCCATCGCCGCGACCCGTTGCCCCTCTGCCGTCAGCGAGATGCGTCGCCCCCGCCGGTCGACGAGCTTCACGCCTATCTGCGCCTCCAGGCCGGCGACGCGGCGGGCAACCGTCGCATGTTCCACGTCGAGCGATCGGGCAGCCCCGAGCAAAGTTCCAGACTGCGCCAGGGCGGCAAAATAGCGAAGATTGTCCCAATCGAACATTGTTCATTTTTTCCCATCAACTGACAAAGAATAGGGAATTTCCGATCAACAAGCCATCGGTCATGATTGCCGCGAGCAAATCGGAGCAAAGTCATGGACAAGATCGTTACACTTCAGGCGCCGGGCGGCATAGAGCAACTGCAGGTCATGGAGCACACGCCGCAGCAGCCTGGTCCCGACGAGATCCGCATCAGGCACGAAGCGATCGGCATGAATTTCGTCGATATCTACCATCGGAAGGGCATCTATCCCTTGACGGCCTATCCGGCAGTCCTAGGCGTCGAGGGCGCGGGGATCGTAGAGGCTGTTGGTACCGGCGCCGTCGAACTGAAACCGGGTGACCGCGTTGCCTATGCCGGCACGCCCGGCGCCTATGCCGCAACGCGCCTGCTCCCCGCCGCGCGCGCCATCCGCCTTCCGGACGAGATTCCATCACGCCTCGCCGCGGCCTCGATGCTGAAGGGCATGACTGCCTACATGCTGCTGACGCAGACCTACAAGGTCGGCCCCGACGCGATCGTTCTCGTGCATTCAGCAGCCGGCGGGCTCGGCTCCATTTTAGTGCAATGGGCAAAGCATCTCGGAGCAACAGTCATCGGGACCGTCAGTTCGGCGCAAAAGGCAGTGCTCGCCCGCAAGCATGGCGCCGACCACCTGATCATCGGGCGCGATGCAGATGTCGTTGGAGAAGTGAAGCGGCTGACTGGAGGCTGCGGCGTTCATGCCGCCTATGACGGCATCGGCGGCAGCATGCTGTCCAAGACCATTCAATGCTTGCGGCCATTCGGCGTCGCCGCGACAATCGGTCAGGCCGGCGGCCCGATACCGCCTGTCGCCGTCGAGGAGCTGCGCCCGGGGAAATCTCTCGCTCATCCGAGCGTCATCGCCTATGTCGCCGACCTCGACAACTACACGAGGGCGGCCAAAGCCGTGGTCGAGATTATGCGTTCCGGCGTCACCGCAACGATTGCCGGAGAATATGCTTTGCCCGACGCCGCTAAGGCGCAGCAAATCCTCGAAGAAGGACGTGCTGCGGGCAGTCTTATTCTTGTTCCGTAGGCGACGAAAGAGTTACCCAACAGCTTGAAAATCATGGTAAGGGCCACGGCACTATCCAGATGTGAAAGTCTAGTCCATGGCCACTCCTCTCACCATCGCTGATCTCAAGCAACTCGCCCAACGGCGCGTGCCGAAAATGTTCTTCGACTATGCGGATTCCGGCGCCTGGACGGAGTCGACTTATCAAGCGAATGAGAGCGACTACGCCAAGATCAAGCTGCGCCAGCGCGTACTCGTCGACATGACGAACCGCACGCTGGAAACGACGATGATCGGTCAGAAAGTCTCGATGCCGGTGGCGCTTGCGCCAACCGGCTTGACGGGCATGCAGCACGCCGACGGCGAGATGCTGGCTGCCCGCGCGGCCGAGGAATTCGGCGTTCCCTTCACGCTCTCGACCATGAGCATCTGCTCGATCGAGGATGTCGCCGCCGTAACGACGCGGCCGTTCTGGTTCCAGCTCTATGTGATGAAGGACAAGGACTTCGTCATGGACCTCATCAACCGCGCCAAGGCGGCCAAGTGCTCGGCACTGGTCCTGACGGCTGACCTGCAGATCCTCGGTCAGCGGCATAAAGACTTGCGCAATGGCCTCTCCGCCCCGCCGAAATTCACGCCGAAGCACATATGGCAAATGGCAACGCGCCCCTTCTGGTGCCTTGACATGCTGAAGACGAAGCACCGCACCTTCGGCAACATCGTCGGTCACGCCAAGAATGTTTCCGACCTCTCCTCGCTGTCTTCCTGGACGGCGGAGCAGTTCGATCCGCAGCTCTCCTGGGCCGACGTCACCTGGATCAAGGAAAAATGGGGCGGCCCCTTGATCATCAAGGGCGTTCTCGATGTCGAGGACGCGAAGGCCGCAGCCCAGACCGGCGCCGACGCAATCGTCGTCTCCAATCATGGCGGCCGCCAACTCGACGGCGCCCCTTCCTCGATCAGCATGCTCCCTCAGATCGTCGATGCCGTCGGAGATAAAATCGAGATCCATCTCGACGGCGGCATCCGCTCCGGCCAGGACGTGCTGAAGGCCGTGGCGCTCGGCGCCAAGGGCACTTATATCGGCCGGCCCTTCCTCTACGGCCTCGGCGCCATGGGCAAAGAAGGCGTGACACTGGCGCTCGGCATCCTCCGCAAGGAGATGGACATCACCATGGCGCTCTGCGGCAAACGCGACATCAACGACGTCAACTCCTCAATTATCGCCGGGCGGCAGTAGCGCATCTGAGACGCCTGCTCAGAAGAGTCACGAATCCCGGGATCGCTGTCACCATGGCGGCTGAGCCACTCCGACACGGTTTTGAGCCTCGGCACAAGAATTAGCTCGGCATCGAGCGAAGTCATCTACCGGTCGCTCCCTGGCGGAGTTGCCGAAGAACGTCATCGGCCACGGCTGGCTGACCTCCGCATACAAGTCGGTATCAACCCTCATACCGTGGCCTTACCAGCAGCCACCCCTCGCCGCGAGTTGATCGGGCTTTGGAACTTCCGCCAGTCCAAAAGCCTCCACGTAAAATCGGCGAGGAGCGGCTTCTTCGCCGAAGGACATGGCGACTTGGACATGATCGATTGCGACAATAGGCAAGTGGCCTCCTATTGGCACCAGCCTTGCGGCGTGGCTATTTTAGATGAGAGCGCGAGTTCCCGGCCTTTCGGCAAAGCCCCTGATCGACATTGACGTCACAATGCCACGTCCTGAACGTGTGTTGGCGGCCATCAACACCATGGAGGGCGCAGGTTATGAGAACCGTGGGAATCGCTACGAGCGGGACGTTTACGCATTCATGATGAGATCGACGAAGCCCATACGGCGGATCTATTTACTGCCGCAGGGAAACGAAACGCATCAGAAGCGCATAATTTTTCGAGACTACCTGATTGCGCATCCGCTGATCGCGGCGGAATATTCGGAGCTCAAACAAAAACTCTCCGGAAAATATGCCTATGACGGCGATGGCTATACAAGGGCAAAGGCCGATTTTTGAACAGTGTCGTCGCGACAGCTCGGGGCATCACGTGACGAAGCCACCATGTCGCTGCGTCTCAGACACCGCTGGATAGCTCGTTCAAATCAGGTACATTCACGCAATCGAATTTCCAGAAGGAGCACAGAATGACCCAGGTATCTGAAACCGAAGTCGCTGCCCGCTGGAACGACAATGCCGATCAATGGGCATATGATGTCCGGAACGGCTATGACACTTACCGCGAGCTATTCACCTTCCCGGCGTTTCAAGCCTTTCTGCCAAGCATCGCCGGATTAGACATCATCGATTTCGGCTGCGGTGAAGGCTCCAACACCAGGCGGTTCGCCGAGATGGGTGCACGAATGACCGGCATCGATCTTTCCGAGAAGATGATTGGCCATGCACGTGAGGCTGAACACCGCCTTCCACTCGGTGTCCGGTACGCGGTTGCATCCTACACCCAGAACACCGGTTTCGAGGATGCCTCGTTCGATGCCGTCGTCTCTACCATGGCCCTGATGGACGGTCCTGATTTTTCAGCAGCGATGCGGGAGGCCTTCAGGCTCCTGCGGCCTGGCGGATTCATCGCGTTCAGCGTTCTGCACCCTTGTTTTATTACCCCGGGGTTACGGTGGCAGAAGGATGTTAAAGCAAAGCCTACTGGGTTGGTCGTTGCCCGCTATTTCGAACAAACCGATTTTGTTGAGACTTGGCGCTTTGGTGACCGGCCGAGCGATGAGGACGTAGTGCTGTTTGAGGTGCCCCGCTTTCCCCGCACGCTCAGTGAATATCTCAATGGTGTCGCCCGGGCAGGCTTTCGGATTGTTGAAGTCCGCGAGCCACAACCGACGCCGGAGGCGTGCATGGCCGCGCCTCGTTTCGCCAGATGGCGTGATTTTGCGGCGTTCGTGCTTATGATCCGGGCGGAACGACCTAGCTGATGTGACCTTGCCGTTACCTGCCGTACCATGGAGCAGGGCCGGCATAATGGCGGCGTCACCAATCTCGCTTGAAATGCGCTGGGTCCTATGCGGCCTCGCTTGCGGCGGCACGCCGTCGAGGTAGCAGTCAAAGTAAAAAAGACTATTCCCACTAAACAGACGGCGAACCTAGGAAATGTGATCATCGCATCGTTCCCTCCACACGCGCCTCAGCTCCGCAACTCTCGACGGACACCCCTCTGATTGCAAGCTGGTAAATCTCCGGTTACAGAATTTGCTCCAGATGCCGGTTAAGAAGAGCGCCTAAGATGGACGGGAACTCGATCGTTGCACAGGAGACCTAATGCCGGTCGGTTTCACGGAAGGGCTCTCATTCGACCACACCAGGACGAACTGGACCGGCGACGGCCCTCGTCCGCTCTCCTGGACTATGTGGTATCCGGCCGTCGATAGCGCCAACGAAGTGCTTGCGAGTGAACATCCGATTTTCCGGCTGCATCCCATCGCTCCGGATGCCGCGCTGAAGAATGCCGGGAAGCCTCATCCTCTCGTCCTGCTGTCGCACGGCAGTGGCGGCGTCACCTTCGGCCTTGAATGGCTGGCGCATCGCCTCGCGAAAAGCGGCTTCGTCGCTCTGGCTGTAAATCATCACGGACACACGGGCATCGAAACATACCGCCCGGAAGGCTACCTCTGCCTTTGGGAGCGAGCCGCTGACCTCACAGCGCTGCTAGATGATCGGACCTGGCGTGCGAAGCTTGGCGGCCAGGTTACCGATTGCGCTTTCGTCGCAGGGTTTTCGGCCGGTGCCTACACGGCAATGCTGATTGCGGGGGCACGTGTCTTGTACTCGCAGTTCGAACCGGAAAATCCGGTGAAAAGCCCAATTCGGGGACCGCGGGAATTTCCTGACGTGGCTGACCATCTTCCTCGCCTCATTCAAGAGAATGAAGCTTTCAGAACGTCATGGAACCGCAGGCGCGATGACTTCAGGGATGATCGGGTTAAGGCCGCCCTCGTTCTTGCACCGGCCAGATCGGTGCTGGGATTTTCGCACGACAGTTTGCGTTCGATCTCCAGACCCATCCATGTTGTATCAGGAGATGCGGACAAGACTGCCCCTGCAGCCGAATTCGGCGCGTGGCTCCATAGGCATGTAGCGAACAGCAAATTCAGTATCCTCAAAGGAGGCGTCGATCACTACGATTTCCTCTCGGAGCCGACAGCGCAAGGCCTGCGATTGATCCCAGATTTCGAAATGGCAGACGGGCTCGACCGACGGACGTTGCATGATGAAGTGGCGCGTCTCGCCATCGAATTTTTTGAAAACGCTCGCCCAAGAACTCGCTGATGAAAGGATGATGGGCAGCGTATTGGTACTCGACTACAAAAAACCTTGCGGTCGCCACAACATCAGGCATTCTTAATCACGATGACTACGGCTTTTGCAGCAACAGGCGTCCGCAAGCTCGACGCGCGACTTATCACCCCGGCCTCCTGATTGGAGCCGGGCCAATTCTGTTGTTACCGTTAGATTCCTTACGTGAGTTGTCATCCATGGCCACCAAATCGACGCAGCCTTCGTACCGTGCATTTGCCGCCCGTCACGGCCTGACGCTGCGCATTGCAAACTCCTGTGCACATCGACTTAGTGGCGGCTGCCGGAGATCACCGGAGCACCGGCGGCCGTAACTGCTCCCGAAACCCAATAAATCCCGATTATCAGAACACATCGCCACCGTTGGCAGGTGTGAGGAGCGGTGCATGCCTTATGATCCACGGGCGATTGAGCCCAAATGGCAGGCCTATTGGGCCGCGCACGATACCTTTCGTGCCGAGATCGATCCCGCCAGACCGAAATTCTACGCGCTCGACATGTTCCCCTACCCTTCCGGTGCGGGTCTGCATGTCGGTCACCCTCTGGGCTACACGGCCACGGACATTCTGTGCCGCTACAAGCGCATGAGGGGCTTCAATGTGCTGCACCCGATGGGGTGGGACAGTTTCGGGCTGCCCGCTGAGCGCCACGCCATGCGCACAGGCGTCCACCCCGCTATCACGACCAAGCGCAACATCGAGACATTTCGCGGCCAGGTGCAGCGACTGGGCTTTTCCTATGACTGGAGCCGCGAGCTTGCGACGACCGATGCAAGCTACGTGCGCTGGACGCAGTGGATATTCCTGAAGCTGTTCGAGCGCGGCCTCGCTTACCAAGCCGAGGTGGCGGTCAACTGGTGCCCCGCCCAAAATGCCGTGCTCGCCGACGAGGAGGTTAAGGACGGACGTTACGTCGAGACCGGCGATCCAGTCGTCCGTCGCATGATGCGTCAATGGATGTTGCGCATCACGGCTTATGCGGACCGGCTGCTGCAAGGCCTGGATCGTCTCGACTGGCCGGAAAGCCTGAAGGCCATGCAGCGCAACTGGATCGGACGATCAGAGGGAGCCGAGATCGGGTTTCCTGTCCACGATGGCAACGGGAAGATAATCACCTTCACGACCCGTCCCGAGACCCTGTTCGGTGCAACCTACATCGTGCTCGCTCCGGAGCACCCCTTGCTGGCCACCATAACCATGCCAGAGGCTCGCGCGGCGGTGGCCGCCTATGTCGCCCAGGCGGAGGCGCTGCAGGAGACGGAGCGGGTCGACGCTGGTCGTGAGAAAACAGGTGTCTTCACGGGTGCCTACGCGATCAATCCCGCTACCAGAGCCCGCCTGCCGATCTGGGTCGCTGATTACGTGCTGGGTAGCTATGGCACTGGTGCATTGATGGCGGTGCCAGCCCACGACACGCGTGATCACGCCTTTGCTCGTATCCATGGTCTGCCGATCATTCGCGTGATCGAGAGCAAAGAGGATATCGAACAGGCTGCTTATGAGGGTGATGGGCCGATGGTGAATTCCGGCTTTCTCAACGGTATGAGTTCGGAAGAGGCAAAACAGGTCATGATTGCTTGGCTGCAGGAAAACAGAGTCGGCAGCGCCAAGGTCACGTATCGCCTGCGCGACTGGCTCTTCTCCCGTCAGCGCTACTGGGGCGAACCAATTCCGATGCTGCATCTGGAGGATGGTTCGGTGATGCCTCTGCCGGAGGAGAGTCTGCCGCTGTTGCCGCCACAACTGGATGACTACGCACCCACGCCCGACGGTGAACCGCCGCTCGCCCGGGCAAAGGACTGGGTGCTCACAACTGTACCCGGCACCGACATTGCGGCATGGCGTGAGACAAATACGATGCCGCAATGGGCAGGTTCCTGCTGGTATTATCTGCGCTTCCTCGATCCCCATAACGAGCGCGAGCTTGTTGCGAAGGAGGCCGAGCGCTATTGGATGCCGGTCGATCTCTATGTGGGCGGAGCCGAACATGCAGTGCTGCATCTGCTCTATGCCCGATTCTGGCACAAAGTTCTGCATGACATTGGGGTCGTTTCGACCGAGGAGCCGTTCCAGCGGCTGTTCAACCAGGGCATGATCCTTGCCCATTCCTACCGGGACGCGGCGGGCCGGTATTACGAGCCATCTGCCGTCGTTGAACAGGACGGTCGATGGTTCGCCGGATCGGTTGAGGTGCATCGCGCGGTCGAGAAGATGTCCAAGTCTCGCCTGAACGTCGTCAATCCAGACGATGTCGTCGACGAATTCGGTGCCGACGCGGTGCGGCTTTACGAGATGTTCATGGGACCCCTGGATGCGACCAAGCCCTGGCAGACGGCAGGTGTCAATGGCGTGCGCCGGTTTCTGGATCGCGCCTGGCGCATCGTTTGTGACGAGACCGACGCATTGCACCCGGCCCTGCGGGACGAAGCGCCAGACGCGAACATTCTTCGCCTGCGTCACCAAACGGTGAAATCCGTCACCGAGGATATCGAAGCCATGCGCTTCAATACCGCCGTTGCCCGGCTGATGGAGATGGCGAATGCTCTTACAGCGGAGATCGTGCGCCCGCGCGAGATCGTGGAGACGTTCGTGTTGCTGCTCTCGCCCTTCGCTCCTCACATTGCAGAGGAGTTGTGGGGCAAGCTCGGCAACGTCGGAACGCTGGCATTCGTTACTTGGCCGAGCTTCGACGCCGCACTGATCCAGGACGAGACCCAGGAATACGTGGTGCAGATCAATGGCAAGGTACGGCATCGCTTCAGAGCCGCCGCCGGGCTCAGTGACGAGCTGCTCACGGCAGCGCGATCAAAACCCGAGGTGATGACGCTGCTGGAAAGAAAAATAATTATCAAAGAGATCGTGGTTCCCGGGCGATTGGTCAATTTCGTCGTTGGATAGCAGTAAGTCCAAGGACTTAGAATTACCAACCCGATGATAAATTTCGCGCAAAGCATTCGTTGGTATGTCATGTGGCTGAGTTAAAGCGCGTCGCAAACTGGAGGTGTTGGATGGCACACGTGATCTTTCTGCATGGGGCTTCGAGCAGCGGCAAGTCCACCATTGCAAAAGCTCTTCAGGAACGCATCGAGAAACCGTTCTGGCACATATCGATCGATCATCTGCGTGACGCAGGTATGCTTCCAACAGAGCGGTTCAAGAACGGCGACTTCCGCTGGGCCGACTCCCGAGCCGCCTTCTTCGATGGCTTCCATGGTTCCCTGAAAGCCTTTGCAGACGCCGGTAACAATCTTATTCTTGAGCACATTCTGGATACTGACGGATGGCTAGAAACACTTTCTGACCTCCTCGCAAGTCACGACGTTTTCTTCGTCGCTGTACATTGCCCGCTCGAACTTTTGATTGAACGCGAAACCGCGCGAGGCGACAGGACGGTAGGCAGCGCCAAGCGGGATTTCGAGACAATACACATCGGCAAGACATATGATGTCGAGTTGCAATCTACGGATGGTGCTGATGCGAACGTGGAAACGCTACTTCTTGCTTGGCGGAGCGGTAGCCGCGTCTCAAATTTCAGCGGTCTGATTGCAAACTGAAGTCCGCCCGGGGGCCGACAGGCGACGATAACCTCCCCTGACAGCGCCAATTGCGGTCATCGAGCAGATGGGTCTGCATCTTTTGCCTTTAAGAAGCCGCACTATCTGATGCCCGACCACCCGGTCGGGCACGAAGCAGCTTATCGAGCAGAGGACGAAGAAGTGGTCGCCGAGCATGGTGACCGGCCCGATCCAGGAAAGCCTGATGTGATCATTGCCGAGAAGAAGAAAGCTTTGAGGCCTGCGATGAATGAGCAAACGGCAAGTTGGAAACGGCTCCCGCGCCAAACGTCGTCAACATCTTGGAAGCTCTTCGAAGCCGATCTTATAGGTCGGAAACAGACCTCGGGATAAGGTGCAACATTCTTCGTCTCGTGAGCCAACGAGAACACAGCGGGTCTCGACCTGGGGACGAACGATCACCGGGAAAATCGAGGACTGAGCCTGCCATAGTGCCGCCATAGAATTCAGCCCAATCATGGCTTTTGTAACAGGCGGATCGCGAAAAATGAGATTGCTGGCTCTCCTTGCAGCGGCCCTTTTACTGACTGTCATTCCGGCCCGAGCCCAATTTTATGGGCCATATGACGGATACGACGAATACGGCTATGGCTACGAGGACCCGTACAGCCCGTACCCGCCACCGCTCGACTACGAGCCAATGCCTCGTGATCGGGAACCATTGCGTGAGCGCAGGCAACCACAGACACGAAACGCGAGGGGAACCATCCTGATCGCTACGCGCGAGCATACGCTAATATACACGACGCCATGGGGTGAACAGTACATTTACCCCATCGCCGTCGGCCGCGAAGGCAAGCAATGGTACGGATCAACTCGGGTGGTGTCGAAGCGAGAGCATCCCGAATGGCGGCCAACGGCGAGCATGCGCCAGAAGAACCCCAGGCTTCCCGCCGTCGTCAAGCCCGGCCCCGCCAATCCGCTTGGAACCCGCGCGATTTACCTGGCCGACGGGCTATTACGCATCCACGGTACCAACGATCCCTCTTCCATAGGCACCAACGCGTCGAGCGGCTGCTTTCGGATGTATCCCGAGGACGTCGAGGAGCTTTACGAGATGGTGCAGCCGGGAACCCAGGTCATCGTCCAGCGGTGACCCGTATCGCTCGCCGCCGATCTGTCGCGCAACTTCCATTTCGTTGCCCACTGGCGAGTTCCGCCTTCGCCCGGGCCAGGTTTTCACGGTGGGTTCACGTTGACTTCCTGACCGGAGGCCTCCAAGCAAGGTAGACGGTCCTCGAAGCAATCAACTCATGGGTTAATAGCCAAGAGTATTGAGGAGCACCCAGCGAGCGTGAAGTTTCAACAGACATATCGGCGTCCAATCGGGCCGGATCCCGCGACCGTGGTCGTCCCATGCGCGGGTCTTTTCCATACGCCTTTGCTGTGAACCTGTCCGTTTTGGCAATCATGTTCAAAGTCCGGGCGCCGAACTTCTCATAATGAGCTTCGCAAGCTAACCGAAACTGCCTTACAATAGATCGCCGGGCGGCACTGGCTCTTTCGCCTTCGAGCAAAAGAGCGCTCTCTTGGCTGGAGACTGGTCGATGACGACGTATGTGGGGAACATCATTCCCGAGGCTCCCTTATCTTACTCTGGCCTTTTTAGCTCGCGCCAGTCAATTAACCGGCAAACGCCCCGCCCGCGCGATACTCATGCGACCTGCCTAATCCTTGCTCTGGCCATGGTCGTGGCCTGTTTTCCCGTGCAATCCCTTGCGCAATCACCGCTTGGTGCAGGCATGCCGGAGGTGGAGTTCGGCGCACGTAAAACATTCTTCATGCTTTTTCTTATGCTCGGCCCAATCAAGATTCTGGTGCCCTTCGTGGCGATCATCCGCGACTGCGACCCCCGCTTTCGACGTCAGATAGCCAGGAGAGCGATCCTCTTTTCGGCTGCCGCCCTGGCAATCGCCGGCTTGCTTGGGCGCACCATGCTTGAGAATTTCGAAATCTCTTTGCCTGTCCTGGCAATGACCGGAGGCATCATCTTGTTTCTCGTGGCCTTGCAAACCATTTTACAGCAGTCGGCCAGCGTACCGGATCGATCGACTGAGCCTGCCAAGCCGCCAGATCTGAAACTCGCCCTTACTCCCCTCGCCTTTCCGATAATTGTAACGCCCTATGGTGTTGCCGCGGTAATCGTTTTCGCGACGTTGGCGGGCGGCCGCCAAGCGGAAGGCCTCACCGTAGCCGCTATCGTATTGGTGGTTCTGGCGCTGGACTGGGTGGCGATGATTTTCGCAGAAACCATTCTAAGGTGGATCGGAACGTCGCTTCAGGTGTTGGCGGTGGTGCTCGGGGTTACCCAGGCGGCTCTCGGTCTGCAAATCATCCTCCATAGCTTGAGTATGATTGAATGGTAGGACTTGGGGTCTGTTCGTGAACCAGCTCGCCACGGATACTTCGCGGTTTGGGTTCGACAGGATCCTCCCGGGAGGCACGCGCTTTGTTCGGGCACCATCCCGGCTGAAGAGACCGCCGAACGTCCTTTCCTTCAGGCCAAAGAAATCATCCTGGACGGGCTCATGAGGGAACAAGACTTCGACGGCGACAGGCCATTACTGCAGATCTTGGATGTACCGAGGCGAAGTCAGGCGCACCGATCGCACCGAATGCGATTCACGAGAAACGACTATCCAACCCAGCCCGTTGCCAGCGCGGCCGCCCAGTCGGGGCGGCCGTTTGCTTTTGCAATTCTCGACATAACCATGTGATTGTAGGCCACGGTGCGGAAATAGGGTCTCCAGCCGGACGCGGATTTCTCCAGGATGGCGTAGCTTGCCATCGGATGGCCGGTCTCCATCTTGTGCGGATAAGGTTTGTCATCGTCGTAAGCCGGGCAGCCGACGCTGCCGGGATTGACGATGAGGCGGCCATCGCGAAGCTGGACAAGGCGCGAAATATGGCTGTGGCCGCACAGGATCAAAGGCAAATCGATCCCATCCGCCAACGCCTCGATTTCTTTCAACGGCTTCGGATATACATGGCCCTCGGGCGAAACCGATTCCAGCCAGTAGAGATTGTCATCCTTGGGGGTCGCGTGGCAGAGATAGGCTTCATCTTTGTAGATGAGTTCGGCCGGCAGAGATCGCAGCCAGTCGAGATGACGCGGTAGAAGCTGCTGATAAGCAGCTTTATCGGAAACATGCATGGACTCCGGCTTCTGCTCGATCAGGTAGCGGTCGTGGTTGCCGCGCACAGTCGGAAGGGCGAGCGAGAGAAGCAGTTGGGCGGTCTTTCCTGCTTCCAGCGGGCTACTGAAGCAATCGCCGAGATTGACGATATCCGAAATGTCTTGTGCCCGGATATCGGCAAGCACGGCCTCGAGAGCCAGATGATTACCGTGGATATCGGCGATCGCCGCAAACCGCATCGGCTAACTCCCGCGATAGGTGGAATAGCCGTAAGGCGAAAGCAGCAGCGGCACGTGATAATGGGCTTCGGTATCGGCGATGCCGAAGCGGATCGGCACGAGATCGAGAAAGGCCGGATGCGGCAGCGGCGTGCCCAACGCACGCAGATAATCGCCGGCATGGAACAGCAGTTCGTAGGTTCCTGCCTGGAAATTCTCGCCGGAAAGGATCGCGCCGCCCTCGACACGGCCGTCCGAATTGGTCTCTACCGTCTTGATGTGGTGGCGGATATCCCCATCCAGGCGAAAAAGGTCGATCCTCAGCCTTTCAGCAGGCTTACCGGAGGCAGTGTCGAGAACATGGGTCGTCAATCCGGTCATAGAGCTGGCTCGCTTATCGTGTATGAGGTTTCGAAGAAATGCTCTTGCAGATTGTCGCCGGGACCGTCCCTGTCGACAACGAGAAAGTCGCTTGATTTGCCGAGGACAAGCAGTGGGTGATGCCAGACGTTGCGGCGATAGTTCACGCCCTGGTCGCCGCGTGCGAGAAACACCTGCGGCCTGCCGGGCTCTCCATCCCGATCTTCCGAAACCACGACCAGAAATGGCCGCCCGGAAAGCGGCGAGAAGCTCTGGCTGCCGAAAGGATGCCGCTCCATCATGCCGATCTCATAGGGAAAAACGCGCGGCTGGCCGCGAAAGAGATTGATGATGACGCGTGCGCCCTCGCCTGCCGCCTCGGCCGTGGCCAGCGCATGGAAGCGTTCCGTCGTGCCACCGTTGATATATCGCATTGTCGACGGATCGGCCTCGATTACGTCGCCGAACGGCGCGAAAGCAGTTTTGGTGAGAGGCTGGATGTCGAGAAGTTCTGTCAAAAGTCATTCACCCTGGGCGTGCCAGTGACGCAACCCGTGCAGTTGATCGAGAAGATCGGGGATGTCTGTTTGCGCAGTATCCCAAACGGTGTCCAGGTTCATGCTCATATAGCCGTGAGCGATCCGGTTCCTCAGCCCGTGCATCTTTTGCCAGGGCACGTTGGAAAATTCCGCCGCAAACTCGGGATATTCCTCCATGATGCGCGATGTTGCAGCGGCGATCATCAGTAGGTTCATTCCAACTGCGCGCTGTCTCACAAGATCCTTCAGAAATTCATCCTTGCTCATGTCCTTGACGAAATCGACGGTTTGGAATGCGACCTGCTGCATCTCGTCGAGATAGGTTCGAAGCCGATCGATACTCATACAGACTTGGCTTCCTGCAGGACCCGGCTGCGGACATGGCCGGGAAAATCGCCGTGCTTCAGAACGTGGATTTCCGTCCCGCACATCGGCGCCTGCAACTCCTTCAGCAACCCGCGCAGATCGAATAGCGTCGTCCCGGGCAGCCCCTCCTCGCCGCGGGCGGCGGAACCAAAGATACGCGGTTTCGCCCCGTTGAAACGCGTCGTGGCGACGCGGTTGGCCTGCCTGTCATTTTCCAGCACTTTCGATGACTTCATCGAGGCATCACTCCTGATGCCTCGAATATAGGCGAGCGGCGATAAAGAAGGAAGAACTCACCCCTTCACCCCGATGAGCCGCAGCCGCATGATGCCGCCATCCGGATGCATCGCGATGCGGACATGCGTCACCGGCCCGATATCGGCGACGGCATTCCCGCCATATTCGTGGATGTGGTCCATCTGCAGTTTGGTGCGGCTCAGAATCGGCTTCCAGTTTTCCGAAGCCGCAATGTCGGCTTGGCTCAGCCTATCACCAAGATCGGGCCGATAAGCGCCGAGAAGCTCGCAGGAGTCCGGGAAATTGCCTTTGAAGAAGGCCGTATCGACAATGACGCGCTTGATTATGCCCGGGTGGCCCAGGCGGATCACAGCCCAGTCGTGACCCGGGCCGCGACGGCGCTTGGTTTCCCAGCCGTCGCCCATATTGATGCCGCGGCCGGGGCCAAGCATCTTGTCGGGGTGGCCGTAATGGGCGTCGGACCAGGCAAGCGACTTGGCGCCGTTGAAGATATAACCGAGGTCAACCTCCTCGCTTTCACCGACCTTCGACCAGTCGAAATAGGCCGAGCCGTAGACGCGCAGGCGCGCGACGCCGCCATCGGGATAGATATGCAGGCGCAGATGCGTCCAGATCTGTTCCTTGTGGGCATTTTCGAAGAAGTGATGTGCACTTGGCCCCAGAGGCGACTTCGCGAGGATTTCGGTCCACGCCGTTGCATCGGTCGGATCGCCGCCTTCGACGAAAGCCGCCTCGATCGAGCAATGCGGCGGATAGTTGCCGGTAAAATAGCTGGTATCGACGTCGAAGCCGAAGATGCGGCCGGGCATGGCAAGCTTGACGATCGCCCAGTCGTGGCCGGGCACGCGCTTGCGACGGCTTTCCCAGCCGTCCATGTACTTGCCGTTGTCGTCGTAAAGTTCCGGATCGAAGCTCGCCGGCTCATCCTGCAGCATGCGCTCCAGCGGCGCAAAGAACTCGTCCGTCGCATAGAGGCCCCTTGCACCGAGGCGCGCGGAAGCAAGATTGATCGCGCCGGTCGCAAACGACGGCAGGCTGGCAGTGGTATTCTCGGTCATTCACTTCTCCGGAAGCATGGATGTCAGGCGCAATAGCGCAATCTTTTCGACCTCAGCGCAAGCGGTCGCAAATTCCTGGTCAGGGTCGTTGCCGATGCGCTTTTCGAAAGCCGCGAGAATATCGTCCTTGTTAAGTCCCTTCACGGCGATGATGAAGGGAAAGCCGAATTTCTCGACATAGGCGGCGTTGAGTTCAGTGAAGCGGGCATGATCTTCGGCGCTCAGTCGATCAAGACCGGCACTTGCCTGCTCCTTCTTGCTGTCTTGCGTCAGTTCACCGGCGACTGCCAGGCGTCCGGCAAGATCGGGATGGGCACGAAGCACGCCAAGACGCTCCTCTTCGCTTGCGGCGCGGAAGATCGCAACGAGCGGAATGTGCACCTTGTCCACAGTCAACTCGTCGCCAATGAAACCGTCGTCATAGGCGCGCTCGGCAATGAAGGGCGAATGTTCGAAGACACCGCCGAAACGCGACACGAATTCATCCCGCCGGATCATCAGGCCATGTCCTGCTTGTGGTTCTTGTGCCAATGCTCTGCAATCTCGATGCGGCGAGGGATCCACACCTTGTCGTGCTTGAGCACATATTCGATGAAACGCCTCAGGGATGCAGCACGACCGGGCCGACCGACGAGACGGCAATGCAGGCCGACCGACATCATCTTCGGATTGCCGGCCTTGCCTTCTTCGTACAGCGTATCGAAGGCATCCTTGAGATAAGTGAGGAATTGATCGCCGGAATTGAAGCCTTGCGGCGTCGCGAAGCGCATGTCGTTGGTTTCTAGCGTATAAGGAATAATGAGAAACGGCTTGTCATCGACCCCCTTCACCCAGTAGGGCAGGTCATCGGCATAAGAGTCTGACGAATAGAGGAACCCGCCCTCCTCTTGAACCAACCGCAGCGTATTGTCGGAGGGCTTTCCCTGGTACATACCGTATGGGCGCTCGCCGGTGAGCTCGGTGTGGAGACGCACCGCCTCGAGGATGTGCTTGCGCTCGAGGTCTTCTGGAAAATCCTTGTACTCCAGCCAGCGGTAGCCATGGCTGGCGATCTCCCAGCCGGCTTCCTTCATCGCCGCGACGGCCTCGGGATTGCGGGCCATCGCTAGCGTCACGCCATAGACTGTCGCCTGAACCTTGAGCTCGGTGAACATGCGCCAGAGCCGCCAGAACCCGGCGCGCGAACCGTATTCGTAGATCGATTCCATGTTCAGGTTGCGCTGGCCCGGCCAGGGCGATGCTCCCACGATTTCCGACAGCAGGTTCTCGGACGCAGGATCGCCGTCGAGGATCGAACTCTCGCCGCCCTCTTCGTAATTGATGACAAACTGCACGGCGAGGCGGGCATCGTCCGGCCATTGCGGATCGGGGGGATTGCGACCATAGCCCACAAGATTGCGCGGATAGGTATCGGAAGCCATCAAATCACCTTTTGAACGTCAGGCGAAACGGTAGCACCCGGAAACGGAATGTCGAGACGGAAATGCGAAACTGACTTTCGCCACTACGGCACAAGTCGCCGCCTCTGCGAAGGATCATTCGCCTGTGGCCGCCCGCAACAGCGCGACACAGAGGACGCCAAGCGCCACGGAAACGAGCATCGGCAGGCGGAGTGCCGCAATGGCGGTGACCGCGCAGGCGATTGATTCCGCAATACCGGTGGCAAAGGCGGTCGGCGCGACGACCGCCATCAGAACCGCAGGCGGAATGGATTCGATCACCTTTCGGCGGCTTTTTTCAAAGGACACATGCCACACGAGCACAAGGCCGCTCAGGCGCGTGAGCACCGTCGCCGCTGCCATGGCGATGATCGCGACGAGGGTGGAGAAATCGACTGTCATTGCGTCACCTCCGCGCGCCGGCTGCCGCTGGCGACCGCCGCAAGCAGGCCGGCGGCAGCGCCGGCTGCGATATGCCAGACGCCTGGTACGAAATGTTCAGTTGCTACCGCGGCCGCACCGCTTGCAATCAGCACAGCGCCGGTTTCCGATCCCTTCCAGAAGCCTGTGACGAGCACGATGAAGACGGCAGGAAAGGCGAAATCAAGTCCAAGCACCACGGGATCACCAAGGAAAGCGCCGAGCGTCGCGCCCGCAAAGCTCGAAAGCACCCAGGCGAGATAGAAAGGCGCGGCCAGCCCAGCAAACCAAGCAGGCGTGAGCCGGGCAAGGCCGGAGCGGGATTCCGCCATCGCCCAGATCTCATCTGCAAGAAAGAGGCTTGCGAAATAGCGTCTGCGTCTGCCAAAGGCCTGCATCTTGGTGCCGAGCGACGCACTCATCAGCACATGGCGGATATTGACGAGCAGCGCCGCAAAACCGACGCTTGTCCACGAGGCCGGATGCGTCCAGATATCCATTGCCACGAATTGCGAGCCGCCGGCAAAGACCAGTGCGCTCATCAGTGCCGTCTCGACCGGGGAAAGACCTTTTGTGACTGCGACCGCGCCGAAGACGAGGCCGATCGGTATGACGGCGGCGATCAGCGGCGAAATGGCTCGCATGCCCCCCAGGAACTCCGCCCATTTTTCATTCTCATTCATGACAGGATCTCCGATTTGATGCGGAGTTTTCTAGAAAGGAGATGAGTGGCAGTCTTGAACGAAAGTGACTACCGCGCGCGGTATTGGCCGGGCGTCACACCGGTGCGCGCCTTGAAATGCCGGCTGAAATGCGCCTGGTCGGCGAAACCGCATTCAAGAGCAATCTCCGCCGGCTGTCCGCCCGCTTGCAGCTTGCGCCGGGCAACGCGAATACGGATGTCGGTGAGAAAGGCGTGCGGGGTGATGTGGAACTGTTTGCGGAAGGCACGTATCAGATGCGCACGGCTGAGGCCGGCTACGGCGGCGAGTTCGTCAAGTCCGACGTCGGAGGCGTAGTTTTCCATCAGGTAATCGCGGGCGCGCTGCACGGCCGACCGCTCCTGCGTGTCGATGGGCACGATGATCGAGCTGCCGTGATGCCTAAACATGGCTTCTAGCACAAGGAACATGCCCTGGCTGGTTTCCAGTGCACCGGCCCCTGATTCCAGCGCACGGTGCGCCTCATAAAAAGCCTCGGCAAGCCGGGGATCGTGAAGGATCTGCTTGCCGAAGGCGGGCATGCCGCTGAACGTGCGGCCGGTGACATCTTCCAGGATCTCCCGGAAGAGTGACGTATCGGGGTAGATCATCCGGTAGCGATAGCCACCCTCGACAGGCACGCCGTCATGGATTTCGCCGGGATTGATCAGATAGAGATCGCCCGGCCCCGAGCTTTCGCGCGTGCCCCGGATCGTCGCGATCTGGCTGCCGCTTTCGATAGCGCCGATACTGAAGGTCTCGTGGGCATGGGGAGCGAACTCATGCGTCAGGAACGTGGCGCTCAGGCATTCCATGCCGCCGAATCGGTGGTCACGCCAGAATCGCGTCGTCTCCGCTCCAGACAGCGGCATGGCTACGGTTGCCTGTTCCTGGGAGATGTTGTCCATCGGCCGGATATAGCATCTTTGGGACCACCGTTCTTGAACAAAAGTGATCAGGCGATCTTGCGCGCACTGACCTTTCCCATCGGATGCAGCGAATGGACGCGGAACGGCCCGCCTGCGCCTTCCTCGATCATCAGCGCGATGTTGGCGACGGTGACCGGCTCGGCGAGAACAGGCTCGAAAAAGTTACGCAGCGCCTGCTCGATGCGCGGCATGTCGACAAGATCGACAGGTCCCGTCACAGGCATGTGGAAGCGGAATTCGTCCATCACGTCGGGATTGCCCCAGCGATGCAGGTTGGCAAACTGCGCGGCCGATAGCCAATCCGGATCGCTGCGCTCGATCTCGGCTTCGGAAAGCGGTGCGCGGAAGTAGTCGAAATGCTGCACGACCGCCGAAGCGAGATAGTGCATCTGGTCGCAAGGAACCGCCGGCATCAGGCTGAAGAAATTGCGCAGGCGAGCAACCTCGATCCTTGGAATCCGGAACGGTTGGAAGCTGCCGGAAAAGCGCATCATATCGCGCAGAAGTTGCTCCTCCGAAACGTCGGGGGCAAGATGGAACGGCGCCTTCAGCACACCATGGAAACCGTAGCGGCGCGGCACGGCAGTATGGAACGCGATCTCGTGGATACCGATGCCGCGAACGGCCGGAGGTTCAACCATCTCGCCGGAAAAGACGTTGCGGCCGAGCCAATTGGCCGCCACCTGGCTGAGCGGATCGCTCGGCGCAGGGGTGAAGCAAATGGCATAGCGCATGCAATTTCCTCCATCAAAGGAAGGGCGCGCAGTCTATTCCGGCGCCGTCGATACCCAAGCAGATAGGTGATTTGCATGACAGAATAACGAAAAGCACGAGCTTCTAATTCACGTTTAACGTGAAGCAGCCATGACGTGGCTCGAAAACGCGAAACTTTCCGGCAGGTCGCAAGGCGGGGAACGGCCCTCCACCATATGTACGGCAGCTTCGGCAAGACGGTGGGCAAGGCCGAAGCTGACCTTGAAGCCGCCGGTCAAGGCAATGAGCTTCGGATATATCGGATGCGGACCGATCATCGGATCGCGGTCGATCGCCTTTGGACGAAGGCCGGCCCAGCGCTCGACGACCCGCGCATCCCCAAGCACGGGGGCCATTTCGCGCGCAGCTTCGATCAGGGCGTCGAGTTGGGCATCGGTCGTATTGGGATTGGAAAAACGGGCCTCGCTGGTGCTGCCGATGGCAGCATGGCCGCCCTCATGAACAATGATATAAAGACCGTCGCGGAAGATTGTTGGAAAGGCAGGATCGATGTCTGCCTTCAACAGCGCCGCCTGCCCCTTGACCGGTTGGCCGAGCGGCCTTTCCAGTCCGGGCGTGAACCGCTGCAGAAGCGGAAATGACTGGTAACCTGCCGCGACGATACAGCGGCCAAAGGCGATGGTACTCCCACCGGCTTCGGCGATCCCGCGTTCCGGTTGGAGACCGCCAACCGCAGCATTCTCGAGAATGCTCACTCGCTTGGCCTGCCTCAGAAAGGCGACAAGAGCAGCGACCAGCGCGCGGGGTGCTACGCGGGCAGCGAGCGTGTCGTGCACGAAGCCGCTCTCCCCGGCGGCAGGGTCGATCCAGCCTAAAACCGGCGGAGTATCTTCGACATTCCAATGGAAGCTGCTGCCATGCTGATGCCAATGTGTTGCGGCATCGGCGGAATGGGCGATCGCGATCTTGCGCAGATGCGGCTTCGGCAGCGGGATGATGCGGCCCGAGCGGCGGTAGCCGGTGGAAAGACCGGTAGCAGTTTCGATAGCATCAATCTCGGCTTCGAGGGAAACCAGCGCATCGAACTGGAACTGCTTCTTGGCATTCCATTTGTCCGGTAGATGCGGCATCAGCGCCCCCAGCAAGCCGCCGCTCGCACCCTTGCCCAATTCGCCCGCATCGACGAGGAGCGTGTCGATGCCGAGCCGCTCGGCATGAACCGCCGCCCACAGCCCCATGATGCCGCCGCCGGCGATCAGCAGGCTGACGGACGATTGACCAGAGGAGATAGCCGCACTATCGGCTTTAGGCATGACAGAGATTGATCCCGACCAGATGGACAGCACGAGCCAGCCGCTCGAATGGCGCGAGGGCGATATGCCTTATTCACAGGCCTTTGGCGACCATTTTTATTGTCAGACCGACGGGCGGCTCGAATGCGGCCACGTCTTTCTGGCGGGCAACGGCCTGCCGAAACGGTGGACGGGCAAGGACAGTTTCCGCATTGGAGAGTTGGGGTTCGGGACCGGGCTTAACCTTGTTGAAACATGGCGACAATGGAAAGTGAACCGCCAAATCGGCCAACATCTGAATTTCATTTCCTTCGAGCTCTACCCGATGCGCCCTCAGGAGATCGCTCGCGCACTCTCGCACTTTCCTGAAATCGATGCCGAGCGGCAGGCGCTGACGGCGCTGTGGCCGGCCCACCCGCAAGGCACCGTGACGCGTGCACTGGACGAGCAGACGACCTTGAGCGTTGTCTGCGGCCCGGCACTCGATGGCGTTGCGGCCGCCCAACCCGGTTTCGATGCCTGGTATCTCGACGGTTTCGCGCCGTCGCGCAACGCCGACATGTGGTCGCAAGAACTGATGCGGCTCATCTGCGAGAAGACTCTCTGCGGAGGAAGCTTTGCGACCTATGCCGCGGCAGGCTTCGTCAGGCGCAATCTGATTGCAGCGGGATTTGCGGTCGAGCGGCGCAAGGGTTTCGCCGGCAAGCGCGAGATGCTCTGCGGCATAAAACCCTAAAGCCCTGACCGGCCAGGCAATTGCGTGCTCTTGCCGAGCCAGAGCTCGATTTTCTCTTCCAGCAGTTCGGGGCTGATCGGCTTGGACATGTAATCGTCCATGCCGGCGTCGAGGCAGAGCTGGCGGTCACTTTCGAGCGCATGCGCCGTCACGCCAATGATCGGCACGCGGTGACCCTGCCCGCGCTCTCGGACACGGATGGCGCGCGTCGCATCGTGGCCGTTCATCACCGGCATCGACACGTCCATCATGATGATCCGCGGCGCATGGCTTTCCCAGGCCTTGACCGCCTCCTGACCGTTGTTGACGACGAGGAAACTTAGCCCGGTACCTTGAAGGATCTGCGTGAAGACGATCTGGTTCACCTCGTTGTCTTCGGCCACGAGCACATCGACGAAGCCAGTCTTGCGATCTTCGGAGGGCGACGCCGTAGAAGGCTCCGGTTCCCTCATCTGAATTTCTGCCTGCAGGCGGGCGATTTCGGCTGCAGAGGCCTGCTTCAGGCGGCTTGCGCGCACGACCTCGGCGATCGTGTTGCGAAGGAGGTTGGCGCGCGCAGGTTTCATCAGATGCGCATCGCCGTCGAGGGCTGCGAACTCCTTCTCCGTGCCGGAGATATCCATTGAGGTCAGGAAGATGACCGGCAGGTTTTCGAAGCGGGCGTCGGCCCTGAGCTTGCGGGCGACTTCCGCACCGTTCATTTCCGGCATGTGATAGTCGAGCACCACGGCATCGACCTTGACGCCGATCTGGTGTGCGGTCTCAAGGATAGCAATACCGGTCCCGCCGTCTTCCGCAGCCACACCGTCAAAACCCCAAAGCGACAGCTGCTCGGAGAGAATGCGACGGTTGACCTCGTTGTCGTCGATGACGAGCACGCGTGCGCCGCGCACATTGACGGGCAGCGGCTTGGGATCGAGGCGGGCGGCAGCGATGGCGAAGGGAAGATTGACGGTGAAGACCGAGCCCTTGCCCGGTTCGCTCTCGGCCTCGACGTAGCCGCCAAAGAGATCGACCAGACCGGCTGTAATGGCAAGACCAAGACCGGTACCCTCGTGGCGCCGAGTCGAGGAGGAATCGACCTGCGAGAATTTGTCGAAGACCGATTGCAGCTTGTCTGCCGGGATGCCGATGCCTGTATCCTCGATCCTGATCTGGACCATGACCTCGCCGTCGGCGCCGGGCCGCGCGCCGATATCGACGAAGACATGCCCCTTCTCGGTAAACTTGACGGCGTTGCCGACGAGGTTTGTGACGATCTGGCGAAATCGCCCGGCATCGCCGATGAGGGCGGCAGGCAGGTTCGAATCGGCGCGCACCAGAAGCTCGAGATCCTTCTCCGCCGCGGGCGAAGAAAGCAGTGTGGCGACGTCCTCGACGGCTTCCACCGGATCGAAGGCAGCCTTGCGCAGCGTCATCTGCCCGGCATCGATCTTCGAGAAGTCCAAAATGTCGTTGATGATCGTCAAAAGCGCGTTGCCGGACTTGACGATGATATCGATGAATGTCTTCTGCCGCGCGTCAAGATCGGTCTTCGCCATGAGTTCGGCCATGCCGAGCACGCCGTTCATCGGCGTGCGGATTTCATGGCTCATATTGGCGAGAAATTCCGACTTGGCGCGATCGGCAGCTTCTGCCCGCGCCAACAGCCGCTCAAGCTCTTCCTCGCGGTCTTTCATTTCGGTGACGTCGGTGAAGAGCGCGACCCAATGGCCGCCTTCGCTGATCGTCGCCTCCATGTTCACCCAGCGCTCGCCGGCTACATGGAAGACAGTGGCAATCGGCTGCTTTGCGGCGATATTCGTACGCCAATAGTGCAACACCTCGGCGGCAGTGCCCTTGAAGTCGCCGCGATCGGCGCAGAAATTGAAGAGGTCGATCCAGCCGCGGCCCGCAACGAGGTATTCCGGCGGAATTCGCAGGACTTCCGAAAGCGCATCGTTGGAGAGCTTGATGATGCCGTCCTGGACGATCGTCAGGCCCTGCGGCATGGCCCGCGTCGCATCCCGCATCAGTTCGCCGAGATGCTGAAGGGCAGCGCGTGCTTCATTGATTGCCTTTTCGCTCGCGCGAATGGCGCTCATATCGGAATAGGAGAGCAAAATGCGGTCGTTCGAGATGCGGCGGCTGTCGAAGATGATCGATTTGCCGCCCGACCAGCTGAGTTCGACCGGCTCCTGCTCACCGCCCGAACCGAAATGGCGCTGTCGTTCCGAAAGGATCTCTTCCGGGCTTTGCCCGTAGCCATAGCGCCCGAGTTGGTAATTGCGGCGGATGACATCGATGAACGGCCGGCCGTCAAAACGATCCTCAGGCGGCAGATCGCAGATCGTGTAGAATTCGTCGTTTATGTAGAGGATATCGAGATTGTTATCGAGGATCAGAACGCCGACCGGCAGCGAACGCAGGATGTTTTCAATGTCGCGATGCAGGACTTCGGCATGCTTCTGCGCCTCGATCAGCTTGGCCTCACGCTCCTTGAGCGGGGAGATGTCCGAGAAAGAACCGACGACATAGACCTTGCCGTCCGGCGTCTTTACGCGATTGACGCGAGTAAGGATCGGATAAACTGTTCCGTCCCTGCTTGGAAGCTGACCTTCCACCACAGTGAGCGAGCCGTCCTTGAGAGCCAGGGCGTTTTCCTCATAGATGCTGGCGCCGCTCTCCTTGCCGAACATCTCAGACTCTGTGAGGCCAAGCACCTTCGACCGGAAATGGCCGGTGAAGGTCTCGTAATACTGGTTGGCGTAGACGAGGCGGTGCTGTTCATCGCGCGCGAAGGCGGCAACCGGCAGGTCTTCCATGATGGTGCGGAGGAGATCGAGCTCATTGACGCTCTCGTGCCATCCGTTTTCGACGAGCGATAGCTTCTTTTCGTTTCGATAGGCCGAATTGACGATGAGCGGGCGGCCGTCATCAGCGAAAATGCCGATCGGATGGTCAATTTTTTCCAACGCAGCACGGACGCGCTCGAAATCGGCGAGCAAAGCCTGATCCGGCCCCGAAAGAACCGGTCGGCGGGGCTGCGCGCGCGCCTCAAAGATCCCGAGGACATAGGCCCGGTCTTCCGACGGCATGAAGCTTTCGATCCGGACCCGCTCGTGTCCGGTTCCGGCAGTGTCGAAGCAGATAGCGGTTTCCTCGGTGCCGAAGACGAGTGCGCGGCGCTCCTTGTCTTCACGCTCCTCCTCTTCCGGGCGCTCGAGAATTTCGCGGGTCCGGCGGCCAATGAAATCGGAAATTTCCCTGCCGAAGAAGCGGGCATAAGCCTTATTGACGGCAACGTAGCGAAGTTCGCTGTTCTTGACATAGGCAGGAGCATCCAGATCTGCGATCCGGCTGCATGCCAGTTCGAGAAGGTCACCGCTCGATGTCAAAAGATGTCGCCTCGCTGTCAGGAGAAGGTGTTTTGTTCTGGCATCCACTATAGGTGTAAGCCGTTTAACAAGGTTTTAACCTTAACATCTTCCCCGAAAGCACGAGGTTGCCGCTCGCTTCGATGACACGTTCTGGAGATCTGGATCCGGATGGCGAAGTTTCGACCCAAGTGTATCAGGAACCATGCTATAATCTCCCACGTTGTAAGACTGAACTCGATCAGTTGGCCGCGTTTTGCCACGGTTTCTCCTGACGGCTTCAAGTAACAAGTTCGTCTATGAAAGGAGACGATCATGTCCGTACTTCACAAGACCATGGCGGCGGGCTTGATGGCGTTGACTTTGACTGGCACCTGCCTCATTCCGGCAACCCCGGCGAACGCCGGTTCGAGCGATGAATTCTGGGGCGGCGTTGCGGCCGGAGCAGTCGGCGGCCTCCTGCTCTCGCACGCTGTGCGTCCCTACCCTGGCTACGGCTATTATGGTCCCGGACCCTATTATGGAGCCGACTCCGGACCTTATTACGGAGCCTATTCTAGACCGTACTACAGGCCCTACTACAGTCCGTATCCGGTCTATCGGAGCTATTACCGGCCCTACCGGCCCTACTATCGCTCCTACTATCGGCCTTACCCGGCCTATTACCGCAATTACGGATATTGCGGCGTGGAGCGCCGCTATGATCACCGGGCGGACGTATGGGTCAGAGTTCGGGTATGCCCCGGCTATTGAGGAGCATGCGTGCGACGCGCCGCCGCTCGTTCACGCGGCGGCGCAGCACCTTTCTCAAGCTCAACACTTGACTTTCAAGTTGAACTAGACCAAATGCAGGCGAGCTTTCACCTTCCGGCCGCCGCGTGAGCTGCCCCTGCGAAAAAAGACAAACGCAAGAAGAAGGATAAAAGCGCATTTCATGGAATGCCGCGATCCCAAGTGCGGCCAGAAGCGCTGGAAGCTTTTCCAACACACAAGTTCCCACTTCACGCGGGGTTCTTGACGCCAGAATGATACCGGACCGCATGGTGCGATCCGGCGCATCGTTTTGGCGCCCTGAAAGGTTATGCCTTGACTAATTTTGAATCGCTTGGTGTCTCCAAGCCGATCGTCGCCACGCTTTTTCAGCTCGGCATTGAAACGCCGACGCCCATTCAGGCGCAGGCAATCCCTCTTCTCCTCGAAGGCCGCGATTTGATCGGCCTCGCCCAGACCGGCACTGGCAAGACGGCGGCCTTCGGCCTTCCGCTCATTGAAAAACTGCTCGCCGATGACAAGCGTCCCGACAATCGCACGACGCGTACGCTCATCCTCGCTCCGACGCGCGAGCTAGTGAACCAGATCGCCGAGAACCTAAAGAACTTCGTGCGCAAGTCGCCGCTGCGCATCAATGTCGTCGTCGGCGGCGTGTCCATCAACAAGCAGCAGCAGCAGCTCGAACGCGGCACCGACATTCTTGTCGCGACACCCGGCCGCCTCCTCGACCTCATCAACCGACGCGCCATCACGCTGACGACGGTACGCTATCTCGTGCTCGACGAAGCCGACCAGATGCTCGATCTCGGCTTCGTGCACGATCTGCGCAAGATCGCCAAGCTCGTTCCGAAGCGCCGCCAGACCATGCTCTTCTCGGCAACCATGCCGAAGGCGATCGCCGATCTTGCGGGCGAATACCTGACCGATCCGATCAAGGTGGAAGTGACGCCCCCCGGCAAGGCTGCGGACAAGGTTGAACAGTACGTCCACTTCGTCGGCGGCAAGAATGACAAGACGGAATTGCTGAAGAAGTCGCTTTCGGAAAATCCCGATGGCCGCGCGATCGTGTTCCTGCGCACCAAGCACGGCGCCGAGAAGCTGATGAAGCATCTCGATCACGTCGGGTATTCTGTCGCTTCGATCCACGGCAACAAGAGCCAGGGCCAGCGCGAGCGCGCCCTGAAGGCATTCCGCGACGGCGGCATCAAGACTCTGATCGCGACCGACGTTGCCGCCCGCGGCATCGATATTCCGGCCGTCAGCCATGTGTTCAACTACGATCTTCCGGAAGTGCCGGACGCCTATGTTCACCGCATCGGCCGTACGGCCCGCGCCGGCCGCGACGGCATCGCAATCGCCTTCTGCGCGCCGGACGAGGCACGCCTGCTGCGCGATATCGAAAGGCTGATGAGCATCGAGATCACCGTTGCCAGTGGCGAACCGCCGGCAGACATGCGCGCGGCTCCGCGTCGCGGCAACGGCAACAACCGCAATCGCGGTGGCCAGGGCCGTGGTGGCGAAGGTCGCGGCGATGGCCGTCCGGGTGAACATCGCTCCGGCAATCGCCAGGACCGCCGTCCGCGCCGCGAAGGCGAAGCAGGCGAAGTCCGCGCAAACAACGAGGAACGCCGCGATCGCCATCCGCGTCCCGAGCGCCAGACTGCCCGCAACGAGGACTTCCGCGGCCAGCGCCGCGGCGAAGCAACACCCCAGGGTCCGGACAACGATCTCGTATCTACCTCGGATTTCCGACCGGCCAAGAAGCCGCAACAGCGCCCGCACGGCAACACCGATGCGAACCGCCATCATCCCGGTGCCGCCCGCAACGCGCACGGCCGCCCTGGCCGCAAGCATGGAGAGGATCGGGGCAAGCAGTCTCATGGTGAGCACCGTCAGGAAGGCTCCGGCGGCATCCGTCGCAAGGGCCCCCGCAATGGCGGCGGCCAGCGCCGCGAACAGGCTTGAATACAGAACTGAAAGGGGCCGGGTATCTTCCGGCCTTTTTTTGCTTTAAGCCTAGGTGAACGGCTTACCGGCGAACGGCCTAAAGGGACTGCGCGCCGGCGACATGTGAAAACTATCGCAATCTGCATTGCTATTTTTCGGGCATATCTTCCGATCTTAGCAGTTCCGATTGCATGCCAGCGCACGACACTTACCCTCATTGAGTGCATTCAACGACAGACTGCCCATTCAATAAGAGAGATAGACCTTGCGATCACCCGTAACGTCCGGCAGCCGCCGCTTTCAGCTCATTCTGCTCAAGCCCTCGCACTATGACGACGACGGCTATGTGATCCGCTGGTGGCGGGCCATGATCCCATCGAACTCTCTGGCGGCACTCTTTGGCATTGCGGCAGACTGCGCCGAGCGCGAAGTGCTCGGCCAAGGCGTCGGCATCGACATCAAGGTGATCGACGAAACCAATACGCGCGTGCATATTCCGGAACTTCTCGCGCTGCTGAAGCAGCACGGAAATTTCGGCATGGTCGCGCTGGTCGGCGTTCAGTCGAACCAGTATCCGCGGGCGCTCGACATTGCCCGCCCGTTTCGCGCGGCGGGCATCCCAGTCTCGATAGGCGGCTTTCACGTTTCCGGTTGTCTTTCAATGCTCGACGGCAAGGCGGTCGAACTCGACGCCTGCCGGGAGATGGGCATTTCGATGTTCGCCGGCGAGGCCGAAGGCAGGCTCGACAAGGTCTTGCAGGACGCGGCCTATGGCAAGCTCGAGCCGGTCTACAATTTCATGAACGACCTTCCGGGCATCGGCGGCACGCCTGTGCCCTTCCTGCCCAAAAAGAATGTCGAACACACGCTCGGGCTAAGCAGCAGCTTCGATGCCGGGCGTGGTTGCCCCTACCAGTGCTCGTTCTGCACGATCATCAATGTGCAGGGCCGCAAATCCCGTTTCCGCTCCACCGACGATATTGAAAAGCTGGTGCGGATGAACTGGGCGCAGGGTATCCACAAATTCTTCATCACCGACGACAACTTCGCCCGCAACAAGGACTGGGAAGCGATCTTCGACCGGCTGATTGAACTGAAGGAAAGGGATGGCATCCCGCTCGGCCTAATGATCCAGGTCGATACACTCTGTCACAAGATTCCGAACTTCATTGAAAAGGCAAAACGCGCCGGCGTCACGCGAGTCTTCATCGGCCTGGAGAACGTCAATCCGGACAACCTGACGGCCGCCAAGAAGAACCAGAACAAAATCACCGAATATCGGAAGATGCTGCTCGCCTGGAAAGCGCAGGGCATCATGACGCTTGCCGGTTACATCCTCGGCTTTCCTTCCGACACGCCGGAAACAATTCGTCGCGACATCAAGATCATTCAGCGCGAGCTGCCGCTCGATGTCATCGAGTTCTTCGTCCTGACGCCGCTGCCGGGCTCGGAAGATCACCAGACACTCTGGCGCAAGGGCATCCCGATGGACGCCGACCTCAATACATACGACGTCGAACATGTCTGCACTGCGCACGAGAAGATGAGCAGGCAGGAATGGGAGAGCATCTATCACGAGGCCTGGTCGCTTTACTATTCGCCGGAGCATGTGAAGACGTTGCTGCGTCGGGCCGTTGCGAGCGGCTTGCCGCTTGCAAGCCTCGTCAAGGTGCTGGTGTCGTTCGCAACCACGGTACCGCTCGAAAAGGTGCATCCCCTGCAAAGCGGTCTGCTGCGGCTGAAGCACCCCTCGGAACGGCGGCCCGGGTTGCCGCAGCAGCATCCCCTCGTCTTCTGGCCGCGATTCGTGTGGGAAACCGTTGTCAAGCACGTTGCGTTGGCAGGTTCCATCCTGCGCATGAGCGCAACTGCGTTCCTCATCAAGAGAAATCCGGCATCCAAAAATTACATGGACCAGGCGCTGACGCCGGTTGATGACGGCGAGGAAGAGAAGCTCGACCTGTTCACCAAGACGGCCGGCGGTACCGCGGCCGTCACGCATGTGCGGAAAATTGCGCAGCTGACACATGCCAACCATTAGGCTTGATCAAGCCTCAGCCATCCGGGCACTTTTCCGGTTCGTCAGATAGACGCCGGTGACGACCACGATCGTTCCGGCGATCAGCGGCACGGTCAGCGGTTCGCCGAAAGCAATGAAGGCCTCGACCGCGACCGCCGGCGGCATCAGGTAGATCAGCGATGCGGCCCGCGAGACCTGGCCACGGCGGATCAGATATAGAAGCAGCCCGATCCCGCCCATCGACAGGCCGAAGACCGACCAGATCAGCGCACCGAAAGCTTCTGCCGTTGGGTCGAAATGCAGGCGCTCGAAGGCGAGTGCGAGCGGCAGGGTCACGATCAGCGCCCCCACATATTGCATCGTCGCGATGGTCTTGAGATCACCGGTCTGCAAGTGTTTCTTCTGGTAGATCGTGCCGTATGTGACGGAGACCATGGCAATTAGGTTGATCGCGAGCGGCACAGCGGCGTGAACGAGGCTCGCTGAGACTGGATCGAGAAGTTTCGGGGAAACGGCGACTGCTATGCCGAAGAAGCCGAGGAGAAGGCCGAACTTCTGGGTGGGCTGCAGTCGTTCGCCGATCAGGAAGGGCGCCACCATCGCCGTCAGCAGGGGCTGCAGCGCGGCGATGATGCCGGAAATGCCTGCCGCAACGCCGTTGGCAATCGCCCACCAAAGGCCGGCAAGATAGAACCCGTGCAGAAACAAACCGGAATAGATAGCCCGCAGAACCGTGGCGCGATCCGGCCATTTCGCCTTCAGCACCCAGCAGAGACCGAAAAACGCCAAGGCCGAAAGCCCATAACGGATGCCGAGGAAGGTGAAAGGCTCCGAATGTCGCGCCGCGTATTTCGCGACGACCCACCCAGTCGACCAAAGCAGGACAAAAATGGCGGGAGCGAAACGATCGAGGGTCATGGGAGCTCGGGGCAATGCGGCGTCGGGCGCTGATAGCCCTCCAGCCGCCCCGCGTCAAAGGCGAAGCATTGATACTTATTTCAAGTTTCGCTGATGATTGGAGCAACAACGGAAATGGCCGGGCGTCTGCCCGGCCATTTCCTGAGCGGCTTGCGGCCAGGAGTTGCCGTCAGCCGATCTTGATGAGCTTGCCTTCCTTGACGGACTGGACCGCTGCGTCGGCGAGCACCAGCGCGGCAAGGCCATCGGCGCCGGAAGGCGAAATCGTTGCGTCCTTCTCGACCGCTGCGATGAAGCTTGCGATCTCGTTGGCGTAGGCTTCCGTGTAACGGGTCATGAAGAAATCGTGCAGCGGCGGACGTGTGTAGCCGTCACGGTTGGCGACCTCGATCGAGACCGGACGCTGATTCTCGGCCGCAACCATGCCTTCCGATCCGTGCACTTCGATGCGCTGATCGTAGCCGTAGGTGGCGCGGCGGGAGTTGGAGATGATCGCCTGCTTGCCGGACTGCGTCTGCAGGATAATCGAAACGCTGTCGTAGTCGCCGGCCTCGCCGATTGCCTTGTCGACAAGGACAGCGGCCGTTGCAGTTACCGAAACCGGCTCCTCACCAAGCAGGAAGCGGGCCATGTCGAAGTCGTGGATCGTCATGTCGCGGAAGATGCCGCCGGAGCGCTTGACGTAGTCGACCGGCGGGGCCCCGGGATCGCGCGAGGTGATTGTCACCATTTCGACCTCGCCGATGCGGCCGTCGTCGATTGTCTTGCGCACGGCCATGAAATGCGGGTCGAAGCGGCGATTGAAACCGACCATCAGCTTCGCCTTGGTCTCATCGACAATCTTCATGCAGGCCTTGACACGGGCAACGTCGAGATCGATCGGCTTTTCGCAGAAGATCGCCTTGCCGGCCCGCGCGAAGCGCTCGATCAGATCCGCATGCGTATCGGTCGGCGTGCAGATGACGACGGCGTCGATGTCCTTGGCGGCCTCGATCGACTCGATCGTACGGAGCTCGCAGCCATATGCGGAAGCGATCGCCTCGGCCGCCTGGGGAAGCGCGTCGGCGACGGCGACGAGTTTCGCATTGGCGTCGCCGCTCACGGCTTTGGCGTGAACCTTGCCGATGCGGCCGGCGCCGAGAAGACCAAATCTGACTGTCATGAGAACCTCCCTGAATTCGGAACAGATGAACCGAACTGCGATAATTGTGGAATTTTCATTCCATTTTCTATTCGAGCCGTCAAGCCTGTTGCCCTTTCACATTCTCGAAATCCATCCTAAAGACAAGTGATCGAAATATGACCGGGGGATACATGCAGCTGATCGATCCAAACCATCCGGCCTACCGCCGCGTCTGGGTGCGGGCGCTGATCGTTGGCGTGTGCCTAACCTGGGCGGCGCTGGAATTCATTACCGGCGACCCGTTCTGGGGCGTGCTGTCGGCCGGCGCCGGCGTCTATGCTTTTTACATGCTGTTCTGGACTTTCAAGCCGCAGCCCCCTGCCGAGGCTGTAAAACCGGAAGAGACGGACCCTAAATAATCAGCGGCCGCGACGCCGCATGGCCTCATCGACCAGCAGGTTGGCGAGCATCATGCGCTTCGTTGCATTCTCCCGGAATGAAGGCGCGACACGATCGGGATGATTCGACTTGGCAAAAGCACGACGCTTTTCGTTCAACGTCAGCAGCGTATCGGCGGCTGTGATGGAGAGCTCCGCAGCGATTTCGGCAGGCGCAGTGCGGGCAAGATGTTCCGGCATGACGGCTTCCGGCTCAGGCTCCGCAATGGGCTGCGGCTGGATTTCCTCGTCTGCCGCGGCAACAGGCGCCTCCGGTTCCAGATTTTCGAGATAGGCTTGGCCCGGCCGCTGCGACGCCGCTGATACGCCCTCCATGACGTCGAAGGCAAGACCAGTGCTGAAGCCATGAACGCGATGCGCGACGGACGCTTCTGCCTCGTCTCCGCTTTCTTCTTCTGCTTTCAGCCGCTCAAGAACGGATTGAAAAACTGATTGCCCGAACAGCATTCCTCGTCCCTTTAAAGTGGCGCATTGAACACCGCCTGCATGGCGCCGGGCTTGCGCTCAGCCTCGATGCTTCCGGCTTTCCTCGAAGATGAGGTCGTAGAGAAGCCGCGCGCTCGGAGGCAGGGCACGTTCGCGCGCGGTGATCAGGCTGTAGGGCTTTACGTCGATGTTGAAATCGGTCGGCAGCACCCGCACGTCGGATGCCTTCGCGTCCTGGCCGGCGAGAAACTGGGCAACATCCAGCGCCACGGGCGCGATCGCGTCCGTCTCGCAGATGATCGCGCAGGTGAGCAGCAAGGAAGACGTATTGACGATATTTTCGGGCAGCGGCACGCCCGCTGCCAGAAAGATATCCTCCAGCGTCCGCCGAAGCAGCGTGCCGGGCGGCTGGAAGACCCACCCGTAACCATGAAGATCGGCGAGGCTGCTCACATTCTTCTTGAGGAGCGGATGGTCCCGCCGCACGATCAGACAAGCTTTTTCGATGCCGATCTCACGCACTTCGAAGAGCCGCGGATTGAGGTCGTCGGGAATACGGCCGATGATGAAATCGTGTCTGGCGGCGAGCAATTCACGCGCCAGAACGTTGCTGGTCTCCACCTCGATGTTGATCTCGATGCCCGGAAACGCCTTGCGAACCTTGTCGATGGCCGGAACAACCAGACTCATGGCTGGCGCAGTCACCGCGCCGATGAAGACGGACCCTCCCTTGCCGCTCTTCAATTCGCTGATCTCGCGGCCGGCCTCGCGCAGTTCCAGCAGAATTTTTCTTGCACGCTTTGCGAGTGCCTGCCCGAAAGTCGTCAGCACGACACCTCGGGCGATTCGTTCGTAAAGCGGCGTCTTCACGATCGATTCCATTTCAGCGAGCATTCTGGAGGCGGCAGGCTGGGAGATGTTCAGGCTCTCCGCTGCCGCGGAAATCTGTCCGCTATCTTCGATTGCGACGATCATCCGCAGGTGATTGAGCTTCAATCCCGCTCGCAGAAAGGCATCATCGCCAAAATTGTCGCTGTGGACATCGATCCGATCCTCGGAAACCGGCCCGGAAACAATCGCCATGGTTGCGGCCTCCCATCCGCCTTCCATTAAAAGTAATACTTTTTAACGATATACCAAATTTGTTATGCACTTTACCACTTATTCTATTTGACAGTTATAAGATTCCATACGAGTTTGCGGCCGTGTGCTGGTTGGCACTCAACACGTGTGAGATCGTGGAGGAGACCTACTTCGTTTCTCACCATCTGAAGTAACTATCCAATCTGCGGAACCTGCCACAGTTTCGTGGCGGGCGAATTTTCGTCCGCCGACTATTAACAAGGGAGAGAGAAATGAAATCCATTATCTCATTGATGGCTGCGGCCGCCATCGGCGTCGCTTCATTCGTTATGCCGGCACTGGCGCAGGACAAGGGGACCGTCGGCATCGCAATGCCCACGAAGTCCTCCGCTCGCTGGATCGACGACGGCAACAACATCGTCAAGCAGCTTGAGGCGGCCGGCTACGGCACCGACCTGCAGTATGCAGACGACGACATTCCGAACCAGCTGTCTCAGATCGAGAACATGGTCACGAAGGGCGTCAAGGTTCTCGTTATCGCCGCCATCGACGGCACGACGCTTTCCGACGTTCTCCAGAAGGCTCATGACGCCGGCATCAAGGTCATCGCCTACGACCGCCTGATCCGCGATTCGGCCAACGTCGACTACTATGCAACGTTCGACAACTTCCAGGTTGGCGTTCTGCAGGCGACCTCCATCGTTGACGCCCTCGGCCTCAAGGAGGGCAAGGGTCCGTTCAACATCGAACTCTTCGGCGGATCGCCGGACGACAACAACGCCTTCTTCTTCTATGACGGCGCAATGTCTGTCCTGCAGCCCTACATCGACAGCGGCAAGCTCGTCGTAAAGTCTGGCCAGACCGGCATGGACAAGGTCGGCACGCTGCGCTGGGACGCAGCAACGGCTCAGGCCCGCATGGACAACCTGCTGTCGGCTAACTACACCGACGCCAGGGTCGACGCCGTCCTTTCTCCGTACGACGGTCTGTCCATCGGTATCATCTCTTCGCTGAAGGGCGTTGGCTATGGCACCCCTGAACAGCCGCTCCCGGTCGTTTCCGGCCAGGACGCGGAAATTCCGTCCGTGAAGTCGATCATTGCTGGCGAACAGCACTCGACAGTTTTCAAGGACACGCGCGAACTCGCCAAGGTCACCGTTGCAATGGTCGACGCTGTCATGTCCGGCAAGGAGCCGGAAGTCAACGACACCAAGACCTACGACAACGGCGTCAAGGTTGTTCCGTCCTACCTGCTGAAGCCGGTAGCGGTCGACAAGACCAACTACGAGAAGGTTCTCATCGAAGGCGGTTACTATACGGCTGACCAGCTGAAGTAACCATACCAGGTTGACCGGAACCCGCTGGTTGCGGGTTCCGGTCTTCACTTTTATGATCGTCGCGCCGTATTTCCGGCTGCTGGCGTTGGATTTTGACTATGGACAATACAATCCTCGAAATGCGGAACATCACCAAGACGTTCCCGGGCGTAAAAGCGCTTGAGAATGTGAACCTCAAGGTTCGTCAGGGTGAAATTCACGCATTGGTGGGCGAGAACGGGGCCGGAAAATCGACCCTCATGAAGGTTCTCTCCGGCGTTTACCCGGCCGGCACTTACGATGGCGAGATCGTCTACGAAGGCGAAGTCCGCAACTTCAAGGTCCTGAAGGACTCGGAAGAGATCGGGATCGTCATCATCCATCAGGAGCTGGCGCTCGTGCCGCTTCTGTCGATCGGCGAGAATATCTTCCTCGGCAACGAGAATGCCAAGAGCGGCATCATCAGTTGGCAGGAAACATTCAACCGCACGCGCCAGCTGCTCGCAAAAGTCGGCCTGCGCGAATCCCCGGACACGCTTGTCACCGACATCGGCGTCGGCAAGCAACAACTCGTTGAGATCGCCAAGGCGCTGTCGAAGAGCGTGAAACTCCTGATCCTCGACGAACCGACGGCATCGCTCAACGAAAGCGACTCGGATGCGCTGCTGAACCTGCTGATCGAATTCCGCAACCAGGGACTCACCTCGATCATCATCACCCACAAGCTGAATGAAGTGCGCAAGGTTGCCGACCAGATCACCGTTCTGCGCGACGGCATGACGGTCAAGACGATGGACTGTCACACCGAAGAAATCAGCGAAGATATCATCATCAAGAACATGGTGGGCCGCGAGCTCGCCGATCGTTATCCGCCGCGCTCCGTGCCGATCGGCGAAACGATCCTGGAAGTCAAGAACTGGAACGCCTACCACCAGCATCACCGCGACAGGCAGGTGCTGCACAATGTCAACATCACCGTTCGCAAGGGCGAAGTCGTCGGCATAGCCGGCCTTATGGGTGCCGGCCGCACTGAATTCGCCATGAGCGTCTTCGGAAAATCCTACGGTCATAAGGTGAGCGGCGAAGTGCTGATGCATGGCAAGCAGGTCGATGTCAGCACCGTGCGCAAAGCGATCGATTCCGGTCTCGCCTATGTGACTGAGGACCGCAAGCATCTCGGCCTCGTGCTTGGAGAGAACATCGTTCACAACACCACACTGGCCAATCTGGCCGGGGTGTCGAACGCGACGATCATCGATAGCATCAGGGAATCCAAGGTCGCATCGGACTACCGCTCGAAGCTGCGCATCCGCAGTTCCAGCATCTTCCAGGAAGCGGTCAACCTGTCGGGCGGCAACCAGCAGAAGGTCGTGCTGTCCAAGTGGCTGTTCTCCGATCCCGACGTCTTGATCCTCGACGAACCCACCCGCGGCATCGATGTCGGTGCAAAATATGAAATCTATACTATCATCAACCAGCTCGCCGCCGACGGCAAAGGCGTTCTGATGATCTCATCGGAAATGCCGGAACTGCTTGGCACGTGCGACCGCATCTATGTCATGAATGAAGGGCGTATCGTTGCGGAACTGCCAAAGGGAGAGGCGAGCCAAGAAACCATCATGCGCGCTATCATGCGCTCAGGGGAGAAGAAACAATGACTCCGGTCAACCCTCCAGCCGCCGAGGAAAGCAACGTCGTTTCCGTTGCCGACTACATCCGTGGCAATATCCGTGAATACGGCATGCTCATTGCGCTCGTCGCGATCATGGTTTTCTTTCAGTTCTACACCGGCGGCATTCTCTTCAAGCCGGTCAACCTGACGAACCTCGTTCTGCAGAACTCGTTCATCGTCATCATGGCGCTCGGGATGCTGCTCGTCATTGTGGCCGGCCACATCGACCTGTCCGTCGGATCGATTGTCGCCTTCGTCGGCGCCCTCGCCGCCATGATGATGGTCACGTGGCAGATGAATTTCGTGGTGGCGGGCATTCTGTGCCTGATCATAGGCGGCATCATCGGTGCCGCCCAAGGCTACTGGATCGCCTACCACCGCATCCCGTCCTTCATCGTGACGCTTGCCGGCATGCTGGTCTTCCGCGGCCTTACGCTCTTCGTACTCGGCGGCAAGAACATCGGACCGTTCCCGAAGGATTTCCAGATCATCAGCACCGGCTTCCTGCCGGGCAGCATGATCGACATCGCCGGAACGCCGGTGCAGTCCACGTCGCTGATCCTGACACTCATTATTCCGGTCGTGCTGTTTTACCTTGCCTGGCGCCGCCGCAAGGTGAATGAGAGCCACGGCATAGATGTTGAGCCGATGGGCTTCTTTATCGCCCAGCACGCCGTCGTTTCCCTGGCGATCCTCTTCCTCGGCTATCAGCTGTCGACTTACAGAGGCCTGCCGAACGTTCTCGTCGTCATGCTCGTGCTCATTGCGGCCTATGCATTTGTCACGCGCCGAACGACGATCGGCCGGCGCATCTATGCGATGGGCGGCAACGAAAAGGCTACCAAACTCTCAGGTATCAACACCGAGCGCCTGAGCTTCTACACCTTCGTCAACATGGGCGTCCTTGCCGGCCTTGCAGGCATGATCGTGGCGGCTCGCTTGAACTCGGCAACGCCGAAGGCAGGCGTGGGCTTCGAACTCGACGTCATCGCGGCGTGCTTCATCGGCGGCGCTTCGGCCTCCGGCGGTGTCGGCAAGATCACCGGTGCCGTCATTGGCGCGTTCATCATGGGCGTCATGAACAACGGCATGTCGATCGTCGGCCTCGGTATCGATTTCCAGCAGATGGTGAAGGGCCTCGTGCTTTTGGCCGCCGTCTTCTTCGACGTTTATAACAAGAATAAGGGCTAGGCGTTCGCGCGCCAGTCCAGGCATTTGCAGTCATGAGAAAGACCCGTTCCGGCTCCCTCGGGAGCCGGAGAGGCGGAGCTTTTCCGCACCCAGCTAAAGAGGATGAAAGCCGTGCTTATTTCGCAGATCAAGGGTTCGAACGGAGAGATCATCGTCGCCGTGCGTGAGCCGGGCGGTGCAGCGAAAGCCGTAAAGAATGCAGGCAGCGTCTATGCGCTGGCAATGGAAGCTGCAGACGCCGGCAAGTCGCTCGTTTCCATCATCGAGGCGCATGGCTACGGCGATGCCGTCGACCTGGAGAAGGCCTACGGCGAAGGCAAATTCCTTCCGCCCATCACGCATCCGGATGCTGCTCACCTGCACCTTACGGGTACGGGCCTGACGCATCTCGGCTCGGCGGCGACCCGTGATTCCATGCACAAGAAGGCCACCGAGGCCGCGGAAGAAACCCTCACGGACTCGATGAAGATGTTCAAGATGGGCATCGAGAACGGCAAGCCGAAGGCTGGCGAAAAGGGCGTACAGCCCGAATGGTTCTACAAGGGCAACGGCTACGGCGCCGCAGCGCCGGGCGCTCCCCTCGTCTCCCCTTCCTTCGCGCTTGACGGCGGTGAAGAGCCGGAAATGGCGGGCATCTACGTGATTGCCAAGGACGGTACCCCCTTGCGCATCGGCTTTGCGCTCTCCAACGAATTTTCCGACCACGTCACCGAGCGGATCAACTATCTCTATCTCGCCCACTCCAAGCTGCGTCCGGCAAGCTTCGGTCCGGAAATACGCATCGGCCTTGCCCCGCAAGACATTCGCGGCACCTCGCGCATCAGGCGCGGCGACAACGTGATTTTCGAAAAGCCGTTCCTCTCCGGTGAGGCGAACATGTCGCATACTTTTGCAAATCTCGAGTATCACCACTTCAAGTATGGCCTCTTCCGCGTCCCCGGCGACGTTCACGTTCACATGTTCGGCACGGCGACGCTCTCCTTCGCAGATGGCGTCAAGACGGAAGAAGGCGATGTTTTCGAAATCGAGGTTGCTGAATTCGGCCTGCCTCTGCGCAATCCGTTGAAGGTTGCCGCCGAGGAAAATATTGCCGTGAAGCAGCTTTGAATTTTGCGCTGGGCTGGCCGCGATCTGCGGCCGGACCACTCTGTAAAGGGTAAAGGAGGCTCGTTCAGCCATGACCATTTATCAAAACCTGATCGCCGGCGAATGGACCGGCGCCGACGCCGTCGAAAACATCAATCCTTCCGATACGAAGGAGGTCGTCGGCCTCTATGCCAGCGGCTCCGCCACCGACACCAACAACGCAATCGCCGCCGCCAAGGCCGCTTTCCCGGCCTGGTCGCGTTCTGGCATCTGGGAGCGCCACGTCATCCTCAAGAAGGCCGGCGACGAGATCATGGCGCGCAAGGACGAACTCGGCGCGCTGCTTGCCCGTGAAGAAGGCAAGACACTGCCGGAAGCCATCGGCGAGACGATCCGTGCCTCGCAGATCTTCGAATTCTTCGCAGGCGAAGCGCTTCGCCTTGCCGGCGAAGTCGTGCCCTCCGTGCGTCCGAACATCGGCGTCGAGATCACTCGCGAGCCACTCGGCGTCATCGGCATCATCACGCCCTGGAACTTCCCGATCGCGATCCCTGCCTGGAAGATCGCCCCGGCACTCTGCTACGGCAACACCATCGTCTTCAAGCCGGCCGAACTCGTTCCAGGCTGCTCCTGGGCGATCGTCGATATCCTCAACCGTGCAGGCCTGCCAAAGGGGGTGCTGAACCTTGTGATGGGCAAGGGTTCGATCGTCGGCCAGACAATGCTCGACAGCCCCGACCTTGCCGGCATCACCTTCACCGGCTCGGTCGGCACCGGCAAACGCGTGGCGCTATCCTCGATCGAGCATAATCGCAAGATTCAGCTCGAAATGGGCGGCAAGAACCCGATGGTCATTCTCGACGACGCCGATCTTTCCGTCGCCGTCGAAGCGGCCGCCAACTCGGCCTTCTTTTCGACCGGCCAGCGCTGCACGGCATCGTCACGCCTGATCGTGACGGAAGGCATCCACGACAGGTTCGTTCAAGCCATGACCGAGAAGCTGAAGACACTGAACGTCGATCACGCATTGAAGACCGGCACGCATATCGGCCCGGTCGTCGACGAGCGACAGCTGAAGACCGACACCGACTACATAGAAATCGGCAAAAAGGAAGGCGCCAAGCTTGCCTTCGGCGGCGAACTGATCTCGCGTGACACACCCGGCTTCTACCTTCAGCCGACGCTGTTCACCGAAGCGACCAATCAGATGCGCATTTCCCGGGAGGAAATCTTCGGACCTGTGGCATCGGTCATCCGCGTCAAGGATTACGAAGAGGCGCTGGCTGTCGCCAACGACACGCCGTTCGGCCTATCATCGGGCATCGCGACCACCAGCCTCAAGCACGCGACGCACTTCAAGCGCAATGCCGAGGCCGGAATGGTCATGGTCAACCTGCCGACCGCCGGCGTCGATTTCCATGTTCCCTTCGGCGGACGCAAGGCCTCGTCCTACGGCTCGCGCGAGCAGGGCAAGTACGCAGCCGAATTCTTCACAACCGTCAAGACCGCCTACACACTGGCGTAACGACATCATCGGGTTCCTGGTGCCGTGAGGCGACCTGGAAGCCGTGAAGGACAGAGACTATGAAAAAGAAAGCTGAATGGCCGCGTAAGCTGCGGTCGCAGGAATGGTACGGCGGCACGAGCCGAGACGCGATCTACCACCGCGGCTGGCTCAAAAATCAAGGGCATCCGCACGACCTGTTCGACGGACGGCCGGTTATCGGCATCCTCAACACCTGGTCGGATCTGACACCGTGCAACGGTCATTTGCGAGAGCTCGCCGAGAAAGTGAAGGCGGGCGTGTGGGAGGCAGGCGGCTTTCCGGTCGAGGTGCCGGTGTTCTCGGCATCCGAAAATACCTTTCGCCCGACGGCGATGATGTATCGCAACCTGGCCGCACTCGCGGTTGAGGAGGCCATCCGCGGCCAGCCCATCGATGGCTGCGTGCTGATGGTCGGCTGCGACAAGACCACTCCGTCGCTTCTCATGGGGGCCGCCTCCTGCGACTTGCCCTCGATCGTCGTCACAGGCGGGCCGATGCTCAACGGCTATTTCCGCGGTGAACGCGTCGGCTCAGGTACGCATCTGTGGAAGTTTTCCGAAATGGTGAAGGCTGGAGAGATGACGCAGGCCGAGTTCCTCGAGGCGGAGGCCTCGATGAGCCGTTCGTCGGGCACCTGCAACACCATGGGCACCGCCTCTACCATGGCTTCCATGGCCGAGGCTCTCGGCATGGCGCTTTCCGGCAATGCCGCGATCCCGGCGGTCGATTCCCGCCGCAAGGTCATGGCGCAGCTTACCGGCCGGCGTATCGTTCAAATGGTCAAGGACGATCTGAAGCCATCTGACATTATGACGAAAGAGGCCTTCGAAAATGCCATCCGCGCCAATGCGGCTATCGGCGGATCGACCAACGCCGTTATCCACCTGCTTGCCATGGCCGGCCGAGTCGGCGTCGATCTTTCACTGGACGATTGGGACCGCTGCGGACGCGAGGTTCCGACCATCGTCAACCTGATGCCATCGGGCAAGTACCTTATGGAGGAGTTCTTCTATGCGGGCGGCCTGCCGGTGGTGTTGAAGCGCCTCGGCGAGGCCGACCTCCTGCACAAGGACGCGCTGACGGTATCTGGCGAAACCATCTGGGATGAGGTCAAGGACGTCGTCAACTGGAACGAGGATGTGATCCTGCCTGCCGAAAAGGCGCTGACTTCTTCGGGCGGCATCGTCGTGCTGCGCGGCAATCTGGCGCCGAAGGGCGCGGTGTTGAAGCCTTCGGCAGCCTCCCCGCATCTGATGGTGCACCGTGGCAGGGCGGTGGTGTTCGAGGACATCGACGACTACAAGGCCAAGATCAACGACGACAGCCTCGACATCGACGAAACCTGCGTCATGGTCATGAAGAACTGTGGACCGAAGGGATATCCGGGCATGGCCGAGGTCGGCAACATGGGTTTGCCGCCCAAGGTGCTCAAGAAGGGCATCACCGACATGGTGCGCATCTCCGACGCCCGCATGTCCGGCACGGCCTACGGCACCGTCGTGCTGCACACCTCCCCGGAAGCGGCGGTCGGCGGGCCGCTGGCGGTGGTGAAGAATGGCGACATGATCGAGATGGACGTGCCGAACCGTCGTCTGCATCTCGACATTTCTGAGGAGGAACTGGCCCGGCGGCTTGCCGAATGGCAGCCGAACCATGAGCTGCCGACGTCCGGCTATGCCTGGTTGCACCAGCAGCATGTCGAAGGGGCAGATACCGGCGCCGACCTCGACTTCCTCAAGGGATGTCGCGGAAACGCTGTCGGCAAGGACAGCCACTAGCCGCGCGCATCGAGACTCCAGACCGATGAAGAGGCGGGGTGAAGCTCCGCCTTTTTCTTGGGACCGGCATTTCTTCCGGAACGTTCTCGCCTCGCCGCCGTTACCGCGCAAGGGAGGGAACCATGCGTGGCGTGCAAAAATCGATTGTGCTCAGTGCCTTCACCAAGGATGAGCACGGTAGCCTGATTCCGGCATTCGAGCCTCGGCAGATGAAGAGGGAGGAAACGGCCGTCTATATCGCGCAGACGCTCGTCAAGGATTATGATGGAGTCGTCGTCTGGTGCAGCGAGGGAAACCATGCCATCGGCGAAGAAGGGCCATCGGTAATCCTGTTCCGGTCAGGTCTGGTGCCGGAATTCGATTAGTCAAAGCCATTTATCGTATCGAAGCTCCGGGGCGGGCGAGGCAGGATGACCGTTTATTCCGTCAAGCACATCACGCATTATTCTTATAAGCGGCCTGTCGCCTTTGGCCAGCACCGCGTTCTTTTCCGCCCACGCGACAGCTTCGACCAGCGACTCCTGGATGCAACAATGACGATCGATCCGGAACCGGCAGGAATTCGCTGGATACACGACGTGTTCGGAAATTGTATTGCGCTCGTGGATTTCGAACAGTCAGCGGATCAGTTACGGTTCGAGACCAATATTCGCCTCGACCACACGCCGCAGGTGCCGCTCGATCTGGAAATCGATCGAAAGGCTCTGACCTACCCCTTTTCCTACGACGACGAGGAGATGACCGACCTTTCCTGCACGATCACGCGCCACTACGAGGATCCGGGTGGTGCGGTCGCACACTGGGCGCATCAGTTCGTTGGAACACGCTCGTCGGGCCAGACAGGCCACGTCCTGATGACGCTCTGCTATGCGATCCACGAGAGTTTTGTTTATGCCCGCCGCTCTGAACATGGAACGCAGGCGCCGATCCAGACGCTGATGATGCGGCAGGGAACTTGCCGCGACTTTGCCCTGCTGATGATGGAAGCGGCGCGTTCGCTAGGCCTCGCCGCCCGTTTCGTCACCGGCTATATCTACGTGCCGGATCGCGACGGTTCGAAGACGCTCGGCGGCGGCTCGACGCATGCCTGGTGCCAAGTTTATCTCCCGGGCGCCGGGTGGGTGGAATTCGATCCAACGAATGGCATCGTCGGCAACCACGATCTGATCCGCGTCGGCGTTGCGCGCGATCCTCGCCAGGCGGTCCCGCTGTGGGGCAGCTATGACGGAGCGGCTGACGATTTCGACGACCTGGTTGTGCAGGTCAATGTTACCACCGAACCGTTAATATGACGAAGTTCCCCTTCAGTGTGGAACTGAACGGTCGTCCTGGCGTTCCTTGATGGCCCGCGGGCTTGCGGCGACGAAGGAGCTTCCATGAAGATTCGCGCTGGTTTCATGATCGGCTATGAATGTGTACAGCCAACGCCAATGCTTCTCGTCCTCAATGTCCACCCCTCGCGGCGTCCCGACCTCCTTACGGATCAGGTGCTGTCGTTCAGCCAGCCGATCCCTGCATGGAACTACACGGATGGTTTCGGGAATTCCTGCACGCGCATCGTCGCCCCCCCGGGACTGACCACGATTTCGACCGCGTTCGAGATCTATGACAGCGGCCAGCCGGATGTGGTGCCGCTGGATGCGCCGCAACACGAGATCATGGACCTGCCGGACGAGGTGCTCGTATTCCTGCTTGGCAGCCGTTACTGCGATACGGACCGGTTGAGCGATTTCGCCTGGGCGACGTTTTCGCAGACGAAACCCGGCTGGCCTCGGGTGCAGGCCGTTGCCGATTTCGTGCACGGCCATATCGAATTCGACTACCTGAAAGCCGATCTGCTGCGTACCGCCCATGGTGGGTATTGCGACAAGACCGGCGTCTGCCGCGACTTCGCGCATCTTGCCATAACCCTCTGCCGCTGCCTGAACATTCCAGCGCGCTATTGCACAGGATATCTCGGCGATATCGGCGTACCGCCTGATCCGGCGCCCATGGACTTCAGTGCATGGTTCGAAGTCTATCTGGGCGGCCACTGGCATACGGTCGATGCCCGTCACAACGTTCCGCGGATCGGCCGCATACTGATGGGAACCGGCCGCGATGCGACGGATGTTGCCATCTCGACCGCTTTCGGCCCGGCTGTATTGAAGCAGTTCGATGTCGTCACGGAAGAGGTGCCTGGCGATAGCGGCGCGATCGCCTGAACATTTTCACGATCACCGGAAATCCCGCGCGGTAAGCGTCAGATTATTGCCGCGCCGATGTGCATAGGCTCTGGCGGCTGCTTCTTGGATCGTAGAGCGTGCGGCGTCAAAGGCATTGAGACAGTCAAGCTCCGAAGCGTTCGCCGCAGCGGATTGTCCAAGCGCTGCTGCTTCGACGAGAAACCTGATTTCAAACATGCCGTCGTAGCCGGTAAAGCGGACAACCTTCCTCGTTTCGTCGAACGTACGGCTTTTGTTGGGAAAGATAAGCGTCATTCGGCTAAGTCCTCCAAATGAGCGCGGTCAGCGCGAAGAGCTGCAGCGATCAGATCGCATTCAAAAGTGTGAGCACGCAGCTGTTGATTGAAATCGACGAGCTGTTCTGTGGCCAGCGAGCTCGGTTCTCCCCGCAGTGAGATTCCCGCAATATGGGCTTCCTGAGCTGCGATGCGGTTTCTGTCTTCCGTTACGCGCCGGCGGGAAAGCTCCAGATCTTTAAAAGAATAAGCCATTGCTTATTATAGCACGGCTTCGGCAGAAATCTTATAACACCAAAGAAAATCTTACTGTCTTCTTTCTGCGCATAGTTTTGAGCCATGCTGGCCATCAGCTCTGGCTCTGCATCTGGCCCTGATCCTCGACCTTGACCATGACCGAGAGCTTCTCGCCAGGCGTGCCGATACGCATGCCCGAAACCGGGGCAGCGTCACGATAGCATAGACCGGAAGCGACGCGGACGTAGCGGGCGTCGGGGCAAATGTCGTTTGCCGGATCGAAGCCGACCCAGCCAAGGCCGGGAATGTGCGCTTCACCCCAAGCATGCGTCGCAGCCTGCTCGGCCTTTCCTTCCATCATCAGGTAGCCGGAGACATAGCGCGTGGGCACCTGCAATGCGCGAGCCGCCGAAACGAAGATATGGGCATGGTCCTGGCAAACGCCGCTCTTCTTCTCCATGGCCTGTTCGGCGGTCGTGTCCGTGTTGCTGGTCCCCGGCTTGTAGTCGACCGCTTGGTGAATGGCCGCCATCAGCGCGTGCATCAGCGCGAGTTCATTGTCGCCGTTTACCGTCCGTATGAGTTCCCTGATGAGCCTGCCGGGCTTGGTGCGCGGCGTGTCGCGCAGGAACAGCCACAGCGGACAGAAACCCGTATGCGGGCCGGTCACTCCGTTGCGATCTTCGGTTTCCACTTCACCCTCGGCGACAATGCGCGTCACCTGCTGTTCGCCTTGGAGCGAGACGAGGTTCACATGGTTGCCGAACTGGTCGTCATACTCCACCTCTGGCTTGGCGCCTTCGACACGCAGCGACCAGTCCAAAACGTTCTGGCCGACGGCTGAGGGCGGCGTCAGACGCAGCCGTTGCAGCGAGAACTGCGACGGCTCGTCGTAGTGGTATTCGGTGACATGGCTAATCTTCAGTCTCATCTCATGCCCCGCTTATACGTAGAACCGATAGCCGTCGGAAATTTCCATGCCCAGCTGGTTGTTGCGATTGACAAAATCCTCAAGGAATTCGTGCAGCCCCTGGTCCATGACGTCCTTGATCTGCCTCGTTTGCAACGACGTCCGGATGGCGTCGGCGGTATCGTGGGCCGACAGCCGTTCACCGCCGTAGCTGCTCGATATGTAGCCGAGGTTACTGACGATCTTTTCGTAGCAATAGGCCAGCGACCGAGGCATCTGGCCATTCAAGATCAGGAAGTCGGCGATATTGGCCGCCTTGTACTCCTCATCATAGGCCCAGCTATAGGAGCGGTGCGCTGAAACCGAACGCAGGATTGATTCCCACTGCACATTGTCGATCGAGGATCCCACCTGCGAGATGGATGGCAGCAGTACGTAGTACTTCACGTCGAGAATGCGGCTCGTATTGTCCGCCCGCTCGATGAAGGTGCCGATGCGCGCGAAGTTATAGAGCTCGTTTCTCAGCATCGAGCCATGAAAGGCCCCGCGGATAAGACCCGCGCGCCGCTTGATGACATCGATGACCTCGGGCATTTCGGCCGCCTTGAGGCGCTTGGACAGCAGAGCCTTGAGCTCGATCCAGCATTCGTTGGTCGCCTCCCAGGTCTCGCGCGTCAGAGCCGTGCGAACCATGCGTGCGTTGTTGCGGCCAGAATCAATGCACGACATCACGCTCGAAGGGTTCGAATGATCGCGCAGCAGATAGTCGATTGCATCGACCCTTGTGAGTTTGGCGTGCCCCTCGTCGTAGATTTCGCGGACACCCGCACTCTGCAGCACGCCATCCCAGTCGTCGTCGCCAGTGCCGCTTCGCGTCAGCGACATGCGCAGGCCGGCATCGATAAGACGCGCGATATTCTCGGCGCGCTCGATGTAACGGAACATCCAGTAGAGTCCGTTTGCAGTTCTTCCGAGCATCAATCCTCCAATACCCAAGTGTCTTTGGTACCGCCGCCCTGGCTCGAATTGACGACCAGCGAGCCCTGCTTCAGCGCGACGCGGGTCAAGCCGCCCGGAATGATCTGCACCTTGTCGGAAACCAGCACATAGGGCCGCAGGTCCACATGGCGCGGCGCGATGCCCTTGTTGACGAGGATTGGCACCGTAGAGAGCGACAGCGTCGGCTGGGCGATGTAGTTGTTCGGCCGAGCCTTCAGCTTTTCGGCAAAATCGGACCGCTCCTTCTTAGAGGCCGTCGGGCCGACCAGCATGCCGTAGCCGCCCGAGCCATGCACCTCTTTCACGACGAGCTCTTCGAGGTGTTCCAGCACATATTTCAGGCTGTCGGCCTCCGAGCAGCGCCAGGTCGGCACGTTTTCGAGAAGCGCCTTTCGGCCGGTATAGAACTCGACGATCTCCGGCATGTATGAATAGATCGCCTTGTCGTCGCAGATGCCGGTGCCCGGCGCATTGGCGATGGTGATGTTGCCGGAGCGGTAGACATCCATGATGCCCGGAATGCCAAGGGCGGAATCGGCCCGGAATGTCAGCGGATCGAGGAAGTCGTCGTCGACGCGGCGATAAAGCACGTCGATTGCTTCATAGCCGCGGGTCGTGCGCATCTTCACCTTGCCGTCGATGACGCGCAGATCCGCCCCTTCGACCAGTTCCACGCCCATCATGTCGGCGAGGAAGGAATGCTCGTAATATGCGGAATTGTAGATGCCGGGCGTCAGCACGGCGACACGCGGCTTGCCCTTGCAGCCGGGAGGGGCGAGCGAGGCAAGCGATTGGCGCAACAGATATGGGTAGTCCTCGACGCGCTGGACCTTGTTCTCGTGAAAGAGTTCCGGAAACATCTGCATCATGGTTTCCCGGTTTTCCAGCATATAGCTGACGCCGGAGGGCGTGCGGGCATTGTCCTCCAGCACGTAGAACTGATCTTCGCCGGTGCGCACGATATCGGTGCCGACGATATGCGTATAGACGCCGCCGGGCGGGCGGAAACCGATCATCTCGGATAGAAACGTATCGTTCTTCTCGATCAACTCACGCGGAATGCGGCCGGCGCGGATGATCTCCTGCTTGTGGTAGATATCGTCAAGGAACGCATTGAGCGCGATCACGCGCTGCTCGATGCCCTGAGCGAGCTTCCGCCATTCGCGGCCGGAAATGATGCGCGGGATGATGTCGAAGGGAATGAGCTTCTCGGACGAATCCGCATGTCCGTATACTGCGAAGGTGATGCCTGTTTTCCGGAAGATGTTTTCCGCGTCGCGAGATTTGGCAATCAGATGCGCCCTGTCCTGGGCATTGTACCACTCGAAATATTTCTCATATGGCTGACGGGGATTTTCATCCCCGGTGATCATTTCATCAAATGCCAAAGGTGTGGCTCCCCTTATTTTTGTTCATTTGAATACAATGCAAAAGGCAATGCAAGAACCATGCACAGTTCGAAGGGAAGATTCCTAAAATCGTCCTTGGCGTCAAAAACAGCCGCAAAATCGGGCATTTAGGCAGGTGCATCGCGAAAGCTTGAACGACCGGTCGAGCTGGTACGACCAAAAAGTGGGCATGTGATTATTTTCCGCCCGCCCCGCCGAGGCAATTCGCGCCAGTGGACCTTGCGCGAAGTGCGCCCGCAAGGGCCGACAGCTCAGCCGTGCCCCGGTCCGCCCGCACTGACGATGTCTTCGTCGATCACGGCAAGCGCCCGGTTCAGATGTCCTTCGAAGACAAGGTTCTGCTCGTCCGCGACCACTCGCATTTCCGGCATGCCTTCCATGCGCACTAAATGCGATTGCCCGAGGCCCTCCTCGATACCCTGCCGCAGCAGATCGTAATAACGCGTGCCCGGCCCGGTGATTGCGACCGGCATGCGCTGCGTTAGGCTCAGCACGCGCGACAGCCCATTGCCGAGTGCAAGGCCCGCCTGGCGGAAGGCGAACGCCGGCATGCGATGCCCCTGGCGGGCCAGCGCGGCGATCTTGTCGAGTTCGCCGACCGGCACGAATTTTGCCGGGATCGTATCGAGCGGCACCTCGAAGGCCGTTCGAAGGATCGCATAGAACCCGGCATGCGCTTCGATGCATCCCTTGGCGCCGCAACGACACAAACCTCCATTGGCCGTGTGCAGCATATGACCGAAATTCGGCGCCGATATCTCATGGTCGCCATGCGGCGTGCGCCTGACAATGCCGAGGCCGATGCTGTGGCCGAGGGAGAGTGCGGCAAGCGAGCGGAAACCCTCGCCCTTTGCATCCTCCTCGCGCGCACCAAGCGCGGCTGCGACAAGCAGTGTTTCATTGTCCAGGATAATCTTCGCCTGCCATTCCGGGCGCAGGGCCAATTCGAAATCGATCTGTTCGCTCCCGAAGATCGGCGACCAGACGAGCACGGGCTCAAGGGAATTCACGAGCCCCTTGCTGCTGATTGAGATCATCAAGACTTTGTTGCGGCTGATTCGGGAGCGCTCCAGGACACGGGACAGACCAGCCTTCACCGCCGCCGCGAAGCGCGCCGCTCCGGCAGGGTCCTGCGAACGCTCCTCGCTGAAGCGATCGATCAGCTTGCCGGCATAATCCACCAGCGAGTATTGCACGGCATCCGACGAGATGATGACCACGATCAGATAGCCGCATTCCCGCCGCTGCCGGAAAAGCACGCGCGGCCGTCCTCTTCCGCTTGCCGCCTGGTGCTCCGATTTCTCGATGATCTGGGCCTTTTCGAGATCGGCGGTGATCGCCGAAACCGTCGCGGAGGAGAGGAGCGTGTGGTCGGAAATCTCGGTATGCGCGAGCGCGCCGTGGCGGCGGAGAGCGGATAGCACCAGCACGCTATTCCTATGCCGGACCAGCTCCGTGCTCGATTTGGTCAGCATGAATGCCGCCCTCTCCCCGTATTCCGTCCCAGTTTCACGCCGAATCTCCAGCCGCATTTCCGCAAGGGAATTTAGCCGGTAGTGCGGTGTTGACAGTTGAAAAAATCTCTGACACTTAATTTCTCGACTGTCGAGAAAATAATTCATCGTTTTCTCTGCAGCAATCCGCGGCGGCCGGAGGAAGCATCCGGGCTGGGTCGACCGCAATTCATTCGGGAGGACAGTATGAAGTCTATTTTGAAGCTGATGGCCGGCACGGCCATTCTCATTTCCATGCACACAGCGGCCATGGCTGCTGATCTCGTCGTTGGCGTTTCCTGGTCGAATTTTCAGGAAGAGCGCTGGAAGACCGACGAAGCCGCCATCAAGAAGGCCCTCGAAGCCAAGGGCGCCAAATATATCTCTGCTGACGCCCAGTCGTCTGCCGCAAAGCAGCTGACGGACGTTGAATCGCTGATTTCCCAGGGCGCGAACGCCCTCATCGTGCTTGCGCAGGACTCCGATGCCATCGCCCCGGCCATCGAAAAGGCGGCCGCCGAAGGCATCCCGGTGGTCGGTTACGACCGCCTGATCGAAAATCCGGCAGCCTTCTACATCACCTTCGACAACAAGGAAGTCGGCCGGATGCAGGCAAAGGGCGTCTTCGAGGCAAAACCTGAAGGCAACTACGTCTTCATCAAGGGCTCCTCGTCCGACCCGAACGCAGACTTCCTGTTCTCGGGCCAAATGGAAGTGCTGAAGGCTGCGGTCGACGCAGGCAAGATCAAGAATGTCGGCGAAGCCTATACCGACGGCTGGAAGCCGGAAAACGCGCAGCGCAACATGGAACAGTTCCTGACCGCCAACGACAACAAGGTTGACGCCGTTGTCGCATCCAACGACGGCACGGCCGGTGGCGCAATCGCCGCTCTCGACGCACAGGGTCTCGCCGGCTCCGTCCCAGTCTCCGGCCAGGACGCCGACAAGGCGGCACTCAATCGCGTCGCACTCGGCACGCAGACGGTCTCGGTCTGGAAGGACTCGCGCGAGCTCGGCAAGCGCGCTGCCGAAATCGCCCTCGATCTTGCCGCCGGCAAGACCATGGACAAGATCGAAGGCGTTGAGACCTTCAACGGCGGTCCGAAAAGCGTCGCCATGCAGTCGGTGTTCCTGAAGCCGCTGCCGATCACCAAGGACAACCTCAACGTCGTCATCGACGCCGGCTGGATCAGCAAGGCGGAAGCCTGCCAGGGCGTCAAAGCCGGTTCGGTTGCTGCCTGCAACTAAATACTGCCGACGGGCTGAAAACAGTGCCGGCGCCGCAACGGCAATTCGTCGCGGCGCCGGATGCGGATCGAGATCCGGCGGCAGCTTGGGTAGCGTCCGCTGGTCAACCGCCATTACCCATCCCGAACCGATGCCGTCATGGCCGCTGAGATCAGATCTGCAGAGATCGGTGATGGTGATTATTCTAGAACTGGGCGTAAGTGGCGGCGGTTGACTTAGAAAAGCGCCGCAGCCTGCCCAAACGATGGGGGATCGGCAAACCCATGGCCGAAACGGTACATTCCACGACAACCAACGGGCCGCGCGAGGCACAAGCCAATCCGGTGGCGCGCTTCTTCCGCGCGACCGAAATCGACACTCGCCTTCTCGGCATGGTCGGTGCGTTGCTGATCATCTGGATCGGCTTCCAGATCATGACCGGCGGCCTGTTCCTGACGCCGCGCAACCTCTGGAACCTCTCGGTCCAGACCTCGTCCGTCGCCGTCATGGCGACAGGCATGGTGCTGGTGATCGTCACGCGCAATATCGACCTTTCCGTCGGCTCCATGCTCGGCTTCTGCGGCATGGTGATGGGCGTCCTGCAGGCGCAGGTGCTGCCGCAATATCTCGGCTTCAACAATCCCGCCACCTGGATCATCACTCTCGTTGCCGGCCTCATTGTCGGCGGATCGATCGGCATGCTCCAGGGGATGATCATCGCTTTTCTGAGCGTGCCGTCCTTCATCGTCACCCTCGGAGGGCTTCTGGTCTGGCGCGGCGCCACCTGGTTTGTCACCAGCGGCCAGACGGTCGCGCCGATGGATACGAGTTTCCGCATCATGGGCGGCGGCACAGACGGCTCGATCGGCGCCACCTGGAGCTGGATCGTCGGCGTCATCGCCTGCCTCGCAATCATTGCCAGCATCGTCAATTCCCGCCGCCAGCGCCGGCGCTTCGGCTTCCCCCGGCGCCCTCTTTGGGCCGAATACTTCCTCTCGGCCCTCGGCTGCGTGCTCGTGCTCGGCGCCATCGCCGTCGCCAACAACTATTACTGGCCGACAAACATCGCCAAGAGATATGCAGAGGCAAACAGCATTCCCTGGCCGGAGTCGGGGCTCAACATTCCCTACGGCATAGCCGTTCCGGTTCTGATCGCCGTCATCGTCGGCGCGATCATGACCTTCGTCGCGACGCGCCTGCGCTTCGGCCGCTACGTCTTCGCCATCGGCGGCAACCCGGAGGCAGCCGAGCTCGCCGGCATCAAGACCCGCTGGGTCACGGTGCGCATCTTTGCGCTCATGGGGCTGCTCTGCGCCATCGCCGGCGCAATCTCGACCGCCCGCCTCAATGCCGCGACGAATGCGCAGGGCGAACTGGATGAACTCTATACCATCGCCGCTGCCGTCATCGGCGGCACGTCGCTTGCAGGCGGCACAGGCACCATTGCCGGTGCCATGCTTGGCGCGCTCGTCATGCAGTCGTTGCAGTCCGGTATGGTACTGCTCGGAATCGACAGCCCGCTCCAGAGAATCGTTGTCGGTGTCGTCCTTGTCGTCGCCGTCTGGCTCGACACGCTCTACCGCGCCCGCGCCAAGTAGGAGTCCAAACCATGACACACCAAAGCACTCCCCTTGTGGAATTGAAGAACATCTCGATCTCATTCGGTGGCATTCACGCCGTCGATAACGCTTCGGTCGATCTCTACCCCGGCGAGGTCGTCGCCCTCCTCGGCCATAACGGCGCTGGCAAGTCGACACTGATCAAGATCCTTTCCGGTGCCTACAAGCGCGACGGCGGCGACATCCTGATCAACGGGGAACCAGCCGACATTCGCAACCCGCGCGATGCGAAGAAATACGGCATCGAGACTATCTACCAGACGCTCGCCGTTGCCGATAACGTCGATGCCGCCGCCAACCTCTATCTCGGCCGCGAGATCCGAACGAAGTGGGGCACGCTCGACGACGTCGCCATGGAGGCGTCGGCCCGCGAGGTGATGGGCCGCCTCAACCCGAACTTCAAGCGCTTCAAAGAGCCCGTAAAGGCACTTTCGGGAGGCCAGCGGCAGTCGGTGGCGATCGCTCGAGCGATCCTCTTCAACGCCCGCATCCTGATCATGGACGAGCCGACTGCAGCCCTTGGCCCCCAGGAAACGGCCCAGGTCGGCGAGCTCATCAAGCAGTTGAAGAAGGAAGGCATCGGCATCTTCCTCATCAGCCACGACATCCATGATGTCTTCGATCTCGCTGACCGCGTTTCGGTGATGAAGAATGGTCAGGTCGTCGGCCACGCCCGCACCGAAGACGTAACCAAGGACGAGGTGCTCGGCATGATAATCCTTGGCAAGGTGCCGCCAAAGGCGATCCCCGGCCCCGGCGCCATGCAGGCCTGAAGGACCAGACACGTGAAGACCCAGGTCCGCCGTTCGCAAGAATGGCGGACTTTTCAATTTGGAGATTGAAGCGCAGGGCAAGCTAGGCTAAGAACCAGCCATCGGACAGGCGATTCAAGCCGCCTCAGGCATGCACCCGTAGCTCAGCTGGATAGAGTGTTGGATTCCGATTCCAAAGGTCACAGGTTCGAATCCTGTCGGGTGCGCCACTTCCGTACAAAACTGGGCACTGCTGCCGTGATGACACTGTTCGTCATCACAAGGCGTTCAAGCTCGCTCTTGCGGCCGTGAATCCTGATCTCCTCGTCATCAACTTCGACCTGATCGATCACCGCGCGTAAATATGCACGGCGAAACGGCACTGGGCCGGTCGCTATGTTCTCGCGCATCAGGGCGGCAAAGGCGTCGATCTTTTCTTCGGTGAGCCGCGTCTCGGGACGAAGTTCTGAATATGCCCGCTCTATGGCTGCCTTTGCTGAATCGCGATCTGTCTTGAGGGCGGCCAGCCGCTCTTTCAGGGTCGGATCGGTCATGTCGGCAAGGCCCGTCTCTATGGCCTGGTACAGACGAGAAAGCCGCCCCTCCGCTTCAGCCGCCTTGTTCTGCAAGGCGGTGATCCGCGTGGCGTGATCGTCGCTGCGGGAAGCCTGACGCTCAAAGAGTGATCCCAGAATTGCCCTGACACGATCAGGTGTGAAAAGCGTCTCGCGCAGGCGGGCAGTGACGAGACTGTCAAGCTTGTCCATCGGGATGCTGCGTCCCGGGCAAGAGGATTTGCCCTTCTGCGCTGCCGCTGCACAGGTGTAATAGCGATACTTCCCTGATTTTCCGGTGCGCAGGGTCATGCCGCCGCCGCAGGTTGCGCATGTGGCAAGGCCGGTCAGAAGGATGGGGCCGGTTACGACACGGGGCGGCATTGCCTTTGGATTGCGGGACGCCAGCCGCCTCTGCACACAATCGAACAGGGCCGGTGCGATTATGGGTTCGACCGGGACGAGAATCTGTTCGGTTTCAGGTTTGTCTTCCTTCGTCTTCCATACTTTGCGGTTGAACAGGTAATCGCCCTTGTAGGTGGCGCTGGTGAGCAGCTTATGAAGTTGGCCGATGCCCCATCGCGCGCCGCCGCGCGTGCGGTGGCCGTGATCGTTCAGCCAGCAGGTGGCCGCCTTCACTCCCATAGGCCCGCCGGTGCCACTTCCCTCACTGACGAGCCGGAACATCTGCCGGACGATTTCGGCTTCGACCGGATCGATGGCGAGGCGCTTCTTGGTCTTGGCCCCGCGCTGCTCCGCCGCGACGATCGCATAGCCGTAGGGCGCGGCGGCGCCATTCCAGAAGCCCTGCCGGGCGTTCTCCTTCATGGCGCGCAGCACGTGCTTTGCGTTTTCTTTTGACTGGTATTCATCGAACAGGGCAAAGACCTGGCGTACCATGACGCTCATCGGGTCTTCGCCCAGCTCCTGTGTGATGCTGACAAGCCGGACGCCGTGCCGACGCAACTGGCGCACATAGAACTCCAGCTGGAAATGGTCGCGCATCAAGCGGCTGAAGGAGTGGACGACAACCACGTCGAACGGAGCGTCGCCATCTTTGGCAAGGTCAAGCAGGCGCTGCAATTCGGGGCGTTTGTCATCCATGCCGCTCATGCCGGCGTCGACAAATTCATTTACGACCGTCCAGCCACGAGCCGCGCAATACTCACGCGCCTGCCGCCGCTGGTCGGGAATGGAGAGGTCGTTCTCTGCCTGCCTGCCGGTAGAAACGCGCAGGTAAAGCGCGGCACGGGAATTCTCGTGAATCCCATCTTTATGCAGGTTCATCTGTAAGGATTTCATGGCAACCACCCTCATCCCCGATCCGAGGGGCTATCTTGCTCTGGCATTGCGGCACTTCCGAGTCCGTCGCCCTGCTGGTATCTGCTTGAAGCAGATCAATTATCTGCGGCATCAGGTAGGCTTCGATCGCGTCCAGTTCCTCAGGCACGACGGGGAACTCTTGGCTGTCGATCGGAGCGGCAACGTGAACAGCGCTGATGCGCGGAGCATTCTGCTCCAATGCACCAGACGCAAGTTCAGGATTGCGGGACGCACGTCCGCACATTGCCGTTTCCTTGGCTGAGGGGTTGTTCTGCGACGAGCCCTACCAGGGCTCGTCAAGATCGCGGTCTTCGGGCGCGAGCGGGCCGCCGCCCGGATCGCAGCCGTCTTCGCCGCGAAGTTCTTTCATCACTTCAACCGCCTGACGCGCCGCGCAGATGAGAGAGCCGAGCATTCCGCGCGCTATCGCACGGTCGCGCCAGGTGTACCGGCCATTGTCCAGCAGCTCTTCAAAGTGATGAATCGTTTCGCGCTCCAGCTTGTCCGGATTTGGAGCAGAGCTGAACACCATCGCTGCCGATGCAGACACATCCTTGAACTGGTCTTCATGCTCGGGCGACAAGGACGGCTTGCCCTGACAAAAAGGCATCAGGTCATCCAAAAGCTGATAAACCGCCGTCGCCAGCCATGCGCTATCGTTTTCCATCGTCACCTCCTGTTGAGATGACAATAGGCGCGTCCCGCCCAGGCTTTCCTCGCGCCTTCCACGCGGGGGGAGTTAGCGGCCCGGCCCGCGCGGTGCGCGCTGGCGAATAGCAAAATCGATCACCCGAAGACTAGCGAATATGTAACCAGCTTCGACGGAATGGGAGGCGGTCATCGCCAACTGGCGCTGAAGCGCGCCGCGCAGAAAATGAAGCTCGGACAGCGAACGGGCCTGAAGGTCTTGAAGCGTGTAGATGCGGGACATCGTATTTTCCTTTCTCTTCGGCCCCGCCATTCGGGGCCTTTGAGCCCCACACACAGATCATCGGGAAAAAGCACCGATGGCGGGCCGGGAAAGGGAGAAAGGAGATGTTCAGCGTTGAAAGGATGAGATTCAGGAATGTGCGTATACCGCGAATTTGCGGCGCTCTTTCGCGCTGTGATAGAATGAAGGTGTATTTGAAGTGATTTGAGAGACGGGATTTAGGTGTCGATATTTATACTTGTGCGCGGACATCTGACGATGGCCGAGCTTCGCCAGGCAATATTTGAAACACTTGGCGAAATGGAAGACGAACACGCGATCCGTTATTCACGGGGCGTTTCACTTTTTATCAACCCCACAGACGAGTTCGGTGACAAGGTCGTTGTTCGCAACAGATTGGGCGGCGTGGTTTCGCGCGTCGTCAAGAATGGGCCATATCGATCCGCAGCCGAGGAATACAACATCTGACGGGCGGATAATGGGAAGAAAGGGATGACCGGTATGAAGTTGCCGCCGTGTTACATCGGGCTTGATGAGGCGCGCCAGGTTCTGGCGGAAATGGGTGTTGAACTTTCGCCCCGGCAGATGAAGCGCGCGGCCGACCGAGACGCGCGCGGGCACCGCAAGCTGCCGTTCTTCGTCGATCCTATTGAAGGAACGTTGAAGATCGAGAAGGGTACGCTGGCCGATATTTACAATCGCCTGCAAGTGGATGCCCTCAGAGATTTCAACAATAGTTGTTGACTTCGATGTTCATATTTTGTTCTATATTTGAAACACACAAGAAACACTGGAATGCATGGCAGATATAAGGAAACGTGACGGTTCCAAGGGCACCACATATCAAGTTCGCTACCCCGATCCAACAGCCAAATCGGGCTACTCCTATGCAACTTTCGACACGCTAAAAGAGGCCCGCGCCTTCCGTGAGGACTCGCGGGCGAGAGTGGCTGCACCCAAGGCACGTGACGTGCGCACCGTCGAGGAGGCCGTCAGCAAGTGGCTCGATGTATGTGAGAAAGAAGGACGCGATGGACGCGATCCTGTCACTGCATATACCTTAAAAGGCTATCGGCATCGCGCGGAAATCATCAAATCCTATCCATGGGACAAATCCCTTCACGAGCTCGCCGCGCCGGACGTGATCGAGTTCAGATCGTGGCTTCTACAGTCCAGAAGCCGCGATCAGGCCCGCAAGGTACTCTCTTCGTTTCATTCCCTCGTGCTGGAGATGGTCAACCGTGGCGTCCTGGCGCACGATATAGCTTCGGGCGTCGGCATCCGCGGCGGTTCGCGGTATGACGAACCCGTTTCCATTCCTTCAGAGCAGGAAGTCAAAGACCTGTTAGCGGCTGCGGATCGTCTCGCCAATTCGAGTAATAGGCAGACCCAACGAACATGGGAGCGGTACCGTCCCATGCTCTACCTGGCGGCGGATACGGGCATGCGGCCTCAGGAATACCTGGTGGCAGCACGGTCTAAACTCAAAGACGGAACCATTGAGGTTGACCGTGCCCTCGATGGCGGCGGCCAGGAGATCAGTGTCACCAAGTCCCCGTCAGGTCGGCGTGTGATCGACCTTAGTCCACAGACCTATGACATGCTCCTTCACTATGCTCGGAAAAAGCGGCTGAAGAACCCCTACGATCTGCTGTTCCCGACATCGACGGGCCGCTGGCAGAGCATCAAGCATTGGCGCAACCGCGGCTTTGCTGCTGCCTGCGAGGAGGCTGGCCTGATGGAAACAGTCGATGACGAGGGTGAGATCATCGTTCGACCGAAGTACAGGCCGTACGATCTCCGGCACTTCTACGCTTCCATGCTAATTGAGCAGCGCGTCAACCTGAAGATGATCCAGTATCTCATGGGGCATCGTGATATTCAGACCACGCTCAGTGTTTACGGCCACCTCATTGAACGTGTAGAATTGCGTTCCGAACGCAACACCGGGCTTATCGCCAGACTCAGCTGAATTTCTTGTGGCAAATCTGTGGCAAATCGCCCGTAAGCCGCAGAAATTAAGGGATCTTAATTAGCTTCCGAAACCAAGGGCCGCAGGTTCGAGTCCTGCCGGGTGCGCCACAATAAAATCAAATACTTAGCTATACTATTATCGAAACTAACTTGCCCAAACAGGCCTTTTTGCCACAAACCGGCAGTCCGCTGGAACCCGCAGAAATCCTCGATTGTCCGCCTTGGCCCGTCTGGGCTTGTGGCAAGTTTGTGGCAAATTTGAATCCGCTCAGGAGGGCTTCCTGGCGCTTCCTACAGCAACACAACTGGCGAGCAGCCATGTCGCGGATCGGGTGAAATGCCCCTGCGCATTCCAAACACGCCGACATAGTTGCAGCTGTTCGCCCGCTGCCGGGAGCAGCGGTTGAAGGAACAATCATAGGTCACGAGCAGGTGGGGCGTCCCGGCCGCTCCCATCCATAAAACCGCCGCCAGTATCACCCCGATACGCACCCCGTAGCCGCGCCCGTACGAGCCCGTCATTTCCTTCAGGCGCGCGATTGTCCCGCGCAGGCGCTCATCTATCATTGCCATAGTCCTTTCCGGTGCCGTTCGTGAGCCGTGTCAGTGTCCGAGCGACGCGCCAGTTAAATTCGACGGCTTCAGGATCATCCCCGGCAATCAGGCGGCCGATCTTCAGGCTGAGAAGGGCCTCGATGATGTTGCCGCCCCGCGCGCGGATCGCCCGCGCATCGGCTTCGGCATCCAGCCCTGTGCGGGGCATTGATGGCTGCTCCCGGATGTGTTCGATCAGAGCCTCCAGCGCTTCCTCATAAGAGTGGCCGCACACCTCCGTCAGGAACCTCACGATCCGGGCATAGCAGGTATAGTCCTTCCCGTCGGGGTACCGGATCAGGCCGTAGTCCCTGCCATAGGCGGCAAGATCGCGTTCCTCCCGGCCCGGGTCATCCGGGTTGCTCCAGTCCACGATCCCGGTCATGGCGTCGTATCGCCACAGACTGTCTCGCAGTTCGTCGCGCATGGCTTCCTCCTTTGCCGGCTTTCCTCAAACATTGACGCTCAGTCACGGCCGGGCGCGCCGCCCGGTCAAACCCCGCCCGCACCACTCCCGGCCCGATGGGCCGCGACCGTGTTAGGGCCTGACCCGCCGGCTCAATCGCCCGTCCTTTCTTGCCTGCGTCTTGAGGAAAACCCGCAACGCAAGGAGCAAGATCATGTCGAGCAACACTGAAATCCCGCGGCAGGATGTCTACAGCCGCATCACCAACCAGATCATCGAAGCCCTGGAGCAGGGCGTGAAACCCTGGACGCAGCCCTGGAACGCGGTACACGCCGCCGGTCACGTCTCCCGGCCCCTTCGCCACAACGGCCAGCCCTATGCGGGCATCAATGTCCTGACGCTCTGGTCGTCGGCGATGAACGCCCACTACGCCGCGCCGATCTGGATGACCTTCAAGCAGGCCATCGAACTGGGCGGCCATGTCCGCAAAGGCGAGAAGGGCGCGCCGGTGGTCTACGCGGACACCATGCGGCGCACTGAAACTGACGAGGCCACAGGCGATGAAACCGACCGGGCCATTCCCTTCCTGAAGGCCTACACGGTCTTCAATGTCGAGCAGATCGAAGGCCTGCCGGAACACTTCCACGCTCGCGCCGAAGCCACCCGGAACCCGGATGAGCAGAATGAAGGGGCCGAGGCGTTCTTTGCCGCCACGCGGGCAGACATCCGCCATGGCGGCGATTGCGCCTACTACAGCCCGGCCCTCGACTACATTCAGATGCCTGTCTTCGAGGCCTTCCGTGATGCGCAGTCCTACTACGCCACCCTGGCCCACGAGCTGACGCACTGGACGCGCCATGCGACCCGGCTTGACCGGGATTTCGGCCGCAAGCGCTTCGGCGATGACGGCTATGCCCGCGAGGAGCTCGTGGCCGAGCTGGGTGCGGCCTTCCTCTGCGCTGACCTCGGCTTGCGCCTTGAGGATCGTGCCGACCATGCGGCCTATATCGGCCACTGGCTGGCCGTCCTGAAGGAGGACAAGCGGGCGATCTTCGCCGCCGCTGCGCATGCGCAGCGTGCGGCTGACTATCTGGCGCACTTCAGTGCCGCTCGGGAGGCCGCCGCGTGAGCGGCGGTCTTTCGCAAACATGGCAGAATCCTCGCGGTTCATGAGAGACCGCCCGGCAGTTCCTGCCACTCGTCTTCGGGCTTCTGGACAACCGTCGGCTTGCTGTTGACGATGCCGTTCATCATCTCATCGCAGAGCGCGAGCCGTGCCACGATGGCCGTGGCTTCCTTGCGGCCCATCACTTCGGCAATGTCGAAGCGCTGGCCGAAATACTCGAACGCCACGATGAAGGCGGCGCTGTAGTACCGCGTGACAGGCTTCGCCTGACCTTTGACGGAGCCCAGGCGCTGCTGGAAGTCGAGGTCGTCTTTCTCAGCGCCCGTCCTGTCGTGCTCCAGCAGCACGAAACGATGCGTATGATGGCGGTCGAATGTGCGCCACTGGCCGTTCCAGCTCATCTCAATGCCGGTTTCGGTGAAGCGGACTTTTGCGACTTCACGCGCGGTCTCGCGAAAGCAGAAACTGAGCGGGCCTTTGGCAACCACACCGGCAGCCATCATGCAGCCGAGCAGGGTGTTGAATTCCTGGATCATGTAGCCGATGCCGAGCGGGGCCAGAAAGAGCAGCCACGCGCCAAGCTTTGCCGCCTCGTCCGCTTCCTGCGCTACAGTCGGTCGCAGGTGAGAGGCTTCAACCGTAATGACGGTTTTTCCTTTGTCCGTGACCATTACGGTCTTCGGCTCACCTTCAAATGCCTGAAGTATCGAGCTCATCATCTGCCGCCTTTCCGAAAAGCGATTGCCTTCTCCAGGTTGAAATCTGGCATCGAAAAGAGCAGGATTTCCACGCGGTTTTCTCGTGGGCGGGTTGACGGGGTGGACTATTCGGACACGGCATTGCGAACGATCAGGGCGGCGCTGCTGGAGTTCCGTTCGGCCACCCGTGCCAATGGACGAAAACGATCCTGGCACGCCATTGCCGACGAGTTGAACGAGGACTATGTCGCCTCATCCGATGATGACGCCTACAAGGCCCTCGCAGAGGCTCTCCGGCGCTTTGCAGCCGGAACGCAGACGCCGACGGGCGAGCGTCTTGATGCGGTCTGCCAGTATCTGATTGACCGCAAATTCCTTTCTCCCGTCGATCTCAAACCTGCTGCGACCGAGCCGCTATTGGTGCGGGCGTTGCAGGAATATTTCGGAATGGACGATGCAGCCGACTCCAGCCCGCCGCTGGCGGCGGTCTTTGTCGGCAGCCGTAAGATCGGCGCGCGCACTGAGCTTTCCTTTCTCAAAATCGGAGCTGAAGAGGAAGGCCGGTTCGTCGTAGAGGAGAAGCTCTACAGTCTTCCGGTTGCGCCACTGTCGCACCGCCGCGATGCCATCGCGCGCGTCCTCAGCCGTCATGGCGGCAGCGAAAGCCGCTATAGCGGATGGCTTATCCGCGCCCGCGGGCAGCATTGTCTGTTCACGCGCGACGATGTCACCAAAGAGCCGAGCGTCCACCTCATTGCCCGCCTGGAAACCGGCGGAGACAATCAACCCCCCATCGAGCTCACCATTCTCAAGTCCAGGGATTTCGGGAATCCAGTCGCGGGCTATGCCAGCGAGAGGATGAGGCTTCTGTCCAGAAATGACGATCCGGAGCAGCAGCGGCTCGCCAGGATCAAGGAGCACATCTGGCTGTACCGCCGGCAGGAGGGAAGCAATGGTTGATAAATCCGATGCCCTTCACGCTGAATTCCTTGAGGCCGCAGGCCGCGGCGATCTCGCGAAATTGCGCGTCTATATCGACAACCCCGCCATCGACATCAACTACGCCGAACCCCGGCAGGGCTTAACCGCGCTCCATATCGCCGCCGCGCGTAACGCGGTCGCCGCCGTGCGATTGCTCATGGGAACGGGACGATGCAACGCGGCAATAAAGGATCATGATGGCCGGACGGCGGCGCGGCTGGCGGTCATCCTGGCCGACAACCCCGTTGTCGGTCGGTACCTGTTCGATCAGGAGCACAGCACCCTGCCGGAAAAAACTGCCAAGGGTGCCGGACAGGCGTCCCAACGCAGGGCGGAAAGCTAGATCAACGCGAACTTGCCTTCGAAGACTCCGTACACGGGGCTCTCTTTATCGAAATATTCAACGCGCTGGATCATCAGCGGATTGTGCCCGGCCCAGATTATAAGCTGGCGCTTCAGCCGGTCATCACGGGCGAACTGGCGACTGACCTCATCGGGGGTGAGCAGGTCATACTGCTCCAGCGATTCCGAGCGGCCGGTGAGCCCGGAGGCCTTCTGTTCGGCACCCGCTTCGCCTTCCCGCACCACTTTGACGACGGTCTTGCCCAGACGCTTTGAAATGTACTCTGTCGTCTGTAGATCGTTGTTGCCAAAGAACTGCATGATCCCGGCATTGCCGGCAAAGGTCTCCCAGCGCTCCTTGTACAGCGCCTTGCCCTGACCCCAGTCCTGCAGAATGATCCAGAGCTTGACCCCGAAGGACGCGATCTGTCCCGCCGCATCCTCAAGCTGCTTCATGTGCCCCAGAACCGGGAACTCGTCGAGGCAGACGAGCACCGGATGGGCCGGTCTGGCCTTCTCCCTCTCCATCGCGTCGAGCAGCAGGTTGGTGAACAGGCGCAGCCAGCGATTGCACATACCCATGCGGTTTGCCGGGAGGCACAGATAAATCGTCATGCCGCGTGGCGCGGTCTTGAGTTCCGATAGGTCGAAATCATGGCCTTCGAGCACCCGGCCCATCGCCTGGTAGTCGAGCAGCTTTGTGTGACGGCGCGTAGTTGAGAGAACGCCCGCGCGCTCGTTCGGCGGCCGCTCGTAAAAATCCCGCGCCGCCTGTTCGATCACCTTGCCGATATGCGCGGTGTCGGCGGTGCGCTGCAAGCGACCCGCATTCGTGAGCATCGCCAGCTCCAGGGCGAACGGATCATCCTCGCCCGCACCTGTCGGCAGCAGCGCCCTGCCGATCAGATCGCGCAATGTGATGAGGTGACGCTTCCCTTCCAAGGCGGCATCGGTAACCACGTGAAGGAGCAGGCCTTCAATCAGCGTCCGCGCGCTGTCATCCCAATGTGGGTCTTTACCACCGGCGATAACGAGCGCATCGGCAATCAGCCCGGCATCTTCGATCACCGTGTCGCTCTTCGGATCGAGTAGCGCCAACGGGTTGAAGCTGGCCCGGTAGGGCGTAAGCCGCTCCGGCGTGATGTTGAACGGATCGAGGATGCAGACCTTCTGGCCCAGTGCAGCGCGGCGTTGGGCGGTGATCTCTGCCAGTTCGCCCTTGGGGTCGAGGGCCAGCACACTACCAGGATAGAAGAGCAGGTTGTTGACGAGCGTGACTGACTTGCCGGTGCGCGATCCGGCGATTGTCATGACGTGGCGATTGTCATCAATTCCGATCAGGTGGCTGCCGATCGCGCCGAGGAGAATTTTGCTACCAGGTGCGGAGGCGGTGAAGGCGAGAGACTCGCTGCCCTGAATGGATTCGATCTTCTCCCATCGCGCTGTGGGCACAACCTGCTGGTTCAGAAACCGGGTCGAAACACCGCGGGGGACATCGCGGGTAAAGTCGCTGGCGATGGCGCTCACGAGAACAGCTCCAGAGGAGGGTCTGGCGACCAATGTAACCATTTCAGCCAATGAATTCCAAGTAATTTCCTCAAAGTAGCGGGTACTTAGAATCAGAGCAGGTCACATCGACGTATTTCATATGTATGCATGGCGTGTTTTTGAGTCAAACCTATACGAGACACCTTATTCTTCATAACTTTTCAGAACTCAACTATAAGAAGAAAAATTACATTGACGGAGGGTGCGCACTATAGGACGATGTTGCTACTTTTGGTGATTTGATTTGGGCGTGTACAGTATATCAATGAAACAGATTAGAAAAATATTCGACGTTCCAGCGCTATTAGGCCTTAGCAGAAGACTTTTATCTCTTGTCAGTTTCGTCAGCCATTTTCACCGCGCTGTCTACGCTGTTATATTTGTAGCAGCGCTACTAGCAGTGAACGCATCGAGTGCAGCCCAAGAAGACCCTTTTTCTCGACCTGAAATTCGAGCGATTGCTCGCATCCCGTCTTATAGTCAACAGCCCATTTCCTTCGATGAGGGGCGGTCTATCAAGCGGGCCAGCGTCATGCATGACTTTCTGAATGTTGCGTTTAGCGATGTTCGATGGCTAGAGGACATGGAAGACCCCTCCACAAGCGTCTCAGTCGTTCTGAATGCCCTTAATGCTCCACCACCAGAGGAGAATCAGCCTTCTCGCGATGAATTGGCAGTTTGGCTTAAGCCGTTCGCTGATTCCGCCGCATTACCTAGGCACAACGCGATCAATAAATGGCGCAAAAGTCCGAGTGTCGGCTTCGATTGGCCGCAGTTTGGCGAAAGTAGACTTTCCGAAATCTCTGCCAAACGACTTCTAGAACGAGCCGCCGAATACGAGAAAATTGGGCGAGTTGTCGGGGCGCAACTCGACGAACTCAATGCGGCCACCAACCTTGCAGTTACATTGACCCCCCCGAGCAGCCCCCGCGAAAGCACAAGTGATTTTGCTGAGATTAGAATTGTGATTGCGTCCACGGGAGCGATTCAGAACAACATCAAGTTTGCAAGAAAGCCGTCGGAATTGGATGAGCGCAGATTCGAACTGGCGATCAAAAAGGGCGTGCGTTTCACCCCGAAAAGCCGCTCCCAAGTTGAGGGATTTGTTTTGCTGAACAACAGCAATGAGATAGAGCTTGCTGTTTGCTACATCAGTCCAGAAGTTCTTGACACCAGGCTTCTAAAGCCATTGGTATCAGAATGTTTGATTAGGGCATTGGGGCTGCCAAGCCTCTCTCTGTCTACCGTCCCCTCCCTCTTAGGATCGTGGAACGCCGCGCTCGATAGCATTTCAAAAACCGACACTTTGGACGGTTCTGACGCTACTGAAGCCGTCGGCAAAAAGGATTGGAACGCTGTGTTTCGGGAATATGCGGTTCAGAGCGAGGCTCCCGATCCGCACCCCCGTCGGTACGATGTCGTCATGCTGCGTCTACTCTATTGCCCCTCGATAAAACCCGGCTTTGACAAGAACATGACCTTGCTCACTCTCGGAAAGACTAAGGAATGTAAGATTAATTAATAGCAAAACCAATATTATAAGGAGTTTTTAACTATGACATGCCCACTCGACTTCGACAGTGATTTACCTGGTGTGCCGCCTGAGATGGTCGAAAGTGCGTTTAACGCGTTGAGGGCCAGATCCCCTGCGTTCGAAGCATTTGTTGCATGGATTGAACAGGTGCTTGCCACGAATGGTGGTACCTTGCTTATAGAAATAACGGAAGACAGGAACGGCCAAGGCGCTTCGGCCTACAATGAGCCGAATACAAATAACTATCGCGTGCGTGTTGGGCAGGACGTATTTGATGGCGAATACTATGATACTGGCGGCGGAACCGGTACCCACGGCGCGACTTTGGAGCGATACATTGCAGAAGAGGTCGTTCATATCGCTCAAAAGATAAAAGGGACTACAGTCGAGAACGAAGAACAGGACGAACAAGAAGCGCAAGAGATCGCCAATATAATTATGTGGCAAGCTGCCAAGGAACCTTACGCGGATATTCCAGGGGATCCCCACCTAAACTCCAGCATGCACGGCGGTTCCGGTTTGGATCCACAAGTGCTTTTTCCCGAGGAAGGCGAGCCGATTCCCTGCGGTAGCCCACCCCCGCCGCCTGCTCCACCAGTTACAGACGCGGAGACTCCTTGGGGGGATGCTCCCAACACCGCTAGTCCGTTGGTTTTAGACCTTGACAATGACGGAATAGAATTGACGACTTTCAATACAACAACGACCACATCGTTTTTCGACATAGACGGAGATGGTTTTGCAGAACAGACTGCTTGGGTAGCAAGCGATGACGGGTTGCTTGCGCGTGATATTAATGAATCAGGAACCATCGACTCGTCAGATGAGTTATTTGGGAGCCCGTCAGTTGATGGATTTGCGATTCTGTCGACGTTTGACAGCAATGGTGATCATCTAATCGATCAGTATGACTCTGTGTGGGACGATCTTATTGTTTGGAAGGATGCCGACGGAGATGCAAAGACCGACAGCGGCGAGCTCCATACGTTAGCTTCATTGAATATCGTCAGCTTCGATTTGGCGGGCATTGCGGCCTCTACATCGACGATTAGTGGCAACCCTATAAGCCACACGAGTACGTATATGTTATCGGGTGGCTCGACTAGAGCCGTCGCGGATGCATGGTTCGTGCATGACAATCTGCAAACACAATTTGTTGGCGAATATATACTGGACTTCGATGCTGCCCGGCTTCCTGGGCTTCGTGGCTACGGCGAAATTCCGTCCCTCCACATTGCTATGAGCCAGAACGAAGAACTGAAGAGTTTGGTAGCCGAATTCGTTGACGCGTGGGACGTAAGCCGTTTTGAAGATGGTTCGTCTCTCAATGCTGATGTTCACGAAATACTCTGGACGTGGGCAGGTGTCGAAAACGTGACGCCCAGCTCGCGGGGTGGGTACATAGATGCGCGGAAATTAGGCTTCCTCGAAAAGTTTTTTGGCCAAGATTTTCTCCAATATGGCACCATTCCGAACCCCTGGATGAATGCGGCTGCGGTACTAGAGGAGACGTGGGAGCGGCTTTTCTATCATCTGAAGGCGCAGCTATTGGCGCAGGTGGGGGCTGACGAGTTGTTCGATGGAACAATATTTTACAATCTACTCACCGGCATGCTCGAAGGGGACATGGCACTCTCCCAGGAAGCAGTGGACGACCTTGAAGCAGCGGCGCCGGCACCGGGTAGCGCTCTCCGGCACTATTGGGAGCAGGTAGGCGAGTTCCTTGCGTTCAGCAAAGGACTGGGCGAGCTGGAAACCGCTGAGAACACGATGATGGATGATGCCATCACGGATACTGATCCAACCCTTTCTTGGAACGGAATTATCGCGGGCTCGGTGCCTGCATGGCATGGTTACGCAATCACGTCCGGGCCCGATGACGATACGCTGACGGGCACTTCTGGCCCCGACACGCTCAATGGCGGTGCAGGCAACGACACCATCAACGGAAACAGCGGTAGCGATACGCTGTATGGCGGCACCGGGAACGACACGATCGATGGCGGATCGGACAGCGATACGATTTACGGTGATGACGGTGATGACGTTCTTTGGGGCGGGATGGGTGGCGACACGATCTATGGGGGTAACGGCGAGGATACTCTTCACGGGAGCTTCTATGACGCTGATATCCTTGTTGGGGGAGAGGGTGGCGACACAGTCAACGGATACCAAGGTAACGACTCCTATGTCTTTACCGACGGTAATGATGTGTACATTGACACAGCGGGAACTGATAAAATTCTCATGCCCGTCGGCGTGGATTCCGGCGACCTGACATTCTATCAATTCAAGGAAGGCACTGGTGAGGGAACGCTATATATTGTTGTCGACGGATTGGGAACGATCGAGTCTCGGCAGTTTTTCAACAGTTATTACGGCTCGGTCTATTCATCGCGGATCGAAACGATCGAATTCTCTGACACTTCGACGTTCAATTTCAACTCTTTAACCTCAATGACCACCTATGGCACGGCGGAGAATGACACCATATACGGCGTCCAATTCAGCAGCCATTTAAACGATACGTTGTACGGCTACAGGGGCAGCGACGAATTGTACGGCCAGGATGGCAACGACATGCTTGATGGCGGGATTGGTAATGACAAACTCAGCGGCGGATACGGCAACGACACTTATATTATGTCTGCCGGTTATGACCGCGTTGACTGGGACAACGGGGGCTCGGACGTCATTATGCTGCCCGATGGGTACGATGCGGGCGACATAACATTCGTTCGCACACTGGCGGCCCCGAATGATCTTGAAATCGTCGTCCAAGGTCTGGGGCAACTAAGAATCGAAGGCCAGCTCTACTATACGGGCGACTGGGCCATCGAAACTCTGTCTTTCAATGGCGTTTCGACCTTGTCACTGACAGGTCACCAGATCGAATCTCTTGGTGGTACTGGCAATGATACGATCAGCGCCATTACCGGAGGTGCCAGCATTAACGACATTATGGATGGCCGGGAAGGAAATGACCTACTCAACGGCGACATGGGCGATGACACCTACTACTTCTCGATTGGCGATGACGCGATTGGAGAACAAGGAGGCAACGACACGATCGTGTTCCGTGAAGCCTGGACTCCTGCCAATATCACACTCTATCGGCAGGACTTTGCGCTCTATGCCGAAGATCAGAACGGCAACAGCATCAAGGTGCAGCAGCAGTTCACGCTGGAGGGCGGGAGCGACTATTCGGCCTATGAAGTCGAGCAGATCGTATTCTCGGACAGCACGACGTGGACGCTGAGCAGCATCGAAGTTGAGGCGCGGGGAACCAATTCGAGCGACACCATCTATGGCACGACTGATGGTGATGCCAGCAGTGACGATGCAATTTTTGGCCTTGGCGGAAACGACAACCTGGCAAGCGGTGTCGGAAATGATACGTTGGATGGTGGCAGCGGGGACGACACCCTGCAAGCCGGCATCGGCGATGATACCTACCGTTTCCGTGAGGGTCTCGACACCATCATGGAATACAACACCGGGGGTACAGATACGCTGTTCATCACCGGCGGTTTGACCATCAACGATATCACCGTCTCAAACTACTCTTCGTGGCACACGAAGGTTGTGATCAATAGCGGCGTCGATGAGATTACGCTGAATTATCTGCGAGACGCGGATACGGACTACCATGTCGAGCAGATCATGTTCGAGGATGGCTTCCTGACCTCTCTGCCTGACTACGCATCGTGGCTAAACGGAACGTCGGGCAACGACGCTGTTTCAGGCAACGGTAGCGACAACACCATGATCGGCTATGCCGGCAACGACACCATGACCGGTGCCGGTGGCAATGACGACGCCCATGGCGGTGCTGGCGATGATTTGATCGATGGCGGGGATGGCAATGACTTCCTGCTCGGCGGCGTCGGCCTTGATACGCTGACCTACGCTTCGGCGACGGCGGCTGTAACGGTCAGTCTGGCCACGACGACAGCACAGAACACAAGCGGGGCTGGAACAGACACGGTTCTCGGATTCGAGAACCTCACCGGCTCCGCCTACAATGACACGCTGACGGGCGATGGCAGTTCCAACGTTATCCAGGGTGGTGTCGGCAACGACACGATGGATGGTGCGGGCGGCATCGACACGCTGACCTACGCCGCTGCAACGGCCGGGATCACGATGAATCTGGCAACCGCTACCGGCCAGGCGACAGGCGGAGCCGGCACCGACACGGTCTCGAATTTCGAGAACCTTGTGGGCTCTGCTTACAACGACACCCTGACGGGCAACAACTCGGACAACATCATTCAAGGCGGCGTCGGGAACGACACGATGAACGGCAGCGGTGGCATCGACACTCTGACCTATGTCAACGCTACTGCCGGTATCACTATGAACCTCGCTACGGCGACGGGTCAGGCGACGGGCGGCGCGGGAACCGATACGATCTCGAACTTCGAGAACCTCGTGGGGTCGGGCTTTAACGACACGTTGACCGGCAACAACTCGAACAACGTGATTGAGGGCGGTGCCGGGAACGACACCATCAATGGCAGCGGTGGCACGGATACGCTGACCTACGTCAATGCGACCGCCGGAATCACTATGAACCTGGCAACAGCTACCGGCCAGGCGACAGGGGGCGCTGGCACCGACACCGTGTCCAACTTCGAAAATCTGATCGGTTCTGCCTATAACGACACTCTCACCGGCAATGGCTCTGCCAATGTCATCGAAGGCGGTGCCGGTAACGACACGATCGACGGCGCGGGCGGCATCGACACGCTGACCTACGTCAATGCCACAGCCGGAATTACGATGAACCTGGCAACAGGTTCCGGCCAGGCGACGGGCGGAGCGGGCACCGATACGGTTTCGAACTTCGAAAACCTCACGGGCTCTGCGTTCAACGATACGCTGACAGGAAACAGCTCTGCCAACCTTATGGAAGGTGGTGCCGGTAACGACACGATGGACGGCGCAGGGGGCGTTGATACTCTGACGTATGCCACGGCGACAGCCGGAGTTACCGTCAATCTCGCTACCGCTTCGGCGCAAAACACCGGCGGGGCAGGCTCGGACACGATCTCGAACTTTGAAAACCTGACCGGTTCGGCGTTCAACGACACCCTCACCGGCGACGGCACGGCGAACATCATCGACGGCGCTGCCGGCGATGACACGATGGATGGCGGTGGCGGAATCGACTGGCTGACCTACGCCGCCGCGGCGTCCGCCGTGACCGTCAATCTGGCGACACTGACAGGACAGAACACCGGCGGCGCAGGCACGGACACGATCTCGAATATCGAGAACCTGACCGGCTCTGCGTTCAATGACACCCTCACCGGTGACAATTCCGACAACGTGATCGAGGGCGGAGTCGGTAACGACACCATCAACGGCAGCGGAGGCACGGACACCCTGACCTATATCAATGCGACTGCCGGGATCACGATGAATCTGGCGACAGGCACTGGTCAGGCCACGGGCGGTGCGGGCACCGACACGATCTCGAATTTCGAGAACCTTGTCGGCTCCGGCTTCAACGATACCCTGACGGGCAACAATTCCGACAACGTCATTGAAGGCGGTGCCGGTAACGACACCATCAATGGCAGCGGCGGCAACGACACGCTGACTTACGTCAACGCGGCGGCCGGGATCACCATGAACCTGGCGACGGGAACGGGTCAGGCGACGGGTGGTGCAGGCACAGACACGATCTCGAATTTCGAGAACCTCGTGGGCTCTGCGTTCAACGACACGTTGACCGGCAATGGCTCTGACAACATCATTGAAGGCGGTGCCGGTAACGACACCATCAATGGCGCTGGCGGCAACGATACACTGACCTATGTCACCGCGACCGGCGGCATCACGATGAACCTCGCCACCGGTACCGGCCAGGCGACGGGCGGAGCGGGCACCGATACCATCTCCAACTTCGAGCATCTGACCGGCTCTGCCTTCAACGATACCCTGACCGGCAATGGCTCGAACAACACCATCGAAGGCGGTGCCGGTAACGACACCATCGACGGCGCGGGCGGCACCGACACGCTGGCCTATGTCTGGGCCACAGCCGGGGTGACGGTCAGTCTGGGGCTTGGCTCCGCACAGAATACGGGCGGCGCCGGCGCCGACACGGTGTCGAATTTCGAGAACCTGACCGGCTCTGCGCACAATGACAATCTGACGGGCAGTACAGCCGCCAACGTACTCAGCGGCGGCGGCGGTGCGGATACCATCCATGGCGATGATGGCGGCGACACCATCACCGGCGGCGATGGCAATGATGTCCTCTACGGGGAGTCAGGGCTTGACGCTCTTACGGGCGGTCTGGGTGCTGACGTTTACGTGTTCCAGGCGGCTTCGGCCTATAGCAACATCGACACGGTGTCGGATTTCAGCACGGCGCAGGGCGATGCGCTGAATCTGGTCAACCTGCTGACTGACTACGATCCCCTGACCGAAGCGATCACGGACTTTGTCCAGATCACCACGGCAGGCGCCAACTCGAATGTTGCCGTTGACCGTGACGGCACTGGCACGACTTACGGCTTCACGCAGATTGCCACACTGACGGGCGTCACCGGCCTCACCGACGAAGCCGCCCTGGTGACCAGCGGCAATCTGATCGCGGCGTAACAACTCTGTTCTGGCGCGCCAGCCCGGTTTCCGCATCGCGGGGCCGGGCTGGTTTTTTTGAACTCAAAGATAAGAACCGCCCTTGGAGGCGGGGCGCGTCCCTTCGTGACCGGGCTCTAGGCGTTTTGCGCCCCGAACCCCTGCCGGCCGTTGGCAGGGTTTCGGCCTTGCGGTGACGATCCCTCGCGCGGATTTCAGGGAGGCGGGTATTACAAAAGCCTCAAGACCACCCGCAGTTTCACTCCGGAGGCAGATCGTCGTCATCAACCGCCATTTCGAAGCGATATCCCTCAACGTCCGTGCGGCCATAGTGAAGCTTCCGGCCATTGATGACCACGTATCTGATCCGGTCACCGGTCAGCATCGTCAGCAGCAGCGGAAGCACGTCAGACGCCATCGAAAACAGCCCGTCCATCTGGCCTCGAAAGAGGCTCAAAGTCCCGATATGCGGACGATTGTGGCAGTGCCACTGGTCGCTGTTGTAAGCATCATTCGGCAGGAATACGAGCCGCACCGACTTTGCCTTGACCTTGGACGGGCGGAGCAGCGAACCCAGCAGATGAAGATGCCGGTAATCACTATAGGGTTCGGTGCTGTCCTTCATCCGGTTGACGCTGAATGAATAACTCCACTCCCAGCTTTCCACGGCGATGACATAGTAAGCCTGCTCCTCCTGCTTCCTGCGAGGACGCTTGCGCTTGCTCTTCGCTGTTGCTGCCGTGGTCATCGGGAAACGCTCCGCCGTGACCATAGGTCTTTCGACGTGTCGAGAGAACCCTCGCCCTTGTTGTCATTCTGAGCCTCTCCGGCAGTTCAGAAGCCTTGCCCTTCATCGATCAATGCCACTCCTGACGATGATCGCTTGCCGGCTTATGCAGGGTGCCCGTGGAATTCTGCTCTCCGTCCGCGTGTGACAAGCCGTGTCTTTTCGCTCCGTGGATTTCCCTCGACTTACACGCCCTAACCTGATCGGGCGCGCAGCCGGTTCAAGGCCATGCCCGTAAACGGGTGACGCGCGGGTGTCCCCTTCCTTCGGTCGCTCTGCTCCCTGCCAGGCGGGTGATTCCCCTCCCGCGCGTCAGCCGTGAACCGTCTGCTTCTCCGCCCGCTCCCTGGTGAGGCGTGTCGAGAAAAACCACAAGCGAAAGGAGCTTTATCATGGCACGCAACGAAGAACAGAACCGCAAACCCCGCGAAAATCATGCCCCGGCGTTCATCGCCTGGCATGTGGACGAGAAGGGCAAGAAGTCCTTCTGGACGCGGATCGGCGCCGCCTGGCGTCACGAAGACGGCGAAGGGCTGACCCTCCAGCTCGACCTGATACCGGTCAATGGCGGGCGCATCACCCTCCGGGTTCCGAAAGCCAGCGACGAAGGAGCGGGCGCGTAAGCGCCCCTCCCACCCTGGCAGAAGGAGTTGCGCGGCCCGGCAGTTTCACTCCTGTGCGCAATCACAGAAGCTTTTGCACATCATCGCGAAGCTGACGGGACAAACCGATCAGCTTGTCCAGTATCTCGCCGACCGGCGTTTCTCTATTAATGACCGCCTCGACTTCTTCTTTGCTTTTACGCGCTTCGATGAATGCTTCGGTGACCAGTTTGATCTGGTCACGGCACCGCGCTACCGCGATGAAATCGTCGATCGCGTGTCCCGCAATATCGGACAGAGCGTTTGAACAGGAGAGAAAACGCTGCACAAGCTTGTACTTTCCCCCAAACCACCACCAGTGTTTGTCTTCAAGTTCGGCAATCGTGTATTTCGTATCGATTTTTGCATCGATAAACGCCTGTTTCAGCGCCTCGCATTCGCCGAGCAGATCCTTCGCCAGTGAAAACGCCGCTGCCGGCAGTTGCGCCAATATTTCTGCCATCTGGGGATCGGTTTGATCCGAAGCCCGGGCCTGTTTGATCAGGCTCATTAGTTGCGAGACAAGCGATATTCCCGCCACGCCCGCCTCAATTGCGAGTTTAGTCTCCGCGATTGCCATCACTACCTCCCCGAAAAGAAATTGCTGCGGGGATGACTATTACTACTTGGGGACGAAACAGCAACTGTCGGTGGGCGGCCTCCGGGGCTCAGGGCCGGGGCCACGGGTCGCAACAGCCTGCTTCTCCGCGCGTTTCAGAAGCTCTATCACCTCTGCCGACGCTCCTATCCGTTGCGCTCCCTCAGACATGGTCGCTTCAAAACCATCAATGCGAAAAGGCATGCGCGGGTCGGCACCGGCGTCCAGCAGTAACTTGATGACCTGCAGTGACTGTCCTTCCACGGCTCGTCCCAGATGGTATTGGCGTCGGCCTCTGCCGTTCGGATCAGCTCCCTGTGATAGCAGATGTTCGATTTTCGCAACATCCTTCCAGAATATAGCTGTCTCAAACTTTTCAATCCGCGCCCGATCCCGGGCCGCCTTCGAAAATAATGTTCCAAACATAAATATGTATAAATTCTTTTTATTTGTTGATGCGAACTATATATTACAAATATCCATCAGAGAATTCCAGTCACAAACAAACTGTATTTCCTGCGCTCTCATTGACTATTGTTGCGTCGCAAAAATTTGCGGGGGCGTGACCCCCGCGCTAAATTTTTTGCTTTTGGCCATTCAGTCCCCGGCGACCATCAGCGCCTTGTCGTCGGCGCACATCAGCCGGGCATCATGCTTCGCCCAGGCTTTGAGATCGCATTCCGGGCAGCGGTAGCGCAGGCGCTTGCCGCTTTTCGGGTTGGGGTCAGGCTCGGCTGCGCCCTCGCCTTTGGATTGTTCAGGGGCGGCGGGGGCTTCCTTCCATGGGATGGTGAAACCCCTCGCCATGAGACGCTGCGCCGCCTGATCGAAGGGCCCTGCGGGCACGATCAGGTGGCCTATTGTTTCGCCTGTTTCCTTGCCGCCTTCCTCGCCGGTATCGGTGGGCTGGAGGCCGATCTCTTTCATTTTATCGGCCCACTGGCGATTGTGATACCGGCCCCGGCCCGGCTCACCCTCGTGATGCTGCCACAGATGCACCATCTCGTGGGCAAGGGTGGAGAGGATGTCTTCGACCGTCCGTCCGGCAAAGGTCGCCGGGTTGAGGGCGATCTCGTCGGCCACGCGGCCGTCCTCGTTTCTGAAGCGCGCCCCGGCAAAATACCCGTAGGTATGGCGGCGGCGCTGGAGGGTGATGAGAGGCCTGGGCAAAGTGCCGCCAAACAGCGCTTTGTCCAAATGCTCGAAGGCCTGCTGAAACCGCTCGTAGGTTTCCTTGGTAGGCCTTAGCTGATGGGATGCAGGATCGGTTTGTGAAGGGGTGATGTCATTCATGGCGGATCATCCTTTCCGCCGGGCACCGACTTTGTGATGCACATTACAAAAGCGGACACATCCGGCATGTCGAAGACCCGTAATATCGGCGATCCTTCGATAGGGATTCCGCGTCTATTCCTCGTGCAGCGGAGAATAGATCAATGCATGTACATTCCTCAGATCGTCAGGATAGTATGATGTACATTCCACATCCGGCCCCTCACCGTGTTATGCTGGTACTATAGGGGCTGCGTCGCATGACAGATTTGTACAAGGTGTGCGCGGTACTACCGCGCTCACCTTGCTGGGGGGATCATCCTGTCCCCCGCAGACCCCCCTCGGGCATCCCGTAAGGCTCGTCTTCGCTTGTGGCGGAGTCTTGCCAAGGGATGCGGTCAGACGCTTTCGGGCATCGAGCCCATAGCGTCTGATTGCAACGTGTTCGTCGTTGCATCCCGCCAGGGGAGACTGCCGCTCTCCCTTGACCCATCGCGCAAGAGGGGCCAGCCGCGCCCCCTTGCAACCCTGCGGCCAGGGCTTTCGCGCCCTGAACCACGAGCCGCCTTGCCTGTTGCTGGCTGCGGCGCGCCGCGGCCCGGAATTGATCCGGGCCGGCGGCGAAAGGGAGACTTCTGCTCTCCCTTTGCAATCCCATCGACCGGGGATGGCGCTCCCCGGAACCCTCGCTCTCATCGGCGGACGGCGCGGGCGATGGCGGCGGCACGGCCCTGATCGCTTTTGCGCGCGCGTGGAATGCGCGCGGATCGGGCCGGTGATGACGCGCTATCGCTTAAGGCATGACGGACAAGAAGCGCGAAGCCCCGATCTCCTACAGACCCCCGCACGAACTGCTGGCGCAGTTTCGCGCGCGGGTCGAGGATTCAGGGCTCTCCGTCAATGCCTTCATCACCGCCGCCGTGTTCGGCGATCTTGCGCCGGGCCCTGCGCGCCGGGCGTCCGCCTCCCATGCCGATGTCGCGCGCCTGCTGGCCGAGACGGCGCTGCTGAACGAGCGCCTGAAGAATCTCGCCAGCGATCCCGATGACGCGCTGTTAGAGGCGGCCGTGCAGGATCTGCATGAAATCCGCGCCGCCTGCCTGAAGGCGCTGGGGCGCTCGCCCCGGGGCCCCACATGATCCCCAAGGCGAGCCAGCGCGGCGGCGGCCGAGACCTCGCGACCCACCTGCTGAACGCCTTCGACAATGAATATGTCGAGGTGGCCGAAGTCTCGGGCGCGGTAGCGCCTGATCTGCACGGGGCCTTCGCCGAGTGGGAGGCCATCGCCACGAACCTCACCCATTGCCGCAATTATCTCTACAGCCTCTCCGTCAATCCCGATCCCGGCGGCGGCGGGCTCACCCGGCCGCAATATCTGGCCTATCTCGATCGGGTCGAGAAGGCGCTCGGTCTTGAAGGCCAGCCCCGCGCCGTCGTGTTCCACATCAAGGACGGGCGCGAGCATTGTCATGCGGTCTGGTCGCGGATCGACTGGCGCTCGGAGAAGGCCGTGCACCTGGCCTTTGACCGCGAGAAGCTGATGATGGTGAGCCGGCAGTTCGCGCGCGAGCACGGGCTGACGCTGCCCGATGGTTATGCGCGCGATGGTGAGAAGCGGGCGAAGAGCTCCCTTTATGACCGGGCGCAGGAACGCGCGACCGGCATCAGCAAGGAAGAGCGCATGGCGATGGTCACAAAGGCCTGGGCGCAGAGCGATACGCCGCGGGCCTTCGTGCGGGCGCTGGAGGATATGGGCTATATCCTCGCGACCGGAAACCGCCCCTATGTGCTGATCGACATCTATGGCGGCATGAATGCGCTGCCCAAGCTGATCGACGATCGCAGCGTGCGCACGAAGGATATTCGGGCGTTCCTGGGGGCGGAGTTCCCGCCGGAGTCGCTGCCGAGCGTGGAGGAAGCGCGGGCGCTCGCCGCGCAGCATCGCAAGGCACGGGAGGCTTTTGCGAAAGCGCGCGAGGACGGGCAGAAACAGGAGCAGCTGGCGAAGGCGCAGGAAGGACGGCGCGCCCGACTGGAGGCCGAGCAGGAAGCGCAGCGCGTGCGGCAGGAGCAGGAGCGCGCGGCGCTGATGCAGGCGCATCGGGGTGCGCGGCAGCTGCTGCGGGTTGAATATCTTGCCGATGTAGCGCGTGTCCGGCAGCAGCGGCAGGAGGCGCGGCCGACGGGACTGGCGGCGTTCCTGGGCCGCGTCACGGGCGTGAGCGCGCTCATTCATCGGGTGCAGCGCTACAGGGATGCGCAGAAATATCTGGCGTTTCGGGAGCGCCAGCAGGCGCTGGGTGACACGCAGCGCGGGCAGAGTGAAGCCCTGCAGCGCCGCCATGAAATGCAGGGGCTGGATATGGCCCGCAAGGTCAGGGCGCTGGGCGCGGTGGAAGCGCGGGAGCGCCGGGCGCTTGAGGAAAAACGTGTCCGCGAGCAGCGGATGGTGGATCGGGCCGGGCATGAGCACATGCCGGCGTTGAACCTGGAGCTGAGCCCGCGCGGGCGCAAGGCGTCGGTGCGCAAGGCCAAAAACAGGTATCAGGATTCGCTGCGGGAGCGTGAAGAGCGCCAGCCGAAGCCGCGGGAGCGGGATGAGGAACGGGAGGTCGAGGCGCTGCATGAGGCGATGGCGCGGGCGGTGGAGCAGGCGTTGTCGCCGGAGCTCGATCTGCGGGCGGCGTTCACGAAGGCGGCAGAGGATGTGCGCGGCGATGAGGGCGATGGCGGGGATGACGGCGGCGGTCTGCCGATCTCGCGGGCCAGCAGGCGCGGCGAGCGCGGGCGTGATAGGGGTAAGCGCAAGGATGATTTTGAGCGGGAGCGGTAGCCGGTGGCTCAGGCAGTGTTATGGCAATCTATTTTCGTGTTCTCAGGCAGGCGGCGCAACCTTAGACTGCCCTCATCGAAAGAGGGAAATTTGGCTGGAGACGATGACATTGATGAAAAGCTACTTGAGCTCCAGGGTCTGCTAAAGCGGCTTTGGAAAGCTGGCGCTGTGTCCAAGAGTACCTATCGCACCAGGCTCACCGGCATCTGGCGTGCTACACTCTTCTGGCACAATGCTGGCCGCTCCGCGTCCTGGATATTGAACCAGCTCGCGGCGGTGGAAGACGAGTTGAAGGCGGAGTTCTCGCCTAAAGCAAAGTCACGCAGCCGCTCTTGATCGGCGCGCATCCCACCTGCGTCGAAGCTACGGCGGGTCAGGCTCTAGGCTTTGCCCGGAGCCCCGCTGCCGGGTCTCCGCCCATGCGGGTGACGATCCTTCGCGCAGGTAAAGAGGGCTCGGGAGCCCACCACCAAAGCAGGGCTGTTCGTGCTTGCGCTGTTTCCGCCGTCACCCCCTCATTGGTGAGGGTGACGGACGGCTCCAGACGAAGCAGGTTTTTCAAAGCTGAGGGGTGAAAAGACAAAAAGGCCGGTCGCGTCAGCGCTCCCAGCCGGTATCGTCGTTCCTGCGGCCGCGGCACAATGCGCGGCGAAAATCTTTCGCGGCATTGATTGCTTTCTCAGGAGCGGGCTGTGCGTCACGCACCCGGAAAGAACTCGTGATGATCTCGACGGCCCGCCGGTCTTGACGAGTCACAGGCTTTTCATCCCAGCCGCGGTCATAGTGTGCCACCTGCTGGCCTTGGTGATAGACAGCCATTTTCGAGATCTGACCGCCGTCGATTCCGTGTTCGCTTCCGAAATCATAGACTTTGGCTGCGAAGCTGTAGGCGGGGTTTTCCTTCACGGTGCCTTCCACCCAAAAGCCGGTTCTGACATCGCCTTTTGTGATGGTGACGCGGTCTGTGTCCACGATGGGTGAAGTATCTTTGATGGATATGTCTGCGGGTGTGTTTTCCATGGGCCGACTCCTTCTGATGGAAGGAGTCTCGCGTAATAATCGAAGGCATTTCCTCGGGGAATCCTCGGCTGCGTGAACCCAGCAACGGTTGCCAGCGAAATCCTGGTGTGGACGTAAGGACGATTTTGAGCGGGAGCGTTAGCGGGCGGTGCTCTTTGAGAAATCTGGAATTTGGGTAGTGTGGGTACACCGATACAGGATTTCTTAAAGGCGGGAGGGTGCCGGTGGCGGATACGTACGAACAGGACAGGCTTGCGGCGCTGGCCGAGCGGCGGGCTGCTGAATTCGAGGGGCCGGATCATCGCAGCCTGGAGGCGCGGTTCGGGCCGGGATCGTTCGGGTGCCATGATGCCATGCACGTCACGCATCTCGTGGTAGATCTGATGGAGCGGGAATTGCTCGGACACAGCGCCGTGCTGCTGAATCCGTTCTGGTACGGGCGGGTCAGGGAAGCGCAGGCGCTTCTTTATAGCGCGTATAACAGCGTGGCGCAGGAGCATCTTGAGGCATCGCTGCCCGCGGATGATTCCGGTAAGGATGGCTCGACGCATTAGGGCGCTTCCGGGCCTGGCCGGTCAGGCTCTATGCTTTTGCCCGGAGCCCCGCGGGGTCTCCGCCCTTGCGGGTGACGATCCCTCGCGCGTAGATTTTATGACAACCTGCGTTACAGAACAGGGAATTCTTGCAACAGCCGCGGCAATCAAGTCAATATTCAACCAACTAATGTTTTTGGGGAGAAGAATGGCGGGTTCCAAGTTTCAGGAGGCTTTGCGCGGTGTTGCAGCACGTATGCCAACGGTCGTCCGTGAGTATGAGATCATGCGCATTGCCGCAGCCGTGGGCGGGAGAGATGGCATAAAATCGGCCGATGCTGCCCGTCGCGAAGTACTTATTTGGGCGCAGAAGCGCGTGGGCGGCTTGCTGCCTGATCAAGCTTGGAGCGGCAATGATTTCGACCATTTCGCTGGTGGGCGGAATTGTGTTGGCGTCCGCATTACCAATGGAGGCTCAGATATTTGGGCCATTCGGATCGATGATCCCGACAAAACCGTGCCGGGTCGGAATTGGACAACCGAAGTTGTTGTCGGATTGCAGCCAGGTCAAACTGGCCAACTTAGGTTTCGATGCCACCAGCGATCCGTATTCACATCGTTTGTTCCTTGCGGAAAACCTGCTGAAACAGGATGGAACAGCGCAATGTGATCGCTGGATGAGGTCGCTGGCGGCACAAGAGAGTGTCCGACGCACCAAGCTGGGGCGAGACGTTCTGGCGTTTGCGCCGATCCGAAACGCCAGCCTTCAACTTCGCCAGACAAAGCTTATTAGCGAAGGGGCAGATGATTCTGAGCAGTTGGCAGCTGCGAATACCCGCATTGAAGCGCTTGAGAAGCAGGCTAACGACGACCATGCTACACTTGAGTTTTTCTCCTCCGAGCATGAGAAGTCGGAACTCAGGGCTGAAAGTGCCGAGCAACAATTGCGTGCTGCTGGCTTTAGAATTCGCCAGCTTCTTGACCAAATTGCCAACCAGGGTGGTTCCGCCGACACGGCATTGTCGCTCCCTACGTCCTGGGGCGAGTTTGCCCACTGGTGCGATACGCAGCTGGCGGGCCGACTGACATTGGCCCCCGCCGCCCGTAGGATGGTCAAAGACCCGATATTTGAAGATGTGGAGCAAGCCGCACGTTGTCTTGTTTGGCTTGCCACCGCTTGTCGCGAACGAAGAATGGGGATTGGTGAAGGGACATTGCGCGACGAGCCTGTCGAGGATGGCGTGCGGAATGCGCATTGCGGCGGAGATCAGTTCGATCTCGACTGGCAGGGACAACGCTACACCGCGGATTGGCACATTAAATCCGGTGGAAACACGCATGATCCAAAGCGCTGTCTTCGTATATATTACTTCTGGGAGCCCGCAAGCGAACAAATCGTAGTTGCTGAGATGCCTTCCCATCGTCGTACCGACGCGACTTAAGAATACTACGCCTTTCGTTGCTTGACGGCGTAGCAAAAGGGCTCGGGAGCCTGCCACCAAAGCAGGGACGGTTCGTGCTTCGCTGTTTCCGCCGCCATCCCTCTTTGGCGAGGGTGACGGACGGCTCCAAACGAAGCAGGTTAACCAGCTTGCTGGCTCTCGGGAGCGGTAGGTTCGGCGCTTACGTCCCGATGACCGGCAACGCCAACGACGCTTCATAGCTGCCCCCGCTGGCGCCATCGAAATCAAACTCATAGAGTGTGAGCGGCCCGATGGCGGTCGCGCGCTGGCCGAGGAAGAATGAGAATGCTCCCGGTACTGCCATGAACAAATGAACCCTTTGTCCCGGCGCTGCGTCGCGCAGAGACTTGATTTTGGCGACAAGAGATTCCGCCAGCTCGAATGCGTGACGGCCGCAAGTCACGGCGCGGGCGCCAGGCGCCGTCGCAATCCGCGCGTCAAGGATGGCGCGGGCTTCGGGCAGCGACGCAGCCGCATATCGGGACACAGCAGCGGCGACGTCATGGGTGAGACTTACTGTAACTATTATTCCATCGCCCTGCGGCTTGACATCATGCTCACTGAAGGCCCATGCCGGCCAGGCAGGATCGTGAGGCTGGTCATCGGGCGCCCACACTGCGCGGCCCGTCGTGCGTTGCTCCAGCTCGATGAGACGCCCCGATTTGATATTGAGGACAGAACCCGCCGCAAATGAAAGTGTCAGATGGGCATCAAGGATAAGCTTGATCCGCTCGCTCTCGCGCGCGGCTTCGAGAAGGAAGGTCTTCAGTGCCGGATACAGCGTTCCCCGCCAATCAGAGTCCGGCCGTATCTGGCGGTCGGCAAAACCGGGCACAAGGTTGAGCACTTTGGAACAGCGGTCTTCCAGCGGGTCTGTCGCATGTTCGAAGGACTTGACGCCATATACGCGGGGACGCCCTTCGCCGGGCTCACCGATCAGGCTCTCCTTCTCGCAATGACCGCGGAAGTTAGCGCGCGTGAATTCCAGGCGGCCCTGCGCGGCCCATTGATAGACCACTTCATCATAGATGAAGGCACTCTCGTTCGGAGGGCTGCGTTTCAGCCCCACTGCCCGAAAATGCAGATCCAGGATCTCGCGCAGACCATCGAGGGATTCCGACGTTTCTGAAAACGCGAGGGTTCGCGCGAGGATGCGCAATTCGTCATCCGTGACACCAAGGTGCTCTCGCCAAAGCTTGCGCACCCTTCCCATGGCACTGTTATCGGTGGCGGTTCCGAAAAGCATGCCGACACGAAGGGTGTGCGAACGCTCGTTGACGAGCGCGCGCAACGGGTCAGCGCGATCGATGCGCCAGTTGCTGGCGAGCCGGAAGCGCGTGCCCATGCCGTCGGGCGCGTGGTCGCGCTGTGCCTTGATGGCGCGCTGCAAGTGAGACCGCGCCGTCGCCCCGAGAAACGCCGGGTCGGCCAGCTTGGCATGGCCGTAGCTGTCGGGGCTGACATGCCATTTGCACTGGACATGCTCCCGGCGCAACGGATGTCCCTCCTGATCGAGGAGAGCCGGGTCATACTCGACCCACATGTCATCGAACCCGTTTGCGCCGCTTTCAAAGCCGACTTTTACGACGGGACTATGGGGATCGAGAAGCAGCGCCGCCTTTTGCCAAAAAAGGCGCGCTTGATAGGCCGCTCCATCGCGGGCGACGATGACAGCTTGGGTCAAGGGCAGTTCTCCATAAATGAGGCTGTCACGTTGCCTTGCCGTCGCGGAAGCGCGGCGTGGCCTTCATGGCATGAATGATCTCAACGGCGCGTTCGAACCGAACAGGCCGGTCGGGATACGCGTCGAGGATCAGTGTCGGCAGCAGGCGCTGCGTCAGGTCTGAGAACGTGTAACCGACCGCGTCCTTCTCCCCGCCGGTCAGCTTCACGATATGATCGATCTGCGTCTTGTCGAACCCCAGCTCGGTCAACGGGTCTTCAATCACGGCACGGCGCTGCTTGTCGCCGGGCCGGTCGAAATCGAAAATCTCGGCAGCGCGCCGCTGCACGGCCGGGTCGATGGCCGACAGACGGTTGGTACAAAGGACAACGGCCACCGGCAACTGCTTCTCGGCAAGCCGATCCACGCCGCGGATGAACGCGTTAACGCCTGCCCTGTCCTCATGATGCATCTGTGCGCTTTCGCGGCTCTGCGTGACGGCATCAGCCTCATCGACCAGAAAGATAATCCCGCCCGACGCCTTGCCGGACGAACGCTTGAGTTTTTCCGCGGCGAGCAGTGTGGCGTCGAATGCCGCCGAAAGCAGCCTCGTCATTTCGCCGACCTTGCCGCTGCCCCTCGTCGCAAGCGATAGGGGATAGAGTGTGACGCCGATCTTCTCCTGCCGGGCGACGGCGTCGCCGACGGTTTCGGAGAGGGCGGTTTTTCCCGTGCCGACATCGCCCGCGAGAATTACCAGGGGCGGTCGCCGCTCCAGATAGTCGAGCGCGATGGACGCGTCCTTGTGGTGCTTCTCCGCCCACTCGCGCGGGCCAGCGGGATTGACAAGAACGCCGAGAACCTTGGTGAGGCGCGTTTTCGCTTCATCGATGCCGACAAGCCGTGCGAGTCGCCGCGCCGCGCCCATATCGGGGAAATCCAGGCGCCGGTCGAAAAGGTCGTCGATCGAAAGGGAATCACTCATATTTTCCTCACTGTGCTGCGGCCGAGGCCACGGCCGCCGGCGATGTAGTTGAGATCTTCAGTCCAATAACCGGATTCAAGAGGCGGCTCGGTGCCCGATGTGCGCTGGAACGGACAGCCGTTTTCAATGGCCTGACGTTCAGCGGGCGTCTTGCTCCACCAGTTATTGCTGTACGAGAGAAACGAGGTGAAGCTTGCACCAGCGACGTCAAGGCGTGGCCTAATCTTGCCCGGATCATCATCCGAAACGAGGATGCCGCCAGAAAGGGCGCGGTAGCGCACCACGGCCTCCGTCCACTTGCCGTCGCGCTTGAACCCGTATGTGACGGTGTCCACGCAATCATGCCTCAGGAACTCGACGATCTCTTTCTCGTAGTCGTTGATCGTCGCGTCCGAGGGCACGCCGTTATAGAGCGACTGGAACCTCAGAAGGTCGGTGGCGACCTTCGAGGCGATGCGCCGGGCATGGGCGATCGTGAAGGCTTCAGTATCGGTGGTTGAATAGGAGCTCATACTGCCTCACACATTGAACGTCGCGCCAAAAATCTTCTGCCAGTAGCGCACGGTCTCGCCCTTGGTGATCGCGCGCAGCGCCGAGTCGATCGCGTCACCGGCATCAAGGGCGGCTTCAACGATCTTTTCCTTATTCTGCTGGGTGTAGAGGGCGCTGACGTTGTTCTTGTTGTTCACGGGATCCCAGATGCGAACGCGCGCGCCCGTCGCGGCACAGGTCGCCGGATCGTAATAATCGCCAAATGCGATGGCCGTCTCGAAGTCATCGTTGGCGATGAAGGCAAACACCTTCCCCAACGCAGTTGGATAATCACTGACCACGAGGCCGCGATCGGCGAGATAGGCGACGATCAGTTCGATCATGAAAGACTTGAACCGGAAATTCTCGTCCTGCTGCTTGATGAGCTGGCTCCAGAACTTCACGAACCGCACGATTTGCGCGAAATGCTTGTCGTTGGCGGTTTTCCGCTTGCGGATGAATTCGAGGTGCATGGGCACGCTTGTCATCAGCTTCTCGCCGGTGTCCTGCGAGACAAGGTCGCCTCGCCACTGCGGATCGCCAGAATAGAGAATCGGAACGATATCGACTTCGTTGCCGGTGGAGATGAAGTTCACGCCGACAGAGTAGGTCTTGCGCTTGATCTGCTCGGGCTTGAAGTTCGGGAATGCCGTTTCCAACTTCTTCGCCAGCCAGTCTACCAGGTCAGAAATTTTCTCGGGAGCCGACCCGGAAGAAACGTAGCAGCCGACGTCGATGTCGCTGATCGACTTGAGCGCCGTACCCTTGGCAAGGCTTCCCGACAGCATCATCTTACGGAGCGCGAAATCCGGGTGCTCAGCCAGGTAAGTCTCCAGGCGGTCTCTCAACCGGTTGGCCTGCGCCCGCAAATCCGATGCGTCCTCGCGCTTCAGGTTCACCCGTTCGTCGGCAAAACGAACCAGATCCGCATGACTGACGTGGTCGCGGCTCATGTTATTCACCTCTCTCGATTGACGATTCCGTACTCATGAGTTAATTTAGTATATGGATCGCGTTTAGCTGTCAATATAGTTTCTATACCCATCTGTGAGGTTGTAATGAATGATGAAGTGACCGGCATCCGGTGGGGCGTCGAACAGCGTATGGAGTTCATAGAATTCCGCCTGTTCTGGGAGGGCGGGGTTCGCCGCAAGGACATCATCGATATGTTTGGCGTCTCGGTACCGCAGGCGTCCAAGGATTTGACGCTTTATCAGGAGCAGGCGCCGGGGAACGTGGAGTACGACAAAAGCGCTAAGCGCTATGTCGCCGCGCGCGATTTCAAACCGAAATTCCTGCAGCCGGATTCGGACGGCTATCTTTCCCGCCTGCGCACGCTCGCGGAAGGACTGGCGAAACCGTCGGAATCGTGGATCGGCTATCATCCGGACTCGGATATCGCCCTCACCCCCCATCGGGAGGTCGAACCTACGGCGCTGCGGGCTGTTCTCGACGCCATGCGCGACCGGAAATCCATTGAGGTGCTTTATCAGTCCATGAACGATATCCGCACCGAGCCTGTATGGCGGCGGATGTCACCTCATGCCTTCGGATATGACGGGTTTCGATGGCACGCGCGGGCCTACTGCCATATCGACGAAAAGTTCAAGGACTTTCTACTGCCGCGGATTTTGGAGGTGCGTTCGCCCGGCCCAGGGGGAGCCCATGGCCATGACGACCTGCTCTGGCAAGAGCTCGTTGAGGTTGAGATTACACCGCATCCGCAGCTTACCGACAGCCAGAAAATGGTGGTGGCAAAGGATTACGGCATGCGGGATGGCAAGGTTGTCCTGTCTGTTCGCTACGCGATGTTGTTTTACGTGTTGAAAAGACTTGGCTTGCTACGTGATCCGGAGAAGGAGAAGCCGCGCGCACAGCATATTGTTTTGCTCAACAAGGACGATGTTCAGGCGGCACTGAAGCGCGCCGAGTTTTATGACTCAGCAGCTGCTCGAAGCGATTCCCCCAAAGCCTGATTTACCGGCGCGTCCCCATCGCCGCAGCCATGGCGGGTGACGATGCTTCGCGCAAGAAAGGGCTCTGGATCACATCTCCGAAGCAGCCGGTTTCTGCTTCACTGTTTCCGCCGTCTCCCCTTCCGTCGGTGAGGGTGACGGACGGCTCCAGACGAAGCAGATTACGAGAGTGAATACTCCCGGCACCGATTGGCGCGGATCTATATTAATTCTGGAAAATAGCTCTCCGCTTACGCCTTGCGAGTTGTGGCTGAAATAGCCATTATGGATCGACTTTTGCGGGACTCATCCTTATGAAGATAATGGCAGCTAGGGATGCCAAAAACGCGTTTGGGCTCTTGTTCGACACGGCGCGTGCAGAGCCAGTTATGGTCGAAAAGCATGGACGCCCGGTGGTTGTCGTAATGAGTGTTGAGGAATTTGAGCGGTTAAGCCGTCAACAAGAACAAGGTCGTGCTCCTAGAAACGGAGTCTCTGTCGATCAGTGAATCGTCCAAGGGGGGATGATGTCAGGTAATAGCGTCGCCAAAGTCATAAGCAAGCGGAACGTCTCGCCCTCAGCTTTAATTACCCGCTTCGCGTGTAGCTAGGGGATGGTGGTGAAACGCGATCTTCTTTCTGATTTGCTGCACGTTCGGCTTTTGGTCGGCTATCTCGGTGAGGCCGATCAATATGGCTGGTGGAAGACAAACTTCTATCAAGCAGCCAGCCAGCATTTTCTTGAACCCATCTTCCCGCGAACGAGCCACCTTGCCAGGTATCATGGTGTAGTGGAGGCCGCACGGCGCGTTCACGACGAAAGTCTCAGCGTTGGCTCCTACCATTTATTCCGGCTTCCGGAAGAGCTTGAGCATGATCTCTACGCCCTGATGACCAGCGATGCCCACAAGGGGCCGCTGGGAACAATCAGCCAGGGCAAAGACTCGGCACTAAGCGCCCTGCGGTCGCATGCGTCGGACACGGCAACGTCCGGTGAGGGCCCCGTTTCGATTGGCAACGTCGACCTTGCGCGGACTGCTGGGATTTCAGGTCAAGTAGCGGGCATCTACGCAGCCGCCTATACGCACGGAACCAAGGCGTTTCCGTACATGGTGAGACAGTAGCCATGGCGGGTGCCCCGTACACAACGCAGCTCCAAGCCGGGCTGGGATTGGTCAGCGAGACCAAGGCCCTGCTCGACCTTTGGACGCCCGGCATGGGCGCGGGGCGTTTGCAAGAGGTCGCGCGGGAATCAGGGCGCTTTCCCACCGTAACAGCGCGTCGCCTGCGCAACATTGTGGCGGAGTGTTTTGCTCCGCGGTATTTGGTAGGCGGAGCGGCTCCGGCAGCGCATCTAAAAAAATTGGCGGCCTCGATTCCGGCCGCCGATCTGTTGCAGCTCATGCTGGTCTTTACCTGCCGTGCCAATCCCATCTTGGGTGGGTTCATAAGGGAGGTTTACTGGCCGCGCTATGCTGGTGGATATACCGAAATCAGCAATGACGACGCAAAGATGTTTGTAGAACGCGCCATAGATGACGGGCGCACGTCAAAGCGATGGTCTGAGACCACCGTGCGCCGCGTTTCCGGCTATTTGACTGGATGCTGCGCTGACTATGGACTTCTCGAAAAAGGTCTGCGGTCAACGCGCCGCATATTGCCATACCGGGTTGCCCCTACCGCAGCCGGATACCTCGCCTATGAGCTGCACCTCGCAGGACTGGGAGATAATGCTGTTCTTGCCCATGAAGACTGGCAGCTCTTCGGCATGGGGCGGGAGGATGTGCTCGATGAACTCAAGCGCCTGTCTTTGAAAGGGCTGCTCATCGTCCAAGCCGCGGGCGACGTTGTCCGCATCGGCTGGAAATATCAAACTATGGAGGCGCTCTGCGATGTCATCTCTTAGAGCCGACTTTGACGAGCTCCGTGAGCGCATCAAGCATGGTCGCGAGCTTGGCCACGCCAGCTTCGAGCCAATCTTTTATCTCGTGTTTCCGCCGGAGCAAATTCTGGAAGTGAAGCGGCAGACGCCTGCCTGGCTATCTAAGCTTCATCAGGATCAATGGGAGGTGCATGTTTTTTCCATTGCTGAGCACCTCTGGGCCTTGCTGAAAGAAGACCCGTTTTGGGCGTTGTGCGTAGCCGAGGACAAATCCGCGCCGCTTGATTGGCAGCGCTCTAACAGGGCCCTCGCTGACATCATCTCGACAGGAAACGGACTGCTCGCCAGATTGGAAGACATGTTGGCGGCGCAAGAAGGCAAGAAGAACGCCCTTGTGCTCGTGACCGACCTTGAAGCTCTGCATCCGTTCATCCGTATTGGGGCAATTGAAAGCCAGCTCCAAGGTAAGTTTCATGTGCCTACCGTCTTCCTCTATCCCGGCGTGAGAACGGGCAAAACGAGACTGCGGTTTCTGGGGTTCTATCCAGAGGATGGCAACTACCGATCCGTTCATGTCGGCGGGTAAGCAACACTACTTTTTAGAGAGAACGATATGACGATCCGCGCCCTATTTGACCCGAGCAAAGACATACAGCGCACCATTGAAAAGGTGATTAGCTACGGCGCGTCGCAAGAGAGCCGCCTCAAGGCAGAAATCTCGGAATATGTCGTCACCGAAAGTATCGAGGAGCAATTCCGCAAGCTGCTTGATCGCATGCAGCTCGCCATGGAAGCGGGCGGCGAGAATGAAATCGGTGTTTGGGTCTCAGGCTTCTACGGATCGGGCAAAAGCTCGTTCACGAAATATCTCGGCATGGCTTTCGATGACAAGCGCACCATCGACGGGACACCTTTCCTTGGTCATTTGCAAGATCGTTTGCATAAGGCCCAAACAAAGGCACTGCTCGGCACAGTAGCGAAAAGATTCCCTGCTGCCGTTGTCATGCTCGACCTTGCGAGTGAAATGCTCGCGGGTGCTACGATGGAGGACGTGTCAACCGTCCTGTATTTCAAAGTGCTGCAATGGGCCGGCTATTCCCGCAATCTGAAGGTGGCCGCATTCGAGCGCATGGTCGAAAAAGACGGCCGCATGGGCGACCTCGAAAAGCATGTGGCGGCTGCGCTCCCCGGCGCAACATGGGCGCGCGTACAGAACAATCCGCTCGCCATCGACGGTCTCATTCCGAAAATCGCGCACGAGATGTATCCCGCTCTGTTCCCAGAGCTCAAATCCTTCTCTTCCAGCACAGAAGGCTTCTACGAATTTGAAGATCAGCGCGTGAAGGCGATGATCGACATCGTCAGGGAGAAGAGCGGCAAAGAGAACATCATCTTTATCATCGACGAGGTCGGCCAATATGTCTCGTCTCGCGATAACCTGATCCTTAACCTCGACGGGCTTGCCAAGAATCTCAAACGGATCGGTGACGGCAAAGTATGGATTATCTCAACCGCGCAACAAACGCTCACCGAGGATGATCCACGTGCCGCGCTGAACTCCGATAAGCTCTTCAAGCTCAAGGATCGCTTCCCGATCCAGATTGATCTTGAATCAAACGACATCAAAGAAATCTGCTATCGCCGCCTTCTTGGAAAGTCGGCCGCTGGCGAAACCGAACTCGGCAAGCTGTTCGATGCCCACGGCCAAGCACTGCGGCACAACACAAAGCTTCTGGACGCCAAATACTACGATGCGGACTTTAGCCGCGAGAGCTTCGTAAACCTCTATCCGTTCCTGCCAGCACATTTTGATATTCTGCTCCACCTGCTTGGCGCTTTGGCGAAATCAACGGGCGGCATTGGCCTGCGATCCGCGATCAAAGTCATTCAGGACGTGCTTAAAGGCGAAGGCGGCTCCAAGCCTATGGCGGACAACGCTGTCGGCTGGCTGGCCACAACCGTAACGCTGTTTGACGATCTGGAGAAAGATATTCGCCGGGCTTTTCCGTCGATCCACCAGGCTGTCGGCAAAGTGCTCGTCCAGTACCCGGATTCCGATCTTCACCAAGAGATCGCAAAAACCATCGCCGTTCTGCAAATCCTCGGAAATCTGCCCGTGACCGTGCAGAACGTGGCTGCCTTGATGCAGCCCGGTATCACGGCACCATCGCGCGTTGACCAAATCCGCAAGGCCATCGAAGAAATGCTTGCGCATGTCCGCGTGCCTCTGGGTGAGAAAGACGGAAATCTCGTCTTTTTGAGCGAGCGCCTCCGTGACATCGAGGAGGAGCGCGGCGGCATTGCGTTGCGCTCGGTCGACTTGAAAAACATCTTCGCGGCGAATCTGCGCGAAGTGTTTGATCCGCTACCGCGTCATAACCTTCAAGGCACAATGGCCGTTCATACCGGGCTGAAGTTTCAGTCAGGCAGCGCCATCACCAGTATCGCCGGCGATCAATATGCCATCCAGACCGCTGTTGAGCTGGTTAAGCCAGACGATGCCGATACGGCGCGCACGCGTATGATCGACGACTCGCGCGGTCGCCAGAATCGCAATGTGATCGGACTTGTTGCCCGAACGAACCCTGAGATCGACGATCTGACCGCAGAAATCTATCGCTGCCAGCGCATTGCCGAGCTTCATCGCAACGAGTCAGAGCAGGAAATCAGGGACTATTGCGCCGGACAGATCGAGCGTGCGGCCAAACTCGCCACGCAGCTGAGAAGCAAGATCAAGCAATCGCTTCAGGCGGGCTCGTTCATTTTCCGCGGTCAGGTGACAGCTGTGTCCGCACTCGATCCTGATCTGCTGGAATCGTCAAAGAAGCTGCTGTCAGGTGTCGCGGGCGAAGTGTTCGACCGCTACACCGAAGCGCCCGTCCGTGTTGCCACAGACAATGCCGAGAAATTCCTGAAGGTCTCTAACCCTGCGGCGCTGGGAAGCACTCTTGACCCCCTGGGTTTGGTGCAGACGGTCGCAGGCAAGGCAACGTTCCGCACCGACCACCGTGCGATGACGAGCATCCGAGATTACATCGACCGTCACGGGATCGCCAACGGCAAACGACTGCTCGACGATTTTGCAAGCGATCCGTTCGGATGGTCTCCTGACACGACACGCTACATCCTCGCCGCCATGTTGATGGCCGGAGAAATCAAGCTCACCGTATCCGGGCGCGAGGTGACGACGGCCGGGCCGCAGGCCATCGATGCGCTTAAGACAAACAACTCGTTCCGCCAAGTGGGCGTCTCGCTACGACTAGAGCGCCCCTCCAATGAAACGCTCAGCCGCGCCGCTCAACGTTTGACGGATTTGGTCGGCGATGTCGTGATTCCGCTGGAGCAGGAAATCAGCAAGGCGACAGCCAAGCATTTCACACAGTTCCAGCTGGAGTACGGAAATCTATCTGAACGGTTGAGCCGTCTCGGTCTCGGTGGTAGCGACCGCGTTAAGAGCATGAATCAGGAGCTTGCCGACGTTCTGTTCACTGACGCTTCTGATGCGCCCCAGCGGTTGGGAGCCGAAGACTCCTCAATCTACAACAATCTAAAATGGGCCCTTGAGGTCAAACGCGCGCTAGATAACGACCTGGATGCCACGCTGGACGAACTCCAGAACCATCGCCGCGAAATCGCGCAGCTGCCCGATACGGGTATCCCCGGAGACCTTCGCAGAGACTCGGCGGAAGCGCTGCAATCCATTTCCGAGAGATTGAAGTTGGATGATTTCTATCGTCATGCGGCGGATTTCAGCACGCAACTTACCGAGACCAAAGCCAGGGTGCGCGATGCTGTTGCCAGCCTCGCAGAACGCCAAAAACAACGCCTCAAAGATGGCCTGGATGATTTGCAACGCGTCCCTGAATGGAGCGAGCTGACACAAGAGGAGCGCAGCAACGTTGCCGCCAGCCTTGATGCGCTGGAGATAACGGTCGGCAACGACCTGGCGGGCCTGAAAAAGCTCGTTGCTCGAGACTACGACATCAACAGCACCATTGATGACTGGCGCCGCTCTATCCAGCGCCAGGGGCAAGAACGGATAATGCAACGCATTGCGGAGCAGCAAAAAGGCATGGAGGAAGAAGGGCCTCAAAAACTATCAGAAGCCGTCGCGCTGCCTCGCAGGGTAACGACACTTGCTGAACTGAACGCCCTTATCCAGCGTCTTAGCGAGCTGCGTGGACAGTTCTCGTCTTACCAGGACGTGGAGCTCTCCCTCATCATCGAGGGAGAGAAATAGCCATGGCGTTCGATCAGGCTACCCGCAATCGCTTGCAGCGTTTCGTCAATGACGCGCGTAAGACTCTGGAGGAGGAGTTTACCCGCCAGCTCCAGCTCGACTACGGCCTTGATCCGAAGTCCGGCATCGTCACGCCCATCGAAAACCTGCGCCACCTCAATGACGAGCAGCGTGAGACAGCCCGCATTCTGCGAGACACGCTCGATCACTACTGCGCTGGTGGCAACGCGACCGCGCTTGAAGGGCTTGATCGTATCGTTCGGGAGCAAGCCTTCACAGTTTTGAATCGCCTTGCCGCTCTGCGCATGGCCGAAGCGCGCGGGCTGCTGATTGAATCGGTTGGTAATGGCTATCAGGCTAAGGGATTTCAGCTCTATGCGCGCCTCATAGGCACGGGCTTGGGAGAAACGGGCGAAGCCTATGCCGTCTATCTTCAGAGCGTTTTCGATGAATTGGCGCTCGATTTGCCTGGCCTATTCGGGCGGTTTGCGCCGCAGGGGCGGCTCTTTCCACGCGAGCCTGTCCTTCTCCAGATTCTCAATCTCATCAATCATGGTGAGATTGAGCCGCTCTGGGCCGAAGACGAAACTATTGGGTGGATTTATCAATATTTCAATTCCAAGGAAGAGCGCAAAGCCATGCGCGACGCTAGTCAGGCGCCGCGCAACAGTCGTGAACTCGCCGTGCGCAATCAGTTTTTTACGCCCCGCTATGTGGTGGAGTTTCTGGTCGACAACACGTTAGGGCGACTGTGGTTTAACTGGACGGGCGGACATACGGCCTTACGTGACCGCTGTCAGTATCTGCTCGTTAAGCCGGACGAGAAGCCCGAACCTCTCAAGCGCCTGCGTGATCCGCGGACAATCAAGCTGCTCGATCCGGCCTGCGGGTCGATGCACTTCGGGCTCTATGCGTTCGATCTCTTCCTAGAGATTTATCGGGAAGCTTGGGAGTGGGAGAAGGCAAACGGGCCAGGCAGCTTGGACAATGAGACGGGCGGGAGCAGCGATCTGAAGCCGCTTTTGCAGACCTATGCCGATCAAGCCGCGTATATGCACGATGTCCCCCGACTCATCATCGAGCGGAATATCTATGGCGTCGATATTGACTCGCGGGCGGCGCAGATTGCGTCCTTGGCGCTGTGGCTGAGGGCGCAGCGCGCCTGGCACGAAGACGGCGTGAAGGCGAAAGATCGCCCTCAGATTGGAAGCGGTCATGTCGTCGCGGCTGTGGCACCTCCAGCTGAGGTGGAGCTGCGCAAACGGTTCATGAATGAGCTTGATCCGCTGGATGCGGAGCTGTTTGAAAAAACCCTGTTCCTCTTGAAAGGGCTGCCGGAGCTAGGGGTGCTTTTGCAGGTGGAGAAAGAGTTGCCAGCGCTGATCCGGAAGGTTTTTGGAGATCATGGCAGGCTCTTCAAAGCCGAGGATACGGCACAATGGCAGAAAGCGGAGACAAGGCTGCGCGAGGCGTTGACGGACTATGCTCGTGCGGCGCGCTCTACCTATCAAGGGCGACTGTTCGCGCATGACGCGCTTCAAGGGCTGCGGATGATCGATCATTGCCGCGAGGTATTTGACGTAGTTGTAATGAATCCGCCGTTCGGTGCGTTGGCTGCGAATACTAAAGATGAGCTCATCAAGTCCTACCCTGCAAGTAAAAACGACTTACTCGCCATCTTTGTTGAGCGTAGCTTAGAGTTAATGCGTAAGGGTGGCCGTCTGGGCGCCATTACCTCGCGCACCTGCTTCTTTTTGAAGAGTTTCAAGCTTTGGAGAGAGGATGTCGTTCTTGGACTGGCTAAACCTGAGGTCTTAGTTGATCTCGGTTTAGGTGTTATGGACGATGCTCTCGTTGAAGCCGCTGCGTACGCGCTGGAGAAGACGTAATGACGATCTTTTTTCGTTTGCTAGAAGCCATTGATAAGCGCCCGGTGCTCGATCAGCTGTCACTGTCATTTCGATCCAACTGTAGCGATGGACGCATTTTTCAAACAAATACGGAGTCCTTCAAGGCTTTTCCTGGGGCTTCATTTGCTTACTGGGTTGGAGAATCGATCCGAAGTGCGTTCAGGACACACAGCGCATTCGAAAGCGCGGATACAGGATTCGTGGCGCGGCGAGGCGTAAACTCCAATGATGACTTCCGCTTTCTGCGCTCCTGGCATGAGGTTGTTGCCGAGTCTGAAAGATGGGTTGCCCATCCGAAGGGTGGCGAGTTTCGTCCTTTTTATTCCGACGTCAACTTGGTGGTGGATTGGTATTTAGGTGGCGCATATCTGGAGGCGCCGCGTGTAACTGAGAAAGTTTATAAATCCGCAATTGTGCCTAGTAAGGAGCTGTATTTTCGCCCCGGTTTAACATGGTCTCGTAGGACAAAGAGCCGGCTTTCGATGCGGGTTATGCCGCGCGGATGTATTTTTGGTGACAAAGGCCCAGCCGTAATTGAACAAAATGACAATGAAGAGAACCTGTTTTGGGGTCTGGCTATATGCTTGAGCAGCGCATACCATAAACTTGTCGAAGTCCAGTTGGCAGCTGCCGATGCACGCCCGGGCGGTGCCGCTCACTCATTTGAAGTCGGTGTAATTCAAACGACGCCAAGCCCAATTCCTAACGACGCCGAGAAGGAGCGTCTCGCCGAATTGGCGCGCCGTGCGTGGTCTCTAAAGCGAACCCTTGATACGGTAGTGGAAACTTCACATGCGTTTTCTCTTCCATACCCTTTGCGTCAGCGTATTGGCGAATTTGATCCATCATCCATCGAACTTGAAGTTGCTGGTATCCAATCTGAAATCGACCAGATCGCATTTGACCTTTATGGATTTGACGAAAGGGATCGTGCGATTGCGTTTGATCCTTCGCACTCGACACAAATAGGTGTCAGCGAAGAACCGGGACTAGCAGAGGATTCGGATGAGGAAGAAGGTGCCGATCTAATCGATGAAGCTGACGCTTTAACAAGCTGGGCTGTTGGTGTAGCTGTTGGCCGCTTCGACTGGCGTTTAGCTACCAACGAGCGCGCAGCGCCGTCTGAGCCTGACCCGTTTGATGCTCTTCCGACTAAGAGCGCCGGTATGCTTCCTGACGATGCCGAGCCGTTCCACATCAACTCTGGGATTCTGGTGGATGATCTGGGCCACTCGCACGATCTGGCCCGGCTTATTGAAGAAGTGTTCGCCCGCGTAGATGCACCCGTGCCTGGCGATGTGCGCCGTTGGTTGCGGCGCGACTTCTTCCCCCTTCATTTGAGGCTGTACAGCAAAAGTCGCCGCAAGGCTCCAATCTACTGGCCGTTGTCCACACCGTCGGGTAGCTACACGCTCTGGCTCTACTACCCAAGCCTGACCAGTCAGACGCTTTACACCGCCGTCAATGACTTCATCGATCCGAAGCTCAAGCACGTTGGTCGTGATGTTTCGTCTCTGCGGGAGAAGGGTGGCGCACGGTCGCGTGAAGACGAGAAAGCGTTTGAGATACTCCAGGCGCTTGAGCTTGAGCTGATCGAGTTGCGTGACACGCTGCTGCGGATCGCGCCGATTTACCGGCCGAACCATGACGATGGTGTCCAGATCACCGCCGCGCCGCTTTGGCAGCTCTTCGGCCACAAGCCCTGGCAGAAGGTGTTGAAGGACACCTGGGTCAAGCTGGAGAAGGGCGACTATGACTGGGCACACCTCGCCATGGCCTATTGGCCCAGCCGCGTGCGCGAGAAATGCAGAACGGACAAATCACTCGCCATCGCTCATGGACTGGAGGATTTGTATGAAGACGCACCCGCACCAAAGACGCGCGCAGGAAAGAAGGGGGAGGGTTCGTGAAGTTTCCAGTTTGCGTTGCAAGGCCGAATGCTTTGCGCCACTCTCCAATTATTAGATCGCGGTGCGGTTGTGTTATGTATAACGCTTTGGACGCTACATTAATATGAGTATAGCGACTTTCATAAGAGACCAGATATTTTTACCCCGCCTGCGCCTGGCGGGCTGCATTGTCGTCTACGATTCTGAGAGGCGGTATCACGATCAATGCGTGAGTCTCGCCAATGAGCGAACGACCGTCGTGGATGCGTCGGAGAGCGGGATAGAGGCGCGCGAGGCGGCGCTGTCGGCGCTGCAAGAAGTCGGGAAGCCCAATTCCGGGTTGGACGGCGTCTTGATCTACGTGCCGACAAAAAAGCCTCAGACGGACGAGGAGATGCAGGTTGATCCGTTTTCAATCTATGGAAAATGCGGCGCGGTCTTCCCGCAGGATGATGGCGATGAGTATCTTAGCCTGTGCTTGAGAGCGCGGCCTGACCATATCACCGAGATTCGCAAGGCGTTCGCCGCGATGCCCGCAGGCCCCGCCTTTGCCGTTATTGATGCTATCGGCGGAGGCGCGAGTTGGCCGCATCTGCGGGCAGCTCTAGGCGTGGAATCCGGGCGTGAAATCCTCGCGGCGTTGCTGGTGCCAAATGATCGCCAATCGGTGGCGTTGAAGAGCGCGGACGCTTGGACTGATGAGGCGCGCGAGTTTTTGCGCACCACCCTGTCCATGACCGTGAAGACACGCGGCAAGACCTGGGGTTCTTTTGCGGACGAGCTGTGGCGGTATGTGCTCTTCAGTGAGTTCGTGTTCGATCTCCCTGGCGCTCTACCGGCATCGTTGAAAGACGTTCCGCATGCGCCGCCTGAAGCGCGACCTGTTGTTGAGGATGTTTGTGATCGCCTGCGCAATGATCCGCGCTGGCGTTCAACCTATGTCGAGCGGGCAGAGACGATTGAAGCCGAGTTCGATCTGCCGAATCAGTGCGCGGCTATAGAGGATTTGGGCGAGCGCGATACGTTTCCGTTCGAAGAGCGCACCTACCTGCGGGTGGCGATCAAGGGAATTACCACGGCCGATGTTGATGCCGCGCGGCGCGTCCTAATGAGGCATAAAAATTCTGTTTGGCTTGGCAAAGGAGAGAGCCAGGCTCAATGGGAGCTTGTTCGCTCTGGCCTCAATCTGATCGAAGCATGTGAGGATTATGAACGCCAGCTTCCCGATCATGCACGATCGCAGTCAGACCTGATTGACTTCTATGTAACCACCCTGCGTGAAGTGGATCGCTTGCATCGCGAGTTTGAGCAGGCCGTTGGGGAATTCATTGATCCCCATGGCATGATGCAGGAGGTCGTCCAGCAGGCGCGGCTTCGGTATCGCCGTATGGCAGAGCGCGTGCAAACGCTGTTTATGAAGCATCTCAGCGCATCAGGATGGCCGCCGGCAGGGCGTCTTGCTAATGTTGATGTCTTTGATCATTTTGTGGGAGAGCGGCTCAAGGATGCGGGGCGCCGTGTTGCCTACATATTGGTTGATGCCCTGCGTTATGAGCTCGGTGTGGCACTCGAAAAGATGGTCGCGGAAGACGGGCCTGTTGAGCTTCAGGCAGCCTATGCCCAGCTGCCGACCATCACGCCCGTGGGCATGGCGAGTCTTCTCCCCGATGCGCGCGCTCAGCTCACTCTTAGCACCGAGACAGGCGTACTTATGCCTAAGTTCGGCAGCGCTCCGGTCGCGAATGTCGGCGCGCGGATGGATATCCTTCGCAAGCGATTTGGCGACCGCTTTAGCGAGATGCTACTCAGCGATTTTGCGCGGAACAGATTGAAGATTGCGTCCACGGTCGATCTTTTGGTGCTGCGATCAACGGAAATCGACAGCCAGCTCGAAAACAATCCTGAGACGACATTAGGACTCATACCTGCGACCCTAAAGCTCGTGCGCGTTGCTTTGCACAAGCTGAAAGGAATGGGATTTAATGAGGCTGTCATCGTGACCGATCACGGCTTCTTTCTCAATGCGCAGGCCGATCATGGGGATGTGTGCAGCAAGCCTCCTGGCAAATGGACGATCAACGCGCATGACCGGATGTTGCTGGGCGCAGGCAATGAAGATGCTCATAACCTCGTCATCGCGCCCGACAAACTCGGCATACGCACCGACGCGCCTCAGACTGCTCTACCCCGAACTATGGCCCCCTACAGTAGCGGCCATCTATATTTCCACGGCGGTGCCTCGCTAGCTGAGGCTATTGTGCCGGTAATTGTGGCGCGCCTTGATGCAGCCGAGCAACCGTCTGTTTCGCGCGCCACAGTTGAGCTCAATTATCGCAATGGCTCAACGCGGATAACCACCTATGTGCCCGTCATCGAAGTCTCTCTTGTCTCCGATGACATGTTCTCGCAAGGCGTGAGTGTCGAACTCCTGCTAGAGGCGCAGGACGCCAAAGGGCGTGTAGTAGGGGAGCCGCGCCCGAGCGCCGACGTTAATCCGGCTACACGGACAATCACCCTGCTCCCTGGCCAGCGCAAGCAAATCGCTCTAGGCATGGATAGGGAGTTCGAGGGCAAATTCACGATCAAAGCGCTGAATCCCTCGACTTTGGCGAGCTATAGTACCCTCACCTTAGAAACGGACTACACAGTATGAGTGACAAGGATCACCTCGATACGAAGCTGCTCGCGGCCTTTGACGGGAAGGTGGTTCGCAAAGATCTGCTGCACCGGATCAAGAAAGGAACCAATGTTCCCACGTTCGTCCTTGAGTTTCTCCTGGCGCGCTATTGCGCCAGCGACAACCAGGCCGAGATCGATGCAGGCATGGAAGCTGTCCTCGCCACGCTCCAAGACAACTACGTTCGGCCCGATGAAGCGAATGCCGCGCAATCAAAAGTAGCGACCAAGGGCAACCATCGCTTCATCGACAAGGTTCATGTGCGCTACGTGGAGAAAGAGAAGCGCCATTGGGCTTCTCTGGAAAACTTCAATTCACAGCGTATTGCTATTGGCGAAAAATTCTACCGCGATAACGACCGCCTGCTCGAAGGTGGAATATGGGCGGAGGTCACCCTTGCTCATAACGACATCGAGGAGGACAAATACGCGTTCTACATCGAAGAATTGCGGCCGATTCAGTTGTCGCGCTTTGATTTTGCCCGCTATGCCGAGGGCAGAAATGGCTTTACGCGCGATGAGTGGATCGACGTCATTATGCGCTCGGTCGGGCTGGAGCCATCCAAACTTGACCAGCGCGTGAAGATGCACTTCATCGCTCGCCTCGCCGCATTGGTAGAGCCGAACTACAACTATATTGAGCTTGGGCCACGCGGCACCGGCAAGTCGTACTTCTTCAGTGAGTTTTCGCCTTATGCTACCCTGATTTCAGGTGGCCAGGCGACGAAGGCGACGCTGTTCTACAATAATGCCCGTCGCAAAGTCGGCCTTGTCGGCTATTGGGATACCGTAGCTTTCGACGAGGTTGGGGGTATCAAAGTGCGCGACCCTGATACCATTCAGATCATGAAGGACTTCATGGCCAATGGCCGGTTCTCCCGCGGAGCTGAAGTTATCGCCGATGCGAGCTTGAGCTTTGTCGGAAACATCGACCTTTCGGTTCAGCAGGTTGTCAATTCGACCGAGTACGACCTGTTTCAGCCGCTGCCTCCAGAACTTGATCTGGCCGTGATGGATCGCTTTGCAGCCTACATTCCAGGCTGGGAAATGCCGAAGAACAGCAGTGCGTTTCTGACGAGCCGCTATGGCTTCATTACCGACTACTTGGCCGAGGCCTTCCACTACCAGTTCAAGCACACCAATCGGTACGAGGAAGTCAGCCGCCGGGTTCGCCTCGGCAAGGCTGTCGAAGGTCGAGACGAGAAGGGGATTAAGAAAACAATCTGCGCCTTCCTGAAAGTGCTGCACCCGAATGGGGCCCCGACTGATGAAGAGTTCGAAGAGTACGTCGCATACGCGGTTGAGTGCCGTCGGCGCGTCAAAGAGCAGATGAACAAACGCAAGCCCGATGACGAATTTGCAATGATTGGGCTTTCTTACGTGAACGCAGCGGGTCAAGACGTTGTGGTCTATTGTCCGGAATCCAAAAACGCAGAAGCTACTCAGCAGCCCGCGAGACGCCGTCTCCGGCAAAGCGGAGAGCAAGCCGCCGGTGAGGCCGCGCCCAACTCATCCGTTGGCGCTGAGAACAGCCAGCCACCATTGGCGGAGACACCAGTTACGACGTTGTCCGTGCCTGACGGTAGTGTTTCCGATCTTAAGGAACAGCATTTCAACATTCTCTACGGTGACACCGGGCACAGCTACGAGTCTATTCTCGGGCCCTACCTGCGTGGGGCTAAGTCCGTGGTGATAGAAGATCCTTACATTCGCATGCCGCATCAAATCCAAAACTTTGTACGGTTCTGCGAGACGGTTCTGCGCCACAGCGTTGCCAAGAAGATTGCCTTGACCACAAGCTATGATGACAAAACCCAGTTCGCGGACATCTCAGAAAAGCTTGAGGAATTGAAGCAGAGCCTGCTTGAGCTTGATGTCGAGCTGGAGATAAACCTAAATGCAAAGCTCCACGACCGGGAAATCAGAATCGATAATGGCTGGGTTGTTAAGATCGGCCGTGGACTGGACTTCTATCAGAAGCCTGGAGGTTGGTTCGAGGTGGGGTCTCACGATCTAAGCCTACGCAAGTGCTTAGAAACGAAGGTTGACATATTCCGCAATTCTTAGGAGCCGATGGATCAGTGAAATACCGCGCGGGAACCAGAGGATTATTGAGACAAATGCACCGCAGTAACTAAGTAGATCGACAGCGTTCTCCCTTCGCGCTGGCGATCGTGCGCCAGCGTTAGACGGGAATCGTGTCGAGATCGGCTTTGTGAGGCGGCTCTCTGTGTGCAGCTAATACAGGGTCTCCGACCGTCAGATGGGCGGCTTGATATGACACGCGAGGTTTGTCCTTCTTCAGCGCCATGAGAACGACCTTGTTGCCGTTGCGACCTGCCACGATGCGCGCAATCCAGTTCTCGGCCGTACGGTGAAATGCTATGTCGCCTGCTTCCGCGGCCTCTCCCTGCCGCAGAGGTAGCTGGTTCTGGCCAACATTCGAGCAAATATCGGCCAGGCGCTGAATATCCTTGAGCCAATCCAGCTCGCTGGAAGTGAGGCCGCCGATGCTCTGGCGCGCAGTCTCCGTGACGGTTCCGTCTGAACCAATAGTCTGTGCAAGAGCCAGCACCATCGCGTTCTGTTTCATTCGTTGCTCGCATGCCTCGGGCGTTTCCCAGTGGGGCTTTTGCAAGTTCATCGTAAGACCGCAGTCCCAGGCAAGCCACAGCAGCAATCCCTTCAGTCTTGCTACCTCATCGCTATCATAGAAATCTTCACCAAGGGGTTGAAGATGGAGTAGCGAGGCACTTTGTGTGACGGCCTCCCCCTCAAATAGATTGAACATTACGGCCTCTAGCAGCGCGAGCCGCTGCTCCTTGCGAACTGTCGTCTTTCCCTTTTCGACCCAGGCGACGCGGCCATCACAGTTGCGTAGCTCTCTGAGAACAGCCAGTACGCCAAGCAATCGAACCAGTATCTTGGTAAAAGGCTGTTTGCCATCGGCGTATAGTTTGAGCTGTGAAGTCATCCGATTGACGAGAGTGCGAACTTTCGCGTTACAGACACGCAGCAAATCAGCTTGCTTTTCAGGCGTCAGTTGAGCGATCTCGCTTTCAAGATCGTCATCAGCGCCAATCTGCTCTTCTTCGTTTCGCCCAAGTCGATCGACTTCGTCGTGTGATTTTTCACCCTGGATACGCAAGTGATATATTAAGGCGTCCAAAAGATAAGCAAAATCACTAGAATGATCTAGCCGACGCTTTTTGCGGTGTTTTTTCATTTCGCTAACGTCGATGGCAAGCGTCTCGGGAGATTCAGTTTCGGCTTCCGCTTTCGTTTGTGCTGCGCCGTGAGCTTTGAGCAGCCCGGTCGCGGCAGAAGGGTTCTCCTCATCGAATATGATCTTGTCGATACATTGGATTAGCAAACCGATGTCAGGCGTGTCGGTCTCAAGACTGAGGAGAGCATCCCGAAATTTGCGCTGCGTTCCGCTCCGGGCCTGTTCTTCTACAAGGGTTGCGTGATGTAGTATGAGGTTTAATCTCTGCTCGTCAGAAGAGAACGCGTGAAGTGCGGCTGCGCGCTGAATATCGCCCGCATCGAAGTTCAGGGAGGCAAATCGGCCTTCAATCGAGACTTTGGAGGCATCGCTGATGCTGCTCCCGTCAGCTGCAGTCAATGTGAAGGTGAGGCCGCTCCTGTCAGTGAGCAGGTCAGCATCGAACATAATGCGCGTGCCTTCGGCTAGGGCAATGCCGGTGCGTATGTTGGCAGGAGGAAACTCCTCTTGCATCTGATTGATTTGAATTGCTTGCCAATCGTCTGGCGTAAGTGGGGGCAGGCTGTGAATATTACCACATCCCAGTGCATTCGCCGTCGGCAGCGCGTCCTTGCCTGTACGAGCAAGCATAAGCTCAACATTGCCTGAAGACCCCTCGGCTAACCATGCCGGCCGACTGGGATTGGCGCTGCCAGTTGCGAGTACGCAGGTGCCATCCGATTGCTCAACCAGTAAGAATTTTGCGTGCAGATACCGCTCTTCAGCGTTTTCGTCGCATCCCAATCGCTCCGCCCGAACAAACGATGCACCCTCCAAAGATGTAGTCGGCATTTGCACGGTGTCAGGCTCTACGGCTATGGTCAGCCGATGCGGTTTGAGATCGCGCCTCAGGCGCTGCAAAAAACTGAACTCTTGATCGAAGAATGCGCCGCCAACCGAGACGCGCGCTGTTTCACCGTGCAATAGGCTGGCCAGTTGTTCCCACAGTGATACGCTCCCCGGACGCCCCGCAAGCAGCTTTATGTTAGAATCAGAAGCTGGCTTGCCCTCCAGCCACGGGGCGAATTCCTTGACCCGGCGAACCATCGAGAGGACATGATCGGGAATCCCTGGCGTGTAGCTGTCGAGCCAGCTGTCTATCTCTGCCCACAGAGCCTGCGCAATTCCTACGCCGGTGCCGTCACTCTCTCCCTGAATCCCAACTACGTTAGTTATCTCGCGATTGAATCCAAATCCGGCGAGGGTCATGTTGTGACTACCAATTAAGATCGCCGCTTTGCTCTTGCCGGTTAAGAACACAAGCTTCGGATGAAACGCGCCAGGAACTTTCACGGGCAAGAGGGTGTACTGTCGTCCAGCAATGCGGGGCGGGTGAGCAGCCAAAGATGCGGCATACTGCTGCGCATCCATGAGCAATACATTGTGCCTGACTCCTGCATTAACCAGACGCCGCAAAACAACATCCTCGTAAAAAGGGAGGTAGGCGTTATAGGTTGTAATCAAAGAGGCTTCGTAACCGCCCTTCTTCAATTCCTCCATAAGTGAAATTTTAGGAAGCATCGGCAAGCTCCAACTGCGCTCGTCCAAATGCGCTGGGCTGCCAGCCCGCAGCGGTTCTCTCCAGAGCACCTATGTCCTTGAGAACGCGGATCGCTTGATTAAAGCGCGGTCTCGTGTGGACTGCCGGGGGTATGGCAATAACTTCCATGCCTCGGTCAGAAGGTCTAATCCTGAATGTTGATTGCGACTGGCCGCGGAGTTTTCGCAACGCGACCCGCAGGTGCATCTCCAAACCCCAATTGATGAGGAGCCACCTAAGGACATCGCGGATATTCAAGGAGGCCCAACTGCCTGATGCATTCCGTGCGAACGACTCCAGATTTATGGGGTAATAGCGGAAGTATTCTTCCTCAAAAATGAGGTCGGCGTACTGCCGTTCGGTACCGGTGTTCCTGCTAGCGAGGGCAATCAGCGTTTGCAAAGCGGCTTGGACGATGTCCTTGCGGCTGTCGGCGGATTTTTTGCCTCGCGAAAGGTTGGCAATGCGCTCTGTCAGTTGAATCTCGTGCAACGAGTTTTGCCAGCGCATGAGCGCGGGTAACCATTCCTCACTGTCAGCAACACACTGGGAGAAGGTTGTATCCGGCCCCAAGGCCTCTAAAGCTTCGCTGACTTCAGGCTGTGTTAGAAACCAATCAGCGATGTCGGCGCTCGCATCGAAACGCATGGCCGATGCCTCGTAAGCATCAAGCAGGGCAAAGAAAAGCCCTTGTACAGCCAGAGAGAGTAGTTCGTTGCGCGCATAGATTGCCCATCTGTCGCGGGTAGCGGAGAGCGAATGCGGGACGATCCACGGCGCCCCACCCGGCAAGCTGCCCGCGTATGTGCAGGCACGGAAATGGGTTTCGGATAGTTCGGCGTCACTCGCGCAAAGATGATCAGCAAGGTGCAAGATCAGTTGAAGCGACTTGCGTCGCGGCAGCGCTTCGCTCTCATCGAAGCCGTTTTGAACAAAGAACAGCTCTCCAAGGATTTGCTGCTCTCCAGAGTTGTTGCATAGTTGACAAGGACAGAACCCGCTTAGCTCGTCCAGTTGAGATGTTGTCACTAGGTCTGCGTCGACCGCATTCATGAATAGCTGGCGGTTTACGTTCGCATCCATCTGTTCAGCGATAACCTCGCCCACTTGTCGCGTGTAACGGACACCAGAGGATGAATCGCCATCGAGAATCGATAACTCTCTAAGAACGCCGAGGTAATACTGCCCAAGACCGCCCAGCTTGTTTGCGAAATAGCGCTTTATAGCTCCCTCGCGGAGAGAGAAATCGGATAGGCGGAGCGCGCTGTCGTTACCAAGGGATCGTGCTACGCCCGCCAATGTTTCACTGCCAACCATTGCTGCAGCGTGATCCTCGGCATCGCCCCCGCTCACGGCAGCATGACGTTGGGCGATCAAGCAGAAAAGGCAATCGGCGCGGCGAAAGCGCTCAACGAAGGAATCGTTGAATTCGCGGTATCCGGCTTTGTCGAAGGCCCACATCAGCCATGGGTAGAACGAATAGTATCGCGCTCTGTCCGTGACATTGGTAATGCCGGGAAGCATGCGCCCATATATGTTGATGCAGGGGGCTTGCACAGCAAGATGATCTAATCCGCCGACTTGGAGTGGTGGCTTTACCCACGCCGTTTCTGCTTGCATACCTTCTGTCCCTCAATGCGAGATGGGTTAAACAAAGTCATCGAGCCGTTCCCGGATAAGGACAAGCATGCGTTCCGCTGCATCGGTGACAGGTGATCTGGTGCGTGCCACCGGCGGAAGCGTTATTTCATCAAGACCTGGCCGCAGCCGAGAGACAAGTTCGTCGATCGCGGCGTCAGCGTCATTCACTCTGATTCCGATTGTGCTAGCTGTGGCGCGAAAATCGGCGCGGCGCAGACGGTCGTCCTTGGCGTTGAGTTTCAATGCCATTCGATCCCGCTCCAGTCTCGGAAAGACGCGCGTAGTGACTGCATCATAGAGCGGGGCCATTCTCACTGAATTGAACCGGTGGCTACCCGGCTCGGCGATCTTGAGAAGCGCCAGGTTCTTCAAATGCATGTCGCCGTCGGCGATCAGCCATGCAAACACGGCGCGCTTGAAGATGAGCATCACATCCTCGTCTGGGGCCGTTGAAAGCGGACGCACGGCGCGGGCAATGCGCTCTATTGTGCCATCGTATTTCGCTTCCGTCGGCACCCCTAACACTGACGCAAAATCTTCCATAGCCAGCAGTCGTTGGTCTTTGTTTTGAGCGCGTATATCAAAGCGCTCCACGAGCAGAGCGGGCGGCATCTCGTCCGGCATGGGAACGAGTGCCATTGAAGGCGTCGCAAAGCCGGCAGAAGCTGCCAACGTCAGAGATTGCCATTCGATCACCGGCAATGCTTCGAAGCCGCTCGTTCCTGCAGGTTTGAGAATATGAGTGAAGGGCGTAGCTACGCTCGGGCAAAGGGTGCCATCATGATCGAGGAACATGGGGGCCTTGATCTGAACTCCGGACAGGCGCGGTGTTTCAGAGCTTGCGAATATTTGCGCCAGATTACGTTCAAAGCTCTGCTCAATATGGTCGCGGCCCGGGCCAGCGTACCGGCCCGTAAAAACGCCGCCTTCAGAGTAGGCAGCAAGACGGGTAACCAGGATGTCCGCCGGTAGGGCAGCCAGTTCGCTTCGCTTTTCGACGATAATGATGTTCGACATATATCGCCTACCAGAGCGCAAAATGGCACGCTCATCGCGATCGTTCAGGACGGATTCGAGCCATCCTTCGGGCAGGAGCGACAAAATGAACGGTGGCAGTTTTCCCGGTGTCGTCTGCCGAATGAGCGGGGGCCCGTTCTCGTCTGTCTGTTGCCATCGCCACTCGAAGCCGTCGTGAATGAGGTTCCCGATCGGCTGACCGTGCCAAGCCACGATCAGATCAAGCGCCGCTTCGTTGCGCGCGGGGGCTGCTGCTGGGCGGTGTAGGAAATACCGTTCTGCCAGTTCGCCTTCCCTATACCACTGGTTTTGACGGGCAAGTGCCCAGACCGCGTCCGCGGCCCCTTGCGCACTGCCATGCTCTTCTCGCAGCCTGTCGGCGATAACTTCGCGCATAGTTTCGTCGATTGAGGCCGCATGCTCGCTACGGAGGCGGAAGGCTTCCAGAAACCGCTGGCGCATAGAAGAAACATCGACGTGAAACTCGCCCATGCCGTCATCGATAATGGCAGGTGCGATAGAAGGGTGATCGGGCGCTTCGTTCTGAATTATCTCCAGGGAACGGAGCCTCGTCCGCTGTTTGCGGCGGCCACTGAGGAAAAGCCGTCCATCGCGCGTTGGGCCGAGTAACACAGCGCTGGCGGCGGACAGGTAGGCGCGGGGATATAGATAGTGGGCAATCCGAACGGCGTGTTTCAGGATCGTTGCGTCGATGTCGTCGTCCGCATCAACGTAAATTCCCCGCATGAGCTGCACAAGCTTCCCCGTTTCAGCCAGGTAGTGGCTGCGCGTTTTATCGAGGGTTTCGCCAACGAGGTGAAGAGGCATCATCCTAACTTTCGCGTACCTTAGGTACGTGAAAGTTAGCATATTTAGCCATTAGCGCCACTAAAATTATAACTTTTCCATACCTCAGGTACGGGAAAGTCAGACTTTGAAGCCTAGAGGGGTTTTTTGCTTGTCAAACAGATACATATAGGCCGTCTCGCCAGGTTTCATGGCGAGACGGGCCTTATCTAGGTCAAGTCATGAGGCCACGGATGCCTCGCGGCCTCTGTTCCAATCAAAGGGCGTCACAAAGCAGCCTCCCAAAAAGGATGGCCGAAAATGTCTATGGGTGTGGCGCTGCATTCGGGGCAGTGCCACATATTAGCGGCCATCTGCGCTCCGCTAAACGCTCCGTTGCAGTGAAGACAATGCCATTCCTTCGACAACTCGGAACGCAAAGGGTGAAGGGCGTGCCCCTCTGCATCGGGCTTTGTTGAACGGCGCGGCCAGTCGGCAGCAATCCGGGAGCGGAGCCCCTCGGCAGCGGCCTGCGCTATCGCCAAAGCCTTCTCGCGAAATGCCAAGTCCAAAATGGGATTGTCTTTGGCTCGCCGGTAAATCGCAATCTGCGGCGCTTCTGACGGTGCCTGCTCGACGAGAATCGACCAGCCATCTCCGCCCATGAGCACCTCAAACGCGACGCTCAGCGTGTAGTCATGGCCATCAATGCTGCCCTGAGTCTCCTCTGGGAACAGGAAAAACGGAAGTTTGGGTTCCCCCTCACTCTTCTTAGGAGGAGCGACCTCCTGTGAAAGGCGTTCCATATTCTCCCATTGCGCAGGAGAGGGTCGCCAGCCTTTCTCCCAGGCGACTGTCAGAGCCCGCCAGTGTTGATGGTCGAGCTCGTTTGCAACGACATCAAGGGCCTCAAAATGCGCAATGCGCCTCGTCCGGGCGTAGCGTTTTGCGATCGTCTTCAGATAGTGAATGTCTTCATGATTAGTCATGGTTCATTCCTCGTTTACGAACCTGACTAGGTGCCCACTGCCAATCAAGTCCGCCCAACGGGAACGGTCATGAAATATTGGAAAAGCACTGCATTGCTTCGCGTGGGTGGGCACACCGGCCTGCGCTCAAGGCCAAATAAATGCTAAGAAAAATCTCTTTCTTGGTCAAGAAGATCGTAAGGAGGGCACACGCACGGCTCCAGCCAAGCAAGAAGTCTTCCTGGCATGCGAGTTATTTTATAGTGCAAACAATGACATAGCGGTGCCCAGTTTCATCTCGTCCGGCGCGCCATTTTTCTAATTCTGAAATCGGTCTGACCTAGACGCCGGCGTAGACCAGCCTCGTGAAGAAAGCGGGATCAATCACGAACTGACCCCACTTCTCGTCGAACGCCACCGTGGGCTTCGCCTCGACTACCTCGTCGAGGGAGCGTCCCTGGCGTTTGAGCTTCGCGACGTTCTCGCGGATGGCGACCAGCATGTCGCGGAAATCGCGCAACTCGGCGCGGTTGCTCACTGGGTTGCCATGACCCGGTATGATGATGGTCTTGTCGGTGGACGCAGCGAGGTTCGCTTCAGAGGCCGCGATCATTCCGTCGATACTTCCGCCTGTCGAGTGATCGATGAACGGATAAATGCCGTTCCAGTATGTATCGCCCACATGGAGGACATCCGCCTCGCCGAACATCACAGAGATATCGCCGTCCGTATGGGCCGGGCCGTAATATTTCAAACCGAGGGTCTCGCCATTGAGCTTCAGCGTATGCTCGTTGGAGAAGACATGCTGGGGAACACCGCTCCGCGCCAGCGGGAGAAAATTGTAATCCCAGTCCTCTACCCGTTGGACCTGCGAAAGATGCTTGCGGGTATTCTCGTGCGCGATGATTTTTGCACCGCCGGACCCGATCCAGGGATTTCCATCCGCGTGGTCGAAATGCCAATGGGTGTTGATCAAGTGGGACACGGGGTCCGGCGAGATGTCGGATAGCTCCTTGGTCATCTGTTTCCGAGAGACACTGATCCCGGCGTCCACCATGACGAGGCCGTCCTTCCCGCCCAACACCGCGACGTTGCCGCCGGATCCTTCGAGGATGGTGATGCCGTTCCTCAGCTTGTGGGTGGAGATGGCGGACTTGGCGGCGCTGTCCTTTATGAGGCTAACCAAGCCGCGCGCCTCCGCATAGGCCTCGCGGGGGCTTAACCACCCTCCCGTGGCGGCGAATCCTGCAGCACCGATGCAGCAGAGGCAGAATCCACGGCGCGAGAGCATGTGATCGGATTTCATGACATACCTTTCCGCAGCCGGTCTCGAACGAGCCGACGGCTTTCGAACGGGGTTTGGTGAGGTCGAGGGCAGGTTGCGGCCCGCCCGGCCGTCAGGCGTTGATGAAGGCCAGAAGGTCTGCGTTGATCACGTCGGCGTGCGTCGTGAACATTCCATGGGGGTAGCCGTCATAGACCTTGAGCTTCCCGTTCTTGAGCAACTTCACCGAAAGTTCCGCGGAGCCGGCGATGGGAACGACCTGGTCGTCGCTGCCGTGCATCACGAGGACCGGGACGTCGATGACCTTCAGGTCTTCCGTGAAATCGGTCTCGGAAAAGACCTTGATGCATTCGTAATGCGCGTTCGCGCCGCCCATCATGCCTTGCCGCCACCAGTTGCGGATCGTTCCTTCGGAGATGGCCGCACCGGGGCGGTTGAAGCCGTAGAACGGCCCGCTCGCGATATCGAGGTAGAGCTGCGCCCGATTTGCGGCCAACGCCGCGCGGTATCCGTCGAACACCTCGATCGGAAGTCCGCCCGGATTTTGCTCGGACTTGACCATGACCGGAGGGATTGCGGAGATGAGCACCGCCTTGGCGACCCGGCCCTTGCCATGTCTGGCGACATACCTGGTGACTTCGCCGCCGCCCGTCGAATGGCCGATGTGGACGGCGTCGCGCAGGTCGAGAGCCTCAGCCAGGGCTGCGACGTCGGCTGCGTATGTATCCATGTCGTTGCCGCCCGAGGTCTGACTGGAGCGGCCATGACCCCTTCGGTCGTGGGCGATGACCCGGAAACCCTTGCCCAGGAAGAATAGCATCTGGTTGTCCCAGTCGTCGGCACTGAGTGGCCAGCCGTGGTGGAATACGATCGGCTGACCGGAACCCCAGTCCTTGTAGAATATCTGCGCGCCGTCTTTCGTGGCGATGCTGCTCATGATCTCACTCCCGGTTTCAATGGTTGCACTGGTTGGATTTGAAGACGCCGTGGCCGCGAGCGCCTGCATCGGCAGGGCCGTGACTGCCGTTGCGGCGGTCCCTATCAAGACCTCCCGTCGTGTGACGGCGGGTATCGGAAAATGTACTCTGGAAGTCATGGTCCTTTTCCTTCTTCGCTCGGATGGCTCCGCGCGCGGGCGGAAGTGACGCGTCCGGCTTTCAAGTTCTTGCCCGCGGCTCACGATGCAGGGCGTCAGCCACGGACCGGCGCGGCGTCGGCCCACTCTTTGCGGGTGGTCGGATTGCCGTCGATCGTCTCGACGATGTCCCTGGACTTCGAAAGAGTTGTCATCAGAGACTTTGGCCCCTCGAACGGCCTGCCGCCGATGTGCCAGCCATCCGTGTGCAGCTCCTCGATCAGGACCCAGACGACTTCGCGAAAAGCCTCCGATCCTTCAAACTTGACCATGACATCGGTCAAATGCCTTGGCCATGGCGTGTTTTTCCTCCGGCGTGAAGACGCCGTCGACCAGCTTTACGTTTACGAATGGCATGCCTTTGTTTCCTTCGTTCTAGCGGGTTGAGACTCCCACCTAGCCGGCGACGTCGATGACGATCTTTCCGTTGGCAGTGCGGTTTTCGATTTCGGCATAGGCTTCGGCGATAGTCTCGAAGCTGAAGCGGCGCGGGTCTAGGAGCGGCGTGACCTTCCCAGCCTCGACCAGGCGTTTCGCCTCGCGCAGGATCGCCCCGTGATGGGCGCGTCCTTCACCGGTCAGGATCGGCAGGAGCGTGAAGACGCCCGAGTAGCTCGCAGCCCGGAAGGAGAGCGGTCCGAGGGAATGGGTGCCCCATCCGAGGCAACTGACGACGTGGCCGAACCTGCTGACGGCGTTGAATGCTGCATCGATCCCTGCCCCGCCGACGGTATCATAGACGACGTCGAAGCCGCGTTCGCCCGTGTGGTCCTTCACGTACTCCTCGACTGTGGTCTGATGACGGTCGATTGCCGTCGCACACAGCTCTTCGATCTGCCTCTGCTTCGAAGCCTTATCGACGGCGAAGACATCGGCTCCGAAGGCGCGTGCAATCTGGATTGCTACATGACCGACGCCGCCTGCACCGATTACGAGTACCTTTTGCCGTGCCTGCACCGCTGCGCGATCAACCAGCCCTTCCCAGGCGGTAATGAAGACGAGCGGCAGAGCGGCCGCCTCACGCATGGTAAGGTTGCTTGGCTTTGGAGCGAGGAGATCGGCGTCGACCGAGACGAAGGTCGCCAACGAGCCCTGCAGGCCGCCTACGCCGCCAGTCAAGCCAAAGACCTCGTCCTGCGGCTTGAAGGATGTGACCCCGGGACCGACTGCCTCGACGACCCCGGCTAAGTCCATTCCAAGGATGGCGGGCAACGGGTGGCGAGCGTGCGGGGCCTGTCCGCTCTTGATCTTGAGATCGAGCGGGTTGACGCTGCTCGCCTTGACGCGGACGAGAACCTCCCCCGCCGCGGGAGCCGGGCAGACCATGCGCGTGCGGACAAGCTCCGAGTTCGTTTCAGTGAGGACGAGTGCGTCCATTTCTATAGGCGTGGTGGTCTTCATCAGCCTGCCCTTCATGCTGCGTTGCCGACAATCCGGCGACGGGCAGAAGATGGCAGAACAGGACGGTCCACAGACAGTGAATTGTGGTGAATTCTTGTGTGACGGCCAAGGGCGCGCGCCTGGGGAAAGGCAATTTCTCGGTCAGGAAAGTTCGGCCAGTACCGCCTTCGCCGCGATCAAATCTGCAGTATCCAGACCTTCGCTGAAGCGGTCGTAGACTTCGGCCAGGGCCTTGCGCGCACCAATCCTGTCGCCGCGCGCCAGCAGCGACCGAGACAGACTAACGGCTGCTCTCAGCTCCAGGGAAAGCGCATCTTGCTGTCGCGCCAGTTCCATGGAGCGGAGATAGCACTGCTCGGCTTCGTTGCCGTGTCCACATTGCGCAAGGATGTCACCCTTCAGACGGTAGAGTTCCGTGATGTACCAGAGTTCGTCCTTGTCTTCGCTTGCGGCAATGGCCGCCTCAACGAGCGCGCGTGCTTCGACGTGCTCGTTGAGCGCGGCAAGACCCTCGGCCATGAAGCACACAAATCTGACGTTGTAGAGGTTGAACAGCTTGACCTGGCGCAATTCCGCCAGTGCGTTGCGGAGAAGCGGAACGCCTCTTTCGGCGTATCCCCGTTCGATCAGCAGAGCAGCTTTCCAGCATCGGCCGAACACCTCCCACGGACCAAGCCCGTTCAGCTTGGCCAAATCGAGTAGTTCCGTGATCGCGCAATCAGCCGCCGCGAGGTCCCCGACATGAACGAGGATTGGACATGACCACCGGGCCAACGCTTCGCATAGGGAAATCGCGTGGCCGGAAGCCCTCGCCGCCTCGACAGCGGAATCGGCGGCGCGCACGGCCTGATCCGGGAAGCCCTGCATCCACAGAAGCTGAGCGGGCTGTATTCGTGCCGAAACGGACTGACCGAACCTGAACCTGACGGACCCGCCAGGGGGAATGTCGGTGAAGACATCGTGGGCCAGCATGAGATCGGCGTGGCGGCGGGCACCTCGGAAATCTCCCATGCAGAAGAGGGTCATGCTCAGCATGCGGTCGCCGATGAACCTGTCGAGGCTGTTTTGGGCAAGCCTTACGAACCGATCTGCGTTATCGCGCGACGCACGATACTCGCCCATACCCACCTGCGCCACCCACAAGCCCCAAAGGGCTTCCGCTTGTGCGTCGATGTCTCCCAGCTTCTCGGCTATCTCAAAGGCCTTCGAGAACGCGGCAGGAGCCTGCGGCGCGAACCCGACCTTGAAGGCCTGAGCGAGGCCGAGCGCCCTATAGAGCTGCATGACCTGACGAGCGCGACCGTCCCGCTTCTCTCCTGGATCGAGGCCCAGAAGTGCGCGTTGCACACACGTCAGGCACTCATCGACCAGCGACAGTTGATACCAGAGGGGGACGGCCGAAACAGTTACGGCAATGCCTACATCGGCGTCGCCGTCGTCCGAGTAGGCCCAGTCAAGGACGTAGCGGACATTGTTGATTTGAGAACCGTACTTGTGCAGCCAATCCTCGCTTGACAGGGTTTCAACTTCTTCGTGCGAATGCTCGAGAGTCTCGCACAGGTACTTCGCAAGGCGCCGGACGACGAGGCTGACCTCCTCTTCTTCCTGCAATTTGCTTGCAGCGAAGGCACGTGTCGTATCGAGCAATCGGTATCGTGCCACCTTGCCGTGCGTGTCGACAGCCAAGAGGGACTTCGCCACAAGTTGCGCGAGTTGCCCAGGTACATCGCGTTCGGCGAGTGGGTCGAAAGCAACGGCTGCCGCTGCCTCGCGACCGAATTCGCCAGCGAATACGGCAAGCGCTCGCAACACCGTCTGCTCCTCAGGCGAAAGCGCACCGTAGCTCCAGTCGATCATGGCAGCCAGCGTCTGGTGACGCGGAAGAGCGGTGCGCCGACCACCCGTCAGCAATCGTAGACGATCATTCAAAAGCTCCGCTATCCCTCGTGTCCCGAATGCTTCGACCCGGCCCGCAGCGAGCTCAATTGCGAGGGCGATTCCGTCGAGCTGGCGGCATATGTGGGTGACGATCGGAGCCTCGTCGTCATCGAAGGCATACTCGCTTCCAGACGTTGCCCGCTCCACAAAAAGGCGAATGGCGGGAAATGCCAAGGCATCGGCCGCGGTGAGGCCCGAGCCAAGCGGCGGCATATCCAGGGGCGGAAGCCTGAACACACTCTCCCCTTCCACCCGCAAGGCCTCTCGGCTGGTGGCCAGAACGCTGATGCCTGGAGCCTGCCGGAGCAAGGTCTCCGCTAGTCGCGCGGCGGCGTCCAGTACCAGTTCGCAACTGTCGAATACCAGCAGCATACGTTTGTCACGGAGGTGCGCGTTCAACAGGGAAACGGGATCACCCGTTATCTCCGGGAGCCGAAGCTGTGACGCCAGCACCGACGAAAGAGACGAAGGATGCGGAAGCGGTGCCAGGTCCATAAAGCACACGCCGTGTTCGTACGATGAAGATAGTTCCTCTGCCACGCGGATGCCGACGGTTGTCTTTCCAATGCCGCCCGGACCGACAATGGAGACCAGACGAAACCGTTGCACGCGTCCTTCAAGGATTTCGATTGCCTCCTCCCTTCCGATCGGCCGCGTAAGTTGCCTTGGAAGATTGTTTGGCGCGGCCTCCTCGGCAGGCTTGCTCGCGACCTCCGAATGGGAAAGCGGCGCGATAAACCGATAGCCCCGCGAAGGGACGGCAGCAATATAGCGCGGGGCGGAATGGTCCTCGCTCAGCGCCTTGCGAAGCACGGCGATCTGCGCTCTGAGGTTCGATTCCTCGACTATCGAGTTGGGCCAGGCGCGCGCAATCAGCTCGTCCTTCGTCACGAGCTCGCCAGGCCGCTCCGTCAGCGCGATGAGGATGTCGAGCGCTCGCGACCCGATTGCCACCGGCTCCTGGTCTTTGACAAGGAGGTGCCGCCCCGGATACAGCCGGAATTCGCCGAAGAATTTCGCCACATCCGACGTCGTGGATCCGTTAGGGAATGCGTGTCGCTCCATCCTGACCTGCTCTGAGAGCCAACGGGGAACCCGGCCGATCATAGTCGAACCTGTCGGGTCGGAGAATGACAGCCCAATACAATCTTGGCTCGCGAATGTATGGTAACGAACTAGCGGGCCGTCCCATCTTCTTGGGGATCAGTACGTGCCGTGCCGTCGTCGTAAGGCACCGCGAGATACAACACTGTGCTTCAGGTTATTGCAATATCCAGACCCGTCAACATCGCGCTCATTTGCCACAAACTTTCGGCCTTCTCTGGGTCGATCGCATAAGGGCGCACCCCGAAGGGTCTTTCGGTCTCGACAGAAGCGATATCGCAGTTCTCGCAGTATACCCCTCCTAGAGAATTCAGTGCCGGGAAAGTTGCACACCAGACCGCCGTAGCCGCCCCTTGCCCGGGGGTTTTCTTATCTGCAGCCGGGTCTATCACAGGAGTTCCGTCCGGCTCGAGCGCGCCGACAGCGTCGAATTCGTCTCGGGTTAGATGGCGAATACCTGGTGTGACGATCATCCCCGGATGAACAGAAAAGGCGCGAACTCCATCCGCCTGTCCGCGCCTGTCGAGCGCTACCGCGAAAAGAGCGTTCGCTGTCTTGGATTGACCGTAGGCTATCCACTTGTCGTAGGGTCGGCGAACGAAATCGATATCCTCGAGATCGACATCAGACATCTGGTGGCCTCGGGACGACATGACGATCACTCGCGATGTTCCGGCGGCCAGCAATGCTGGCCACAGAAGCGCCGTGAGCCGATAGTGTCCCAGAAAGTTGATCGAGAAATGGCCCTCACGACCACGCGGATCACGGAAAAGCGGCTGCGCCATTATTCCCGCGTTGAGAACGAGGATGTCGAGCCGATCCTCACGGTCGAGGAAAGCTTTCGCAAACCCTCTAACCGATGCCTCATCCCCAAGGTCAAGGGGCCAGACATCAACACTGTCGATCCCTCTCAACGCTGCGTGGGCGGCGACGGGGTCGAGAGCGGGAACCTGTACGCGTGCCCCCGACATTGCCAGTGCGCGGGTTGTCTCAAGTCCGAGGCCGGAAGAACCCCCAGTCACCACCACAACGTGTCCCCTCAGGTCCAAGCCGCGAGCGACCTCCATAGCCGACATAGCGGGCCCGAACCCGGTCAGCAGCGGTTTTTGAAGCATTCGCAATGTACCTCAGGAGTTTTATCGCCGCCAATGATCCGCACTCGTGGATCATAGATATTACTTGGCCTGCTGTCGCCACGTTCGCTTCGGTGGAGTCGACCTACGCACGGCTCCCGTGGGTCTGTGCCAAACGAACCCATTGTGCCGCCGCCAGCCGACACGCCACCGCGAACATCGGGATTTTCCTCGCCGCGCGAACGTGGGAAATCACCCGGAGTTCCGTTGACGCTTGACCCCTTCAACACCATCTGCTGCGACATGCCCAAGACGAAGACGAAAAGGAAGGAAAGCGACGATCCCGAGTTGATCAGGGAGTGGCCGCTTCCCGTGGTTGCGACGCTCGGATCCGGCGTCAGAGTGAAAGGAATCCTGCAGGAAATCCGCTCCCGGCTACCATCCCCGGTCCGCAAGTCGCTGGATATGCAGGCGGGCGGGCTCATCCTCGTCATGCCAGAGAGTTCGAAGACAGCATTCAGAGCGACGGCATCGGCCATTTCCAACGCGCTGGACGGCATCGCAAGCCTTCCGGTCATTCCTCGTGAGATCGAGGATATCCTGACGATCACGGCATCAGAGCGGAAGCGCTGGCTCGAAGACGGTCGCCTGCCCAGCGCTGGGACGCGAACAGTCAGGCTGCAAGGGCGCGCAAGGAAGATCACCTTTCACGTATTCGACCCACGAGTTGTCGAGGATCTGCTCGACCGTGGCGCCGTGGACGAATGGCGGGAGGAAGACGCTGCGGCGAGGGCGGAAAATCGTAGGCGGGCCGCGTATCAGGCGAAGTTGACGCGTTCGCTGAAGAAAAAGGAAAAAGCCAAACAAAACGAACGAGCCGATGAAGCCGCAGCCGGGTTGAGCGGATGGGACGAGTTCGGGAGCGACGGCCTCCTTCGGTAGGATCGCCAAGGCGCTTTCGCTTCAGTGGAAGTTTCGTGCTTTCACCTTCAGAGTGTCGATGTGCAGATCCCTGACGAAGATATCCCTCGGCTCCGGCACGGGCTTCGGTCGATCCCGCGAATCCGGGCTCGCAGGATAGCCATGCGCGAACTCGTCGCCCCTCCCCGTCGGTAACTTGAAGTCGATATCGCGGTCGGCCAGCCCGGAAAGATCTCCGCTCAGATCAAATAGCTGCTGGGCCACTAGATGAACAACCTCGCCCTCGCGCTGTATCTTCCCGTGGATCGCCATCATCGATGATCCGAGGACGACGCGCCGCTGTTTCTCGAAGAGAGAAGGCCACACGACGATGTTCGCGGGACCGGTCTCATCCTCGATGGTGATGAACATGACATCTTTCGCGGATCCTGGCTTCTGCCGAACCAGAACGAGGCCGGCCGCGCAGACCCATCGCCCGTCGCGGGCGTTCATGGCATCCGCACAAGTGACGACGTTGTGGCCCTCATCTGTCGGAGCACGACATTGGATTCCTGCTGCTCGGCGATCGTCCGCGATGCCAGTCCTGCTGTTCACCAAGGAAGAGATCGATGTGTGGATGCACGCACCCTGGGACAAGGCCAAAGAGTTTGCCCGCCGGGCCCCCAACGAAGCGATTGCGGTCACCTCGCGGGAGCCATATGGATCAAGCATCATCTCGAAGGAGGGTGACCCTCTTCAGGCGAGCCTTTTGTGACTGGAATTTCATGGTGAGGCAAAGTAACATCCAAGCATCTGATGATCGCAGTCAACTGGTACGGCCCATACCGGGACCTCGACGAGGTTCGCTCCATTGCCAGAGAAGAATGGGACCACGCGCTGTATATGTGTATCGGAATGCGGCCGTATCAGCGAAGGGTCAGCATGCAGTACATCGGCATCGGCGGTGCCATACACACCCGCATGAAGCATGATCACCACAAGCTGAAGGAAGTCACGCGCGACCGAGCGTCTGGCTCGGGGAGATTGCGACCGCTGAACCTTCAGGAAAACGCTTGAAGGCTACCAAGACTACGCTCGATTACGCCGAATGGCTTTCAACACGCCGAATAGAGAAGACATAGGTAACAGAACCTACCTAACACATGGGTGACAACCTCGTGCCGAACGGGTTGTCGATGGTTTGTCCTCCCACCATCACTTATCGTCCCACAATGAGGTTGGGTGGGTGCCGCCCACGGCCGACTCACTCCAATGCGTTTTCGCAGGCGCGACGAAAGCGTCGAAATCGCTCCCGCCCGACTGACAATCTGGCGGCCGGTCGGGCCGGATGCACCAAGGACCGTACTTTAGGTGAGGCTGAACGCGTCGGGACGCAGTCATCATTTGTCCCGGCAAGACAGGGCGCCTCCTCAAGAGGCTGCCCTGTTGCTCGTGTTCCGGTGATGATTAGAGCGTTCCCTCTGCCAGCAGTTCGCGGGTCCGCTTCAGCGTCGACAGCAGGGCGGCCTTGTAGCCGTGTTCGCTGGCGAGCTGAGCCTGCTCCGTCTGCTCTTCGCGACCGTTCGGCTGTTTGGCACGTAGGCCCATGTAGCAGTAGAAGCGGATGTGTAGTGCGCCATCTTCATCTTCATACAGTTCGTTGATGATCGCTCCTTCGCGGGGCCCGTCCGCCTGAAAGAAGGTGATCCTACTCTCATGTTCGAGCGTCACGATTTCACGCAGGTCCTTGCCTCCGATCTGCTTCCCGCACGAAATGTGTAGTGCTTTCCTCAATGACCTCGCAACGTGTGCAAAGCCCTGGGGCCAGAAACGAGCGCGCGTCGCGTGCTTTGAGTTCAAGCCCTTTCCATGCCTGAGCGCGCGTCAATGGGGCTTCGCCTTCCGGGTTCACCGGAACTGTGGCAGTTGAATAAATCATGACGATCCCTTGTGGTCAGATAGCTGCTGCGCTTCCGTCAGGCGGAGGCAGCGGTTTCCGAGGCAAAGTCGCGATATGCGCGCAGCGGGCGGCCCAGAAGCGCGGTCAAGCGCTCGACGTCGCCGGCCTCAGGCAGCATCCCATCGGTCAAGAAGCGTTCGCCCATCAGACGCATGTCGTAAGCCATCCAAGCGGGCACGAACTGCTTTAGGTTCTGTTCAAAGCCTTCGGTGCTGTCGCCGCCGTAGTTGATTGGGCGAGCAAGGACGTCTGACCAGATGGAGGCGATATCGGTTCCGGTCAGCACTTCTGGTCCGACTAGGTTGATCCGGTTGAGTGGGAGCGGCTCTGGAGCCTGTTCACGGCGCAGAAGCTCGCGGGCGGCTATTTCGGCAATATCACGGGCATCAATCATCGCAAGACCCTTCGCACCGATCGGCATTGTGTAGGCGCCGTAGCCCGTGATGACGTCTTTGACCATCAGATCGTTCTGCATGAAGTATGCGGGACGCAAGATCGTAGCTTTGAAGTTCATCTGCTCAATCATCCGCTCGACGCTGAACTTGCCAGCGAAGTGCGGCACGTTCACGTAGACGTCGGCGTGGATTACCGACAGATAGACGATCCGCTCGATGCCAGCCGACCGTGCAACGTTCAGTGCGATCAGCGCTTGCGTGAATTCATCTGGCACGACTGCGTTCAAAAGGAAAAGCGTAGAAACGCCAGACATGGCATTGCGTAGTGAATCCACGTCGAGGAAGTCGCCCTGCACGACAGATACGTTCGCCGGTAAGTTCGCTTTCGACGGATCGCGGGCAATGGCGCGCACGTCAGCACCCTGCTTGACGAGGTGTTCGACAACTTGGCGGCCAATATTGCCTGTGGCGCCGGTGACGAGAATGGTCATGGAATTTCTCCGTGTCGGATTGCTTGACACGTCGAATATGTGTGGTTCATTGAGAGTCCAATAGACGGAAAATTTAGACACTCCGTCTCACTGGTGGAACACTCATGGACCTTCTTGCGCTAGCTGATTTCAATCTCGTTGCCCGCCATGGTGGCTTCGGCAAAGCGGCGCGGGCGACCGGCCGGCCGAAGGCGACATTGTCGCGCCGTGTCGCCGAGTTGGAAAGCGATCTCGCTCTGCGGCTGTTTGAACGGGGTGCGCGCAACCTGAAGCTCACCGAAGAAGGACGGGCGCTGTTCGAGCGGACCGGGGCGTTGCTCGCCGAACTGGACGAGACGGCTGCGACGATTGCGTCCGGCGGTCAGAAACCCAAGGGGAGATTGCGGATCAGCGCCCCGTTGCACTTCTCCCAGACCGCCATGGGCAGGATCGCCGCGGGCTTTGCCCTCCAATATCCGCAGGTGAGGCTTGAAGTGACGAGTGAGGACCGGTCCGTCGATATGATCGAGGAAGGCTACGATCTGGTTATCCGAGTCAATCCCGATCCCGACGAAAGCCTGGTCGGGCGGGCGTTTCTGCGCGACCGGCTGGTGGTGGTGGCAAGCCCCGGACTTCCCCGCCCGACCGGCGGACGCGCTGCTCCCGGCGTTGCGCGTGGCGCAGGCGAAGCGCAAACTTGGCAGGTGAAGACAGCCGTCGGCCGGTCGACGATCAAGATCGAACCCGTGCTCATTTTGTCAACGCTCATCACGGTCCGCGATGCGGTGCGCGCCGGCGTCGGTGCAGGACGCCTTCCCATTTCGCTGGTGAGCCACGACCTCGCGGACGGCACATTGGTCAATTGGGGGGAAATCGACGGCCCCGAGGTCACTCTATGGACCCTCTACCCCTCTCGGCGGCTGCTCAGCGCGCGCGTCTCGGCGTTTCTGGACTTTCTCAAACAGGCATTTCCAAATGGAACGCCGGACGAACTAGCCGCCTATATTGGCAGGTGATGACCGAACCCGCTTCGGGCCTTAAAGCCATGCAAAGGACGAAATCGGAGATTTCTGGAAGCTCCATCGAGCGTCTCTGAGACGGTCCGCCTCATCTCGACGACTTGTAGCACTAATTTCGAACGAATGCCTTCAGCCGAGAAGAACCACGTGAACCACTCCAATGACCTCAAGCGCCCGATCCACGTTCGAACTGCATATCGCCGTTCCGTACGTCCTCAAGCTTATGGTGGCCCCGAATCTCTTTAGTCACTCGGGTGCTGGCGTCTGAGCGGGTCCTGGATGGTGCTGATCCAGGACATGGCCGCCGCCGTGAACGGCCTCGACTGGAAGATCCGTCAAGGCCACGTCGGCAACATCATCAGCTGGAGCTGCCCGCAGTCCTTGGTACCGGGAATGCGATGCGTTGGACAAGGTTTGCAAGGTCGTTGACATACACAATATATCCGTTATTCTGGATATATGGAATCTAAATTCGCGATAACAGCGCTCGGCGCTTTGGCCCAAGCTACCCGTCTGGAAACTTTCCGGCTACTCGTTCGGCGTGAGCCGGACGGAGTTCCTGCTGGCGAACTCGCGCGGCTTCTGGATGTGCCTCAGAACACGATGTCGGCGCATCTCGCGACGCTCTCGCGAGCGGGCCTTATCAAGAGCGAGCGTCAGAGCCGCTCCATCATCTATCGCGCTGATCTTGACGGGCTTCGCGCGCTGACACTCTTCCTTCTCAAGGACTGCTGCAACGGAGCGACAGAGCTGTGCGCTCCTCTGATCGCCGAACTTACGCCGTGCTGCACTCCGGGGGCGAAGCTGTCATCATGAGTGATCTGCGGCTTGAACCGATCCCAGGAACCGACCCCAAGCTTAGGAGTGCGCTGCTCGAGGCACATCTGCCGACGGAAGACATCGATGAGGCTGGCCGCACCTTCTTCGAGGCCGTCTCCGGCGACGGCGAGACCTTAGCGTTCTCTGGGATCGAAAGCTGCGAAGGGAGCTGCCTGCTCCGATCCGTCGTCGTTCTACCGGAGCACCGCAAGTCCGGTATCGGGCGTCGCGTCGTCGAACTGACATTGAAGGCGGCTTCGGACGATGTCTTCCTCGCCACCACTTCAGCCGCTGAATTCTTCGGTGCGCTCGGATTCAGGGAAGTGCGACGGGAAGCAGTTCCGGCCGCGGTTCTCGCGACGCGCCAGCTTTCATCCATCTGCCCATCGTCGGCCACCATCATGAAACTAGACAGGCCGCCGACCTAACACGGACGAAACTAATGACTGAGAAGACCTACAACGTGCTGTTCCTCTGCACGGGCAACTCCGCTCGCTCTATCCTGGCCGAATCCATCCTCAACAAGGAGGGTGGCGGGCGCTTCAAGGCATTCTCCGCAGGCAGCCTGCCCAAGGGAGACGTGAATCCGCACGCGCTGAAGGAACTGGATGTTCTCGGCTATCCGTCGACGGGCTTCTCATCCAAAAGCTGGGACGTGTTCGCCGAACCGGGCGCACCGGAAATGGATTTCATCTTCACCGTCTGCGACAACGCCGCGGGTGAAGCCTGCCCGGTCTGGATCGGCCATCCGATGACCGCCCACTGGGGTGTCGAGGATCCTGCCGCCGTTGTCGGGTCAGAGGTCGAGATCCAGCGCGCCTTCGCCCAGGCGGCCCGCTTCCTCAAGAACCGCATCACCGCCTTCATCAATCTGCCCCTGGCCTCCATCGACCGCATGGCGCTCGAGCAGCACGTCCGCCAGATCGGTTCGCTCCAAGGCGCTTCCGTCAAATCCGCGAAGGCCGAGTAAGATGTCAACGTTCGAACGATACCTTACCGTGTGGGTCTTTCTCTGCATCGTCGCTGGCATCGCCCTCGGGCATGTGATGCCCGGCGTGTTCCATGTCATCGGAGCGGCAGAGATCGCCAAGGTCAACATTCCGGTCGCAGTGCTGATCTGGCTGATGGTCATCCCGATGCTGCTCAAGATCGACTTCGGCTCCCTGGCGAAGGTCGGCAGCTACTGGCGGGGGATCGGTGTCACGCTCTTCGTCAACTGGGCGGTCAAGCCCTTCTCGATGGCGCTCCTCGGCTGGCTGTTCGTCGGCTGGCTCTTTCGTCCCCTACTCCCTACCGATCAGATCGATTCATATATCGCGGGCCTAATCATACTCGCCGCGGCCCCATGCACGGCCATGGTTTTCGTATGGTCGAACCTCACCAAGGGCGAACCGCACTTCACCCTGTCCCAAGTGGCGCTCAACGACGCCATTATGATCGTCGCTTTCGCTCCGATTGTCGGACTTCTTCTGGGATTGTCGGCGATCACGGTCCCGTGGGACACGTTGGCGATCTCTGTCGTCCTTTACATCCTGATCCCGGTGGCCGTTTCCCAGATCGTGCGCAAGCGGCTCACTGCGGACCGCACGACGAGGTCGCTCGACCGTCTTCTCGGCCAACTACAGCCGCTCTCGCTTCTTGCATTGCTCGCCACGCTGATCCTGCTCTTCGGCTTCCAGGGCGAACAGATCATGGCACAGCCGGCTATCATCGGCCTTCTGGCTGTCCCGATCCTGATCCAGGTCTACTTCAACTCGGGACTGGCCTACCTGCTGAACCGGATGTCGGGCGAGCAGCACTGCGTTGCCGGTCCATCCGCACTCATCGGGGCCAGCAACTTCTTCGAACTCGCAGTTGCCGCCGCCATCAGCCTGTTCGGCTTTCAGTCAGGCGCAGCCCTCGCTACCGTCGTTGGCGTTCTCATCGAGGTCCCTGTGATGCTGTCGGTCGTATGGATCGTGAACCGCACCAAGGGCTGGTACGAGGCAGCACCCGCCGTCTCCAAGAACACCGCAACCGAAAGGACCTGACGATGGACGTCAAGATCTACCACAATCCCGCCTGCGGGACTTCAAGGAACACGCTTGAAATGATCCGCAACGCTGGCATCGAGCCGACGGTGATCGAGTATCTCAAGACCCCGCCATCGCGCGAGGAATTGGTGAAGATGATCGCCGATGCCGGCCTTTCGGTCCGGGAGGCGATCCGGGAGAAGGGAACGCCATACGAAGAACTCGGTCTCGCCAACCCCGCGCTCACGGACGACCAATTGCTCGACGTCATGCTGAAGGAGCCGATCCTCATCAACCGACCGTTCGTCGTGACACCTCTCGGCACCCGTCTCAGCCGCCCGTCTCAGGTCGTCCTCGATATCCTGCCCGATACCCACAAGAGTGCCTTCACGAAGGAAGACGGGGAGAAGGTTCTCGACGAGAAAGGCAAGCGAATTGGCTGACACATTCCCGGCACTTCACGATTATCATCTTGTTCCAACAGACCTCGAAGCGCTCAGGCCCGCCTTCTCGAAGCACAAGCCCCGTATTCTCATCCTCTACGGCTCGCTCCGGGAGGTGTCCTACAGCCGCCTGCTGGCGCACGAGGTCCGACGGCTCCTCGAGCGGCTGGACTGCGACGTGCGGGTTTTCGATCCGAAAGGCCTGCCGCTCCCTGACGAAGCGCCCGTCAGCCACCCGAAAGTGCAGGAACTGCGCGAACTGTCGCAATGGTCTGAAGGCCAGGTCTGGGTGAGCCCCGAGCGCCACGGGGCGATGACAGGCATCATGAAGTCGCAGATCGACTGGATCCCGCTATCGGTCGGATCGGTTCGTCCCACGCAGGGAAAGACGCTTGCAGTCATGGAGGTGTCCGGCGGCAGCCAGTCCTTCAACGCCGTGAACCAGATGCGCGTCCTCGGTCGCTGGATGCGCATGATCACAGTCCCTAACCAGAGCAGCGTCGCGAAGGCTTTTCAGGAATTCGACGCCGAGGGGCGAATGAAGCCGTCATCCTACTACGACCGTGTCGTCGATGTCTGCGAGGAGCTCGTCAAGTTTACTCTGCTGACCCGCGATGCGTCGTCCTATCTGACCGATCGCTATAGCGAGCGGAAGGAGGAGGCGTCGAAGCTGGAACAACGGGTGAATTTGAAGTCGATCTGACGGCTACTTACGCCGCCACACCTTCATGGCAGAACGCAGCAGCATAACCTCAAGCGCAGGAAGAAGAACCGCGTTCGTGTGAAGCCTTATGCAGACAGGCCGGAACACAAGCAATTGATGAGTGATCGTCAGCTACTCCGCCGCGACGAGATCTCGCCTTGTCGCAATCGCCACGCTGATGAATGCGACCATGCCGGCGGTCCCGAGGGCAGCGATCGCGAACAAGGAAAGGCCGATCCCGAAGCTTTGCATCGCCGCCGCGAAGGCGAACGGCGCTGCCGCACCGAGCGCGAGCCTCGCGGCCGCCATCTTGCCCGTGATCGCCCCGTACCCATCGCTGCCGAACAGATAGAGCGGAAGGCTCCCTTGAGCGATGGAATTGATCCCCGATCCGAGTCCAAGGCAGATGGCGAACGCAGCCGCGCCCGGCAGCGAGTTCCCCGTCACGGCAAGGACCACGATGCCGAGGACCATTAGCGCAGCCGAGATAACCGCAAGCATCGGCGGAGAGAGGCTCGTGCCGAATATCATGTTGACGAGACGGCTCATGATCTGAGCAGGGCCGAAGAGCGAGCCGATCACCACGGCTGTAGTACCCAGTCCCAGCGTGCCGAGCATGGGAACCATATGGGCGAGGACGGAGGCCAAAGTGAAGCCTAGGATGGCGAAGGCAGCAGAGACGACGATCATCGCGCCGCGGCGCCTTTCCGGCGGAACCGCACCCACCACGTGCTCGCGCGCCCGATTGACACCTCGAACACCTTCAGCCTTGCCCTTCCTCGCCATCCAGAGATGCAGCGGCATGCAGACGAACAGATTGAGGGCCGCGAAGACCAGATAGATTTCCCGCCATGTGAGATATCCGACCAAGGCGGCGGTGATCGGCCAGAAGATCGTCGAGGCAAAGCCACCGATCAGTGTGAGGTAGGTTATGCTTCGCGATGCCGTCCTGGGATCGCTTTGCACCAGTGCCGCGAATGCAGCCTGATACTGGACCATTCCCGAGGAGATTTCGATGAGGATGATGGCAAGAGCGAACACGAACACGGAGGGTGACCACGCGCACAGTGCAAGCGTCAGCGCGGACAGAGCCGATCCGATGGTCAGGATAGTGGCTGCGCCCATCCGGTCCATCTGCTTTCCGATATACGTCGCGGACAATCCGCCGATGAACAGCGATGCCGAAAATATCCCGAAGACCTGTGCAAGCGTCAGCCCGAGATCCTCGGCCATTTCCGGTGCCAGGATGCTGAAGCTGTAGTAGAGCGTGCCGTAGCCGATGATCTGGGTCATGCCGAGGGCGGAGACGATAGCGGCCGGGATCTTGCTGTCACGCAACGGCATCATCCTTGCTGGTGGCTTCTCCGGTTGGGCAGCAGCCATCTTGGCGATCCACCGTCTCCCGGACCGCGGGGTGGCCCGCGCAGCAGTCCTCCATCAGAAACTTAACGAGAGCAGCCAGGGAGTCGTAGCTGGCACTGTAGACGATCGAACGAGATTTGCGCCGCTGCAGGATCAGGCCTGCGCGTTCGAGTTCCTTCAGATGGAACGACACATTCGATGGGCTGACACCCATCCGCGCTGCAATGAGGCCTGCGGCGAGTCCCTCCGGCCCCCCGACGACCAGCGTCCTCACGATGCCGAGGCGGGTCTCCTGAGAGAGTGCGGCGAATGAAGAGAGGGCTTGACGTTCATCCATATTTCAATATTCCTTGAACCATTGAAACAAGGAGTAGCGCACATGAACGCGATCGACAAGAAGCTTTCGACCGACATCACGCTCGGCCATCTTCTCGATGCCCTGGCGGCCGCGCCGGATGCACCTGTCGTCTTCCACTACGGCGGCACCCCGGTAAAGGCGGGCTATCACGTGACCGAGGTGAAGGCGGGGCAGTTCTCGGCCATCGACTGCGGCGCAAATCCCGAAGCATGGTCGGAGATTTTCGTGCAACTCTGGGACATCGACGGGGATGGGCGGACGCACATGCCCGCAGGGAAGTTCGCTACGATCATCCGGAAGGTGTCGGATCATGTCCGGCTTGAGCCATCCGCAAAGCTCACGTTCGAGGTCAGCGACGGTGTGAGGCCGATGGCGCTGTATTGTGCACGGCCGCCTCGCTTGAAAGGAGGTTCGTTCGAGGTCATCCTCGATGCCCGACCATCGAGCTGCAAACCACGCGACCGATGGCTGGCCGAGGAAAAGGCAAAGACTGCGTGCTGTGGGCCATCGTCCGGCACAGACTGCTGCGCCTGACTGCGCGGGCGCTGAAAACAGAATGGCGGGGCGAAACCGAACCGGCCTGTCAGTTCATTTGAAAGACACATCAGATCAGCCAGAACGAAGCGTCTGCACTTCGCATCGCTTCCTTCGGAGAGAGCTCCAGGATCTCTGCACCCGGCAGCTCCAGTCGAGGGGCAAGTTCGTCGGCAAGCATCAGTCAGGCATTTTCGATGCCGCTGGAGGATGTCCCTGCGCTGGCACTGCTCCCCGGTAAACCTATGATTTCAAGGTGGCCGAGGGTGAGCATGATAAGGCCGCAGCCGCCATTTTTGGTCTTCGATTAAAGAGGAATGCGTCAGAAAATGGCCAAGATCAACGTGTCCGGGTTCAGGCAGCGACGACGTGGCATCGTGATTTGATCCGGCAGTACTACTTGCCATTCTCAGCGTCGCCCCTGTCGGGAACAGCCATCGAACTCTCGTTGAGCAGCTGCGAGATCGCTGTGACCAATTGCGCGAGGGCGAACGGCTTTTGAAGCATGATACTGTTCGGCACGCCTTTCGACGCCCAGTCGGCCGCACTGTCGCCACTCGTGTAGACGACCGGCATTAGCGGCTCGATTTCCCGCGCAGCGCGGGCCACTTCCCAGCCGTCAGGCCCGTCGCCCAGTCGAATATCTGTAATCAATCCCTGCACAGGCGGATCGGCCGCGGCCAAATACTGTATAGCCTTTCGTCCGTCTGCGACGGTGCGCACCTCAAAGCCCGCGTCAGCAAGCGCATCCTCGAAGACGTTGAGCACCGACGCCTCGTCATCGACGAGCAGTATTGTGACCGGATCCATCTGGCGTTGTCCCCCCAAAACAAAGGCTGGTTCGGCAACGCGCAATTGGGGAAACAGTTCCGCTAACGATCGTCTTGAATGGGGAAAGGGTCAGCGCCATCGACTTTACCGCACCTGCGCCCGTCTGCGATTCAATCAGACAATCGCTCTTCCGTTGCCTGCAACTGCCCTCGGAAGTTCGTCGCAAACACATGATAAAGACGGCCCTCGCCGCCGCTCTTGAAAAAGGACGTGAAAGCGAACCCATCAAGTGCGACGGCGTGAGGCGCAATTGCTTGAAACAGAAGCGTCGGCTGCACCCGATCAGGCAATCGCCAAACGGTCGGCTGATTCTTTCGAAATCCTGCTGAGTTCGGCCGCATTCGCATTTGAACAAAACCCCGCTTCCGCTGGTTATCCTGCAGAATCGCGAGAAAACGACGATGGATTTCCTAGAGGCGATCAACGCTGCCGGATCCTGGCTGCAGGCTTTCCTTCTCAATGAGTGGACGCTCTATCAGTCCGCCCTGATTGTCGGTGGTTACCTGCTTTCCGGCTGGCTTGCAAAACGAATCGAGCCTGCACTGGAATCGCGCGCCCGCACGATCAAGGGAAATCCGGATCTTCTTCGCGTCATCATCGCTTTCATGCGGCGAACGCGGTGGCTTTTTCTGATTGTGCTGCTGGCGATTGCGGATGTGGTGCTTTTGCGATTTGCCTGGCCATCGCACCGCTGGCTGGTGGCGACAGCCCTCACACTCGTGGTGGCGTGGTTCGTTATCTCGGTGCTCACGCGCATCATCCGAAACCAGATGCTGGCGCGTGTCGTTGCCGCTGCCGGCTGGTTCTACTTCGCGCTTTACGCGCTTGGACTGGATCGCGCACTCCTGGCAGCACTCGATGGTATTGCCGTCAATCTCGGCGCCGTCCGCCTGTCAATGCTGCTCGTCCTGAAGGCCATCATCCTTTCCGTCGCGCTGATATGGCTTGCAGTTCTCATCGGCAACATGTCGTCGAACTGGATCCAGAAGTCTGCGGATCTGACGCCCTCCTTGAAGGTTCTCATCAGCAAACTGATAAAGATAGGGCTGATTGTCTTTGCGGGAACGATCGCCTTGTCTGCAACAGGCATTGACCTGACGGCGCTCACGGTTTTTTCAGGTGCTGTCGGCGTCGGCATTGGTTTCGGCCTGCAGAAGGTCGTCTCCAATTTCATATCCGGAATCATCATCCTGCTCGATAAATCCATCAAACCGGGCGACACAATTACGCTAGGGGAGACTTTCGGCTCCATCCGCGACCTGCGCTCCCGCTTCGTTTCCGTCATCACGAGAGATGGCAAGGAATACCTCATTCCGAACGAAGACTTCATTTCCCAGCAAGTCGTCAACTGGTCGTTTTCCAGCGAGTATGTCCGCATCGAGGTTGATTTCGGAACCTCGTATGACAGCGATCCGCGCGAGGTTTCCCGCATCGCGATCGAGGCCGCCAAGACTATTCCGCGGGTTTCCGGCACCTACGCCCAGCCGGTCTGCTGGATGACGGCCTTTGGGGCTTCTTCGATCGATTTCAAATTGAGATTCTGGATCTCCGACCCGAGCAACGGGCTCACCAACGTGCGCGGTGAAGTACTCATGGCATTATGGGATGCATTCAAGGCAGCCGGCATATCGATCCCGTTCCCGCACCGCGAAATCATCATGAGGACACCTGTCGAGCTTGCCCGCGCATCTGTTCGGCAACACCAAGATGATGACTGCGCTTCCGGCAGCTCAAGATCCGGGAACTGAACTGCCTCAGAGACGTTCGGCAATATTGCTCACGAGGTCACCGCCATGCGCTGCGCCGTTTTCTCGCTCTCCCTCGCACTCGCCTGCTCCCAGCCACATGCCGCAGCCGCTCAGGAAGCCGATTTCCTCCGGTCGCTTTCCGGAAACTGGCAAGGTGCAGGCCAGGTGCTGATGCGGATCGGCAGCGATCCGGTCAACGTGCGGTGCAGCTTTGCAACGAGGGCGGGCCTAGCCAACTTCTCCATGAACGGGAGCTGCCGGGGCTTTATCGTCGTGCGCCGGGCCGTTTCGGCGAACCTGAGGGTCAGCGGCGGGCGCTATTCCGGGACATATGTCGGACCGATGGGTCTGCCGTCTGCGCTTTCTGGAAGCCGCCGCGGAAACGCCATCAATCTTTCCGTACGCTGGGCCCGCCCCGTTAACGGCGACCGAAACGCCACCATGACGATCGAGAAGATCGGGGCGGACGGCCTGCGTCTGCGGACGGTCGATCGCGACCATGCGACCGGAAGATCGGTCATCACCAGCAACATCGATCTTAGGCGTCAGTGAACTTGCGCAAGCCTGCTCAGCCGGTTCTGTCAATTGCCCGTCCGCCCCGGCCGCTTCCGAGGCCGATCCGTTTCTGGCGAGCTGCCCGATGACCACCAGCACGAGCACGGCAAGGGCGCCTGCCGCCGATGTCATTGCCAGCGAACCCGGCGACGCCGAGGCTGATGATCAGGTAGGCCAGCGCGAAAGGTGCGGCTGCCGACACGATCAGCGCCGCCATGACCTGGACCTGCATTTTTCCATACCCGTCGCTTCCGAAGGGAATAAGGGCAAGCGCTCCCGTAACGGCCGCTCCCCCGCCCAACGGCGATTGCGAATGCGACGGCGCCGGCAACGGAAGGCGGTCGGGATGAGCAGGAATACCGCTGCCGACATAAGCGTGGCCGTTCTGATGGCAAGCTTGAGCGGCGGCAGGTTCGGCAAAGAGCATGACGGCGAGACGGCGTCTTCTCCGCGACCATGCCGGCGGCCATGCCGTCTGGACCGGCGACCACCAGCATCCGGACGATCTGCAGGCGGGGCGGAAGCCAAGGATACGCCCTTGGAGTCCATTCCGATGAAACCGGGCTACCAAGTAACCGAAGTCAAGGTCGGCGAGTTCGTAGCGCTCGACTGTGGCGCCATCCGGAAGCATGGCGAGAGATTTTCTTCCAACTATGGGACTTCGAAGAGAACGACAGCACGTACATGCCGGCGAGATGTGTAGCTCGATGGGTCTGCCAGGCTGACATTCGAAGTCAGCGACGGCGTGCGGCCAATGCAGCTTTACTGCGCGGCCATGCCGGCCTTGCTGGGCTGTGCTGTGCACGTCGAACTTGCGCCGCGCCCGGCAGGCTGCATGCCGCGCGACCGCTGGCTCTGAGAAGAAGCACGCAAGACTGACGCCTGCTGCAGGCCCACGCATGGAAAAATCCCTGCTGGCGGCATCTCCGGCCCTTGTTAATCATATTGGGCAGGTTGATATGTCGCCGGGACACTGCCGTTATACGTGCCATGAGGTTTGTGCTGTTTTACATTGTAACGTGCGTTTCCGTCAGCCTTGCTCTGGGCATTGCCATATATCCGATCTTTGGTACGGCCCCGGGGCGGGCTCATGGTCCATCGCTCCAAAGTACCCGTGTTCCAGCAGCCGGAACGGCGGGAAAGACCTCTCGCCTGGCGTCTTGCGCCCATGTCTCGTCCTGCCGCCGGGCGCCATCGAGCGCTACTCCGAACGACGCTTTTCGTTTCCGCCCACCGGTATTTGTGCCGGCCTCTCCTCTCACCCCGTCGGCGGATGCGCCGGCGAGGCGTGAGCTTTAAATGGTTGCCCGGCGCCAGATGAAACCTGCCGCATCGCCGCATTCCGGCAGCGGGCGTACCGAATGGGCAGATGCAAACGTTTCATTAACCACGTCCAGCGTACTTTCGGCAAAACCAAGGAGGTCGGCAGGTTGAGGGGGCGAATAGCATTAGCTCGTAGCGCAGCATGTTGCGTAGTCGCGTCTTTGCTGGCGGGCTGCGTGAGCGGACCGGACCACACGCCTCCGGAGATGCCGCTGCCGGCGAAGTTCGGTGAAGGCAGCAACAAGAATATCGGTGATGTAGCGACGGTGGCCTGGTGGTCGGCCTTTCGCGACAGGCAGCTTGACAGCCTGGTTGCGCGCGGCATCGACCAGAACCTCGACGTTCTGCAGGCGATGGAACGCATCAATGCGGCGTCCTCCAATGTGACGGTCGCCGGGGCTGGCTCGCTGCCGAGCCTGGTCGTCGGCGCCTCGCACACGGTGTCGGGCCAGATGGGCTCGGAGCGCACCCGGGTGGGTGCGACCAACACCTCTGGCGGCGAGGCCAATGTCTCCTGGCTGCTCGATCTCTTCGGCCAGTACCGGCGCTCCAAGGAAAGCGCGCTTGCTTCGCTCGATTCGGCCTATGCCAGCGCCGACGTGGCCCGGCTTGCCTTCCTGCAGGATCTCGTCTCGACCTATATCGACGCCCGCTTCTACCAGGAGCGCATTGCGCTGTCGAAGGCCAACCTGCAATCGCGCCGGGAGACCTACGATCTTACCAAGTTCCAGCTGGAAGCCGGTGCCGCCTCCAGGCTCGACGTCGTCCAGGCCGAGGGCCTGGTGCAGTCGACGCAGGCTGAAATCCCCGGCCTGGAAACCAACTTCCGCGTCTCGGCGCATCACATCGCCACGCTGCTCGGCCTGCCGGCCTCCTCGCTGATGGCCGAGCTGCAGAAGGGAGCCGCCCAGCCGGTCTACCGTGCTGGCATCATCTCCGGCATCCCGGCCGACCTGATCCGCAACCGTCCCGACATCCGCGTGGCCGAGCGCAATCTGGCAGCGGCGACCGCCAATATCGGCGTCGCCGAATCGCAGCTTTATCCGTCGATCTCGCTGTCCGGCTCGATCTCGCCGAACTGGGTCAATGCGGCCGGTGGCAGCGGCGGCGGCCTGACCACCTGGTCCTTCGGCCCGACGCTCAGCCTGCCGATCTTCGACGGCGGCCGCCTGCGCGCCAATGTCGACATCGCCAAGTCGGACGCCAAGACCGCCTATCTCGCCTGGAAGGCAGCGGTGCTCAACGCCGTCGAGGAGGTGGAGAACGCGCTGTCGGCCGTGCGCCGCGACGCCCAGACGGTGGAAGCGCTGCGCGCCCAGGTCAAGACGACGCAGGAATCGCTGGAACTGTCGACGGCAAGCTACAAGGACGGCGCCTCCTCGCTGCTCGACGTGCTCGACGCCCAGCGCCAGGTGTCGCTGGCCCAGGCAAGCCTGGCGGCGTCCGTGCAGCAGATGGCCAGGGACTACGTCTCCCTCAACGTCGCAATCGGCGGCGGCTATGCCCCCGGCGGCAAGGTCAACGCTGTCTCCGCCACCGTGGCAAAAGGCCCCTCAAAGAGCTGAAAGAGCCCACGATGGACGAAAGCGCTGCGCGGCTGCACTACCAGGGAAAAAAGGCTCGTCCTGCCGATTGACGAGCCCTTCTTCCTTCATCGGAGGAGTAAAGAGACGGTCTCGCAAGCGTGGTACCGTCCAAAGGCATCAGACCACGGATTTCGCCTCTTGAACATTTCTACAAACGGATGAGCCGCCTACGCCCCCGATACGTACCATGGCGATCGCGCAAACGGGCCGCTTGCGCCGGAAGAAGGGGAGGAAGAGGCCAATCGGCTATCACCCAAAGGGATTAATTGATTTCGTGCGGTAGTATGGCATCCTCCACTTGGGACTCGGGGGCAGTACCGAGTAGAACCAGTTCCAAATGCGGCAGCTAATACTCGCGGGCTAATGACCGCGAAAAGCTCCTTGCGGAAGGGCTCGCTTCATTGCTGAAGCGAGCCCGGCTTTCTAGGCCTCCAAGAATATCGAGCAATCTTCAGCCCTTTACAGAAAACAGCATTCCCGCCTGCAGGGCACGCGGGGACACCCAGATCTGTTTGTTTCCAGCCTCAAGCACATCAGTGTGCGCCTCCTTCGCAGGCGAACCGTCCAATCCACCTCCTACCCAGGCGACACTCGAGACGGCGCTACCCGCGAAAACTGCGAAGCCTTCACAGCAGTTGCGGGAGTTCAGCAGCAACCGCGCACGATCAATGCATGAAATCCCTGATCTTATAGGCAACCTCCGTCCGGTTGGTGGCATTCAGCTTTTTCATGATGTTGCGGATGTGAACCTTCACCGTACTTTCGCAAAGCTTCATTTCGTACGCGATGATCTTGTTCGCCTTGCCCCGCAGCAAGGCTTCCGCCACGACCGCTTCGCGCGGCGTGAAGAGTTCATCGGTGCAGTTCATGCCATTGCTGACAGCACTGATCACGTGCCTTGCTGCAAGAATGCTGCTTGCGGGAATGAAAATTCCCCCTGCCTGGGCCAAGCCGATCGCTTCTGCAGCAACGCCAATACTGACAGTGGTGGGTATATAGCCTCGAGCGCCGTATTCGAGCGCTTTGAGGATTTGCGAAAGTTCGTCGCTCTCCGCCCCCACGACGACAGGGCTGGATTTGAACTTCTCGGTCAATTTCGCGATCGCCTGCCCCACATCGGCATCCGTGATCTTCTTTCCGCCGATCATCAAAAGGATGACGGCCGGATCATGCTGGATATGCTGGTTCTGCCAGTCCTCCAGCGAATTGGCGGAAATGATGTTCAAGGCCGGTTGATAGTCGCGAAGGCTGCGTGAAAGGCACTCGCGGTCAAGCGCCCGCGAATCGATCAGCAGCAGATATTCCGTATGCTCTTCCGTCGTAACGAAATTTGACGACGACAGACTCCGTACCGGATCCCTCGCCTTCAAGGAAATAAGACGCGTTGTCCTTGCGATACCAGTATTTTCGTTGGTTATTTGTTGCCCGTTCATAGCCGACTCCTACTCTCAACAAAATTGGCAGCCAAAACTAGAGACCAATTTGAAATACATACGCTTTACTTGCAAATCATACAATTAGACCAAACGTTTGCGCTTGATCTAAAGTATTTTTACAGTCGTATGAAATTCAAACGCCCAACATTAAACTTGCATTAATTATAAATGTCGGCATTAACATATGTTAACCACTACTCATAAAAGATCACATCTAGATCTTATTTCTTACTGTACAACAACATTGCCCCTAATCATTTTAGCCACAAAGAGCTACGATTATTGTGAATAATCCTCATATTTTATAGGATTATCCACAGAGATGCATTGTCGGCTCTTCTTTCGAATAGCCCCCATAACACGTGGAAGTATTTCAGGAATTTATAAGCGCCGCTCCGCCGGCGGCGCCAGGTAGGTTGGGTCGAAATCGACCAGTTCCTCGAGTTTCTTCCTGTCCAGGAATTCGACGACGCCACTTTTGAATACAAGCAGGCCGCTAAGACGCATATCTTTGAGGACACGATTGATATGGACGGTCGAAAGACCGACGGCATCACCGATCTCGGCCTGTGTCAGCGGACATTCAAAACCGTCCGCCGACTCGTGCTGGAAAACACCCAGCCGGACGGCCAGCTCGAGAAGAAGATGCGCAGTCCGGGCAAAAGCATCGCGGCGCCCGATATTCGCCAACCTTTCAGTCAGCCGAGCCTGACGGCGCACCATCTCCAGGAGCAGCGCGCGGTGCAGGTCGGTCGACGCGCTCTCGGGCTTTCGATCGCCAAGCGCCGGCAGTTCGTAGATGCGAATGTTGGAGAGCGCCTGCATCGTCTCGCGCGACAACTCCGCCGAAGCCGTCCAGACGATATCTCCGGGAAGCGAAAAATCGGAAACCATGCGTGCCCCATTTGGAAGCAGTTTCCAGGAGATGATCCAGCCGCTGACCAGATAGAAGATGCGGGCCCGGCGATTTCCGACCTCGAAGATCGTTTCGCCGGCATGGTAACCCCGGTACGCTCCTCCCGCAAATTCGCGACGCTTGAGATGACGATTTGCCGAAAGCTCATATTCCGCGGTCGTCAGTGTTACCATTCCCCAAACCCCGTAAGCGAACATCAGCTTTGACTGAACAAAAGTATAATCTTAAGGTTGGAAAATACACAATATCATGCGTCTTTTGCCGTGTCGCTTACTCCAATTTGCTTAGGTTGCTTGGGAACGCGATGTTGCGCTGTGCCAAGGCACTTTACGCGCATACATTGAATCTTTTGCGGCAACGGGAATCAACGCTGCGCTGTGATGGGCAAGCCAGAGAACTATCTGGCCTTTCAATTTGCAATTCAACGGGGGCCGGCAGCAATGCCTCGCACGTCGTCGGCAATCGAATATTCGCTGACAAGGCCCGGCCGCAGGGCAAATCGCAAGCGCCGCATTCCCGTTTCCGCACAGTCCATCGTCAGATTATATCTTTCCTGATCAATACCTTGGGCGAGCGCGGCCCTTAAAAGAGCGGGAATATCGCTCACCGGCACATGCTCCGCATCCACAAAATAGGCTTCGCGCCCGACGGAGCGGAAGAAGCCCTCAACCTTTTTATCCCAGCCAAGTCCGATATGCGGAATGCCAAAGGAATAGGCGGCGATGCAGGCGTGGAGACGGTGGGAAATGATCGCATCCGCAGCATTCAGCAGCCGCAGCAACTGTTCTACGTCGGCGGGCCGATCGGCAAGATGGAGTACACCTGAGGTAAGATGACGCGCCATCGAGCCTTCGTTCACAATCGTCCTCGCGAAAATGTGATCTTCCGTGGCGCCGTTACAAAACAGCGTGACGTTCAATCCGTCTTCGATCAGCGCCTCAATAAGCTTGCGGTACCCGGCCGCGTCCCCCAGCGGGATCGGACCGGTCTGGCTGGCATGGCGCGTGAGCACGACCGGTTCCGTGACGCAGATGGCGACCTTGTTTCCCCGGTTCGGTCCGCGCGTCGTATGGGCTATCTGGCCGATCAAGAGCCCGGGATCGGGAATAATGTCGGGAACAGGCCCGGCGGGAAAATGACTGCGCCAGCTATCGTAGGCAAACCTGTCCCGTACCGAGACGTGCAGCAGCCGGACACCGCCGATGCGGGCAAAAAGCCGCCTGGCTGGTTCTGACCAATCGGCACTTACGCCGACAGCATAAATCCCAAGCGGGCGATCGAAGCGACGAACGCAATCCAGGACGGTTCCGATCTTCAACGGGAAATTCAGGTCGTCGTCCTGAAAAAGATTGCCGCCGCCGATGACGACTGCATCCGCCGCGGCAATCTTGCGTTCCCATTCGCCACGCTGCCGCCGGAGCGCTCGCTGGACGAAGAACCCGACAGCCAGCCGCCGAACAGGCTTTGGCAACCGTTGAAGCAGCTTGAGCAGATGCCGGCGCCGGCTGCTGCTTGCACCGCCGAACCCGTGACGGCCGGCAAGATCGACAGTCTCCACCTCTATGCCGCCGCCCGTCTGCGCAAGGCCGTGCTCGATGCACAGAGCCAATATGCCGTCGCCCAGGTTCTCGCTGTATTTGACGTTGAAGACGACGATCTTGAAGGGCGTCCTGCTCATGACCGTCTCTCCATTAGGCTCATGGTGTGAGAGGCAGACGCCCTCGCGCGCAGCGGATAGGGCTCAGTTAGCGCGGTCGTGGCGCCGGCAAGAATGTAGATCATCAGCCCGAGATCATAGACGGTTCCGGATGTGGAAGCCGTGACCAACACCGCGACGATCCCCATTTTCGCGGCGCGTATCGCCGAACCGCATTCAATCGGCTGCGCCGATCCAACAGCAGGCTTCAACGACAGTACGGACCATATGAACAGCGCGAACAAGAACGCGCCGAGCACCCCCAAATTGGACAGCAGCACCAGCACGAAGCTTGAGGCCCGCGCACTGCCCAGCCCCGCACCGAACCCGAATGTGTCGAGGAATGTCTTGTAGGCAACGGCATTCCATTCGGCACGCTCTTGTCCCGACTGGCTGTCGGCTTTAGAAAACAGCATCTCGTCGAAGAAGCCGGCAACGCCTGCCGAAAGCCCGGGCAGCGTCGCCAGGACGAGGAACACGATGAGCGGGGCCGCCGCGACCGAGGCGACAACAAAGAGCACCGGCCGGCGAGATCGGTCGGCGGAGGACCGGAAAAACGACCGCAAGAAAAGGACCGGAACAATAATCGCAAGACCGACAAGCCCTGTCGCTGACGTCGAGAAAAGCAATGCGATGAAGAGAAGCCACGTCAAAAGGCCGATGGCCCGGCCACGGACGCCTTCGAGCCAGAGGCTTGCAATGATGGCAAACAGCACCAGCGTATAGCCAGCAAATGCCGATGCTTCCGGAAAAGTCCCCGAAATCCTCTTCAGCCCGCCTTTTTCGGCGGCCGTCAGCAGCGCGTAGTTTGCTGTCCTGACGAAGCCGAGCAGATATTCGGTCCGCGTGAAATAGGTGACGATATCGGCCAGTGCGAAGCTCAATGTCACCGTCGCGGTGACCAACACGGCTTTGATAAGATCGTCATGCGTGCCTGCGCGTCTGAAGAAGGCAAAGGTACTGGCGAAAGCCACGAGGCCGCCCACGGCATAGACGGTCTGCGTTATATTGCTCGACGAGGCACGCAGCGGCACGAGCGAAATTATGTTTCTCAGGCCGACCGACCGCTCGACGATCATGGTTTCCGTCATTCCTTGGAACAACCGCGGAAAGAACAATGCCGTAAACAGTCCGAAGACCGTCAATGCCAGGAGGATGAATCCGGCGCGCGACGGAGAGACCGCAGCAAAGACCTGCCCCTCGCCGAATGCCATGAAGATCCGTAGAACGAAAAACAGCAGAAATAGGTTCGGCACCAGGATCGACGCTCCGCCCATTCCGGGTAGCGCAATGGCCGCCGCCGCGCCGAATGCAGTCGAAAGCATCAGCCATGTGAAAGAATGCCTGACGGGGGCAAACAGAAGCATTGCCCCCAGCAGAATAGTCACCAGCCCAATGAATTCGACCCGCATCCACCGCACCCAGTTTTCCTCAACAGGAAAGCTATCACGCGCCCAAGCGCCTTGTATTTACGTCCGCCTTAAGCCCTTTGCAGTAGCCCTTCGGTCGAATTGGGCGCTTTCGCGCGAAAGTGGGCATGGGTACCGTCCGCGGCATGAGAACGTTTACGCCCCAAACCTGCCTTCGTCGTACAGGCTGGCCGCGGTCGGCTGGCCGCCGGCTGGGCATCGTGATCGCTGCCGCACTTTTGTGCGCCCGCCTGGCGCATGCCGAAGATTGCGTGCCCGGTGACACCGGCGATGAAATCGATACCGAGGAGATGAAGCTCACTTTCGAAGACAACTTCGACGATCTGAGCGTATCAGCCTGGGGTCCGGGAACCCGCTGGATCGCTCATACGCCGTGGTCCGGCGATTTCGGCGGCGCCCGTTTTGCCAATCCCGAACTCGGGTTCCCGTTTGTCGTCACCGACGGCGTTCTGCGCATCGAGGCGGCCCGCAATGCCCAGGGCGATTGGCGTTCCGGACTGCTTGCCTCCGTCGACCCGAAGGGCGTTGGCTTTTCGCAGTGCTACGGCTATTTCGAGACGCGCGCGCAGTTGCCCATCGGGCCAGGCGTGTGGCCAGCTTTCTGGCTGATTGGCAAGGACAGGTCGAAATCGACCGCCGAGATCGATGTTCTTGAGTTCTACGGAGACAAACCGGAAGGATATTCTGCGACCGTCCATGTCTGGCACCGCGATGGCGGGCACTATTCGGATTTCTCGCGCATCGAGGTCTTCCGCGACGCAAGGCCCACCGACTTTCATACATATGGCGTGAAAATCGATTCCGAATTCATCCGCATGTATTTCGACGAGAAGCTGGTCTGGAAAACCAAAACCCAGCCGGAGCACCGCCAGCCGATGTATATCCTTGTCAATCTGGGATTGGCGAAAGACGCAGTCGATATGGACGTTCCCGATCCTTCGCACATGTTCGTAGATTACATCCGGGCTTACAGCGTCAGGTGACGTTGCACACGGACTGCAGGCTCACCGGTGCCTGTCGCGCGCTTCCATAAATGCATGTGTCGCAAGGGGTTAGGATACGTTCGCGGGCGACTGCCACATGTGACAGGGTATGAGAAAACCGGCCCTCTAAGACTTTCGTGCACGTGCTGTCATCCCAATGATCAACTGGCCATTTTCCTCGATCATGAAATCCTGTCCCCTCATTTTGCGATTGGACGAACTCCTGCAGGGCAATGATTGGGGGCAAATCAGTGACTGATCCGGCGTTTCTTGAAACGAACGAAGCCGATGTTGTTGTGTCTTATGACCGGAACCGCTCTCTCCAGAACATCGTAGGTCAGCAGGCCCGCATCGCTCCAGAGGCGACGGCGATTGTCTTTGGAAAGGAGCGCCTCACCTACGGTGAGCTCGACAGACTATCCGATGCTCTGGCGGGACACCTGGCCGAGCTTGGGGTCCGAAAGGGCGATGTCGTGGGCATGCTGCTTCCGCGCGCGCTCAATACCGTCATTTGCATGCTTTCCATCCTAAAGGCCGGTGGCGTCTATGTTCCGCTCGACCCGGCCTATCCGGAAGAGCATCTCGCCTATGTCGCCGCCGAGTGCGCCCCCAAGGTTGTCTTCGTCAATGCGGCATCCGCTGGAAGGGCCAAATCAGTTCCCGACCTGCGCGGCACAATCGTCGATGCAGGATTTGTCATCGGAAGGCTCGCACACGGCGACGCGGCCGAACGGCCGGCCATCGAAGTCACTGGCGGCGACCCGGCCTATATCATGTACACATCCGGTTCCACGGGCCGTCCGAAGGGCGTAACGATTGCTCATCGGAGCATCGCTCGGGTTGTCCTCGATCAGAACTATATCGATTTCAGGCGTGACGACGTCATCCTTCACGCCGCCACAATCGCCTTTGACGCAACCACCTTCGAAATCTGGGGCGCGCTGCTGAACGGATGCACGCTCGCCGTCATGCCCGATGCCGATTTCTCGCTGGCGCGGCTTGCAGGCGAAATGCGCGATACCGGCGTCAGCATGACGTTTCTCACGACGGGGTTGTTCAATCTCTTCGCCGACTATGCAGCCGGCGACCTGCCGAGGCTGCGCCATGTGCTCTTCGGCGGCGACGTAGGCTCTCCGGTGCATGCCCGTCGGTTTCTCCAGCGCTATCCCGGCTGCCGGCTCAGCAACGCCTACGGCCCAACCGAAACGACGGTGTTTGCAACGGTTTTCACCGTACCGCCGGGCTTTGCGCAGGCGGAGCTGCCGATCGGCAAGGCGATCGCCCATACCGGCATCTGCATTCTGGACGAGGAATTGCGGGAACTTCCGCCCGGCTGCGAGGGGCAGCTGGCGATATCCGGCGACGGCTTGGCAATCGACTATTTCCGTAGTCCGGAGCGCACCGCGGAGAAATTCGTCATGGTCGCAACGGGGGCCGGCCCGAAACGCTGCTATCTGACCGGCGATATCGCCCTTCTGCAGCCGGACGGAACGGTGAGCTTCAAGGGACGCCGCGACCGGCAGGTCAAGATCAACGGCAAGCGCATCGAGCTTGACGAGATCGAGACCGCATTGAGGAACGATCCGGCACTCTCCGACGCCATCGTTCTGTGCCACCTTCAAGGTCCTGCCCTGAAACGTATCGTCGCCTACCTGCGGCCCTCCGCGGAAACGGGGCTCAGTGACGCCGATTTCACCCAGGAGGTCATGTCAAGGCTGCGCGCGACACTTCCGGTCTACATGATTCCGAGTGCCGCCGTCGTGGTCGATGCATTCCCGCTCACCCCGGCCGGCAAGGTCGACCGCGCGAGCCTCCTTCCGCCGCCGATCGAGGCCGCCCGACCCGATGCGCAAGCCGCGGCAAGCACGCAAGCGGAAATGCTACTGACGCAGCTCTGGAGAGAGGCGTTGGGTGCCGAATGGATCGATCTCGACAGAAACTTCTTCGATCTCGGTGGCACCTCTCTCCAGCTTCTGCAGGTGCATGCGGGACTGGAAGCAAGGCTCGGGCGCGCCGTGGATGTCGTCGCGCTGTTCAAGCATTCGACCATCCGCGAGCTTGCCCGCCATATCGAGGGCAAGTCGCAAAACACCGCCCGATCCATCGCCGCTGCCCAGCGGGCGGCACTTCAGAGGAAAACCATGTCCCAGTTCCGAAGGAGCGCTTCATGACGCGAATTCACGAAACCGCCCACGCCGATCTCGAGCGAGTTGATATCGAGGACGATCAGGGTCCGGGCGGCATCGCGATCATCGGCATGTCCGGGCGCTTCCCGGGCGCGCCCTCCGTGGAAGCGCTTTGGGAACTCGTCCGTGAGGGCCGCAATGCCTTTTCGTTATTCGCGCCGGACGAAATCGAAGACAGCTTCACCGACGAAGAACGCGCCGCCTCGAATTATGTCGCTGCCCGCCCGCATCTTCCGGACGTGGACATGTTCGACGCCGAATTCTTCGGCATGTTCGCACGCGAGGCAGCACTCACTGATCCGCAGCATCGCGTCTTCCTTGAAATCTGCTGGGAAGCCCTCGAAAACGGCGGCTACGATCCGCATCGCTATCCGGGCATGATCGGTGTTTTTGCCGGATCGTCGATGCCGACCTATCTGATCAACAATGTGCTTGGGGATCGTGCCAAGGCGGAGGAATTCGTCTCCAACTATCAGGTCGGCTGTTTTCAGCAACTTGTCGGAGCGCTCAACGACGCACTCGCCACTCGTATTGCCTACAAGTTCGATCTGCGCGGCCCCGCCTTCACGCTGCAATCGGCCTGCTCGACCTCACTACTTGCCGTGTCGCAGGCCTGCCAGAACCTGCAGACCTATGCATGCGACATGGCGCTCGCTGGCGGCGTGTCGATCACGCTGCCGCAAAAGCGGGGATATATCTACCAGGAAGGCGGCATGGCGTCGGCCGACGGCACCTGCCGGCCGTTCGATGCGAATGCGGATGGAACCGTCTTTGCAAGCGGCGCAGGCGTGGTACTCCTGAAGAGGCTGGATGACGCGCGAAGGGACCGCGATCGCATCTTCGCAGTCATCCGCGGCTACGGCATCAACAATGATGGCTCCGACAAGGTCGGGTTCACGGCACCAAGCGTGCAAGGACAGGCCGAGGCGATCTCCGCAGCGCTGGCAAGCGCAGGCGTTTCCGCCGCGTCGATCGGATATGTCGAATGCCACGGGACCGCGACCCCGCTTGGCGATCCCATCGAGTTTAGCGGACTGAAGGAGGCCTATGTCGACATTTCGAACGCGCAGAAGAGCTGTGCGCTCGGTTCAGTAAAGGGCAATGTCGGTCATATGGACTGTGCTGCAGGCGTATCCGGTCTCATCAAGACAGCGCTGATGCTTCATCGCGGCAAGATTCCGCCCATGCCCAACTACAGCAGTCCCAACCCGCGGCTCAATATCGAGGAGAGCCCCTTTTATATTCCCACCGAAATGACGGACTGGCCGGCGCAGGGACATCCGCGCCGCGCAGGCGTCAGCGCCTTCGGCGTCGGCGGCACGAATGTCCACGTCATCGTCGAAGAAGAGATTGGCGAAGAGCGCGAGGCAGACTGCGACGTCACCAAGCCGTACATCCTGCCGCTGTCGGCACGCAATCCGGCGGCTTTGTCGGCTATGCGCGCCAATCTCCGCGCTCACCTGACCGAGCGGCCGGAGATTTCGCTCGCCGACGTCGCCGCAACGCTGCAGAACGGTAGATGCGAGTTCAGCCATCGCTTGGCGATATCGGCCCGCACCATCGATGAGGCGCGAGAAAAGCTCGGCGCGGAACGCACTGCGGATTCTATCGCCTCGGACGCCCCTCCAGTCGCGTTCATGTTTCCCGGACAAGGCGCGCAATATGTCGGCATGGGCACCGGCCTCTATGAAAGCGAGCCCGAATTCGCGCGCTGGATCGACAGGGGGGCTGAACTGCTGAAGCCCATGCTCGGCCTTGATCTTCGCATTTTCATCTGCCATCGCGGACCGGTGCCAGAGTCGATGGCGGACGAACAGCGCAACACGCGCATTGCTCAGCCATGCCTCTATCTCGTCGAATATGCGCTGGCTCGGCTGTGGATGAGCCGAGGCCTCAGGCCCTACGCGATGATCGGCCATAGTGTCGGCGAGTTCGTAGCGGCAACGCTTGCCAATGTGATTTCCTTCGAAGATGGACTCCGGCTTGTCGCCAGCCGCGGGCGGCTCATGCAGAGCCAGCCGCAAGGAGCGATGGTTTCGGTTCGGGCCGACGCGCAAACCGTTTCCGCTTTCCTGAAAGGCGATGTCGAGATCGCCGCGGTCAACGCCCCGAAGCTGTCGGTCATCTCGGGCCCGTTTGCGGAAATCGACGAGGTTTGTTCAGCGCTGGAAGCCGGCGGCATCGCCTTCAGCCGCCTGCACACGTCGCACGCCTTCCATTCGCCGATGATGAACGAGGCGGCGGCGGCGCTTTACGAGGAGACAGCCAAGGTGACCTACGGAACCGCAACGGTTCCCTACATATCCTGCGTGACCGGAGACTGGCAGACGGCCCAACAGGGCACCTCGCCGGATTACTGGGCAAGGCACTGCCGCGACGCGGTTCATTTCGCCGCTGGCCTTGCAAAGCTGTGCGACGGGAGGAAGCCCGTACTCCTGGAGGTTGGTCCAGGGCGGACGCTCTCGGTATTTGCTTCGCAGACCGTTGCGCGGGATAATCTGAATACCGTGATCCAGTCTCTGCCCGAACACGATCGCGCGCCCGAAGCTGCCGACGTCTTCGCCGGCGCCCACGGCAGATTGTGGATGGCCGGCTGCGTCCTCGAATGGCCGGAACTGCCGAACGGCGCAACGGCACACATTGATCTGCCGGTCTACCCGTTCCAGCGCCAGCGTCACTGGATCGACGCGCCTCCATCGGCGCGCCGCAATGCAGGCGCTTATGCACTGCCTCGCTCCGAGCTGCAAATCGTGGTCGAGCCTTCGGCTCCGATCCAAATGCCGGCAACTGGCAGCGTCGCCCCGACGAACGCCCCCGCTTCAGCCGATCGTATCCCTGCGCTTGAAAGCGAATTGCTGGCCACCCTCGCCGAGATGTCGGGGAACGCATTGGGCCCGGCCGACGTCGCCGCGACATTTATCGAGCTGGGTTTCGATTCCCTCTTCATCGGGCAATTCGCGCAGAGGATCGAGAGGGACTACCGGGTCAAGATTTCGTTCCGCGATCTTTTGAGCACCATTCCGTCAATCGCCAATCTGGCGAAACATCTCGATGAGAAAATGCCGGAAACAGCGCCGGCAGCATCCCCGCCGCCTGCGGCGCAGGTTCTTGCACCGGCGGCGGTTTCTGCCGCGTCCGAGCGGCCTCTTGCGCCTACCCCTTCGCCGTCGGCATCAATGAGCGATGTGCAGGCTCATATTCAATCGCAGATTCAACTGCTCCAATCACTCTTCGCCCAGCAGCTCCAGTTGCTGCAATCGTCGGCGAGCAGTGAACCGATGGCGGTAGCGGAAAGCGCCGCAGCCTTAAGCCTGGCGCAGGCGGCACTATCAATTGCTCCGGCTACAGCTGCTGCTTCACCGGAAGAAGCAGTCGATGCGCCGGCCACGCCCGCAGAAAGGCTCGAATTCGTCCCGCTCACGGAAGCTCAGACGGAGATCTGGCTGGCAGCGCAGACCGGCGATGAAGCGTCCTGCTCGTTTAACCTGTCCATTTCGCTGACGCTGGACGGCGAGTTCGACGAAGCTGCCTTTTCAAAGGCACTGAGCCTCGTGACGGATCGCCACGATGCGCTGCGAATCCGTTTTAATCGCGCTGGCGATTGCTTCCGCTTCGCCGGCGATTTTACGCTTGAGGCGCCTCTGGTGGATCTCTCCGGCCGGCCCGACGGCGAGGCGCAGCTACGGGAGATGCTCGACGAAGATGCAAGGACGCCCTTCGACCTCGTCGACGGTCCGCTTGCGCGCGCCTTCATCGCGCGTCTGGCAGTCGACAAGCATGTCTTCGTCTTCAGCGGACACCACATCATCTGCGACGGCTGGTCGATCAGCGTGCTTCTCGACGAGCTAGCGACAGCCTATTCGGCTTTCCGCAATGGCGAGACACCGCAATTCGAGCCGGCGCTCTCCTTTGCCACCTATGCGACGAAGCTTGCGCCCACACCCGAAAAATCCAAAATGGACGAGCAGTTCTGGCTCGATCAATTCAAGGAGATTCCGGAACTGCCGGAACTGCCGCTGGACCGGGCTCGTCCCGAACAGCGCAACTTCGCCAGTGGTACCTGCACGGGCTACATCGAGGGCGATGTCTACAAGGCGTTGAAAAAAGCTGGCGCGCAGTCGGGCGCAACACTGTTTTCGACCTTGCTGGCGATGCTGCAGGTCGTCGTGTCCAGACTTTCCAGGCAGGAGGACATCGTGATTGCGGTTCCTGCAGCCGGTCAGAACCTGATCGGAGAAGCGATCCTCTTCGGCCATTGCGTCAATCTCCTGCCAATCCGCCAGACCGTCGCATCACAGTCGAGCTTCTGCGAGCATCTGAGGGCAACGCAGCGGCTCGTTCTGCAGGCGGTAGAGCACCAGTCCTGCACCTATGGCACGCTCGTTCGCAAACTTGGCGTGAAGCGGGATTCGCGCCGCCTGCCGTTGACGGAAATCCAGTTCAATCTGGACCACACCGCCGCCAATCAGCCCTTCGGGAACCTGACGGCAAACATGGCCAACAACGTGAAGGGCTTTTCCAATTTCGACATGTTCTTCTGCGCATTCGAAGAAGAAAACGCCATCCGCATCGATGTCGAATACAATGCGGAGGTCTTCGACCGGTCGACGATCGAGCGCTGGATCCAGCATTTCGCAACGCTTGCCGAAGCACTGTCGAGGAACGTCGACGTCGAGATCTCCACCCTGCCGCTATTGAGCGATGACGAACGCGCCTGGCTGATCGACGGCTTGAACGATACGGCGACAAACTATCCGCACGATGAGCAGGTGATCTCCCTCTTCGCCCGCAAGGCGTCCAAGCAGCCCGATGCGATTGCTGCCGAACATGGCGGCCGCTCCATCACTTACGGCAGGCTGGAAGCCCGATCCAATCAGTTTGCCCGATATATTCAAGAGGCGATACCCGAGCCCGGCCAGCGCATCGCGCTGCTCGTCGACCGGTCGCTAGACATGGTCGTGGCGCTGTTGGCGATCATGAAGGCCGGGCACACCTACGTGCCCATGGATCTTTCCCATCCTGTAGAGCGCCTCTGCCAGACCCTCGAGGTCGCGCGCGTCGGCGGCCTGATATGCGACAGCGCCGCCATGGCGTCCCTCGCCCGCGAAGACATTCCCGTCATTCGCATCGACGAGGAAGCAAAGGCGATAGGCCGAATGACCAGCACTGCGCTTGACGCTCTGCCGCCCGATGCCGCTGTCCCTGCATATGTCATCTTTACCTCCGGCTCGACCGGGGCACCCAAGGGCGTCGAAGTCTCTCATCGGGCGCTGACGAACTTCCTCCTCTCGATGGCGAAGGAGCCCGGTTTCACCGATCGGGATACGATCCTTGCGGTGACCACGATCTCGTTCGACATCGCGGGGCTCGAGCTGTTCCTGCCGCTCATTACCGGTGGGAAAACGGTGATTGCCGACCGGCAGCAGGTGCAGGATGGCTTCGCCATTGTCGATCTCCTGGAAAAAAGCGGTGCGACCGTGCTTCAGGCGACCCCCACGCTTTGGCAGATGCTTGTCGAGGCCGGCCTCGAGGACAAACCGCACCTCAAGATGCTGTGCGGTGGAGAGCCCATGCCGAAAGAACTCGCCACATCCCTGCTGAAGATCGGCGGCGAGCTCTGGAACATGTATGGCCCGACGGAGACGACGGTCTGGTCGTCCGTCGCGCGCATTGCCGACGCGGATGCACCGATCACCATCGGGCATCCAATTGCCAATACCCAGCTTTACATCGTTGACCGCAACAACGACATCGCGCCCATCGGCGTCACCGGCGAGCTGTGCATTGGCGGCGACGGCCTGGCGAACGGCTACTTCGATCGGCTTGATCTGACCGAGAGGGCCTTCGTTCCGATCTCCTTCGGCTCGAACCGGCCAACGCGGCTCTATCGGACCGGCGATGTCGGACGCCGCCTTGCGGACGGTTCACTGCAGCTGCTCGGACGCAGGGACCAGCAGATCAAGCTCCGTGGTTTCCGCATCGAACTCGGCGATATCGAAGCGGTCGTTTCGAAGGCTCCGGGCGTGCGACATTGCGCGGTCGTCGCTGCGGAGAAAAAGAGTGACGGCAAATTGCTCGTTGGATACATCGTACCCGAAGCAGGCGCCGAGCCCAGCGCTGCCGATCTCTCGGACTTCGCCACGGCGAAGCTGCCCCGCTACATGGTGCCGACCTACTGGGTGACGGTCAGCGAATTGCCGCAGACAGCAAACGGCAAGCTCGATCGCAAAACCCTGCAGCAGCTTGGACTTCCTGCCCACAGCACCGTGGCTGAAAAGACCAAACCGCGCACTGCAATGGAAAAGCAACTTGCGGCTATTTGGCAGGACATACTCGGCAGCCAGGACCTCGGCGTGGACGACAATCTCTACGCGCTTGGAGCCGACTCCCTCACGATTTTCCGCATGGCAGCGCGCATGTTGGACGCCAACCTCCCGCTCGAAGCCAAGCACCTCTTGCGGTATCCGTCCATCGCGCAGTTGGCGGGGTTTGCCGAACAGCAGATCCGCAGGCGAGAGAAATTGTCCAAGCGCCTGTCGTCGATGTGGTGCAGCGTCTTAAACGTCGATCAGGTGCAGCCTGATGATGATTTCTTTGCCGTCGGCGGCGACTCCGTTCTCGCAGCAAAACTCCTGCAAGAAGTGGAGGCGGTCTACAAGATCGTTCCAAATCCCGAAATGATTTCCAAATTTCCGACATTCCAGGATTTCACGGCAAAAATAGCCAAGACACTGGAAGGCGTCGACGCCGATAGGTCCCTTTGGGAATTGGTAACATGCAAGACGGGCAGCAGCGATGCAGTTGTCTATACGTTCAATCATCCATTCCTGTATTACGGCCTCGCCGCCGAGATCGACGACAGCATTTCCGTCCACAACCTGAACATGTTCAGCGCTGACTTGACGAGCGCACCGACGGATATGTCGGTGGAAGACTTGGCCCGACAAGCGATCGAAGCCATGAAAATTCCGGCAGGAACGCGTCGTTTGGCCCTGGTCGGTCTGTGTGTGAACGGCATTTTGGTCATGGAGATCAGCCGGCAGTTGCGCGAAAGCGGCATAGACGTACGCTGTACCGCTGCCATCGATAGCTGGTGCCCCATGTTCGTATCATCGCTGCCTAAAAGCCGCCTGATGTGGTGGCAGACGGAGAGGCGCGCGAAGCGGGTGCTGCATTTCACCAGCAAGCTGGTGAAAGGAGACATTACCGCCCTGGACTACTTCAAGCACTTCAATATCTCATGGAAGCTGATGCAGCTTCTTCAGGTGAAAAATGCCGAACCTGTGGAGTCGGATCGCGCCAATGCGATGGTCACTGCGTTCATGAATTCCGCAGCCGCGCATCACAATGACCCGGCGATTAGAGATTCATCAATTGTCCTGGTGCGCAGTCAGGCGCACAATCGCCGGGCGCGAAAGTTGAGGTTCGGCTGGAGGAACGCCGTCGCCGAGGACACGCCGGTGCTCGACCTGGAAGGATGGCATGAGGATTCGCTGATAGATTCCGGCAAGGCCCTGGCTAATCTCATATCCGCACGCCTTGAAGTCTCCTCGGACGTATCATCAGGCGGAATAGCTCACTGAGCGCAATCCGTCGGACGTCCGCCAATTATGGGAGCAGGTGTGGATGGAAATAGCAGCGCACAGACCTTTGAAAGTTGCGGTCCTGGCAAAGTCGAGGGATCGGCTCGAAGCATGGCAACTGATGGTTCTTGACAGGCTTGCTTCCGAGCCTCTTTTTGATCTTGCAAGTATCATCGTGCACCAGTCGGCGTCCAAGGTCCGGGTGCCGAAGCTTTTCGCGCTCGAGGCACGCCTGGAACGCAAATTCCTCACCCATGAGACCCCCTATGTGCCGAAATCCTTTTCGCCGGAAACCCAGCGCTTCGACGACATGGGATCATCCGACCTGGAGACGCCGCAGAGCCGGGACATCCTTCGACGCCTCATGCAGGATCTGGAAGTGGATATCGTCATTCGTATGACTCCCTCAGGCTTGCCAATAGGCGTAAGTGATGCCTTGCCGTTCGGAGAATGGGCGTTGAGTTGCAGCGATCAGGTCTCCGATGATGTCGATTGGTTCGCCTATCGTGGCACAATTTCGAAGGCAGCATCGGTCGAACTATTGCTTTATAAATCCGGAGGGCCGGACGGTAGCGTCGACGTCGTCGCGTCTTCTCTCTTCAATACCAAGACAAGCGCCGCGCGCGTTGCCGCCTCCATAAAGGAGCGTGGCGTGACCTTGCTTATGCGCGAATTGAGACGCCTTGCCGAAACACGGCAATTGCGTGTGATCGCACGGCGAACCATTTCGGCAATTCCCCCGCCGTCCGCTTCAGAACTTGGCCGCTACGTCGCTGCGCTTGCCGGCGACCTTGCCGCACGTTCCATCAAAAAGCTGAGAAAGAAGCTTCGTTCCGGTTCGTCCGTTTGGGCTCTCTATACCGGCGGGGGCCACATCGAGGATTTCGACCCACAGCAGGCCGTTGAAATTCCTCCGACGATGAACGAGATCAAGGCGGACCCGTTCCTTTTCGAACACGAGAACGAATGTTACCTCTTCTGCGAAGCGTATGCTGATGGCCAGAAGAATGCCCATATTGCCGTCGGGCGCTTCCGCGGAGATAAGTTCGAACATCTCGGGATAGCCTTGCGCTGCGAGCACCACCTTTCCTATCCTTTTGTCTTCAGGGATGGCGAGGATATATTCATGATGCCCGAGCGGCACCAATCGCGCCAGCTCCAGATCTGGCGCTGCGTCGAGTTTCCGTTGAAGTGGGAACTGTACTCGACGGCGCTCGAAGGCAGGTCAGCTGCCGACAGCGTACTGATGCGTCATGGTGGAAAATGGTGGCTTTTCACCAATCTGTCGGATTTCCACGACTATGAAGATCACTGCTGCGAACTTTATGTCTTCGAGGTCGACGGTCCAAAGCTCAAGCGCGTGACGCCGCACCGGCATAATCCGGTCGTCATAGACAGCACGCTCGCGCGAAACGCCGGACGCATGTTCGAACGCGGCGGCCGCCTCTACAGGCCCTCGCAGCGCAATGCCTATGGCATCTACGGATATGGACTGAACATCATGGAGGTCGACGAACTGAGCCTCGACAGCTATAGCGAGCGGTGCATACGAACGATCACGCCGGACTTCAAGAAAGGCCTGCTTGGTTGCCATCATTTTGATGAGGTGGCCAATCGTTACGTTCTGGATGCGCGCTTGACATGAAGAACTGGGCGTTCTCGTCTCGATAGTTCAGGCTGACGGGCCTTCCGCCGGTCAGCGCCGCAAGTGTCCCGACAAATGGAGATGGGATTTGGAGATCGAACAGACTCCAGTCCGCCGGCCTATTTCCGTCTGCATCCAGTCGCTCAAGGCGCGGCGGAAGACCGTCGCCAACCGTCACGTCGAATGCATCAAGAGGAAACGAAAGACCAACGCCAATTGCCTTGACGAAGGCTTCTTTGCGTGTCCAGACGGAGTAAAACGCCCGACGGTATTCTCCGGCCGGAAGTGCAGTGAGCGTCATTTGCTCCTTCGGCGACAGGAAACGGCTGACATTGCCTTCCTTCAGTGGCCGAACCACTTCGATGTCTATGCCGACCTGGTAGCAGCTGGAAACGGCAAGCGCCGCCATCCCGCCGCAATGGCTGAGGTTGAAGTGCAACATACTGCCGTTTGACGCTGCGATGCGCGGCTTGCCGTAGGCATTGTAGCTCAGGTTTAGGCGCTTGGGCTCGATCCCAAGATAGCTGCCGACAATTTGGCGCAGCCCCGACCGGCCTGCAACGTACCTGCGCCGATCACGTTCATGAACAAATCGTGCTGCCGCATCGAGCTCGCGGGCCGTCAACGTCCTTGCGAGATTTGGTAGCTGCGAAGCGCTCGCCTCCTCAAGGTTCCATATCCAGATATCGATGACATCAGCGCTCAAGCCGTCACGCATTACCCACCCCCTGCCGACAATTCATAGAGAGCGATCAGGAGCGCCGTTTGTCTGCCAGCCAAGCTCACAATGGCAGCAGGCGTCACCTGCACGGAGCACCAGTTTGTCCGGTCTGCGGCACGATAGACAAGCTGTCCAAAGTCGGTAGGGAGTTACGCTTATGGGCACCTTGGCCGTGCTCCGTCCTTCGCCGTATTTTGGTAGTCTTGAAAGTGCCGGCACCGATGGAGTAGTGTTAATGAGTTCGCGTGAGCCATCGTCGCTATCCACCCTGACGGCAAAAGCCGGCACCTGGACGGTCGGCAGCAAGCTGGCTTCGAAGACACTGGATTTTATAACGCTCCTGTGTCTGGCACGCCTGCTCGGCCCATCGGATTTCGGACTGGTGGCTATGGCGATGTCCTCGGTTCTCATAGCCGAGGCCATTTTCGAGATGCCGGTTGCCGCCGCCCTCATCAGAGACCCGTCGCCAACCGAGGATATGTTCAACACGGCTCTGACGATCGGCCTGACAAGGGGTCTAATCGTTGGCTTGCTGCTCTGTGCGCTCGCCTATCCGCTCGCATTGTTCTATGACGAGCCGCGGCTGACTACCCTGATCTGCGTGCTTTCCCTGGCGCCCGTCATGCGCGGACTTAAGAGCCCGAAGCTGATACTTTTTACGCAGCGCTTCGATTTTCGTCCCGACTTCATCCTGGAGGCCGCGGGCAAGATAGCCTCCTTATGTGCTGCCGTTGCCATGGCCCTGTATACCGGAAGCTACTGGGCAATTGCGGTTGGCACGGTTGTCGGTCCAATGCTGATGATGATCGTCTCCTATATCTTTGCACCACAGCGGCCAGTGCTGTCACTCAAGGACTGGTCGATGTTTGCGCCCATCGTCGGATGGTACATGCTTTCGCAAATTCTCCAATCGGTGAACTGGCAGCTCGAAAAACTCCTCCTGCCGCGCTTTATGGACCTGGTTTCCTTCGGCCGCTATTCCGTTGCAAGCGACATTACTGCCGTTCCCTATCAGTCGGTGGTCCAACCTCTCTTCAGGCCGTTTCTCGTCGCATTCTCGCAGATCCCGTCGCATGAAAAACTCGGTGAAGCTTATCTGCGCGCCACATGCACGATCGTATTCCTGGTCGCGCCGGCGCTCGTATTTCTGTCGATCCTTGCCGATGTGGTCGTCACGTTACTGCTTGGGCCTTCCTGGCATGGTGCCGCCTTCATCCTCACATGCCTGCCGCTGATCGCCATCATCAGCCTTCCGACGGCACTCGTAAATTCCATCTGCTTCCTGGCCGACAAGCTCCATCTGATCATCGTCAAGAATGTCATCGAGCTTTTTTCCAAGTTGATGCTGATCTGCTCGCTCGGATATGCTTACGGGCTGAATGGCATACTGGCCGGACAGGCGATCGCCGCCGCGATAAGCCTCGCCACTTCGCTTGCCATCGTCCGTGCATCGATCGGCCTGGGCCTTGCCCGGCAAGCCAAGGAAGGGGCAAAATATTTCGCTCCGGTCTTGCTGATGGCGCTGTGCCTGGTGCCGGGAATTTATCTCGGCGACTCCGTCGACCATCCTATGCGCCAGATGTGGCTATCGATTGCAACGGCCGCCGCTGCAGCCCTTGTCTATCTTGGCAGCATGTTTTTCATGGCCCGCATGTCTTCGTCCGAAGGACTGCATGAATACGACTTCGTCATGCAATTTCTGAGAAAAAGGTTCAGGCCGGCCATTTAATGAATGCGGTTCGGCCGGCTCGATCAAAGCCGAGGAAGGATGTAACCGCGTCTCTGATCAGAAGAGCAAGCCGCTGTCAAACATAGCTCCTGCTCCCCTTATAGATCAGGCTACAAAACCGATGACAAAGCCAAGTAGACTTGCGAGATGCATGAGAATCGCAATAAAAGGAGCACCAATCGGACGCATAACTGGCATGTCGAGTGACATTCCTGCTTGCTATTGTCTTCGTCGAAGCGACGAACGTTTTGCGGGCAGTTCAGTTGGAAGTTGCGCGAAGCACGGCGTCTAAGCCCAACCAGTTTCGAAGCCAAGGCGTCTTGGTGTTGAAACGTCGGCAGGAGGCCCGACGGATGCATTCAAAGGTCCCTTTCGAACGCACGCGTTTTCCCACCGCAAAATTCGTTTTGCGGTGGGCGGCCATTCTCTTTTGCCTGGTGATATGGGGCGCCGTGATGGCCTTTTTTATCTGCTAGATTCGTTGCGCGCGAATAGGACGATGCCGATCGTCTTCCAGATAATCTTCAAGTCAGCCGACATCGAGCAGCTGTGATAATAGTCTACGTCGAACTGCACCCGCTCATCATAGGTCGTGTCCTTGTTCCGGTGCACCTGCCATAGACCGGTAAGGCCCGGCGTCATGGCTAGATAGTAGTGGATCCGACGGCCGTAACGCTCTATTTCATCGGCCACGATCGGCCGCGGCCCGACAAGGCTCATATCGCCGCAAAAGACGTTCCAGAGCTGCGGCAGCTCGTCGAGGCTCGTCATCCGAAGATATTTTCCAAGCCAATGGACGCGCGGGTCGTTGACCAGCTTCTGGGTTTCATTCCATTCGGCGCGGCGCACGGGATCGTTGGCGAGAATGCTGGCCAGCCGCGTGTCGGCGTCCTTCCGCATTGAGCGGAACTTCAGGCATGGGAATGAACGACCGTTGCGGCCGACACGCTCGTGGCGGAAAATGAGCGGCCGCCCATCTACCAGCAGCAAGGCCGCCGCGATAAGCGCGAAGAACGGCAGAAAGAAAAACAGCGCCGATCCGGAAATCAGGATGTCCCCGGCACGCTTCAGGCGATAATCTCTCGACGTCGGCCGTCGTAGCCGAGCCGATTGCCCGTTCTGAGCAACGCCATCAAAGAACGATAGCATTTGAAAACCCCGTTTATATCTCAACCCACAGTTAAGGTTGGCAGTGTCGGTCGGAATAGACAATTGACCAGAACGGCTAAGCCTTAGTCAGATAGAAGTAGGCTTGACTACCGATGAAGGGACCATTGGTTTATTGACCTTTTGAAACTGTCGATGAACGACAGGACGCAACCGCTTTCAATGAGGGTATCTTCCTGATATCGTTCAGTTAATGAACGGATGGCGGTAGACGGTTGATCGATTTCCGGATCGTTCAGGGTGCCTGCCGGCAACACCAGCCAAGCTCGTTCGCGCCAGGATCCGGGCGTAAAGAGCAATCAGCGCTTCGCCCCAGGTTTCCGGCGAATGAGCAAGACCGGGTGCCTTGCTGATGCCGTTCAAGCTCATGGAGCGAACCACCGCATCATCTGCTGCGAGGCGTCGCATCGCCGTCGCCAGCGATCCGATGTTCCCCGTCCTGAATGTCAGCGCGCAACCCAATTCCTCAAGCTCGCTCCCCAACAAGGCGGCGTCCGGCACAATGACGGGAATTCCGCTTCCGATCGCTTCGACGGCTGCAAGCGCGAAAGGTTCCGGCACGCGCGACGAGACGACGACGGCGCGCGCATTGTTCAGGAGTTCATGCATCTCACCTTTGGCTTTCCAGCCGTGGATGACGACCTCGGGATAGTCGCGTTCCAATATCGACCGGCCGGCGCCATCGCCGATGATCTGGAGCCTGACATTGGCAAGTCGCGCCGCCCGCGCGGCATCCTCGAACCCTTTTTCCGGCTCGAGCCTTCCTACGAAGAAGAAATCCTGCATCTTCCAGGGTTGGGCCCCTCTGCGCAGAAACGGCTCCACCGGATTGCGAATGGTCTCGATATGATCGGTGCAGATGCCGGCGCGCTCGAAATATTCACGCATCCGCTGATGCACGATGACGATATTGGCCGGGAGCTCGTCCGTCGGATAGAGCCGCTCACGCAGCATGTGGCGTGCAGAACGCCAGATTTTCTCGTGATAGCCGCGTTTGTCGCATTGCGTCATCATGCACGCTACCGACATAGGCGTGAGGGTACAGACGGTGTCGTTCCGATAGTTCGCAAAGCCGCCGTTTGGGCAGCACAGGAAATAATCGTGTGCATGCAGAACCACACGCTGGCGGACGGGCCAAAGGGCTCGGAAAATGGAGGGCGAAAGGATCTTCGACCAGCCATGGATGTGATAGATGGTCGAGGCCGTGTCGGCCCTATCGATGACCTCGCGCACGGCATCGAGCGCCTGTCTGTTGTAAAGGCCGCTGATCGAGGCTGCAATGCGCCCCTGGACGGTCAGCGGCGTGCCGCCGAGATTGATGGTATCATCCGCCGGCAGCTCGCTTCCGGCCGCATCGCCCGCCAGATAGGTTACTGGAATGCCGGCGCGTTTGAGCAGTTGCGCCGACAGGATGGCCAGGTTTGAGGCTCCTCCGACCTTGGTCGAGCGGTCATTGATGACGACAACACGATCGGGATAGCGCTGAATCACGATCCTACCCCATCGTCCTGATTTTCTGCGGTGCAAGCCTGCCCGTCAGAAGATCGAAAATTGCGATCGCATTGCCCTTCAGACGCCCTTTCCGGTCCACCCAGGGTTCGGGGCGCCAGGCTTTGACAAGATTGGCGGCCAGGTTCCGGCCCATTTGCGCAGCCGCCCGTCCGGAACTCAGGGTGTTCTTGCGCACGAGATAGATGGGATTGGCGATCTGCGAATATCCGAACTTGATGCCGGTCGTCCGCCCGGCCTTCGTGCCGAGATGCACGCCCTGCAGGTGGTCGGCACATACGACTTCTCCATATCGCGCCATCATGCGGCTGAAGTCGACATCTTCAAGCCAGCCATAAAATGGCAAGTTCTCGTCAAACCGGACTCCAGAAGCCACGATCGCCGAAACACGGATAGCCATGTTGCAGCCATAGGCGTTATAGACGGGCTTGAAGGCTTTCTCCCGTTTCTGCGGGCGGCGGACCTTCTGCACCAGCTTCAGGCCGTCGCAGACCGAGATACCTGCGCCGGTGATGCCGTCGGCGATGACCGTACCCGTCGACATGACGATATCGCGCCGGGTGCGAAACAGCAGCTCGGTGTCCTCGATATAAGTGGGGGTCATCAGGAAATCGTCGTCGAGGAAGAGCACCACATCCGCATCGACGATGCTGTCGAGAATTGTGTTGCGCTGAAGGCAAAGACCGCGCTCTGAAACCAGCACCCTGACCGGGCAGGCAAGCGAGGAAAGGCTCGTTCGGTCGACATCCTCAAGCGAGGGCACGCAGATGACGACCTCCTCGGGCTGTCGCGTCTGGTGCGATATATGGGGAAGCACGGCAGAAAGGATTTCGCGCCTGCCCGAGCTCGCGATGCCGACAGCCACCTTCAGCGGACGCCCGCGCGGCTTGTCATTGAGGATCAGATGGGAAGCGGCCGGTTTCAGGGCAGGTTCGCTCGGCCGCGACGAAGCAGGCTTTCCCGGTGAACGCTTCCTGCCGCTGCTGCGATTGGCGATGATGCCGAGCAGGCTTACCCGCGACGTGCCGAAGCTCGCAAGCGCGGCAGACAGCCGCTCGATGGTCATTTTCTTCGGCTTGCCGACGACAATAGCGATACCATCCAGGTAGTTGAAGATATGCCGGGTATCGGCCGAGTCCTCGAAGGCCGCAAGATCGACGATGACGACGCCGTAGTTCTGACGCAGCAGCTCGATTTCGGTCTTGAGCGCGGCGAGATGACCGAATATCTGGTGGCACGCAGCAGACCGTTTGGTCTCCTCGACAGTCAGCACGGGAACCAGCGTGGAGGCTTCAGCATGCTCGTCGTCCCTGTGCCTCCTGCTCCTGCGGCCGTGCTCGTCGTGACCCGCCACGACATGTTCGGCGGCTTGCGGCTCATGCGCGCCAACATGATCCATCCGCAGCAGGCTGAGCCCGAAATCCTCCCCGGCGGCACTCACCACTTTGCTTAGGAAGCCTTTTTGGAAATCGGCATCGACGAGGGCGACCGGCGTGCCTTCATTCTGGTAGAGCTGCGCGAGGTTCGCCGCAACCGTCGTCTTTCCTTCGCCGCTGCCGACCGAGGTGATGCCGATTACCATTGGCGAGTTGGGGCGGAATGCCGCACCAATGGAATTCTTCACGCCTCTCAAGGCTTCGGTGAAATCGGAATAGGGCGCATCGAGCACGCCCCGCAGCGGCATCGCGGCCTGCAGGTTTGCCGCCTTTGCCCCGGCGGGCAAGACTACCGTTGCGCCCTGAAGGGGCAGGCTCCCGAGCGAAGCTATACCGAGCTCCTGCCGCAGTCTGGGGTTCAGGTGAATCCCCTTGCCCCTGCCATCGATAAGCAACGCGATCATCAGACCACCCGCCAGGCCCATCAGCGTGGTGAAGGGCAGGATAATGGAGGGTTTCGGCGAGCTCTTCGTCAGCGGCGCGGATGCGGCCGTCACGACGCGGGCGTCTCCGAGCGGAAAGGACTGCTTCTGCAACGTGCCCGTCAGTTGTTGGAGAATTCCTTCATAGATCCGGCGATAGGTGGTCGCACGGCTTTCCATTTCGGTCAGTTTCACACGCGCCAGGTTCTTGTCCGTGCCGGTAGCAGTCAAAGCCGCCATCTGGTCATTGAGGAGCCGTTCGCGGGTTTGGGCCACCTGAAGGTTCGTTTTGTATACCTCCTGGATGCGGACGAATTCGTTCCTGATCTCTCCGCTCAGCCTTGTCACTTCCTCTTTTGCGGCCGCGATCGCGGGATTGCCGGGATCGTAGCGGCTTATCAGATTGTTCAGCCTGGTCGTGGCAAGGCTGACATCCTCCTGGAGTTTCTGTATGCGGGGGTTGTCGATGGTTTCCTGAACGCTGCCGCCAACCGCTTCCCCTGCCATCAGCCGATTGAGGGTATCGAGCTTGGCGGACGCTGCAGCGGTCTCGGCGCTTGCGGAAATGGCTTGGCTGCTGATTTCGGACAATTGCTGCTGGTCCAGAGACGACGTGGTGCCGAGATCCATGATGCCGTTCATGGCCCGGAATTCTTCCGCATCCAATGCCGCCTGCCGGGCTTGCTTTTCCACGTCGATCAACCGGGTTTCCAGCCAGTTCGCTCCGCTTTGCGCTGCTGCGGCGCGCGCGGCGACGGCCGAATCCATATAGGCTTGCGCAAGCGCGTTCGCGACGCGGGCCGCCTTTTGCGGATCGGTGGATTTGTAGCCGATTTCGAGGATATAGGATTGCCCTACCCTGACGACGGAGACCCTCGACAGGAACGACGCCATCGTCCTGCGCATACGTATCTCCTCGTCCGACGCCTCCTGGCCGGGTGCGATGGGTGCGGCTGCTTCGCTCATCATCGAATGCAGCCAGTCTTTGGCGATCGACCGCCAGGACGAATTATCCTGGATTTCCGGATCCTCGGACAGATTGAGTTTGTTGATGACCGCTTTGGCGATCGGCTCCGACTGGATGATCTCCACCTGACTGGCGATTTCAGCCGCCTCGATGATGATCGTGCCGGTGAAGGCATCCTGAGACGCGATCCGGCCCTGCTCGGGATCCATGACGAGGCGGGCAGCCGCGAAGAAAAGCGGCGGCTGGGTAGCGACATAAACACCGCCTGCGGCAGCGCCCACCGTCGTGAAAAAGGCGAGCATCAGGGTGTGGCGCCGCAGAAAGCGCCATATGTCGCCAAACGATATGTTTTCCGTGTCAGATGACTGCTTCTTGCCGAACTGGTCGCCGGGGATAAGCTTGCCGATATCGTGAACAACCATATTGTTTTGCCCGATCCTCGAATTCATATGGTTTACTGCACCCGCAAAGGAGGATTGGCGGACGAAAGCATCGAACCGTCCAGGTTCTTGGAGACATTGTAGCGAACGTCCAGCACATCCCCCGGCTCGAGCTGAGCGCTATCTGGAACCGGAGCGGTGGTGCCAGAATCGCCGCCGCGGGTCAGCCAATATTCGAGCGGTTGCACGTCGACGGCCTGAAGGCTTTCGTAGCGCGAAACGGACGCGCCTGCGGCCTGCAGCAGCTGAACGGTCGTGGAGCGCTTCAGCCGCACGTCTTCCAGCTCCGCTTCTGTTACCTGCAGTTCCTGCCCCACCTCTGTCTTGCGCTGACCCTTCAGGTTGAGGGCTTCGCGTTCGGTTTCGTTCAGCTTCTGCTTGGCCTGCATGGACGCGACGACCAGATCAAGCTTGTCGCTCTGCATATCGGCGACGATGCGTTCGAGGGAGGTCTTGCGGGAGGTGGTCAGGATCTTGGTGTCGACGAGTTTCGAGATGTCGCCAAGCTCATCCTGGGCGATCTGGACTTGCCTTTCCTGCGCCACCATCTTTTCGTCGAGCACAGTGATCTCGCTTCGCAAGAGCTTCATGAGATCTGCGGCAGATTCCAGCTGGTGCCGCAAGGCGTCGGCTCTTGCCGTAAACAGAGCGCTCTCGCTTTTCAGTATCTGGCCCACGACTGAACCTTCGGGGGCACCGGTCAGTTCCGGTGGAAAATCCACGGAAGGCTTGTCGTAGAGCTCGGCGATCAGCCTGGCGCGGCGGGCCATGAGCTGTTTTGCCTGAAGCTCGAGCCGGCTGAATTCCCCGGCATAGCGAATCTGCTCGGCGTCGGCATATTCGCCGGAGCGGTCATTGCGGCGTTCCCGCCCGCCAGCCAGGGCAAGCGCTTGCTTGACGGTCAGTCCTGGCCTGAATTCGAACTCGTTCGGCCGCTCGACGGCACCGGTGACGTAGACCATTGGGTATTTGGCGATCTCAACCGAGGCGATCGGAGCGGTCGCAAGCCCCGTCAGTTTTTTGATCCTGTCGCCGATCAGGAGCGCCGTCTCTTGCGTCGTCTTGCCGAGAACGGCAATCTCGCCGACCATGGGCATCGAGATATCGCCGCGCTGAGACACGGCATATTCGCCGTTGAGAGCGGTCCATTCCTTGTACTCGCCCGTTGAAGACACCCATTCCACCACCGAGACCTTCATCCTGGTCTGCGCTCGGATTCGGTAGCTGTCGTCTGCAGCATGGACGGCTTGTCCGGTGAAAGCGGTGCCAATGAGCCCTGCCGCCATGATGAAGCGGAGGACACGACGGGCGCCGGGCAATGCGGTTATTGAATTGCGTACGGCAGCAATGGGCATGGCGCGACCTTGTTCTCCTCGTCATTCTGCAGCGAGCAAACCGCTGAACGACGATGATGCGCCTAATGCAATTCGAGTAAATCCACCGCGAGGCAGCCTGCTTTAGTCCAATCTGGGGAAGACGGAGTAGAAAACCGCCGTCCGCTTCCTCCAGTTGCAGTAATTTCGGCCCAGTGTCCGCTCCACATAGGTCTTTCGGCCGTGGCTCTACACCGTTTTAAGGCCGTAGCAGACCAATCTAAGCGCTGTGGAATGCCCTCCGCTTCAACGATGATGGCCAGACTGGTTGGCGAGGGAGACATCATGCGTGTCGCAATTGTTCATTACTGGCTGGTTTCGATGCGCGGCGGCGAGAAGGTCGTCGAGGCCCTCTGCGACATGTTCCCAGACGCCGACATCTTCACGCTCGTTTACGATGAAAGCCGAGTTTCCGAAAAAATAAGGGGACATATCGTCAAGACGTCGTTTCTGCAGCGCTTGCCGGGTGCCGTCAGGCACTATCAGTCGCTGCTTCCGCTGATGCCGTTCGCGCTCGAAAGCCTGGATCTCAGCGGATACGACCTCATCATCTCGAGCGAATCCGGCCCTGCCAAAGGCATCATTGCTCCGCCGCATTCGACACATGTCTGCTACTGCCATTCGCCGATGCGCTATATCTGGGATCATTATCACGTCTATCGTTCGCATGCCGGCCTCGCTTCCAGAATAATGCTTCCGGTGCTCGCCCCGCTTCTGCGGTCCTGGGATGTCAGCACCAGCATGCGCGTCGACCGTTTCGTCGCGAACTCGCACCATGTAAAAGCGCGCATCGGCAAGTATTACGGACGCTCCGCCACGGTCGTCTATCCGCCGGTGGCAGTCGAGGATTATTCGCCCTCGGAGACCATCGAGGACTTCTATCTCTGCGCCGGGCAGCTCGTCTCCTACAAGCGGGTCGATCTTGCCGTGCGGGCCTTTTCCAAGATGGGGCGCAATCTCGTCGTCATCGGCGAAGGCAAGGAGCTTGCCATGCTGAAGTCGATCGCCGGGCCGACAGTGAAATTCCTCGGGCGTGTGCCCTTTTCGGTTCTCAAGGAAAAACTCGCCCGATGCCGCGCCCTGATATTCCCCGGGGAGGAGGATTTCGGCCTTGTCCCGGTGGAAGCCATGGCGAGCGGCCGACCGGTCATCGCTTTTGGCAGTGGCGGAGCGCTTGAAACGGTCGTGCCGGGAGAAACCGGCCTCCTATTTTACGAGCAGAACGTTGAAGCCATCGTCGATGCAGTGCGGTCGTTCGAGGAACATGCCGAGGATTTCGACCCCGAAACCATTCGCACGCATGCAGCGCGGTTCAGCACCAGGAATTTCAAGTTCGGCATGGACTCGATCATCCAGGAGGAACTTCGCGCGAGAAGAAGTAGCGCGCTTGCTGCGGTCTCCCATGCAGAGACCCGCCGCTTTCCTCTGGATAGCGTCTTCCCGGTTCCCCCGCCTGGAACTGATATCGTCCACTAATGGAGCGTCGGCGCAGAGGGCGCCACGACTTTCGTATGCGTCGCGAGGAAATCACACCTTCAGTTCGCGCCGTTCACGCTCGGTGATCATGGCAAGATCAATCACCTTCTGCAGGTTGGCGGCATGGCGGAAGTTGGGGTCTGGTTGCACGCCGCTCATCACCGCTTTGGCAAAGCGCTGGTAGTTTGTTGGCACCGGAGCGACCTCGATGTCCCTCCAGGTCGCACTCTCGATGTTCTCGCCGAGGCAGCCGCGCAGCTGCGAGCCGTTCGGCCGGTGAATGACCTCGAGGCTGCCCCGTTCACCGTAGATGCGAAGCTTCAGCTCATTGAGATGGCCCGTCGCCCAGCGGGTCGCGTGAATGACGCCGAGCGCACCATTGGCGAAGTCGACAGACATCGTGAAGCTGTCGTTGGCATCGAGCAGATACTCGCCGATCTGGCCGCCTGGCGCCTTGTTGAAGGTCTTGAGCCGCGCAAAGACGTGGTCGATGTCGGTTGCCGCGCCATAGGCGGCGAAGTCGAGGATATGGATGCCGACATCGCCGAGCACACCGTTGGAACCGTGACCGGTCGAAAGCCGCCAGAGCCAAGTCGATTCCGTGCGCCAGTCCCCCCAGGCCCGCGACACCAGCCAGCTCTGCAGATAGGATGCTTCGACATGCTTGATGGTGCCGAGCTCGCCGGCAAGCACCATCTCGCGGGCGCGCTGCAGCGGCGCGACGTTGCGGTAGGTGAGGTTGACCATGTTGACGACACCGGCCGCTTCCGCCGCTTCCGTCATCTCCAAAGCCTTCGGATAGTTTTCCGCCAGCGGCTTTTCGCAAAGTACATGCTTGCCGGCAGCAATCAGCGCCATGGTCGTGGGGTGATGGATGCGGTCAGGCGTGACGTTCGTCGCAGCGTCGAAATCACCCCAGGCTATCGCGTCGTTCAATGTCAGGAAGCGTTTTTCGATGCCGAATTCATCGGCGAAGAGCTTCAGGCGATCTGGATCGGTATCGACCGCGCCGACGACCTCGACACCATCCATGTGCGCGAAATGGCGCAACTGGTTCTTCGCCATTACGCCCGTACCAAGAACGAGTAGTCGCATGAATGCTTCCTCAGCAGTGAGCGGCTTGGCCGTTCGGTGCGGTTTCGGGCCGCGCTTTTCAATCGGCTCCTGTGCCTTCCTTACCGGCTCATTTGGGGCATTCGCGATGCTCGTCAACGCACCCGGCACACAGACCTGTTGGCACCCCTCCTCCAAAACACGGCAATGAGCGAAGAAAGTCCAGAGAAATCAATGAGAAATGGACTTCGAAAAGATGTTGACGACCAAAACGCCGGTAATGATCAACCCAAGCCCGATCACGGCGGGAAGATCGAGCCGCTGCTTGAAATAGACAAACCCGACCACCGAAATCAGCACTATCCCCAATGCGCTCCAGATCGCATAGGCAATACCGACCGGTATCACCTTCAAAGTGAGCGACAGGACGTAGAAGGCAGCCGTGTAGCAGACGACGAGAAGTACGCTTGGCCAGAAACGCGTGAGCTGCTGCGAAAGCTGCAGCGCGGTCGTGCCGATCACTTCCAGTACGATTGCGGCGAAAAGCAGCGCGTAGACGGCAGCCGGGCTCATGGTTCTGTCCTTTGAAAAATTAGCGCTTGGTAAGTTCAGTAAGCCGGCCAATCAGCGCGCTGCGTTCGGCAGTACCGATCAAGTGGCTCTCGGTCGCGTCGGCAAGCCAGAGACCATCGGCAGCAAAGCGCACGATCTGAGCGTCGATCGACGAGTCGGTGCCGACATATTCGTCGGCCCGCTTCCGTACCCATTCCCGCCAACGCTGGCGCAGTCGCGGCTCGGCCAGCATTGCAATCGTCACCTGCGTCCAGTGACGGGAGTCATCCGTCCTTTTCTTGATGTCGGCGCATACGAAAAGATAGGCGCGCGTGAAGCGCCCGTGCGACACCGGATCGGCCCGCATCAGTTCCTCGAGCTCTTGATCGAAACGTTCGAGCAGACTGTCGAACAACGCATCCAGCAGCGCATTCTTGGTCGGGAAATGGTGCAGCAAGCCGCCCTTGCTGATGCCCGATGCGCCGGAGACGGCGTCGAGCGTCACGGACGCCATGCCCTGCTCCGTCGCAAGGCGTGCGGCGACATCCAGCAATTGCCGGCGCACGAGAACGGGCTGTTTCTTGCGATGATGAGCAGTTGACATGTTGTCCTAAAAATACCGTCTGGACGGTTTTGTCAATCAGAATCTGCGTTCTGACCCTGCTGGGTGAAATGCCGCGGACCGTCGCAACCGGTTGCGATCAGGGCAGTGGAAGTGCATTAAGAAGCGGAGTTCAGGAGGCGGAATTTGATGGAAGAGGCAATCACGCTTTATCAGGCGATCGGCGGAGATCTCACGGTGAGGGCGCTGACGCAGCGTTTCTACGAGCTGATGGACTCGCTGCCCGAAGCAAGGCGCGTCCGCGCGGTCCATCCGCCAAGTCTCGAAGGCAGCGCGGAGAAATTTTACGAATATCTGACCGGCTACCTCGGCGGTCCGCCACTGTATACCGACAAACGCGGCCACCCGCGACTGCGCAGCCGCCATTTCGCCGCCGCGATCGGCCCGGTCGAGCGTGACGAGTGGCTGCTCTGCTTTCGACGTGCAATGGACGAGACGATTGTTAACGAGAAGCTGCGTGAGATCATCTGGCCGCCGATCGAACGGCGGCGTTTCACATGCAGAACAGGGAGCAGGTCCAACCATGATCTCGAACACGCGTGCCGCACCGCTATTCTTCGTCTTTGCCGGTCTCTTCGGCGCGGCAGGCGTGGCACTTGCAGCCGTAGCGGCGCACGGCGGCGGTGAAGCCGCGCTCGCAGCCTCCGCCTCCGCAATGTGCCTGGCACATGCCCCTGCCCTGCTCGGTCTGGCAATCGGTCTTGAGAAGATCAAAACCGCCCGTCTGGCCGGTTTTCTGATCATCGGTGGCACACTGCTCTTTGCCGGCGATCTCGTGATGGTGCGTTTTACGGGGATCGGGCTATTCCCCTTTGCCGCGCCAGCTGGCGGCTGGGCAATGATGCTCGGCTGGCTGGCGATCGCCGCCGGCGGCCTGATGCGCAGCAAACCACAAGCTTAGCGCTGCGGCACGCGGCCGAAGCGCAGCAAGTTGCCGTGCGGATCATGGATGTAGAATTCCTCCATGTTCCAGGGCCGCACTTGCATATCCGTCAGATGCCTTACGCCCCTTGCGCTATATTCCGCGTGGAGGGCCGCAATGCGTCCGCCGCGCAGATAGATCGACGTCTTCTCCGGCAGGCTGGCATCGTTGGTGCGCCAGAAATGCAGCTCCATCTGGTCGCGCCTCACGATCAGATAATCAGGCGTTTGGTGCACGATCTGCGCAAAGCCGAGTTCGTCACGATAAAAGGCAAGCGTCTCGTCGATATCGAGCGAGGGCAGGACCGGCAGAACTTCGATACGGTCCGGATCGCCGCTCATATGCCGTCCACGACATTGAAACCTTCGAATACCGGCGACCCCTTGTACATGACCTTATGGTTACCCGCATTGCGGTGCGCCGTGCGGAAATTCTCGGATTTCGTCCAGTTCTGGAAATCCTCTTCGCTCTGCCAGAGCGTGTGCGAGGAGAAAAGCGTATAGCCCTCCTCGGCATCCGTCGTGCCTCGCAGCAGGCGGAACTCGACGAAGCCGGGCACCTGCGCAAGACTGGAGTCGCGGTTGCGCCAGACGTTTTCGAAATCCGCCTCGGCGCCAGTTGCGACCTTGAAGCGGTTCATCGCAATATACATCGCCAGTTCCTCACACCTTCTTGCCGTCCGCGCGGGCGTGCGGGAAAGCAACGACATTATTGCCGTTTGCCGCCTCGCGGCCAAGCGCTGCATCGGTCTTTTCTCCGGGCATGCGCGCTTCCCAGACAGGAAACTCCATCACGTTCGCATAAAGCTGCTGGCGCTCGGCATTTTTCACCAGGAGATCGTAGAGCTCGGGCACGAGGCCGTCGCCGTTCTGGGCGGCGAGCTTGTGCAGGCCGATCATCATGAGCCCTTCAGGGCGTTGGTCTTTCATCGGGAATTGTCTCGTTCGTTCATGGTCTGCAGCGCACGCTCCAGGCTTGATTTGCTACCATTTCGCAGGGGAATGAAGGCCTTGCCGAACTTCTTGCAACCGGTCTTCACCCGCAGGCAGGCATCGTGGCTGATACAGTCGATAGGGCAGAACACGCAGTCGACGGAGGGCAGAACCGTATCGATCCGTGAGACCGCCTCTCGCAGTCCGCCGTCATGATGGATCAGTTCGGCGCCGAAGCTGCTCGCGATCTGGCGCAGATGGGCCACCTGGCAATCGCGGCCGCCGACATAGAGGAAACTGCGGCCATCCAGTCTCGATCCACCGGAAGATTGCTGCGCCGTCTGCGCTGCCACATCCGCGTTCACGCGGATTTCCCGGTTAGATCCCTTCTTAGCCTTCCGAGCCATTTATCACCCGTTCGCTCGTTAATCGTCACACGATTCTAACGTGTGCGAACGGACCTTATTAAACCTGAGTTTTACAGTAAAGTATAAAGTTGACAGGTTTTGTCATATTTTACCGCCGGCCCGAGATCTGCACGTCCTGCGTGAAGGTCCAGACCGGCTTGCCCCATTCAGAAGGCAGCGGCGGGAATGGCGAGGCACGGCGGACACCGGCCACAACTGCTTGATCCAGCTCGGGAATTCCCGAGCTACGCGCGACGGAAACAGACGTCAGCGAACCGTCGCCCCCGATCGTCAGGCGCACTCGGACACTTATCGCAGCGCTCATCCGCTTATATTCCGTGGGCACCTTGACGGTGCGGCGAATGCGCGACTGCACCTTGCCGGGGTAATTTGCAACGGCTGCACTTCCGGCACCGCCCGAGCTTCCGGCACTGCGCGAATTGTGGCTGGAGGCTGCCGTCTCGCTTCCATCGCTGGCCCCTCGCCTGGAATCCTGCTTGTTCTCGCCTTGAGAGCCGGCAACCTTCTTTTCCGTCTTCTTGGGCGGCTCCTTCTTTTCCACCGGCGCCGGCTTTTCAGCCTTCGGTTTGACTGTCGGTGCCGGTGCCTTTTCCGGCTGCACCGGCTCCGGCAGCGCTTCGGCGGCCTCGACCGGCTCGACGGGCTTCAATTCCTCCGGTGCATGCGTGGCCATCGGCTGGACGAGCGAGGTCTCAGCGGGAACGTTCGACGTCAGCACCTCAGGCTCTTCCGCGGTCACAGTCTGCGGGGAGACCCGCGTAACCTCCTGGACTGGCTCTACAGCCTCTGCCTGCGTCGGCTGCACCCTTTCCGTTGGAACCTCCGCCGGCTGGACTTCTGTCGGCTGAACCGTCTTCGGTTGCACCATCTCTGCAACCACGACTTCCGGCTGCGGCTCGACCTGCAGATCCGGATCGCCGGCAGAGGCCTGGTCGGCTTCCGAATCGCCTAGAATGACGACACTCACTGCCTCGCCTGCTTCCTCCTCCGGGTCGTGTGGCGTCACGGCCAAGCCGATTGCCAGAGCCGTGACGAGGATGGCATGAAAGGCAAACGAGGTCAGGCAGGCGGTGGCTACGCGTCGCTTGCTCGGCTTCGGCTCGCTTGCCTGCTTTTCAAGGGCATCATGGTCCATCGGCGGCACGTCTGCCGCTCCTGTTTTGCGAGCCTGCGGATGTTCCGGAAAGGATTCGATGAGCGAGTGGCGCGCATAGTGGATGACGGCTTCTGCGGCGGGCTGGCGCTGCGCATGGCGCAGCTCGGGCAGTTCATGCCCGGGATGGATGCCCGGCATATTGTCGTTCAAGCCGTCAGCGTCCTGCTCCACGATGAAATCGTGTCGCAACCTGGATTTCGCTGGAATTGCCATATGCCTGCCCCGGCCCGGTTTGAAACTGAAGCCCGCCGGAGAGCGCCCCGGCGCAAATTGCTCACCCCTCGAAGGGAACGCTAATCTGCGAACGGGTAACGAGACCTTTCATGCATTCGCCCGCTGCCGGGCCATCGCAGACCGGCGTATCGTTGATGAGAATGCGGGTCACGGCCTCGCACTTCAAATTCGGCATGTCGAACTGCCGCACGCGCTTCTTGCCCTGCGGCAGATCGCGAAAGTCGAGCACGGTGATCTTGTCGACGGTGTTCTTGTCGTTGAAGAAGGCAAGTTCGAACGAGATCTTGTTGACGGGTGCTGCAAGTTTGTTGAGCGCCACGAAGGTCATCATGCAGCCCTTCTGCGAGGGCGTCAGCGCATTCAACTCGACTTCGAGGGGATTTGCAGGGGCGGTTGCGGCGCCGCCTTGCGCATAAGCGGAGCAAAGACTTCCGGCCGCTATCAATCCGCCTGCCAAAAGTGCTGCAAATCTGCCCGCCGCCATCATCGCTTCTCCACTGATTTTTCAGAACTTGAGTGTGAAACTCTTCTATTGCGTGTTTAAAAAATGATGACTATGAAAGTCAAGTTAATTGTATCGTGGCCGGAGGAAAACAACCCCCGGCACCAGCGGAAAATTGCCAACCGATATGATGGTTGAGAAGCCAGACACCTTTAAGCATGCGCCTCTCCCGCGGGAGGCAGCCGAAATTCGCACCATCGAAAGCGCGGACATTTTCCGCGGTGCGAACGAGATCGTGATCCGGCATGGTGGCGTGGTCTACCGCATGAAAATTACCCGGCAGGGCAAACTCATTCTCAATAAGTAAGGGTAGCAGATGACTGATGAGACCAGACCGGCGCCGGCCGAAATTCGCGCGTTCCGCGCCGAAAATCCGCAGATGCGCGAGCGCGATATCGCATCGCGGCTAAACATTTCCGAAGCGGCCCTCGTCGCCGCCGAAGTCGGCATTTCCGCAACTCGCATCGACGCCAGCGCGCTGAAGCTTCTCGAGCGCGTGGCCGAACTCGGCGAAGTCATGGCGCTGTCGCGCAATGAAAGTGCCGTCCACGAAAAAATCGGCATCTTCGAAAACATCAAGATGGGCATGCAAAGCGCAATCGTGCTTGGCGAAAACATCGACCTTCGCATCTTCCCGACCCGCTGGGCCCATGGCTTTGCCGTCACGAAGAAGATCGGCGACGACGAACGCCTCAGCCTGCAGTATTTCGACAAGGCTGGCAAAGCGGTTCACAAGGTGCATCTGCGTCCGAACTCGAACGTCGAGGCCTACCGCTCGATCATCGCTGATCTGAAGCTGGACGACCAGTCGCAGGAAATCGTCGAGGCCGAAATCTCCGCTTCAGAGGATGAATCGGGCGACGTCGACCGCGACGAATTGCGCGCCAACTGGAGCAAGCTCACAGACACGCATGAATTCTTCGGCATGTTGAAGCGCCTGAAAATCGGCCGCCAGGCCGCGCTGCGCACGGTCGGCGACGATTACGCCTGGAAGCTCGACAACATGGCGACGGCAGAGATGATGAACGCCTGCGTCAGGGCCGGTCTGCCGATCATGTGCTTTGTCGCGAATAACGGCATCGTGCAGATCCATTCCGGCCCGATCTTTACCGTTCAGGCCATGGGACCTTGGATCAACATCATGGATCCGACCTTTCACCTGCATCTCCGCCAGGACCACATCGCCGAGACCTGGGCCGTGCGCAAGCCTACCAAGGATGGCCATGTCACCTCTCTGGAAGCCTATGACGCCAACGGCGAAATGATCATCCAGTTCTTCGGCAAGCGGAAGGAAGGTTTCGACGAGCGTACCGATTGGCGCGAGATCATCGAAAGCCTGCCGAAGGCCGGAACGAGCATCGCAGCGTAAGGGAGTGGGAACGATGAGAATAGCTTCGAACTTGAGCCGCCTCCGGCTTTGCGAACTGGCACTGACCGCAGCCGTCATGGCGCTGCCTTTGCTGGCCGCCACAACGGCGGGAAATAGCTTTATCCGGGCGGCGCGGGCCGAGGAACCGAAAAAGATAGACACCTCGCGTCTTGTCGCCGTCGGCGGCGACGTGACCGAAATCGTCTATGCGCTTGGCGAAGAGGGCCGCCTCATCGCCCGCGATTCCACCAGCACCTATCCCGACGCGGCCTTGAAGCTGCCGGACGTGGGCTATATGCGGGCTCTCTCTCCGGAAGGCATCCTTGCCGTCAACCCGACCGCGATCATCGCGGTGGAAGGATCCGGTCCGCCTGAAGCGCTGACCGTCCTGAAGAACGCCAGCGTGCCGTTCGAGACGGTTCCAAATAGCTATGATCGGGCCGGCATCCTGACGAAGATAAACAAGATCGGCACGTTGCTTGCAGTGTCCGACAAGGCCAAGGCGCTGGAAACCAAGGTCGGCGCCGATCTGGATGCCGCGATTGCCGAGGCCGGCAAGCGGCCGGAAGCGGAACGCAAGCGCGTGCTTTTCATCCTCAGCACGCAGGGCGGCAAGATCATGGCCTCCGGCGCGGACACGGCGGCTGATGGCATTATCAAGCTCGCGGGTGCCATCAATGCCGTCGGCACCTTCTCAGGCTACAAACCGGTGACCGACGAGGCTATCGTCGAGGCAAAGCCAGACGTGATCCTGATGATGAACCGTCAGGGCAGTCACGCGGCCGCCAACGACGACCTCTTCAAGCAGCCGGCGCTCGCCCTGACCCCCGCGGCCCGGAAGCAGGCGGTCATCCGCATGGATGGCCTGCATCTTTTGGGCTTCGGTCCGCGCACGGCAGGCGCCGTCCGCGAATTGAACGCGGCCATCTACGGGGGCTAAGATGGCTCTGCTGGCCGCCATGACGGGACGGAAACGATCGCTTCTTTCGATAGCGGCGTTTCGCGAGCACCGCCGGGCAGGCGATCGGCGCCGCCTGGCGGTCTTCGTGATTGGCCTGCTCGTGGTGGGTTCCGCCTTGTCGCTGCTGTTTTCGGTGACCACCGGCGCGTCGGATGCCTCGATTGTCGACGTGATTGCAAACGTGGCAGGTTCGCAGGCGGCGCTGACCACGCGCGACCGGATCATCATCTTTGACATCCGGATGCCTAGGGCGATCCTCGGCTTTCTCGTCGGCGGCTCGCTCGCCGTCTCCGGCGCCGTGATGCAGGGACTGTTCCGCAATCCGCTTGCCGATCCCGGCCTCGTCGGCGTGTCGTCCGGAGCGAGCTTCGGCGCTGTCGTGATGATCGTGCTCGGCGGAACGATCGCCCTGCCATTATTTGCGCTTCTCGGAATCTATGCCCTGCCGGTTTCAGCTTTCGGCGGCGGCCTTGTCACGACGGTGCTGCTTTACCGGATCGCAACGACCAATGGCCAGACCTCTGTCGCCACGATGCTGCTGGCTGGAATCGCGCTCGGAGCGCTCACCGGTGCGATGACAGGGCTGCTGACCTATATCGCCAACGACCAGCAGCTTCGCGATCTCACTTTCTGGTCCATGGGCTCGCTCGCAGGCGCAACTTGGGTGAAGATCGCCGCCGCCGCGCCGATCATTCTGGCATCTTTCGCAATCCTGCCCTTCATGGCGCGCGGACTGAATGCCATAACCCTTGGCGAGGCGGCAGCATTTCATATGGGCGTTTCGGTTCAGCGGCTGAAGAATATCGCGATCGTAACCGTTGCCGCGGCAACCGGCGCGTCGGTTGCCGTCAGCGGCGGAATAGGTTTTGTCGGCATAGTCGTGCCGCATCTGCTTCGCATGATCATCGGGCCCGACCATCGCTATCTGCTGCCGGCCTCGGCTCTTCTCGGCGGCTCGCTCTTGATCTTCGCCGACGTTCTGGCGCGCACCATCGTCGCGCCCGCCGAATTGCCAATCGGCATCATCACGGCTGCCGTCGGCGGACCTTTCTTCCTGTGGATATTGTTGCGGCAGCGCTCGCGGCTTGCGCTCTAAAAGTGAATTTCGATGATCGAACTTTCCGGCATCTCGGTCCGCCTGTCGGGCAAGACTATCGTGCATGACGTCAGCTTTACGGCGAAGGCCGGCCAATTGACGGCGATCGCCGGACCGAACGGCTCCGGCAAGACGACCACAATGAAGGCGATCTCAGGCGAGCTTTCGTGCGACGGATGCGTGCGCATCAACGGCGAGGAGGTCAAGACGATGCAACCCTGGCAGCTGGCTGCCATTCGCGGCGTGCTTCCGCAGGCAAGCGCCATTTCCTTTCCGTTCACGGTGCGCGAGGTCGTGCGCATGGGACTGACGACGGGGCTGAACCTGCACCACGAACGGGCCGAGCAGATCGCGGCGCGGGCGCTCGCCGCCGTCGACCTTGGAGGCTTCGAAGGCCGATTTTACCAGGAGCTTTCGGGCGGCGAGCAGCAACGCGTCCAGCTCGCGCGCGTGCTGTGCCAGATCTGCGAGCCGGTCGTGGAGGGAAAACCCTGCTGGCTGCTGCTCGATGAGCCGGTATCCAGCCTCGACATAAGCCATCAGCTGACGATCATGAGCCTTGCACGAAAATTTTGCGACGCAGGCGGCGGCGTGATCGCGGTCATGCACGATCTTAACCTGACTGCTCTTTTCGCCGACCAGATCGTACTTATGAGAGCCGGGGGACTAAGCGCTGCCGGCAGCGTCAGCGACGTGCTCACGGACGAGCGCATGCAATCTGTATTCGGATGCCCGCTGCGCATCAATCAGGTTCCGACGGACGGAACGCCCTTTGTCCTGGCTCACAGCGCGCTGGCCGGCCGCTAACGGCCGGAACTTTTGATTGGCAAGCGCGTTGTCGTGTCGATGATTTGGATCAATGCCGGGCGATACTACTTATTGCAATGATCGGTGCTGACGTTTGAAACCGGCGCGCCTTTGCGCGCGCCCATGCCAAGGAGAGCATCATGGCTTCCATCCTCCCGTCCATCCGCGGCCGGCGCCATGGCAACGGTACGCTTCACGACATCGAATCCACGATCGAGGATCAGATCGAAAGCCTGCGCGACGAAATCGCGAGCCTGACGAAACTGGTTGCGAAAGATTCGCGGCGACGCGGCGAGAAGCTCCGCTATCAGGCGGCCGCCGGCTATGACGAACTCCTCGGCCGCAGCGAAGACCTGCTTCACGATCTGCAGGAGAGCTATCTGCGCGGCGCAAACGAAGTTCGCCATACGGTACGCAGGCATCCGATCGCAACGATCGGTGCGGCGGCCGCCTTCGGCCTCGTGCTCGCGCTCCTCGCACGCCGTTAAGGAGGATCGATGCTCTTGCCGATCCTCAGCCTTTTGATAGGAAACAGTTTCCAAAGGACCGTTGCGCGAACCAAGCGCAACGGTATTTTCATTGTGCTCGCCGCCATCTTCCTTCTGACGGCCTATGTACTTGTGGTGACAGCCGGAACAATCTGGCTCGCGGGCATCTACGGAGCAGTGGGTGCTGCCCTCTTTCTTGCGGCATGCGCGCTGCTGATCGGCATCGTCGTGCTGATCATCATGACGATGATGAATGCACGGGAAGCGCGTCGAGCGCAGGAGCGCCGCCTGGCGATCGAGTCGCTGGCAGCCGTCGGCATCGGCCTTGTGCGTTCACAGCCGCTTTTGACGGCAGGAGTGCTTGCCGCGCTGGTTGCAACTAACCTGATGGGCTCCAAGCGCCGCGATTAGCAATGGTGACCTCCAGCCAGTCTGGAAGTCCCATTGTCGGGACCAACCGGCCGCTTCGGCCAAACGTCGTCCCGCTGGTTGTCCATAGAGTGCACGCCAAGGCCAGGCGCGTGCCGACGGAGATGGCCAGCCCGAACAAAGGCTGGCCCATACCCGTTCGTGGCTACCTGAATATTTGCCTCGGGTCGCCCGAGATTGCAACGGCAATCCTTGCCCGCAAGCCGCACTCACCTAGCGATACCGGTCATGAAAACAGCTGGTGACCATCAATCTGGGCAGCAGCACCACCGGCATTGCTGACCAGTTTTCAGGGCGAGCCTTCAGCTTCTGCACAACGAAAACCGACGCCCTGAGGCAGCCGGCTTTCCTCCCATTCAACACATGGATCAGAAGGCGAAGGCTTTCGATGTTAGCGGCGCGGATGTCGAATCCGGGCCGAAATCCGCTTCGCCGGAAATCTGCAGCAGTTCCTGGAGCCGTTGGCGCGCGCGGTTGACGCGGCTCTTGATCGTGCCGACGGCGCATCCGCAGATCTCCGCGGCCTCTTCGTAGGAGAAGCCCGATGCGCCGACGAGAATAATCGCCTCGCGCTGGTCTGGCGGCAGTTGATCAAGCGCCTTCTTGAAATCCTGCAGGTCGAGGGCGCCGTACTGCGCCGGATGCATCGCCATGGATTCGGTGAAAAGGCCGTCGCTATCCTGGATCTCGCGGCCGCTCTTGCGCATCTGGCTATAAAGTTCGTTGCGCAGGATCGTGAAAAGCCAGGCCTTCATGTTGGTGCCCATTTCGAAGTGATCCTGCTTTGCCCAGGCCTTCATGATGGTGTCCTGCACCAAGTCGTCGGCGCGATCGTGCCGGCCGATCAGCGAAATCGCGAATGCACGCAGACTCGGCAATGCCGCCAGCAGTTCGCGTTTGAAGCTTGGTTTAGCCTTATCCATCAGCCCGCCCTTAATCGGCCAGTTTGGCCGAAGCCAACATCTCAGCCTGGTCCAGCTTCTCGAGCAGGTCGAGAAAACGATCGGGGATTGCCTCGTCCTGCGCGGCGGCATAAAGGGACCGCAGTTTGACGCCGATTTGGTTGTTTGGATCGAGGATATCGCTTGCGCGCGTTTCGAGCCGCTGCTGATTCTGTTCTTCTGTCTGCTGCTTTTTCATCAACTCGTCGCTTCTTGCCGTTGTCTTTGTCTGAATGGACGATACGTTTGCGCTGCGGCTTGATATGCCAACAGCACCTTCCGCCGCCCGAGGCGGTTGGTGCTGAAATACTTGCCGTTTATCGAGTCTCAAAATCGCGGTACGCCCTTCATTCGTCGCCAGCATAATGCAAGGCTGTGAAAAAAGTTCCGCATATACTGGAACTTTTTTAATAGCGCGACGTTTCCACTGCATTAGAGCCAGTTATGGCCTACGGACGGGAGTTTTTAATGACACTTTCTACTCGAATTGCGCCGCATCTTCCTTATTTGCGTCGCTATTCCCGCGCGCTGACCGGCACCCAGACTTCAGGTGATGCTTACGTTGCCGCTGTTTTGGAAGCGATCATCGCCGATATTTCGATTTTCCCGGATACCGAGAACGACCGCGTCGCGCTCTACAAACTGTTCACGAAACTGTTTGGTTCCACCGCCATCCAGATTCCCGAGCCGGCATCGCCTTACGCCTGGGAACAGCGAGCGACCGTAAACCTCGGCAAGGTCTCGCCGCTTGCCCGCCAGGCCTTTATCCTCGCGTCGGTCGAGAATTTCCGCGTCGGCGAAATCGCCGACATCCTCGAGACCGATGACCAGGAAGTGATGAGCCTGCTCGACAAGGCCTCGCAGGAGATCTCCCGCCAGGTGGCCACCGATATCATGATCATCGAAGACGAGCCCCTGATCGCGATGGATATCGAACAGATGGTCGAAAGCCTCGGCCATAAGGTTACCGGAATCGCCCGCACCCATTCAGAGGCCGTGGCTCTTTACAACAAGACCAAACCGAACATGGTCCTTGCCGATATCCAGCTTGCCGACGGCAGCTCCGGCATCGACGCCGTGAACGACATTTTGAAGACATCAAGCGTGCCCGTGATTTTCATCACCGCTTTTCCAGAGCGCCTATTGACAGGCGAGCGGCCGGAACCGACGTTCCTGGTCACCAAGCCATTCAATCCAGACATGGTCAAGGCTTTGATCAGCCAGGCGCTATTCTTCAATGAATCCACCAAGGTCGCGGCATGAAGCAGAACCGAAGCGACGGAACAAAGGCAATAGCGAGGCGTTCCCAGCTAGCTGGGGCGCTCCGGCAACAGCTTTAACTGTTTCTCCAACGCTTGGTCATAAAATGACCAGCGGGGTTCCTGAAATGGCAACCTCTTTCCAGCTGAACAAGAAGGATCGAAGGAAAGGCGGCCTGGTGAATACGACAGAACCATTAACCGGCAAGCCCTTCGCGCTGGAGGGCAAGTCCGCGATGATGGAGCGGGCGCTGAGTAGCGCTGGAATTTCTATTCTCTTCCAGGATTCGACGCTGACACTTTCCTACGCCGAAAATCTTCCCCGCCATTTCGCCGAATTGTTTTTCGCCGGCGGCAGCGACAGCGACCTCTTCGGCAAGGCGCATGGCGATTATCTGAGGACCCTGAAGTTCAAGGTGCTCGAAACCGGGGCGGCGACCAATGCAGAGATCGATATGGACGTGGATGGCGAGGTCCGGACCTACGAACTCAAAGTACAGCGCATCAACAACGGCGGCTCCCTCGGCATTCTTTCGGTCATTTCCGAAGTCACCGAGATGCGGCACCGTGAAAAGGTGCTGAAATCGCTCCTGCGCGAACTGTCGCACCGCTCCAAGAACCTGCTGGCGATCATTCAGGGCATTGCGACGCAGACGGCCCGCAATACGCTGTCGCTCGACAGCTTCCTTGCAAAGTTCCGCGGCCGCCTTCAATCGCTTTCCAACTCGCAGGATCTCATTACGGATTCGAGCTGGCGCGGCGCCTATCTCTTCGACCTTGCGCAAAAGCAGTTCGCACCCTATTGGCCGGAAACGGCAGGCTCAATGCCGATCTTCGGCATCAACGCGCATATGACCCCGAATGCCGCCGTACATCTCGGATTGGCGCTTCATGAGCTCATCGTCAATTCGGCCTCCTATGGAGCAATTGCCGGCGGCGGCTCCTCGATCACGCTGAACTGCAAGGAAGCCAGGCACAACGACAAGAAAGCGATCGAGATCGCCTGGGTGGAAATCCTTCCGAACCGGACAGAGGTTCACGAGTTCAGCGAAAACAGCTTCGGCAAGACCGTGCTGGAACGCGTCGTTCCCTCCTCTATGAACGGCAAGGCGGAACTCCGGCTCGTCCCTGGCCGTATAGAATATTACCTGCAGATCCCCGAGACGGAATTTGAAATCCTGAAGCGTCCCTGAGCTTCGCAGCGCCGGGCCTCAACAAAAAACAGCCAGTGCGAGGGCGGCGCACTGGCTGTTTTCACTCATCGGGAGGGGACCGTGAGTAGTCCGGATGATGGGTTGGGGGCGCGCATGTTGGGTCGATGCGATCATCATCCGGATGCCGCATTAACGACCGCGTGGACCTTTGGTTCCGCAAGGTTCGGAAAAAAATTGAATTTTTATGAATATTTTTGGCAAGGTGCGAATGCCATCCTTCATCGAGAAGGCTCGGACGCACCCTACGCTGCGAACTGATGTAATAAAGACAGAGACTTATGCGGATACAAAGTTCAAAATTTTACCGTTTGATAAATTTTTTATCCTGAGTTACGCTTTCCCTCACTAGCCGTTTACCAATAATGAGGGAACTTCAATGGAACGACTGGAAACTGGGATTCATTCCGGCCGGCTCTCGGGCGCCGAGTATGAAACTAACTTTTCCGATCTGCATCCGCGCCTCGACAATCATGAGGCGCTGGTCGCCGCCGACCGTTGCTATTTTTGCTATGATGCGCCGTGCATGACGGCCTGTCCCACCTCCATCGACATCCCGCTGTTCATCCGCCAGATCGCAACCGGCAACCCGATAGGTTCGGCCAAGACGATCTTTGACCAGAACATCCTGGGTGGCATGTGCGCCCGCGTCTGTCCCACCGAAGAGCTCTGCGAACAGGCCTGCGTGCGCAACACCGCAGAGGAGAAGCCCGTCGAGATCGGCCGCCTTCAGCGTTACGCCACTGATATGGCCATTCAGGCTGACAGGCAGTTTTATGAACGCGCTGCCTCGACCGGCAAGAGGATCGCAATTATTGGCGCCGGACCGGCCGGCCTTGCCGCCGCTCACCGTATTGCGGTGAAGGGCCACGACGTCGTCATCTATGACAGCAGGTCGAAATCCGGAGGCCTGAACGAATATGGCATCGCCACCTACAAAACAGTCGACGGCTTTGCCCAGAAGGAAGTGGATTACGTGCTGTCGGTCGGCGGTATCGAAGTCCGCCACGGCCAGCAGCTTGGCCATGATTTCTCGCTTGCCGATCTGCAGTCCCAGTACGACGCCGTCTTCCTCGGCATCGGCCTTGCCGGTGTCAATGCCTTGCGCGTCGATGGTGAGAACCTGCCGGGTGTCGAAGACGCGGTCGATTTCATCGCCGGTCTGCGTCAAGCGGCGAACAAGGCCGATGTTGCCATCGGCCGCCGTGTCGTCGTTCTCGGCGGCGGGATGACCGCTATCGATGCGGCCGTTCAGGCAAAACTGCTAGGCGCCGAAGAAGTGACGATTTGCTACCGCCGGGGCAAGGAGCATATGAACGCCTCGGAGTTCGAGCAGGACCTCGCAACGTCAAAGGGTGTCATCATCCGCCACTGGCTGGCGCCGAAGTCCATCCTGTCGCAGGACGGCAAGGTCGCCGCGATCGAGGTGGAATATACCAGGCTCGTCGACGGGCGTCTCGTCACCACCGGCGAAACCGGCGTCATCGCCGCCGATCAAATCTTCAAGGCGATCGGCCAGACCTTTGAAGCATCCGGTCTTGGTTCGCTGCGCATGGAATCGGGACGGATCGCAATCGACGGCGAAGGCCGCACCTCGCTCGACGGCGTCTGGGCGGGAGGCGACTGCGTCTTCGGCGGCGATGACCTGACCGTATCTGCCGTCGCGCATGGCCGTGATGCTGCCGAATCCATCAACCGTGTGCTTGCTGCCGGTGCGCAGCCAGCCGCCGCCGTCGCGTGAGGAGAATGAACAATGGCTGATCTCCGCAACAATTTCGTCGGCATCAAGTCGCCCAACCCGTTCTGGCTCGCCTCTGCGCCGCCGACCGACAAGGCATATAACGTCGAGCGCGCCTTCAAGGCGGGCTGGGGCGGCGTCGTCTGGAAGACGCTGGGCGAAGAAGGCCCGCCCGTCGTCAACGTCAACGGCCCGCGCTACGGCGCGATCTGGGGAGCCGACCGCCGCCTGCTGGGTCTCAACAATATCGAGCTGATTACCGACCGCGACCTTTACACCAACCTGCGCGAAATGAAGCAGGTGAAGATGAACTGGCCGGACCGCGCCCTGATCGCCTCGATCATGGTTCCTTGCGAGGAAGATGCCTGGAAGGCGATCCTGCCGCTCGTGGAGGAGACCGGCGCCGACGGCATCGAACTCAATTTCGGCTGTCCTCACGGCATGTCCGAGCGCGGCATGGGCTCCGCGGTCGGGCAGGTGCCGGAATACATCGAGATGGTCGTGCGCTGGTGCAAGCAGTATACCCGCATGCCGGTCATCACCAAGCTGACGCCGAACATCACCGACATCCGCAAGCCGGCACGTGCCGCCAGGGCCGGCGGTACGGACGCCGTCTCTCTGATCAACACGATCAACTCGATCACCGCGGTCAATCTCGACACATTTTCTCCTGAACCGTCGATCGATGGCCGCGGCAGCCATGGCGGCTATTGCGGCCCGGCGGTGAAGCCGATTGCGCTCAACATGGTGGCCGAGATCGCCCGCGATCCGGAAACATACGGCCTGCCGATCTCCGGTATCGGCGGCGTGACCACCTGGCGCGATGCTGCCGAGTTCCTGGCGCTCGGCGCCGGCAACGTGCAGGTCTGCACCGCGGCCATGACCTATGGCTTCAAGATCGTGCAGGAGATGATCACCGGACTCTCCGACTGGATGGACGCCAAGGGCCACAGGTCGCTCGACGATATCACCGGCCGCGCCGTTGCAAACGTATCCGACTGGCAGTATCTGAACCTCAACTATGTCGCCAAGGCGAAGATCGACCAAGATGCCTGCATCAAATGCGGCCGTTGTCACATCGCCTGCGAGGACACCTCGCATCAGGCAATCACGCAGTTCGTCAACGGCATGCGCCACTTCGAGGTGATGGAAGAGGAATGCGTTGGCTGCAATCTTTGCGTCAACGTCTGCCCGGTCGAAAACTGCATCACCATGGAGGCCCTGCCCGCCGGTACGCTTGACAAGCGCACGGGCCGCCTGGTCGATCCGAATTACGCCAACTGGACGACCCACCCGAACAATCCGATGGCAAGACAGGCGGCAGAGTAAAAGACGGCAGCGGCCCCAAGCCTGCGGCAATGCCCTCATCCGGCTGCCGCTCTTTCCTCTCAGACGGTGAAGTATGCCGTTTGGGCGCGACCTTGAGGATGATGCGCCCCTCTTCCCGCAGGTTAGGGGCATCGATTTGGCGCGATCCGCGCAACAAAAGACCGCGCTACACCCCGAACGACTTCCTGTAGGCGCTCGGGCTTGTCCCAAGCCGCTTGCGGAAATGATGCCGCATCGTCGCCAGCGTGCCGAAGCCGCTGGCGACGGCGATGTCGTCAAGCGATGCGGCGACTTCCCTTTCCAGGAGATCGCGGGCCCGGCGAAGCCGCTCTTTGAGCAGCCAGTTGCCGACGCTGAGGCCCGTCGTCTTTTCGAAGCGGCGCTGAAAGGTGCGCAAGCTCATGCCCGCTCTTTGCGCCAGCAGGCTGATCGACTGCTCCTCGTCCAGTCGCTCGCGCATCCATTCAAGCAGTGGTCCGAGCCGCATTCCCTCCCGCTCTTCGAGCACGGGGGCGCTGATGAATTGCGCCTGCCCGCCTTCGCGATGCGGCGGAAGCACCAGACGTCGCGCCACACTGTTTGCGGCCTCTGCACCAAAATCACCGCGCACGACGTGCAAGCAGAGATCTATGCCGGCCGCACTGCCCGCGGCCGTCAGGATGCTGCCCTCGTCCATGTAGAGAACATTCGCATCGAAGGCAGTTTGCCGATAGCGCGCTGCGAGCGCGGCGACATAGCGCCAATGCGTCGTCGCGCGCCGGCCGCTCAAAAGACCGGACGCGGCAAGCACGGCAACGCCGGAGCAGAGCGACATGATACGGGCGCCGCGCTCATGAGCCTGACGCAGTGCATCGATCAACGGCTCCGGCACCGGTGCATCGATCGACCGCCAGCCCGGCACGACGATGAGATCGGCTTCGGCCAGAACCTCCAGGCCGCGATCGACCAAAACAGTCAATCCGCCCGCAGCACGCAGCGGCCCCGGCTCGACGCCGCAGACCGAATAATGATACCAGCCCTCGCCCATTTCCGGACGCGGAAGGCCGAAGACTTCGTAGGCAATGCCGAATTCGAAAGTGCATAGCCCGTCATAGGCAAGCACGACGACACGGGGACGTCTGAGTGAATTTGGCATGATCTTTACGCTAACCGTCATTAAAGCCAATTTCACCATGCCATAACATCGGCGATGGTCGGCTGCAACTCGAACCCAGAAAGCATACCGATGCCAAGCCCCGTCAGCGATATACCCGCCGCTTCTCCGGAAGAGACCGCCGCCTACTACGCCCGCAAGCTCGCCTTCGAGACGGACTGCTGGGACGTCCAGGCCTCCATTTCCTCGGGCAAGGCCGATTTCGTCCTGATCGACGTTCGGTCCCCGGCGCTCTTTTCCTCATCGCATCTGCCGGGGGCGATCAACCTGCCCCACGGAAAGATGACCGCCCACCGCATGTCGCAGTGGCCGGCCGATACGCTCTTCGTCGTCTATTGCGCCGGGCCCCATTGCAACGGAACCGACAAGGCGGCGCTGCGCCTGGCGCGGCTCGGCCTCTCCGTCAAGGTCATGATCGGCGGCATGACCGGCTGGGCTGACGAGGGCTTCGCCTTTGCCGGTGGTGAAGCCGCAATGGCCGCGCAGTGACGGACCTCCTTTAACGCCGATGCACATTTCGCAAAATGGGGCTATGGTTCCTTGCGTGCCGCAGTGGGAGGAACAGGTGGTTTTGGAGCGAAACGAAAATCTGAACAGCACCTCCCCTCGCGGGAAAGCCGGCGCAGTTGCGCCGGCATCGTCGCCCTCTGCTCGTGCGGGTGTCGTGGCAGCTGCCGTTTACCAGCAGGGACAGCGCATCCGCGATATCCGCATAGAAGAGGCCGGCGAATGGCGAAGGCACGACAATGCAGTCGTCTGGATCGGCTTGCACGAGCCGGACGAGATGCTGCTGCACCAGGTGCAGGCCGAGTTCAATCTCCACCCACTGGCGATCGAGGATGCCGCCCAGCCGCATCAGCGCCCGAAGCTGGAAATTTACGGCGACGCCATGTTCATCGTTGCCCGTACCGCCCACATGAAGGACGGCGAAATCGTCTTCGGCGAAACCCATCTTTTCGTCGGCCGGGGCTATGTCGTTTCCGTGCGCCACGGCGCGTCGTCCTCTTACCTTTCGGTGCGGCAGCGGTGCGAGGCGACGCCGGCGGCGCTCGCTCATGGGGAGAACTACATTCTCTATTCCATCCTCGACTTCATCGTCGACAACTACATGCCGGTGATCGAAGTCGTGCAGGAGGAGGTCGAGACGCTCGAAGACCTGATGTTGCGCGAGCAGCTTACGAAAGTTGACATCGAGCGCCTCTACCTGCTGCGGCGTAAGCTTTTGCGGCTGCGCAATGCGGTCGTACCGCTCGTGGACGTCTGTCGCCGCTATGAGCATATCGACCTTCCGGGTATGGACTCGACGCTTCAATCGCTGTTTCGCGACGTCACCGACCATGTGCGCCGGGTGCAGGAGGATATCGACGCGCTGCGTGAAGTCCTCGCCTTCGCCTTTGAAGCCAGCGTGATGATCGGCCAGACCGAACAGACGGCGATTGCCCGAAAGCTCGCCTCCTGGGCGGCGATCCTTGCTGTTCCGACGGCGATCGCCGGTATCTACGGGATGAATTTCAATGAAATGCCGGAACTGAACTTCCGGTACGGCTATTTCATCGTGCTGGGCGTGATCGCAACCCTGTGCGTGACACTCTTCGCCTTGTTCCGCCGGGCGAAGTGGCTGTAGCCGCCGCTTCCGCCAGAATACTCTGACGGGAGCAGATCCCGCTCAAAAACCGATGACGATCTTTCCGAAGGGGCCGCGATCGAGGTGTTGAAGGGCCTGCGGCAGTTCGTCGAAGCTGTAGCGCTTGTCGATCACCGGCTTCAGGCTGGTGCGATCGACGGCGCGGACAAGGTCCTCCAGCGCGCGGCGGTGTCCCACACTAAGGCCTTGTACCGTCGGCGATTTCAATAGCAACGATTGCATCGGCGCAGATAGCTCGAAGCCGTCCATGACACCGATCACCGAAATCCGGCCGTTAACCGCCACAGCCTTTAGGGACTGGCCGAAATTGGCGCCGGCTGCGATCTCAAAAATATGGTCGGCGCCGTAATCCTGCGTCAGTTCGAGGACCCTTTCGGCCCAATTCTCCCTGCCGATCGCATGATCGGCGCCGAGAGCACGGGCGCGCTCGAGCTTTTCGGCATTTGCCGAGGTGATGATGACTTCGGCACCGTGCACCTTGGCAAGTTGAAGACCGAAGAGCGCTACCCCTCCGGTTCCCTGAATGAGCACCTTGTCGCCGGCCTTCAGCCTGCCGAGTTCGACAAGGGCAAACCACGCCGTCAGACCGGCGCACGGCAGCGTGCTCGCTTCAACGGCATCGAGCGTCTTGGGCGCGTGAACGAACCAGTCCTCGCAAAAGGTCACATACTGGCAGATCACGCCCGGATAATATCCGCCGAGTGTCTTGTAGGGCGGGTGGCGGGCATCGCCGAGGCCTGGCCCGTTGATGCGCCCAGGATGAAAGGTCGTGATGACGCGGTCGCCCGGCTTGAATCGCGTGACTCCGGGACCGACAGCTTCGACCACGCCGGCAAGGTCGGATCCCGGAACGAACGGAAACTGCAGCGGCAGACCCATGCCGGTTTCGAGCACCAGCTTGTCGCGATAGTTCAGCGATACCGCCTCGGCACGGACCAGAACCTTGTTGCCGGTCGCTTCTTCGACAGCCGCTTCACGCACCATCAGGTTCGTCGGTCCGACGTCGTCGATCGCCCATTGCTTTGCCAACATTCTTCTCACTCCATTCGGTTGACTGAGCCGAAGCATATCGTTGAAATTTAAGCGACAGTTGCGTTATTAATTCCACAAACTGTTTCTCTAAAGGATACAATCATGGAACAGCTCAAAGGCATATCGGTGTTTGTCGAGGTCGCGGAAGCTGGCGGTTTTTCCAAGGCCGCCGAGCGCCTTCATTTGACGCGCTCAGCCGTGGGAAAGACGATCGCACGGCTGGAACAGAGGCTTGGCGTGCGCCTGTTTCACCGCACGACCAGAGCGCAGAGCCTGACGGAGGAAGGCCAGTTCTTTTACGAGCACTGTTTGCGGGCAGTGGAGGAGATCACGCGTGGCGAAGCGCTTCTGGAAAGCGGCAAGCGGGAGGTGCGGGGGCGCCTGCGCATCACAATGCCGGTTCTTTTCGGGCGCCAGTGTGTGGCACCGATACTCATCAAACTGCTCGACGAACATCCGCATCTCGAACTTGATCTTTCCTTCAACGACCGCATCGTCGATCTGGTCGACGACGGTTTCGACCTTGCCGTGCGCAACGGCCCTCTCGGGGATTATCCCGGCCTGATGGTGCGCGTCATCGCGAAGCAGCGCATGACTGTTTGCGCCTCTCCGGGCTACCTCGAACGCTGCGGCATCCCAAGCAAGCTCGAGGACCTCGAGGTCCATCATGGCATCGTCTATGGGAGGCAGGATCGAAACCGCACCTGGATATTCCCGACAAACGCCGAACCCCTGCGGCAGGTATTGCCGCGATCGCGGCTGCGGCTCGACGATCTTGCCACAATCGCCGACGCCGCGGCACAAGGCGTCGGCCTTGCCTGGCTACCATGCTGGCTCGTGCGGGATCGCGTTGCATCCGGCGAGCTTCGTCGGGTCTTGACGGATATTCCGGCTGTCGCCTTTGACGCCAATGTCGTCTGGGTAAAGTCGCCTGCAATGCAGCCGAAGGTTCGGCTCGTGATCGACACCTTGGCCGCAAAGCTGCCGGGTCTCATGAGTTAGCGAAAAAAGTCCTGGAACCCTCTGAATTTTGGTGGATTCTCTGGAAAGTGTGCGTCTGCGCCGTATATCCCTTTCCTTGTCACGCCCAAATGGGTATCGGAACCGGAGTCTCCTGTCTCGTGAGCAAAGCCTGCAATGGTGCCGAACTGACGAATTGCGACGGGGGAGTTGTCCTTCAACATGCCGCCATCCAGCCCTTCGGTTTCCTGCTTGCAGCTTCCCCCGACTGGAAAATCGTGCGCGCGTCGGCCAATCTGGAAGAGTTTCTGGGCGTGAGCTGCGAACACGCGCTTCGCCAGCCACTCTCCGGCATCATCATGCCCAGGACGCTGCACGCGATCCGCAACCGACTGACCGTCATCCGAGGTCCGGTCATGTTCGAGCGGCTGTCCGGCATCGCCTTTGCCGAAGGCGGCCCCATTTTCGACGTGGCTCTTTACTGCACCGAAGCTGGGATCGTCATCGAGGCCGAGCCGTCGCAGCGCGAGGGCCATGGCGGCCCGACGCTGTCGATGCCCGCAATGATGGCGCGCATCGACCAGGCGCCGGGTCTGGAGGCCTTTTTCCGCGAGAGCGCCCGGCAAGCGCGCGCCATTACCGGCTTCGACCGCGTGATGGTCTGCCGCTTCGATGACGAAGGGTCCGGCGAAATCGTGGCGGAAGCCGCGAGATCAGGGATAGGGTCCCTGCTTGGCCTTCACTTTCCGCCCACCGACATTGCGGCCCAGGAGCGCACCTTCCATGCCCGCAATCTCTTCCGCATCATCCCTGACGTCGATGCCGCACCGGTTCCGGTCGTGCCGGAACTCGACGAGCACGGCCGGGCGATCGATCTTTCCTTATCGATCTTGCGTTCGGTTCCGTCGGGCCACACCGACTATTTGAAGGATATGGGTGTCGCCGCCTCGTTTTCGGTTCCGATCGTCGTGGATGGCAGGCTCTGGGGCCTGTTTGCCTGCCATCATTATGCTGCCCGCCTGCTTTCCGTCGAACGGCGCTTGACGGCCGAACTCTTCGCCCGGATGTTCGCCTCGCGGCTCGAAACCCGGCTGTGCCGGCTGGCGCTGGAATTCGAAAACGGGGCGCGAAAGATCGTCGAGCGGCTGTTGGGCGCCGTTGTGGAAAATACCGCTCTGCCCCATGATCCGGCCTGGCTGGCCGAAGCGCTCGCCGGCGCTGTTCCCGCAGATGGCATCGGCGTCTGGATCGGCGGGCGCACGGCGCTGACAGGGCTCGCTCCCTCTCAGCAGAAATTCTCTGCGCTGATCGATAGGCTGAACGGCATGGCATCCGGCCATGTATTCGTGACCGATCGTGTTGCCGAACTCTGGCCCGAGGCGGAACCGAATGGCGACGTCGCCGGAGTGATGGCCATTGCGACCTCGCAGCCGCCGCGTGATTACATCGTGTTCTTCCGCCAGGAAATCCTGGGAAGCGTGCATTGGGCTTCGTCAGGGCCAGCAGAGCACGACGCCGACAGCCAAGCCCTTGCACCCCACAAGAGCTTCCAGGCATGGTCTGAGCTGATGCGCGGACGATCGCTGCCTTTTTCCGCGGCCGAACGCCATGTCGCGGAGACCATCCGCGTGACGCTCGAAGCCATTCGCCGCCTAACCCGGTAAACAGCCGCATCACTGACGAGACGGTCAGGCCGGGCGAACGATCAGTCCGCCGATGAAGAGCTGCTCGAGGAAGCGCGCAGCATCCTCGAAGCGCCCTGCCCCGGCATGCTCCTGTCCGAGCACGGCGCGCACCTGGACGTCGAAGTCGGCATAATGCTGCGTTGTCGACCAGATCGAAAAGATCAGATGGTAGGGGTCGCATTTGGCGATCTTGCCGGCCTTCGCCCAGGCGCGGATGACCTCGGCCTTCTCATCGACGAGCTGCTTCAGCGGACCCTTCAGCTCGTCTTCGATATGCGGCGCGCCCTGCAGCACCTCGTTTGCAAACAGCCGGCTTTCGCGAGGAAAGTCGCGCGCCAATTCCAGCTTGCGGCGAATATAGCTGCGGATTTCGGTTTCCGGATTGCCCTCGGCATCGAAGGCGCGAAGCGGCTCAAGCCAGGTATAGAGCACCCGGTCGATCAGCGCCCGGTGCATCGCCTCCTTGGTACGGAAGTAATAGAGCAGGTTCGGCTTCGACATGCCGGCCACCTCCGCGATCTGGTCGATCGTCGAGCCGCGGAAACCCCTGGCGGAAAACACATCGAGCGCAGCTTCCAGAATCTGCTCTTCCTTTTCCTCCTGGATCCGCGTGCGCCGCTGGGTCTTCGCTGCTCTCGGAATGGCCATCTGGCTCTCGTTTCCCCTTGAAATTCAATTGTTTCTGTCAAACGGCCCCTCTGCCGTCCTTTTGAGCAACTCCCTGCAATTTTGTCTGAATTTTTCCTGATTTTCGTCTTGAGCCCGGCGCGGGAAGCTGTAATGTTTACCAATCGGTCAAATTATCTGTCAGATGCAAACCAAAGGCAACTGGCGATTTTCCGGCGCAACAAAACAAACAAGCGCGCGGGAATTGACGATGGGAACGGACGGCGCATGTTCTTTGCATGACCCGTAAAAAAACAGGTGAGGATATCAGACATGGTGGCAGCACCAGGCGAGAATATGCGCGTCAACGGAGACCGTCTCTGGGACAGTCTGATGGAGATGGCAAAGATCGGCCCCGGAATTGCCGGAGGCAATAACCGCCAGACGCTGACGGACTCCGATGCCGAGGGCCGCAGCCTGTTCCGCACTTGGTGTGAATCTGCAGGCCTTTCCGTCGGCGTCGACAAAATGGGCACGATGTTTGCAACTCGTCCAGGCACGGATCCCGATGCGCTCCCCGTTTATGTCGGCTCGCATCTCGATACCCAGCCGACCGGCGGCAAATATGATGGCGTGCTCGGCGTGCTCGGCGCGCTCGAAGTCGTCCGCACATTGAACGACCTCGGCATCAGGACGAAGCACCCGATCGTCGTCACCAACTGGACCAATGAGGAAGGGGCCCGTTTCGCCCCGGCCATGCTTGCCTCCGGCGTCTTCGCCGGCGTTCACACGCTTGACTATGCCTATGGCCGCAAGGATCCCGAGGGCAAGACGTTCGGCGACGAGCTGAAGCGCATTGGCTGGCTCGGCGACGAAGAAGTCGGCGCGCGCAAGATGCACGCCTATTTCGAGTATCACATCGAGCAGGGTCCGATCCTCGAGGCCGAGGAGAAGCAGATCGGTGTCGTTACCCACTGTCAGGGCCTCTGGTGGCTGGAATTCACGCTGACCGGCAGGGAGGCCCATACCGGCTCGACGCCGATGAACATGCGCGTCAATGCCGGGCTTGCCATGGCGCGCATTTTCGAGATGGTACAAGAGGTCGCCATGAGCGAGCAGCCGGGCGCTGTCGGCGGCGTCGGCCAGGTGTTCTTCTCGCCGAACTCGCGCAACGTGCTGCCTGGCAAGGTGATCTTCACCGTCGACATCCGCTCGCCCGACAAGGAAAAGCTCGACCGCATGCGCGCCAAGATCGAGGCCGAAGCGCCGAAGATCGCCGATGCGCTTGGCGTCGGCTGTTCGATCGAGGCGATCGGCCATTTCGAACCGGTGACCTTCGATCCGAAGCTTGTCACTGCCGTGCGCGATGCCGCCGAAAGGCTCGGCTACAGCCACATGAACCTCATCTCCGGGGCCGGCCACGACGCCTGCTGGGCTGCCAAGGTCGCGCCGACGACGATGATCATGTGCCCCTGCGTCGGCGGCTTGTCGCACAACGAGGCGGAGGAAATTTCCAAGGAATGGGCGACCGCCGGTGCGGACGTGCTGTTCCATGCCGTGGCCGAGACGGCGGAGATCGTCCGATGACGGCCGATCCGGATGCCGATCTGAACACCATGACGCACAGGCAACTGCTTTCGGCAGCGCGCGCCATGCGTCATGCGATCCGCACCCACCGGGATACGTCCATGCACGCGCTCTGTTGGCATCACCCCGACATGTGGGCGCTTCTACCGGATTCACCTGCCGGTGGCCAGATCGTGCCGGATTGGCCCCAGTTCATGCGCGGCTGCATCCGCTACCGCCAGTCATTGGATAAACAGCTTGCGCAGGCACCGCGCAGCGCCAGGGAGTTTTGAGAATGAGCACAGTCATCAAGGGCGGAACCATCGTCACGGCCGACCTCACCTATACGGCGGATGTGAAGATCGAAGGCGGCAGGATCGTCGAGATCGGCCCTAACCTTTCGGCCAATGAGACGCTGGATGCCTCCGGCTGCTTCGTGATGCCGGGCGGCATCGACCCGCACACGCATCTCGAGATGCCGTTCATGGGCACCTACTCCTCCGACGATTTCGAAAGCGGCACCCGCGCGGCCCTTTCCGGCGGCACGACGATGGTGGTCGACTTCGCCCTGCCCTCGCCTGGCCAGTCGCTACTTGAAGCGCTGACGATGTGGGATAACAAATCGACCCGCGCCAACTGCGACTATTCCTTCCATATGGCGATCACCTGGTGGAGCGAGCAGGTCTTCAATGAAATGAAGGCCGTCGTCCAGGACAAGGGCATCAACACCTTCAAGCATTTCATGGCCTACAAGGGTGCGCTGATGGTGGACGACGACGAGATGTATTCCTCCTTCCGGCGCTGCGCCGAACTCGGCGCGCTGCCGCTGGTCCACGCCGAAAACGGCGACGTTGTCGCGCAATTGCAGGCAAAGCTCATGGCCGAAGGCAACAACGGCCCGGAAGCCCACGCCTATTCCCGGCCGCCGGAAGTAGAAGGCGAGGCGACCAATCGCGCCATCATGATTGCCGACATGGCCGGCTGCCCGGTCTACATCGTCCACACCTCCTGCGAACAGGCGCATGAAGCGATCCGCCGCGCCCGCCAGAAAGGCATCCGCGCCTATGGCGAACCGCTCATCCAGCACCTGACGCTCGACGAGACGGAATATTTCAACAAGGACTGGGATCACGCCGCCCGCCGTGTCATGTCACCGCCCTTCCGCAACAAGCAGCATCAAGATAGCCTCTGGGCCGGCCTTGCCTCCGGCTCGCTGCAGGTCGTCGCCACCGACCATTGCGCTTTTACGACCGACCAGAAGCGTTTCGGCGTCGGCGACTTCACCAAGATCCCGAACGGCACCGGCGGCCTTGAAGACCGCATGCCGATGCTCTGGACCTATGGCATCAATACCGGCCGGCTGACGATGAACGAATTCGTGGCCGTGACCTCGACGAACATCGCCAAGATCCTCAACATCTATCCGAAGAAGGGCGCAATCCTCGTTGGTGCCGACGCCGATCTCGTCGTCTGGGACCCGAAGCGCGCAAAGACCATCACCGCGAAAAACCAGCAGTCGGCGATCGACTACAACGTCTTCGAAGGCAAGCAGGTCACCGGACTGCCGCGATTTACTCTGACGCGCGGCGTCGTTGCCATTGAAGAAGACACGATCAAGACCCGCCAGGGTCATGGCGAGTTCATCAAGCGCCAACCGGTCACCGCCGTCAGCAAGGCGCTGTCGACCTGGAAGGAAGTCACCGCGCCGCGCAAGGTCGAGCGCACCGGCATTCCGGCAAGCGGCGTGTGATCGGAAGGGATGTCGAGCGTGCGAAATACCCCCTTCTGCCTTTTTGTGAGATCTCCTCCACCAAAAGGAAGATCGGGACGACGCGGCTGCCACATCACCGTCGTTGAACGGCACAATACGCCTGGCGCTTTGACCGGGATCGACGAGCGTCCTCCATCCGATCTCCCTTTTGGCAGGGGAGATGCCCGGAAGGGCCGAGGGGAGGATTTTTCACCCCTCCACCAATCGATCCAGTTCCGGCAGCAGCACGACACTTTCCTGCTCGTTGGGATCTGTCCGCGCGATGATCGCGGTGCAAGGCGTGCTGCTAAGGTTCGCCGGCAGGTGCGGGACACCCTCCGGAATGTAAAACAGCTCGCCGGCATGGATGACGACATGATGCTCCAGCTCGTCGCCATACCAGGTGTGTGCTTCACCGGAGAGCATGTAGATCGCCGTTTCATGCGCCTCGTGCAGATGCGCCTTGGCGCGCACGCCCGGTGGGATCGTCAGAAGATGCATGCAGATGCCCTTCGCGCCGACCGTTTCGGCTGCAATGCCTTCAAAGTAGCTCAGCCCCTGCTTGCCGCTGTAGGCGTGGTTGGGGCGAATGATGTGGCAGGTGGGCTTTGACTTCGCGTCCATCGTCATTCTCCATGAATTTTGCCGCGGCAACGAAAACCGGCCATCATCATAGCACGCAAACCGCGGCGACGCGGGGAAAACAGGACTGGTAAAGCATCGATGCAAGCATCCGTCGTATCCGCAAAGGATCTCTGTCTCACCTACCAGACGAATGACGGGCCGGTGCATGCGCTGAGCGATGTCAATCTCGATGTCCGCAAGGGCGATTTCGTTTCTTTCATCGGCCCGTCCGGCTGTGGCAAGACGACCTTCCTGCGCGTCATCGCCGATCTGGAGAAGAAGACCTCAGGCGAGATCACCGTCAACGGCATGACACCGGACGATGCCCGCAAGGCGCGCGCCTATGGCTACGTCTTCCAGGCGCCGGCGCTCTATCCCTGGAGGACGATCGAGAAGAACATCGCGCTCCCCCTGGAGATCATGAGTTACGCCGCCGCCGACCAGAAGAAGCGCATCGCCGAGGCACTGGATCTCGTCAACCTCTCCGGCTTCGAGAAGAAATTTCCCTGGCAGCTTTCCGGCGGCATGCAGCAGCGTGCCTCGATCGCCCGCGCACTCGCTTTCGACGCCGACCTGCTGTTGATGGACGAGCCTTTCGGCGCACTCGACGAAATCGTCCGCGACCACCTCAACGAGGAGCTTTTGAAGCTTTGGGCGCGCACCAACAAGACAATCTGCTTCGTCACCCACTCGATCCCCGAAGCCGTCTACCTTTCCACGAAGATCGTCGTCATGTCCCCGCGCCCCGGCCGCGTCACCGACGTCATCGACTCCACGCTGCCGGCCGAGCGCCCCCTTGGCATCCGCGAAACTGCGGAATTCCTGAAAATCGCCCACCGCGTGCGTGAAGGGCTAAGGGCGGGGCATAGCTATGAGGAGTAGGAGGGCAGGCCTATGAAACCCGATACCCTCAAGGACAAATTCATTCCCGTCCTGACGATCCTGCTGGCGCTCATCGCCGTCTGGTATGCTGCAGCGATCCTCATGAACGCATCGTTCCAGCGGGACATGGACCAGCGCGGCAACGTCACCTCCACGGCAATGGAATTCGTCGAAAAGACGCTCTCGCAGCCCAAGCCGATCCTGCCGGCACCGCATCAGGTGGCGATCAATGTCTTCGAGAATACGTTCCTTAGAAAACTCTCCAGCAATCGCAGCCTCGTCTACCACGCCGGCGTAACACTGTCCTCGACGGTTCTCGGCTTTGGGCTTGGAACCCTGCTCGGCATCGCGATCGCCGTCGGCATCGTGCATATCAAGACGCTCGACCGCAGCCTGATGCCGTGGATCATCGCATCGCAGACGGTGCCGATCCTTGCGATCGCGCCGATGGTCATTGTCGTGCTCGGCGCGATCAACATTACCGGCCTGATCCCGAAGGCGCTGATCTCGACCTATCTCTCCTTCTTCCCCGTCGCGGTCGGAATGGTGAAAGGTCTGCGCTCGCCCGAGATCATGCATCTCGACCTGATGCGCACCTATAACGCGACCGCATTGCAAACCTTCTGGAAGCTGCGCGTCCCGGCCTCGATCCCTTTCCTCTTCACGTCGATGAAAGTGGCGATTGCCGCAAGCCTCGTCGGCGCAATCGTCGGAGAACTTCCGACAGGCGCGGTCGCCGGCATCGGTTCGAAGCTGCTGGCGGGCTCCTATTACAGCCAGACGATCGATATCTGGGCGGCACTCGTGGCAGGCTCCGTGCTGGCGGCCATGCTCGTTGCGATTGTCGGCCTGGTGTCTAAGATCGTCGATCGCGCCATGGGTGGGAGGCCGGCATGAAGATGCTGAATGTCTCCTGGCAGGCATTGATCGCTCTTTTTCTCTGCGCCGCGGCACTGCTCTGGCTGCCGCTCCTCGACCAAGCCGCCCCCCGCCCCTTCAGCGGCGAGACGGTGACACTTGTCGTCGTCATCGTCGCTGCATCCGCGCTCATTTCGGCAGCGCCTCTGCCGCGTCTCTATTCCGCGACCGTTCTGCTGATCGGCACCCATGGCGCCGCCTGGATGCTGCTTGCCGGCATTGCCGGCAACGAAGGCATGGCGGCGAAGTCGTTCTTCTTTCTGATCGCCGCCTGCTGGCTGCTCGCCTGGCGCTGCGTCACCGTACTTTGCGAGCTACAGCCCGCCTCCAATTTCAAAGCGTCGTTCCTGCGTCTGCTGATCCCTGCGATCTTCGGCGCCTGGATCCTGATTCTTTGGGAAACGGCAACCCGCGGGGCGGGCATTCCCTTCGTGCTCCTACCGCCGCCAAGCGCTATTGGCGCACGCATCGCCGGATCGCTGACGATCCTCGGCGAAGATATTCGGCAGACGATCTTCAAGGCCGTGCTGATCGGCTACGCCGTTGGCTGTGCCAGCGGCTTCGTCGTCGCGATTCTGGCCGATCGCGTGGCGTTCCTGCGCCGCGGCCTGCTGCCGATCGGCAACATGGTCTCGGCGCTGCCGATCATCGGCGTGGCGCCGATCATGGTCATGTGGTTCGGCTTCGACTGGCCGTCGAAGGCTGCAGTCGTCATTATCATGACCTTCTTCCCGATGCTGGTAAACACCGTCGCGGGCCTTTCCGCGTCCGGCAGCATGGAGCGCGACCTCATGCGCACCTATGCCTCGAACTACTGGCAGACGCTGCTGAAGCTCCGGCTTCCCGCAGCCATGCCTTTCATTTTCAATGCGCTGAAGATCAACTCGACGCTGGCGCTGATTGGTGCCATCGTTGCGGAATTCTTCGGAACGCCGATCGTCGGAATGGGCTTCCGCATCTCCACCGAGATCGGGCGCATGAATGTCGACATGGTCTGGGCCGAGATCGCCGTTGCGGCGTTGGCGGGCTCGATCTTCTATGGGGCCGTCGCCCTCGCCGAAAGGGCGGTGACTTTCTGGCATCCGTCTATCCGTGGTGGCTAGACGTCGCTTTATTCCCGCAAATGGGATTGGGCATAACTTCAGAGGGAAAAGAAAAATGAAAAAACTGATGGTTGCAATGATGGCAAGCGCAATGTCGCTTGCGGCTGCCCATGCAATGGCCGCCGACAAGGTGACGCTGCAGCTGAAATGGGTCACGCAGAGCCAGTTTGCCGGTTATTACGTCGCCAAGGAGAAAGGCTACTACGAGGAAGAGGGCCTCGACGTCGACATCAAGCCGGGCGGTCCTGACATCGCACCCGAGCAGGTCATTGCCGGCGGCGGCGCCGACGTGATCGTCGACTGGATGGGCGGTGCGCTGGTTGCCCGCGAAAAGGGCGTACCGCTCGTCAATATCGCCCAGCCCTTCCAGAAGTCGGGCATGGAGATGATCTGCCGCAAGGACGGCCCGATCAAGTCCGAAGCCGACTTCAAGGGCCGCACCCTCGGCGTCTGGTTCTTCGGAAACGAATATCCGTTCTTCGCCTGGATGAACAAGCTCGGCCTCAAGACCGACGGCGGCCCGGATGGCGTGACCGTCCTCAAGCAGAGCTTCGACGTGCAGCCGCTCTTGCAGAAGCAGGCGGACTGCATCTCGGTCATGACCTACAATGAATACTGGCAGGCAATCGATGCGGGCTTCAAGCCGGAAGAGCTGATCGTCTTCAACTATACGGAAATGGGCAACGACCTTCTCGAAGACGGCCTCTATGCGATGGAGGACAAGCTCAAGGACCCGGCCTTCAAGGAAAAGATGGTCAAGTTCGTGAGAGCTTCGATGAAGGGCTGGAAATACTCGACCGAAAATCCGGATGAAGCAGCCGAGATCGTCGTCGATGCCGGCGGCCAGGACGAGAACCACCAGAAGCGCATGATGGGCGAGGTCGCCAAGCTGATCGGCGACGGCACCGGCAAGCTCGACCCGGCGCTCTACGATCGCACGGCCAAGGCTCTTCTCGACCAGAAGATCATCAACAAGGAGCCGTCCGGGGCCTGGACGCACGAAATTACCGAGGCGGCTGCGAAGTAATTCCAGCGAAACCGAAACGCGCGGGAAAGCCTCGCGCGTTTTCGGTTTTTAGCGTTCGTTCAAAAAAATCAGCGACCATGTCGCATCGGCAGACTTTCGCACGTCATAAGAACATACGGCTGCGATCAATCATCGGAATGACCACATAACCATGCGGTGATTGATCTGGACGTAAACGGCAATTAATATGTTCGGATAAGGGAATTATTTTCTGCCGGTCTTGCGCATCGAGCAAATCGGTACCAAGTACAAGCCGGATTTGCCGGAGGAGTGACTTCTCTGTAATAGAGACGGCAAACAATGCGGGAATGCCTCTGAGAACACAGAGACGAAATGGCCAGTTCGCGAGCTGAGGGACGACGCGCGATTTTGGCAGACTATGTCAGACAATTTGGATCACGACGCATGGCACGCACGCTGACTACACTACGCGCCTCCTCACTTTTGATCGCCGCGCTCGCGCTAACTCCCGCTTTCGCGCAGGAAACGGCAACCACGAAACCGCAGCAGAACCTGCCGGCGATCGTCGTGACCACCGCCAAAACGCGCACGCTCGTCGACCGTGTCGTTGCCACCGGCACCGTGAAGCCTGTCGAGGAAGTCTACATCCAGCCGCAGGTGGAGGGTCTTTCGATCCGCGCGTTGAATGCCGATGTCGGCGACAAGGTTGCAGCAGACAGCACGCTTGCAACGCTGAACGACGACGCCCTGCTCTTGCAAAAGAGCCAGATGGTGGCAACCAAGGCGAAAGGCGAAGCAACGCTTGCCCAGTTGCGGGCACAACTGGTCGAAGCGGAGGCGAACGCCGAGCAGGCCCGCCAGCAGCAGGCCCGCGCGCAGGAAATGGGCAAGAAGGGCACGGTTTCCACTGCCACGGTGGAACAGGCGGATGCCGCTGCCGCTTCTGCCAACGCCCGTGTGAAGTCCGCCGAGCAGGCCATCGCAGTCGCCCAGGCGGACCTCAAGGTTGTCGACAGCCAGATCGCCGACACGGATTTGAGGCTCGCCCGCACCGATGTGAGGACGCCAGTCGCAGGCACGGTTTCGGCAAAGAACGCCAAGGTCGGCGCGATCGCGCTGGGTTCGGGCGATCCACTCTTCACCGTCATTCGTGACGACGATATCGAGCTGGTGGCCGAAGTCGGCGAGAGCGATATCATCAAGATCGAGCCGGGCCAGAAGGCGACGATCTCACTTGCCGGCAGCCGCGACAAGCTTACGGGTTCGGTGCGCCTCGTTTCGCCAACGGTCGATTCGACCACCCGCCTCGGCTTCGTCCATATCCTCATCGATGATGACAGCAAGGCGCGTTCGGGCATGTACGGCAGCGCCGAGATCATCATGAAGACCACCGAGAACGTGGCATTGCCGCTTTCGGCAGTCCTGACGAGCAGCGAAGGTTCGTCTGCCCGCAAGGTCGAAGACGGGGTCGTGAAATTCGCTGAAGTGGAAACCGGCATCCAGGACGGCGCCTATATTGAGATTGTGAAGGGCCTGAAGGACGGCGAGGAAGTCGTTGCCAAGGCCGGTGCTTATGTCCGCGACGGCGACCGCATTACGCCGGTTCGTGAACAGCCCGCTGCTTCCAACTGAGAGACGGCCCGATGAACTTTTCAGCCTGGTCCATCCGAAATCCCGTAGCCCCGCTGCTGCTTTTCGCACTGCTGCTTTTTGTCGGCATTCAGTCCTTCAACAAGCTGCCGATCACGCGCTTCCCGAACATCGACGTGCCGCTCGTCTCAATCACCGTGGCGCAGAGCGGCGCTTCGCCTGCCGAACTCGAAATGCAAGTGACCAAGGAGATCGAAGACGCCGTCGCCTCGATCAACGGCATCGACGAAATCCAGTCCACGGTCACCGACGGTCAGTCGCAAACCAACGTGATGTTCCGCATGGAAGTGCCGACGGAGCAGGCGGTCCAGGACACCAAAGACGCGATCGACCGCATCCGCAGCGACCTTCCGGCCAATGTCGAGGAACCGATCGTCGCCAAGGTCGATGTCGAAGGCCAGGCGATCCAGACCTTTGCCGTCTCCTCGCCAGACATGACGCTTGAGGAACTTTCCTGGTTCGTCGACGATACGATCAAGCGCGCACTCCAAGGTCAGGCCGGCATCGGCCGCGTTGACCGCTATGGCGGTGCCGATCGCGAAGTCCGCATCGAACTCAACCCGGACAAGCTGAACGCCTACGGCATCACCGCCGACAGCGTGAACAGGCAGTTGCACGGAACCAACGTCGACCTCGGCTCAGGACGTGGCCAGGTGGCAGGCAGCGAGCAGGCGATCCGCGTTCTCGGCGACGCCCGCAACGTGGCGGAGCTCGCCAATACGACCATCGCCCTGCCGAACGGACGTTTCGTCAAGCTCGCCGAACTCGGCGCCATCAAAGACACCTATCAGGAACCGAAGTCATTCTCGCGTTTCGACGACACGCCCGTCGTTACCTTCGGCGTCTTCCGCTCCAAGGGCGCCAGCGAAGTCAGCGTCGCCGAAACCGTGGCGCAAAGCCTCGACAAGGTCCGTGCGGAATATCCAAACGTCGGCATCGAGCTGATCAACGATTCCGTCTACTTCACCTACGGCAACTACGAAGCTGCCCTCCACACCTTGATGGAGGGCTCGCTGCTGGCGGTCGTCGTCGTGTTCCTGTTTTTGCGGAACTGGCGCGCAACGCTGATTTCGGCGATCGCCCTCCCCCTGTCCGCGATCCCGACTTTCTGGATCATGGACCTGATGGGCTTCTCGCTGAACCTCGTCAGCTTTCTGGCGCTCACCCTCGCGACAGGCATCCTCGTCGACGATGCGATCGTGGAAATCGAAAACATCGCCCGGCACATCAAGATGGGCAAAACGCCCTATCGGGCGGCGATCGAAGCGGCGGACGAAATCGGTCTCGCCGTCATCGCCACGACGTTCACGATCATTGCCGTCTTCGTACCGGTCTCGTTCATGCCGGGCATTCCTGGCCAGTACTTCATCCAGTTCGGCCTGACGGTCGCCTTTTCGGTGTTCTTCTCGCTCGTCGTGGCGCGCCTTATCACTCCGATGATGGCCGCCTACCTGATGCGCGCGCAAGACGGCCAAGACGACCACCATGACAATGACGGCCTCTTCTTCCGCGGCTATACGCGTCTCGTGCGCGCCACGACCGCCCGCTGGTGGACGCGATATGCGACGCTGTTTGCGGCAATCGCCTTCCTGATCGGTTCGGTAGCACTTCTTGCCCAGGTTCCGGGCAGCTTCCTGCCGCCGGAAGATGCGTCCCGCATCGTACTCTCTGTCGAGCTGCCGCCGAACGCAACGCTCGAAGACACCGAACAGACGTCCAACGCGATCTACAACAAGGTCAAGGACATCAACGGCGTCGAAAGCGTCTTCGTTCTCGGCGGCGCATCCCCCAAGGGCGACCTTGAACTGCGCCGTGCAACGATCACGCTTTCGCTCTTCAAGCTGGACCACTCGCTGGTGAAGAGGGTAATCAACGATGTCTTTGGCTCCATCCCGGTCATCGGCCCCTATCTGCCGAAGGTCGAGGTTCACGGTCGCGAACGTCCGCAATGGGATATCGAAAAGGAAGTCTTTGCCAGGGTGAAGGATATCCCGGACGTTCGAATCCTGAAGCTCAACGACCGCGGCGAGCGTGACCTGTCGTTCAACTTCCTGTCCAAGAACGAGAAGGATCTGAACGAGGCTGTCGGCCTTCTGGAATCGAAGCTGCGTGCAGAACCGCTGCTGGCAAACGTCAGTGCCGAAGGCGCCCTGCCGCGTCCGGAGCTGCAGGTCCGTCCGCGCAAGGACCAGGCCGCCCGCCTCGGCATCACGCCGCAGCAGATCTCCGATACGATCCGTGTCGCCACCATCGGCGACATCGATGCGGCGCTTGCCAAGATCAACCTCGACGACCGCCAGATCCCGATCCGCGTTCAGACGGCAATCGATATGCGGCGCAACCTTGCGGCCATCCGGGCGCTGAAGATCCAGACGGCGAGCGGAGCAATCGTGCCACTGTCGACCGTTGCCGACATCGACTATGCCGAAGGCGCGAGCTCGATCAAGCGCAACAACCGAAATCGCGTCGTCGCGATCGGCTCGGACCTGCCCCAGGGCGTGGCTCTCGATACGGCGTCGGCTCGCTTCCTGCAGATTGTCAAGGATACTCATATCCCATCGACCGTGCAGCTTGTCGAAAGCGGCGACACGAAGGTTCAGAAGGAAATGCAGCAGAGCTTCGTCAACGCGATGCTGATGGGCCTGATGCTGGTCCTGGCCGTCCTGATCCTGCTGTTCAAGGATGTGATCCAGCCGTTCACCATCCTGTTCTCGCTGCCGCTGGCAATCGGCGGCGTGGCGGTCGCTCTGATCATCACCAACAATCCGCTCTCGATGCCGGTTCTGATCGGCAACCTCATGCTGATGGGCATCGTGACGAAGAACGCCATCCTGCTCGTCGACTTCGCAATCGAAATGCGCCGTCACGGCATGACACGCGTCGAAGCTATGGTGGAGGCCGGCCGCAAACGCGCCCAGCCGATCATCATGACCTCGATCGCCATGTCCGCCGGCATGCTGCCCTCCGCACTCGGCGTCGGCGAAGGCGGTTCGTTCCGCGCGCCGATGGCGATCGCCGTGATCGGCGGCATCATCGTCTCGACGGTGCTCTCACTCGTCGTCGTGCCATCCTTCTTCCTGATCATGGACGACCTTTCGCTCCTGCTTGGCTGGCTCTTCGGCCGCCTCGTCGGCAAGAAGGACCAGGAGGAACTGGCGATGTCCAGAGAGGAGCTGACGGAAGCCGTCGGCGCTCTCAACGAACGGGTGGAGGCGATCGAGAACCCGGAAGGCAAACGCAAGAGCGCCAATGCCAACGACAAGAACGTCCTCCGCCTGCCGCCTTTCGCAGCGGAGTAGGCTTGCAGTGAACATTGAAAGGCCGGGGCGACCTGGCCTTTTCATCGATGTGGAAATGGAACCGCGTAAGCTTTGTGCAGCAGCCGTTGCGAGCGGGTTTCATGTCAAAGATTTTCTGGCAGCGGGTCTCTTGCAGACCATTGCCGTCGGGCTTCTGGTCTCTCCACATGTCGACCTGACCGAGCAGCCAGCAAGGCGCCTGCGGATAGAACACCGGATACACGCGCCATGTTCAGCCAGAACGGCTCGATTGCGCAGCGGGCCCGCGCGGCATCTGGCAACCGCATCGTCCAGCTTTCAACGTCCGAAAAATTGGAACAGGTCCATCGATCAAAGACCGAGCTCAGGCCGGATTTCCCGGTCGCTTACCCGGTGGCGGATACGTCGCTTTCCGGCAGCCTGATTCTTCGGGCCAATGGCGGGGGGGTCGAGGCAAGCGCCAATGTCGCATTACCAATCCAGCCCGAGGCCGCGCCGGACATCGACACGACCGGCGCATTCGAGTTTTCAGTTGGCCAGGAATTTCCGGAAACAGCCTTTCGTGCCCGTGGACGACGGCGAGGCTGACGAACGCTGTCGCCAATGTGGAGCTACCAGAACCTGGAACGCCTCAATTTTCATAGCCCGCCCTGCTCCTTCAGGAAGCTGACGATCGGGCCGATGCCCTCGCCCCGCTTCATGTCGGAAAAGACGAAAGGACGCATCTCGCGCATGCGTGCAGCATCGCGGTCCATGACGTCGAGATCGGCGCCGACATAGGGCGCAAGGTCCTTCTTGTTGATTACCAAAAGGTCCGACCTTGTGATGCCCGGCCCGCCCTTGCGGGGGATTTCCTCGCCCTGGCAGACGGAGATCACATAGATGGTGATATCGGCCAGGTCGGGCGAAAATGTCGCTGCCAGATTGTCGCCGCCGGACTCGATGAAGACCACATCGAGGTCCGGAATACGGTTGTTCAGGCCAGCGATCGCCTGGAGATTGATCGTCGCATCTTCGCGGATTGCCGTATGCGGGCACCCGCCGGTTTCCACACCGACGATACGGTCAGACGGAAGCGCCTGCATGCGCATTAGCGCTTCGGCATCCTCGGTCGTGTAGATGTCATTGGTGACGACGGCGATGGAATAGTCGTCACGCATCGCCTTGCAGAGCTTCTCCGTCAGCGCCGTCTTTCCAGAGCCGACAGGCCCGCCGATGCCCACACGAAGAGGTCCGTTTCTCGATTTCATATGTCACACTCCAATTTGGCCGATGATAGCGCCTGGATTTCGGGGCTGCCACCGGCAAATGGCGCAGATGCTCCGATCAGGAACGGAAGAGCCTCGTCGTCTGCGTCTCGTGCCGCAGCGAGGCGATATCCGCCTGAACTGCCGCCGAACCCAGATCATCGAGCGTCGAGCCGGACGCACGATGAGCGGTCGCGGCAACGGCCTCTTCGAGACGCGCCAGGATAGCTGCGCCGTCCTTCTGCCCGGCAACGCCGAGCCGGATGCCCGCCGAGACCGATTGCGAGACATAGGCATGCAGGAAGGCTGCGAGCGCCTTTTGCAATTCGATGCCATGTGCGCCGGCGACGGCGCCGACTGCAACGGGATAGGCAATTGCCCGTGGCAGACGATCAAAGACGGTATCGGGCCAGGCGCGTGCCGCCTCCAGAAAGGCATCACCGAGCAGCGTGGTCTCCTGGTGGCGCTCCCGCGAGCCGGCAAGGGCCTCTGCCAGCGCGCCAATCTGCGCAAGCTCTCCTGCATCCGATTGCCCCCGCCAGCTCGCTGCAAAGAGCACGGCATCGTTCCAGATGCTCCCATGAGAAAGGAGCGTTTCGATCCATCCGTCCAGCGAGGCTGCATCTGTTACAAGCCTGTCATGGACGGCGCGCTCAAGGCCGCCTGAATAGGCGAATGCGCCGATCGGAAAGGCCGGCGAGAGCCATGCCATGAGACGCAGCAAGGCTTGCAGGTCGCCGCTCACCCTCATTGCAGTTTAGTCATGCGCGTGGCCGTGTCCATGTGAGTGGCCGCCGTGTGAGTGGTAGGCGCCGCGGGCGGGCTGGAAAGGCTCGGTGACCTCGCTGACCGTCGCGTCGAGCCCTTCGAGCATCGATCGGATCACGTGATCACGCAGGATCAGGATGCGCTCTTCTTCGATCTGAGCGCTGAGGTGGCGGTTTCCGAGGTGCCAGGCAAGCTCGATGAGATGCAGCCTATCCCGGCCCCTGATCTCGAAAAGCTTCTCGTCCGCAGCCTGGATTTCGATGAGCTCGCCGTCCTCAAGCACCAGCATGTCGCCGCTGGCAAACAGCACCGGCTCCTTCAGGTCCAGCATAACCATGTCGCCGTTTTCGAGATGCAGGAGCTTGCGGCGCAGATGCCTCAGATCATGCGGCAGGACGACTTTGCCGACAGGATGGGAAAACGGGGTTCCGGCCGTTAGATAGGAGGTGACGCGCTGCATGAGATGTCCGTTTCTGTGAGACCAAGACCATGCAAAATAGCGCCTGGCAGCGCAAGCACCAATGCTTTGGCAAGGGCTGTTATATGCCAAAGGCGCGCTGCGTATCGTCGTAATCCGGCACTGCACCCTGAACGCCAAGTCCGCTCTCGGCCAGATGATGATGCCATGTGTGGTTCAGCGCGTTCCTTTCGTGAACGACGCGGTTGCGGCCGAGCGCCTTTGCCAGATAAAGCGCCTTGTCGGCGGACGCGTAGACCGCCTCCTTGCTGCGCCCGGGTACAAGATCGGCGATACCGCCCGAAATGGTGATCGATATGTCGCAGCCGTCGGCGGCGATCGACCGTCGGGCAATCTGCGTCTTCACGGCTTCGATCCTCTGCAGCCGTTCTTCGAGGTCACCGCCTGAAACGATGACGCCGAACTCTTCGCCTCCGAGACGCGCAACGACCGAGGTACCGTCGAATGCCGAAGCGAGAATTGCGGAAACGCCAATGATGACAGCGTCGCCGCAGGCGTGGCCGAAACGGTCGTTGATCGCCTTGAAACGGTCGACGTCGAAAATCACCAGCGAGGCGCCGTCATCGATGCTGTCGAGCGCTTCGGCAAAGGCACGGCGGTTCAAGAGGCCGGACAGCATATCGATGCGGCTGAGTTTTTCGAACTCTGCGCGCGATAGCGTCAGCTGATACATGGCATGGCCGACGATCAGCGAAAGAATGCCGCACACAACGCCACTGAGAAGCCAGGACAGTGCAATGCTGTAGCTGATCGTGAGAGCGAGCGTGAACGGCAGCACGCCGAAAAAGGCAAGCGGCGGCATCACTGCGAGGATCAACAGCACCGACAGGATAACGGCGGCAAAACTCATCTTCAGAGCAAAGCTGAAAATCGTGCCGCGATGGTGAAAATTGCCAAGTTCAGCCTGGAGAAAAATCCAGCTCCTCATGAGAATCGACCTCCAGCTCGGCGTCCCCGGAGATATCTGATTAGAGCTCAACTCCTGCCGGCTTCTTAAGCGGATCGTTAAAATTGAAGCGAGTTTATACGATTTAATGTTGTATTCTTCAGGTCCGCTCAATACCGGCTGCAACCGGCGGAATCGGAAACCTCAAAAACAGGGCTAACGCATTGAAAAACAGAGGAATATTAGCAACTAGAAAGAATTCGGTATCGCAAAGGGGAGCAACTGTTGCCCGTGACAAAATTGCAGCGCTTTATACAACCATGTGACGAGTGTATTGACATGCGCTTTAAGAGCGCCGCCTCACGAAGCCGGCGCTCCTGTTGGTCTAAAAAAGAAAGTAGCGCTGCGCCATCGGCAGAACTGTTGCCGGTTCGCAGGTGAGCAGTTCGCCATCAGCGCGCACCTCATAGGTTTCCGGATCGACCTCGATATGCGGCGTCAGGCTGTTGTGGATCATCGATGCCTTGGAGATACCACCGCGGGTGTTCTTGACGGCAAGGAGATCCTTGGCGACACCCAGCCTTCCCTTCAGCCCGGCATCAAGCGAGGCCTTTGAAACGAAGGTGACGGAGGAATTGGTGAGGCTCTTGCCGTAAGAGGCAAACATCGGCCGGTAATGCACCGGCTGTGGCGTCGGGATGGAGGCGTTCGGATCGCCCATAGGTGCAGCCGCAATCGAGCCGCCGAGCAGCACCATGTCCGGCTTCACGCCGAAGAAGGCGGGATTCCATATGACGAGGTCGGCGCGCTTGCCGACTTCAATGGAGCCGATCTCATGGGAAAGGCCATGCGCAATCGCCGGATTGATTGTATATTTGGCGATGTAACGGCGGACACGGAAATTGTCATTGTCGCCCTTTTCCTCCTTCAGACGTCCGCGCTGGCGCTTCATCTTGTCGGCCGTCTGCCATGTGCGGATTGCCACCTCGCCAACACGGCCCATGGCCTGACTGTCCGACGAGATGATCGAGAAGGCTCCGATATCGTGCAGGATGTCTTCGGCTGCGATCGTTTCCTTGCGGATGCGGCTTTCGGCAAAGGCGATGTCTTCGGGGATCGACGGCGACAGGTGATGGCAGACCATCAGCATATCGAGATGTTCGGCGATCGTATTGACCGTGTAGGGCCGCGTGGGATTGGTCGAAGACGGGATCACGTTCGACTGGCCGCAGATCTTGATGATGTCCGGCGCGTGGCCGCCGCCTGCGCCTTCCGTGTGAAAGGCATGGATCGTGCGGCCCTTGATGGCGCCGATCGTGTCTTCGACAAATCCGCTTTCGTTTAACGTGTCGGTATGGATCATCACCTGCACGTCATATTGGTCGGCAACCGTCAGGCAGCAGTCGATCGCGCCGGGCGTCGTGCCCCAGTCTTCGTGCAGCTTCAGCGAGGTGGCGCCGGCAAGCACCATCTCCTCGAGCGCGCCAGGCAGCGATGCATTGCCCTTGCCGGCGAAAGCGAGGTTCATCGGGAAGGCATCGGCCGCTTCGATCATCCGGGCGAGGTGCCAGGGGCCGGGCGTGCAGGTCGTCGCCAATGTGCCATGCGCTGGGCCGGTACCGCCGCCGAGCATGCAGGTAAGACCGCTCATCAGCGCTTCTTCGATCTGCTGCGGGCAGATGAAGTGGATGTGGCTGTCCATCCCGCCGGCCGTCACGATCTTGCCTTCGCCTGCGATCGCCTCGGTGCCTGGACCGACGATGATGTTGACGCCCGGCTGGGTGTCGGGGTTGCCGGCCTTGCCGATCGCGACGATCCGTCCGTCCTTGAGCCCAATATCGGCCTTCACGATGCCGGTATGATCGACGATAACCGCATTGGTGATGACGGTATCGACCGCACCATTGGCGCGGGTCACCTGGCTCTGCCCCATGCCGTCGCGGATCACCTTGCCGCCGCCGAACTTCACCTCTTCGCCATAGGTCGTGAAATCCTTTTCGACCTCGATGAAGAGCTCGGTATCGGCGAGGCGTACCTTGTCGCCGACGGTCGGACCGAACATGCTGGCATAGGCGGCGCGGGAAATCTTGTGGGGCATCAATCAGGCTCCTTGGGAGGAAGAAAGAAAAGTGTCAGCAGGATGGCGCGTCAGCCGGCCATTGGCGATGTAGCTGTCGACAAGCTGCCTTTCGGCGGCGAAAGGATGCCATTCCCAGCCTGCGTGACTGAAGCCGGCAAGGCCGACCTCGACCTTAGGAAACCTGCGGAAGGTAGCGGCAATTGCAATCATACCGCTGCTCGGAACGACGTAAGGGGCGGGATCAAAGGGGGCAAGGGCGTCGTCGACTGCTTCATGAATCACTTTCTCAACGACCATATGTTCCTTGCCAGCGTTCTGGCAGAAGACGTTGAAGTGACTCGTATAATCGTCGCAGAAATCGTCGAGCTCGGGATGCGAAGCGGCAAGGGGCGCACGCAAGACGGCGAATTTTTCAGGATCGCGCACGCTCCAGATTTCCGCAGCCTCCATGACGGCCGGGTGCATCCGCCACGTATTTGAACCCAGCATCGCCTTGGCCGGACGCCCGGTGTTGCAGACGGCTACGACGTCGGTGCGGCCGGGGCTTGCGGCATAGGAGCGGCATTCGTTGAAACGGATGACGAAGTCCGCAGCCGCGATTGCCGCTGCTCCCTCCTCGCCGATTTCCCCATTGCCGACGATCATGATCTTGCAGCTCACCTCAATCCCACCGCATCGGAAAGCTCTTTGAGCTGTTTTGTGCGTTCTTCGCTCAGGTTGGCAAGACAACCTGCCACCAGCATCGGCTCCATCGTGCCGCCGCGCGCCTGGAAGCCGTAAGCCTCGCACTGGGCATCCCGATAGGAAATCCAGGCGCGCTGCGCCGTTAGCAGCGCCTTTTCGGCTCCGCGATCCTTCTCGTCCAGATCCTTGTCGGTCGCCGCAAGCGCCGCACGCGTCTTCTTCCACTGCTCGTTCAGCGCCGTGTCTGCCGCCTCGTATCGGGACTGCTCGCAGAAAGTCATGTCGGCCTGCGTCTTCGGGGCCTTGCAATCCGGCTCCTGGGCCTGTGCGGCACCGGCCACGATCATTCCCGCCGCAGCGCCGGTCAGGTACCAATTCAACCGCATCGATTTCCTCCCGCTTTTTCTTCTCAGAGCTTGCCCATCACGAGCTGGCGGAAGCCATAGACCTCGCGCTTGCCTGACAGAGGGATCAGCGTCACGGAACGCGTCTGACCCGGCTCGAAACGCACGGCGGTGCCCGCCGGGATGTCGAGGCGCATGCCCTGCACCTTGTCGCGGTCGAAGGAAAGACCGGCATTGGTTTCGGCAAAATGGTAGTGGCTGCCGACCTGCACCGGGCGATCGCCGGTGTTCGACACTTCAATGGTGACGGTCGGTGCACCGGCGTTCAATTCGATGTCGCCGCTTGCGGCAATGATTTCGCCTGGGATCATCTTCTTTTCCTCACGCCGCCTTCACGGGCATGCAGCCCTGGGCCTTCAAGATACGTTTCGTCGACGCCGGATATCTGGCGAGCATGGCGGCCGGACGCACCGGGCGGCAAGAAAACTCACCACCGCAATTGGGGCATTGGCCCTGAAGCACACCGTCGGCGCAATCAGCGCAGAAGGTGCACTCGAAAGTGCAGATCATCGCCTCGCGGCTTTCCGGCGGCAGGTCCTTGTCGCAGCATTCGCAGTTCGGACGAAGTTCGAGCATTGCGACCTCCTCAGCGGATCGGTTCGTGGACGGTGACGAGCTTGGTGCCATCCGGGAAGGTCGCTTCCACCTGCACATCATGGATCATCTCGGCGACGCCCTCCATCACCTGATGCCGGCCGATCACATGAGCGCCCGCTTCCATCAGTTCTGCGACCGGGCGGCCGTCACGGGCGCCTTCCACGACAAAGTCGGTGATCAGCGCGATCGCTTCGGGATGATTGAGCTTCACACCGCGTTCCAGCCGGCGTCGCGCCACCATCGCCGCCATGGAAATCAGCAGCTTGTCTTTTTCTCTCGGAGTGAGGTTCATCGTCCATCCATCTGCTTAGAAACTAGAGATTCCAGACTTTCGGCACAGGCGCACCGTTGCGCAAGGCGGAAATGACCGGGATCAGGATTTTTCTGAGAACAAAGCCGTCAGCGGCTGCAGCGCGCACGACGAGCTTGCCGTTCCAGGCGCTGGCGCCTGCCGCATGTCCGTCGAGCAGTGGGCGCATTTTCGCGAGATAGGCTTCTGCAAGGGGCCCGGCATAAAGCAAGGTTGCAAAAGCCACCTGCCCACCGAGGACGGGCTGGCGAGCAGTCAGCGCGCCGATCGCGCCGTCAAGCCGCAACTCCTCGGCATGGATCAGCTTGCCAGCGCGCCTGATCCGCCAGCGATCACGGAAAAGGCCGGTCTCCATCTTCTCTCCCATCGCCTTGCGGCCGAGCAGGATCGCCTCGACGGCCAGGAATTGCGCCGTCTCGCTTAGATCGACGTCGAGGCGACGCGACAGCGAAGCGCGATCGAACAGGATCGTCTCCTGCGGCAGCCAGTCGACCCGTGCATCTGCACCGACCGCGATCGTTGTCGTCACTTCGGCCGTTCCAGCGGACGCCTTGTAGATCTTCTCGCAGGCCTGTGTCGTCACGTCGATACGCGTCATCGGGCCTGCAACGACGCTCCAGTTCATCTCGTCGCCGCCGGTGAGCCCGCCCGCCGTATTGATGATGACGGCCTCCATGGAAGCATCGAAAGTCTGCGGCAGGCGTATCTTGGCGGCACCTTCCTGATAGAGTTCGCGGATGCGCGTGCGCCCGTCAAGCAGCTTGGCCGAAAGGTGCCCGCGCCCCTGCGCCCTTTGTGGCCTGGTGTTTGCCGCCGCGATCGTCATTCCATCCCCTTTGTGCCTTCGCCGTTTGCCCGGCCGTTCTCATTCAATGCCGCAAATAACTGAAAGCAAGCAATTTTTATGCCGCCTGCCGATCTCAAAGGAACGGCGGCAGACGCGGCTGCTCAGGAAATGGAAGCTGCCTTGGAAAGCGGCATATGCCGTTCAGACGGTCAGGTGGCGCCTGGCCTCGGGCGTATCGAGCGTTTCTGCCGACCCCTCGTGGACGACCTCGCCGCGGTCCATGATGTAGACGTAGTCGCCAAGCTCACGGCAGAAGTCGAGATACTGCTCCACGAGCAGGATTGCCATGCCGGTTGAATCGCGCAGATAGCGGATCGCCCGGCCGATGTCCTTGATGATCGACGGCTGGATGCCTTCGGTCGGCTCGTCCAGCACCAGGATCTTCGGCCGCGTCACCATCGCCCGGCCGATTGCCAATTGCTGCTGCTGGCCGCCAGAAAGATCGCCGCCGCGACGCGACAACATCGACCTCAGCACCGGGAAGAGGCTGAAGATATCGTCGGGGATGTTGCGGTCGCGGCGGCCAAGCGGAGCAAAGCCGGTTTCAAGATTTTCCTTGACGGTGAGCAGCGGGAAAATCTCGCGCCCCTGCGGCACATAGCCGATACCCTGCTTGGCGCGCGCATAAGGCGGCATGCCGTTCAACGCCACGTCATTGAAGCTCACCGTTCCGGCCGAGAGCGGATGCTGGCCGGTGACGGCGCGGAGAAGAGAGCTCTTCCCCACACCGTTCCGCCCCAGCACGCAAGTGATCTTGCCCATCTGCGCCTTGATCGAGATGCCGCGCAACGCTTGTGCGGCGCCATAATGAAGGTTTGCGTTTTCAACTGTCAGCATGAGGCCGCCTCCTGGCGCGTTGCGGGTTCAAAGATTTCTCCCCAACCGTTCGCACGAGAGGCGGTGGCTGACTTGGAGCTACCGTCTTGGTTTCCATCAACCCGCAAAGGCGGACGATCACGGCAATGAGCGAGCGACCCGGTTAAACTCCTCCCTCCTTTGCGAAGGGGTTGGGGAAAGCACAAAGCCCCACCAACGACAAACAGATCAATCATCCTTCAGCGCCCCAAATAATTCTCGATCACCTTCGCATCGGAACTCACGAAATCGATCGATCCCTCGGCAAGCACGGACCCTTCCGCCAGGCAGGTGACCTTTACGCCGAGGTCGCGGATGAAGCCCATGTCGTGCTCGACGACGACGACGGAGCGGGTCTTGGCGATTTCCCGCAGCAGGATTGCCGTCTCCACGGTTTCGGCATCGGTCATGCCGGCAACCGGCTCGTCGACCAGCAGCAGCTTCGGCTCCTGTGCAAGCAGCATGCCGATCTCCAGCCATTGCTTCTGCCCGTGAGACAGACTGGCTGCCAGATCGCCGCTGCGATTCGTCAGCCGCACGGTCTTCAAGATTTCCTCGATGCGCGCCTTGTCTTCAGACGAGAGGCGATAAAAGAGCGTCGGGAAAACGCCGCGCTTGCGATTGAGTGCCAGCTCCAGATTGTCCCAGACCGTATGGCTTTCGAAGACCGTGGGCTTCTGGAATTTGCGGCCTATGCCGAGTTGGGCGATATCGGCTTCATCTTTCTTCGTGAGGTCGATATCGCCGTTGAAATAAACCTCGCCCTCATCGGGCCGCGTCTTGCCGGTGATGATGTCCATCATCGTCGTCTTGCCGGCACCGTTGGGGCCGATGATGGCGCGAAGCTCGCCGGGCTCGATGACGATCGAAAGCGAGTTCAGCGCTTTGAATCCGTCGAAGGACACCGAGACGTTGTTGAGGTAGAGCACGCTGTTGGGTTTGATATCCGGTATCATGGCCGCTCACTCCGCTGCCTGGATTTTCGCGTCGACGCCTTCTTCCTGAAAAGCAGGCGGCGCCGTTTCCGTCCTCGACTTCTTCTTGCCGAGGAATTGGGCGATCGTGCCGACGATACCTTTCGGCAGGAACAGCGTGACGGCAACGAAGAGACCGCCGAGCGCAAAGAGCCAGAACTCAGGAAAAAGTCCGGTGAAGATGGTTTTGCCGCCATTGACCAGAATCGCACCGATAATCGGCCCGATCAGCGTCGAGCGGCCGCCGACGGCCGTCCAGATGACGACCTCGATGGAGTTTGCCGGTGCGAATTCTCCAGGATTGATGATGCCGACCTGCGGCACGTAGAGCGCGCCTGCAATGCCCGCCATCATCGCCGAGACGACAAAGGTGAAGAGCTTGAAGTGTTCGACGCGGTAGCCGAGGAAGCGCGTCCGGCTTTCCGCATCGCGCACACCGACCAGCACCTTGCCGAACTTCGAACGCACGATGGCCGAAGCAATCAGCAGGGACAGCGCCAGGAGGGTTGCGGTCGCGGCGAAGAGCGCTGCGCGCGTTCCGTCGGCCTGTACGTTGAAGCCGAGGATGTCCTTGAAGTCGGTCATGCCGTTATTGCCGCCGAAGCCCATGTCGTTGCGGAAGAAGGCAAGCAGCAGCGCATAGGTCATGGCCTGGGTGATGATCGACAGATAGACGCCGTTCACTCTGCTCCGGAAGGCGAACCAGCCGAAGACGAAGGCGAGCAGCCCAGGCACCACCAGCACCATCAGCGCTGCAAACCAGAACTGGTCGAAGCCGTACCAGAACCAGGGCAGTTCTTTCCAGTTCAGAAACACCATGAAGTCGGGCAGGATCGGGTCGCCATAAACGCCGCGCGACCCGATCTGGCGCATCAGATACATGCCCATCGCATAACCGCCGAGTGCGAAGAAGGCGCCGTGACCGAGCGAAAGGATGCCGCAAAAACCCCAGACCAGGTCGAGTGCCAGGGCCAACAAAGCATAGGTGAGGTACTTGCCGAACAGCGCCATGATGTAGGTCGGGATATGCAATGTATTGTCCGGACCCGTCATGAGGTTCAGAACCGGCACCAGCACGGCGACCGTGAGCAGAATGGCGACGGCAATGGAAATCTTGCGATCGAGAGACCGGAGAAGGAAGGCCGTAATCATGCTTCCACCGCCCTTCCTTTGAGTGCGAAGAGCCCGCGCGGACGCTTCTGGATGAAAAGGATGATGAGGACGAGCACGAGGATCTTGCCGAGCACCGCGCCGGCGAAGGGCTCGAGGAACTTGTTGACGACGCCGAGCGACAACGCGCCCACCAACGTGCCCCAAAGATTGCCGACGCCGCCGAAGACCACGACCATGAAGCTGTCGATGATGTAGCTCTGGCCAAGGTTCGGCGAGACGTTGTCGATCTGCGAGAGCGCTACACCCGCCATGCCGGCGATGCCGGAGCCGAGCGCGAAGGTGAAGGCATCGACCCAACCGGTGCGGATTCCCATCGACGAAGCCATGCGGCGGTTCTGCGTGACCGCGCGCATCTGCAGACCGAAGTCGGAGCGCTTCAAGAGCAGCAGCAACGTCACGAAGACCATCATTGAAAAGACGATGATCCACATGCGGTTCCAAGTGATTGACAGCCCGCCGAGTTCGAAGGCGCCGGACATCCAGCTTGGATTGCGCACTTCGCGATTGGTCGGGCCGAAGATCGTGCGAACCGCCTGCTGCAGGATAAGCGATACGCCCCATGTCGCCAGCAACGTTTCGAGCGGGCGGCCGTAAAGATAACGGATGACCATGCGCTCAATGACGAGGCCGACGAAGCCAGTGAAGACAAAGGCCGCCGGAATCGCAATCACCAGCGAATAGGTTGCAAGTTGGGGAAAGCTCGATGCGATGTGTTCCTGCACGACATAGGTAGTGTAAGCGCCGATCATCACCATTTCGCCATGGGCCATGTTGATGACGCCCATGACACCGAAGGTGATGGCAAGCCCGATTGCCGCCAGCAGCAGCACCGAGCCGAGCGACAGGCCGTACCAGACGTTCTGCACGATATCCCAGAGCGCCAGGTTGCGCTTGATACTGGCGATATTGGCCTCGATGCCGGCCTTCAGGTCGTCGGGTGCAGTCTCCATCGCGGTGGTCAGGATGGTGAGTGCGTTGCGGTCTCCGCGAGCCGCGATTGTATCGATCGCCGACTTCTTGTCTTCGGCGCTGACATCGCTCTTCAGCATCATGACGGCGCGGGCCGCTTCCATCGTATTCTTGATTTCGGCATCTTTTTCATCGGCGAGTGCCGCGTTCAGAAGCTGAAGATTGGAAGGGTCGGAATCCTTCAGCAGCCCCTGAGCGGCTGCAAGCCTTGCGGAACGGTCCGGGCTCAGCAGCGTCAGCGTGCTCATGGCGCTGGCGATCACGCCACGCAGGGAATTGTTGATCTTGACCTTGGACATGTAGTCGGGATCGATATCGGCGACAGCCTGGCCGGTGATCGGGTCGGAATAGGTCGGCTCGTCGTCGGTGCCACCCAGCAGGAGAACTGGCCCGCCTTCTTCGGAATTCACGTAAAGCTGGCCGTCGCTCAGCTGCTGCAGGATCTGGCCGACGTGCAGATCTCCTGAAGCCACAAGAGCCTTGATGGCGGCTTCGCGCTCCTGAAAGCCGCCGGCACCGAGCGCATCGACAAGAGCGTGGACATCGTCCTGGGCCTCGAGCGCCGTGGCGAAGGCCGGCAGGGCAAGGCAGATCGTCAGAAGGAAAATCTTGATGGCGCGAAACATGGGCTCTCTCGCCTGGCTTGTCGTTGGCCTTGTGGGCGGCAATCGCTCGGGACTGGACTTCCGCCCGGACAAGGGATCCGGACGGAAGGCTTCAGGCAGTCAACGGACCGGGTTCGTACTCAGGAGCCCTTGCCGCCGCACTTGCCCGTTGCAACGTTGAAGTTGCCGCAGTTCATGGGCTTGCGCCAATCGGAGATCAGGTCCTTGGAGTCCGGCAGGAAGTCGGACCATTCGTCGCCGACGACGGCTGACGTTTCCTGGACTATTTCGAACTGGCCATCGGCCTGGATTTCGCCAATCAGCACCGGCTTGGTTATGTGGTGGTTCGGCATAACGGTGGCATAGCCGCCGGAGAGGTTCGGAACCGTGGTGCCGATGATGCTGTCGAGAACCTTGTCGGTATCGGTCGTTCCGGCCGCCTGGACAGCCTTGACCCATGCATTGAAGCCGATATAGGCGGCTTCCATGGGATCGTTGGTCACGCGCTTGTCGTTCTTGGTGAAGGCGTGCCATTCCTTGATGAACTTCTTGTTGGCCGGGCTTTCGACCGACTCGAAGTAGTTCCAGGCTGCGAGGTGACCGACGAGCGGCTTGGTGTCGAGACCGGCAAGCTCTTCTTCGCCGACGGAGAAGGCGACGACCGGGATGTCGGTTGCCTTGATGCCCTGGTTGCCCAGTTCCTTGTAGAAGGGAACATTGGCGTCGCCGTTGATGGTGGAGACGACGGCTGTCTTCTTGCCGGACGAGCCGAACTCCTTGATCTTGGAGACTTCCGTCTGCCAGTCGGAGAAGCCGAAGGGCGTGTAGTTGACGATGATGTCTTCCTTCGGGATACCCTTGGATACGAGGTAGGCTTCCAGGATCTTGTTGGTGGTGCGCGGATAGACGTAGTCGGTGCCTTCAAGCACGAAGCGCTTAACACCTTCCTTTTCCATCAGGTAGTCGACAGCCGGGATCGCCTGCTGGTTCGGAGCAGCGCCCGTATAGAAGATATTGCGCGAAGACTCTTCGCCTTCATACTGAACCGGATAGAAGAGCAACGAGTTCAGCTCTTCGAAAACGGGCAGGACCGACTTGCGCGAAGACGAGGTCCAGCAACCGAAGACGGCCGCAACCTTGTCCTTTTCGATCAGCTCGCGTGCCTTTTCGGCAAACAGCGGCCAATCGGAGGCTGGATCGACGACAACCGCTTCCAGCTTCTTGCCGAGAAGGCCACCCTTTTTGTTCTGCTCGTCGATGAGCATAAGCATGGCATCTTTCAGCGTCGTTTCGGAGATGGCCATGGTACCGGAGAGCGAATGCAGAACGCCGACCTTGATCGTGTCGGCGGCGGCTGCGGCTCCGTGGAAGGCGGCTGACGCCGCCATGACGGCGCCAAGCGCGGCGCCCGTTACATAGGACTTGAGATTCATCTGGTTGAACTCCCCTCTTCTTGTTCCGCAACAGGCCGGAAACTGAAATTAACCGTTGCTTAAAGAACTATCGGGGGCTGCTGCGCAAAACCGTATACGCAATATGACGTAGGGGTGGGGGCGAAATGGGCAGGTCGGCACGGCAATGGCCTTCAGGGTCACCGCTGCCATGCAGCCGTCGAGGCGCGGGTTAGTCGCGCAGGGCCCATGTTGGCCCAGCTACTGTCCTTGATGGTGAGCGTCACCCCGGTCGGGCCGCAGGCAACGGCTGCCCAATGGCGCTTCAGGCTGGCCTTATCGAAGGTGCCGGTGACGGAACCCGCCTTCAAGAACTCGATCCTCGTTCCCCAGGCACCGTTTTACGTGCCGTAGCCGTCTCGGCGGCAAAGACGTTGAGCCGACCATAGCCTTCCGCGTCGTCGCCGGCCGACTGGGCACTTGCAAGCGACGGCATGACGATCAGAAGAACGAAGAGCGCGGTGGACAACCGGCGATAGCGCAAGACAGACGTCGTGGATTTCCGTATTCCAGGAAGGAATGGCGGACCGATAGGATTTGCGCGTTCCAAAAATATGGATGTTTGGTGAACTTGCGGCGTTGCACCTCTTGCGTTTTCCGTCATTCCTGCCAAAGCTGCCTATTCAATGATCACTTTATCGAGAACGCTAGAAAATAGGCATGGCAGCGCGCCAACGCATTATTCCGGTAAGACGCGAATATAATCGCTGGGTTGCCAACCAGACGCTGGAAGACTATGCGCTGCGCTTCACCGCCAAGAGCGCCCGGCAATTTTCCTCGCAGCGCATCTCGCAGACGGCGATCGGTGCGATTTCCTTTCTCGCGCTCGAAGCGATCGGGGGTGCCATCACCCTCTCCTATGGCACGACCAACGCCTTCTACGCGATCGTCGTCGCCTCGATCGCCATGCTCGCGATCGGTTTGCCGATCAGCCGTTATGCAATCAGGCACGGCGTTGACATCGACCTTCTCACGCGCGGGGCAAGCTTCGGCTATATCGGCTCGACGATTACCTCGCTGATTTACGCCAGCTTCACCTTCATGCTCTTTGCGATCGAGGCTTCGATCATGTCGGGGGCGCTGGAACTGACGCTCGGCATCCCGCTCTGGATCGGCTACATCGTCAGCGCCGTCATGGTGATCCCGCTGGTGACCTACGGCGTCAAGCTGATCAGCAGGTTCCAGCTCGTCACCCAGCCCTTCTGGATCGTGCTCAATATCCTTCCCTTCATCTTCATCGCATTCCTGGATTGGGAAAAGTTCGATCTCTGGCGCGCCTTCGCGGGCATTCGTCACGCTTCGGGCCCGCCAGGTACAGTCGCGGATTTCAACCTGATGGAGTTCGGGGCTGCTTCTGCCGTGATCCTTGCTCTCATGTCCCAGATCGGCGAACAGGCGGACTTTCTCCGCTTCCTGCCACCGGGCGGACAGCGCAAGCTGCGTCATCGCCTCGCCGTCTTTCTGGCCGGCCCCGGCTGGGTCATCATCGGCGCACCGAAGCTGCTTGCCGGCTCCTTCCTCGTCGTTCTGACGTTAAGCGCCGGCGTTCCAGTCGACCGCGCCGCCGATCCGGCGCAGATGTATCTGACCGCTTTCGGCTACATGATCCCCTGGGATATCGGGGCATTGCTGCTGATGGCGGCCTTTGTCGTCGTTTCGCAGTTGAAGATCAACGTGATGAACGCCTATGCCGGCTCGCTCGCATGGTCGAACTTTTTCTCGCGCCTGACCCATAGCCACCCCGGTCGAGTCATCTGGCTTATCTTCAACGTCGCAATCGCCCTTCTTCTCATGGAACTCGGCATCTACCGACTGCTTGAGGAAACGCTCGGGATATTTTCGATCATCGCCATGGCCTGGCTTTGCACGATTTCAGCCGATCTCTTCATCAACAAGCCGCTCGGCCTTGCTCCGCCAGGCATCGAGTTCAAGCGCGCCCATCTCTACGACATTAACCCGGTCGGCCTCGGCGCCATGGGCCTTTCGGCAACGGTCGCGCTGGTTGCGCATTTCGGCGTCTTCGGCGCCGTTGCCGCTTCGCTTGCACCCTACATCACGCTGGTGATCGCGCTCACGGCCTCGCCGCTGATCGCCTGGGCGACGAAGGGCAAGTTCTACCTGGCGCGCAAACCGCGTCACAGCTGGAAGAACCTGACGAACATCACCTGTTCCGTCTGTGAACATCCGTTCGAGCCGGAGGACATGGCCTGGTGCCCGGCCTATGCGGCGCCGATTTGCTCGCTCTGCTGCTCGCTCGACAGCCGCTGTCACGACATGTGCAAGCCGAAAGCGCGGTTCAACACGCAGGTCGGCACCGTCGCCAAGGCCTTGCTGCCGGAGACCGTGATCGAGAAATTGTCGACCCGTCTCGGGCGTTACGGCATTGCAGTGGTTCTGGCCCTGACAGCGGTCGGCGGGATCCTTGCGATGATTGCCCATCAGGTCGCCTCGGCCTCTCCGGAAACGGCGGAGGTCGTCAACGGAACGATCCTGATCGTCTTCTTCGTCTTTTCCGTCATCGCCGGCGTCGTCTGCTGGTTCTACGTGCTGGCCCATGACAGCCGCGTCGTCGCCGAAGAGGAATCGTCGCGTCAAAATACTCTGCTCCTGAGGGAAATCGCCGCGCATAAAAAGACCGACGCAGCGCTTCAAAATGCCAAGGAGGCGGCAGAAGCCGCGAACCGGGCGAAAAGCAGGTATGTGGTGGGCTTGAGCCATGAGCTGCGTACGCCGCTCAACGCCGTGCTCGGTTATGCCCAGATCCTTGAGCGCGACGAGACCATCCCCGCGCCGCGCCAATCATCCATCAAGGTCATCCGCCGCAGCGCCGAACATCTTTCCGGGCTGATCGACGGCTTGCTGGACATTTCCAAGATCGAGGCGGGCCGCCTGCAGGTCTATTCCAATGAAATCAACATCCACGATTTTCTCGACCAGATCGTCGACATGTTCCGCCCGCAGGCGCAGGCCAAGGGCCTTGCTTTCAGGCATGAGCGCTCTCCGTCTCTTCCGCAGTTCGTCCGCACCGACGAGAAACGCTTGCGCCAAATCCTCGTCAATCTGCTTTCGAACGCCATCAAGTTTACCGACGAGGGGAGCGTGACCTTTGATGTGGGCTATCGCAGCCAGGTCGCGACCTTCACCGTTACCGACACCGGTCGCGGCATTGCCGAAAAGGACCTAAGCCGCATCTACGAACCTTTCCAGCGGGGTGAGGCCGAAAGCGTCCGACCCATGCCGGGGCTTGGGTTGGGGCTGACGATCACGCAACTCCTCACCAACACGCTCGGCGGCGAAATTTCCGTCAGCAGCGAGAAGGACAATGGCTCGACCTTCCGCGTTCGCCTGATGCTATTTGCCGTGATGCGCGAAATGGTCGCGCCGCCCCAGGAAAAGAAGATCGTCAGCTATGACGGCCCGCGCCGGACGATCGTCGTCGTCGACGACAACGAAGATCATCGCGAGATGATGCGGGAAATCCTGGTGCCGCTCGATTTCGTCGTGTTGACGGCGGGCAACGGCCCGGATTGCCTCACGCTGATCGAAGGCATTCAGCCGGACCTCTTTCTCGTCGATATTTCCATGCCCGGCATGAACGGCTGGCAACTCGTATCGCGCTTGCGCGAAACCGGCCAGACCTCCCCGATCGTCATGCTCTCCGCCAATATCGGAGACGCCGCGGCCGCGGCCGACAGCGATGGCAGCCACAGCGATGCAATCGGCAAGCCTGTCGATATCAAGCAGCTTCGCGACAAGCTGGCGCTGCATCTTGGCCTGAAGTGGATCTATGCCGACACCGCCCAAACAACCATTTCCGTGGCTCAGCCGCCGATGAAAAGCCCCGGCTGCGCCCATATCGAGGAATTGCTCCGCCTCGGCGAGATCGGCTATATCCGCGGCATCGAAGCCAAGCTCGCAGACCTTGCCAAGGTGGAGGCAAATCAGCCATTTGCGAATGAACTAAGCACCTATGTCGCCGCCTTCGATCTTGCCGGCTTCATGACCTTCCTGCACGGATTCGACGAAAAGGTAGAAACCATTGGCTGAACCGGCCCTCCCCCGCGATATCGTTCTGCTGGTCGACGACTCCCCCGAGGCGCTGGGGTTCTTGACCGATGCGTTGGAACAGTCCGGTTTTTCCGTACTGATCGCAACCTCGGGCTCCGCAGCCTTGAACATCGTCGAGCGCATCACGCCGGATCTAATCCTGCTCGACGCGGTCATGCCTTCGATGGATGGCTTCGAGACCTGCCGGAAGCTGAAGGCCAATGCGGCCGTCAGCCAGGTGCCGGTGATCTTCATGACCGGCCTCACCGAAACCGAACACGTCGTCCACGCGCTGGAATCGGGCGGGGTCGACTATTTGACCAAGCCGATCAATATCGACGAGCTTCGCGCCCGCATTCGTGTGCATCTACGCAACGCGCGTTCGGCGCAAAGCGCCCGCGTGGCCCTCGACGCTGCCGGACGCCACCTGCTTGCCGTCAAAGGCGACGGTGCCGTTCACTGGTCGACGCCGCAGGCAACCCGCCTCGTCAACGCAGCGACGGGCAGTGACGACGGCATGGACATCGTCACCAATCACATCGCCGATTGGATGAGAACGCGCGCTGCAGCCGGGCGCGATTCAATCATCTCCATCGCCAACGCAGGCCAGGCAACGCTTCAACTCGGTTTCCTGGGAACCATCGGCCCCGACGAATATCTCTTCCGCCTGACCGCCGCCAACCATCGCAGCGACGACGCCGTGCTTCGCCAGCATTTCTCCCTGACCCAGCGCGAATCGGAGGTGCTGCTCTGGATCGCCAAGGGCAAGGCAAATCGCGACATCGGCGAAATTTTGGGACTATCGGCTCGCACGGTGAACAAGCACCTGGAGCAGATCTACGTGAAGCTTGGCGTCGAAAACCGGGCCTCGGCTGCGGTCAAGGCGGCACATGTGCTGCATGAGATGTGAGCGTCAGGTCAGCTTGGCGAGATAGAGGCTGGAGATATTGATCCGGAAGGCTACAGAACGGGATATCGCACGCATCGTGGAAATCCGAAACAGCGTTACCGAAAACAGGCTATCGGATCCCGGCAAGATTACACTCGACGAACTGCGCTGGTTTATTGCAAACCCCGGAATATTCGTCTGGGAACAGCAGGGCGACGTCCAAGGCTTTTGCGCCGGCGACCCGCGCAACGGCAACCTCTGGGCGCTCTTTGTCGATGACGCTTTCGCAAAGCGCGGCATCGGAACGGCCCTTCTTGCCAGGGCCTGCTCGGTCCTGGAGGATGCGGGCCATGATCGCATCTGGCTGACAACAGACCCGGGAACAAGAGCCGAGAGGCTCTATCGTCAAGCTGGCTGGGAACTGATCGGCGAGAAGGACGACGAGCTGCTTTTCGAACTGAAGCTTCCGGGCGGCAGTACTTGATTGGCACGCATTTCATCCATGGCTCAGAACCCGCGCCTTAGGCCAGGAGGACTATTTTTACCAAGCTTACGCAGTGATCCTTAAATCCTTTGCGCGTAGGCAAAAGGCACCATAGGCGATTGAACGGCAGGCGGCGGGCATGAAAAGCAGGCTTTACTATGTGGATCGGCTGAGGATCTTCGCCTTTGCGATTCTGCTCGTCTACCATTCGTCGGCGTCCTTCCTGCCCGACATCAACTGGCTAATCCACAGCGACAAGACAAGCACCACGCTTTCGCTCGTCATGGACTTCCCGCGCGCTTGGCGGCTTGCGCTATTGTTCTTTGTCTCGGGCATGGGAGCAGCCTTTACCTTCGGCTCGGCAGGCAGCCTGTCCTTCCTGCGCAAGCGCACGTTTCGTCTGCTGATACCCCTGCTCTTTGCCATGGCCGTGATCGTCGTGCCGCAGGTGTGGTACGAACGCATGTACGAGAACGGCTATCAGGGTTCACTTTTCGAATTCTGGATGACCCGCTACTTCACCGAAGGTCGCTACCCAAGGGGCAACTTCACATGGGCGCATATGTGGTTCGTGGCCTACCTGCTGGTCATGTCGGTGATCTGTTTTCCCATCTTCGGATACCTGGTACGGCCCGGAAACAAGATCGCAGCTTGGTTCGAACGCACCTCGAAAACCGGCTTCGTCTACCTCTTCTTCCTTCTGCCGCTCGCACTCAACCTGGCGCTTTCGCCTTTCTTTCCGAAGCAAACCAATGCCCTCTACAATGACGGCGCGTGGTTTGCCGTTTGGGCAAGCTGGTTCGGACTGGGTTTTCTCATGGCTCGCTATCACAGTGCGCTGATCGAAACGATCATCGGCCGGCGCTTTGTCAGTGCTGCTATCGCCCTTGTGACCAGCGTGCTGCTCTATCGCTACGCCTGGCTGGTGCCGCAGGACCAGTCGATCGGCAGCTACGGGCGAGATACGCCGCTGTTCAAGGCGGGAATCTTCCTGCTGGCCTGGAGCATGATCCTGACGCTCGTCGGTTTTGCTGCCCGTCACTTCAATCGGCCCAGTGAAAAGCTCGCTGCAATGAACCGGCTGGTATTCCCGCTCTACATCGTGCATCAAACCGTGACGGTAGCCGCGCTGTACTATGTCCTACCGCTCGATATGCCGGTCGCCGTGAGCTATTCGGCCGTCACGGCCGCAACGATCCTGCTTTCGGTGCTCTTCGCCGTCTGCGTCGACTTCGTGCCTGGCCCGGCACGCGTCCTGTTCGGCTTGAGCGGTCGTGGCAGGAAGGTTTTAGCAAGCGAGCCCGATCGGCAGCTTTCGCGATAGGTCGTGCTTCGTCCGGAAGACGAAATCAAACGACGCGATCCGGCGGCTCACGCCCGTCGAAGAAGTTCGTAATGTTTTCCACGACCTTCATTCCCATTGCCGTTCGGGTCTCCTGCGTCGCGCTGCCGAGGTGCGGCAGCAGGACGACATTGTCCATCGACTTCAGCTTCTCCGGCACCTGTGGCTCCGCTTCGTAGACGTCAAGCCCGGCGCCGCGGATACTGCCTGTCTCAAGGGCGTTGATCAGCGCCGCCTCGTCGACCACGTCGCCGCGCGCCGTATTGATCAGAAATGCGCCTGGCTTCATCGCCGCAAAGCGCGCTGCATTCATCAGGTGCCGGTTCTGTGACCCGCCGGGGCAATGGAGCGAAACGAAATCGGAAGCGGCCAGCACCTCCTCGATCGTCGCCAGTTGGCGAGCCCGGTAGCGCGCAGCCTCCGCGGCATCGATCGTCGAGCGATTGTAAAAGACTACCTCCATCCCGAATCCGAAATGGCAGCGCTGCGCAAAGGCTCGACCGATACGGCCGAATCCGATGATCCCGACCGTCTTGCCGGCCACCTTTGTGCCGATCATGTGGGTCGGACACCAACCCTCCCATGCACCGGCGCGAAGCTGACGCTCACCCTCCCCGCCCCGGCGAGCAACGGCGAGCAGGAGCAGCATGGCGATGTCCGCAGTGCAGTCGGTGAGCACGCCGGGCGTATTGGTGACCAAGATGCCTTTCGCCTTGGCGGCGAAAATATCGATGTGATTGTAGCCGACGCCGAAATTGCCGAGAATTTTCGTGCGTGTATCGCCTTCGAAAACGCTGGCAGGCAGCTTGTCGGAAACGGTGGGAAGGACCGCATCATAGGCTGTCATCGCCTCCCGCATCTGATCGAGACCGAGCGGAATATCCTTCTCGTTAAAGGTTGCGTCGAAGCGTTCGGCAAGGGCGGCTTCTGCCGCGGCGGGCCAGCGGCGGGTGACGAGGATGCGCGGTCGGGACATTGGTGCTTCCGTCTCAAGATTCTACGCCTCAAAGAACTAGAGGATGACCGCATGAATTGAAACGCAAAAAGAAAGAAGCCCGGTCTCGACCGGGCTTCCGTAAATCGCACTGGCGTGAAGCGAAGCTTACATGGTCTGCGGGAAGTAGCTGTACTTGCCGTCCGGACCCTTCTTCCATTCGTACATGATGTAGCCTGGAATCTTCGGGTCGCCCTTTTCGTCGAAGGAGATATCACCGAGAACCGTGGGGAACGGACCCTTTTCCTTCATCGCGGTTGCGACGGCTTCCGGATCGGTCGAACCGGCCGCCTTGGCAGCACCGGCGATCGCCTGCAAGGCAGCGTAGGAGTAGAGCGTGTAAGCTTCCGGGTTGAAGCCGGCAGCCTTGAACTTTTCAACGAGTTCCTTGTTGGCCGGGTTGAGCGTCGGATCCGGGCCGAAGGTGTTCAGCGTTCCGGCAACTGCGTCGCCAGCGATGGAAGCAAGTTCGTTCGAGACGATACCGTCGCCGGAAACGAGCGTTGCCTTCAGGCCCTGGTCGGCAGCCTGACGGATGATGAGACCGGCCTCGGTGTGCAGACCGCCCCAATAGATGATCGACACGCCGGCTTCCTTCATCTTTGCGATGAGGGCGGAGAAGTCCTTGTCGCCGACGTTGATGCCTTCATACATGGCTTCGGTAACGCCAGCAGCGTTCAGGGACTTCTTGGTCTCGTCGGCAAGACCCTGACCGTAAGGTGTCTTGTCGTGAACGACAGCGATCTTGGCGTCCTTGAAATGATCGGCAAGATACTTGCCGGCAATTGCGCCCTGCTGGTCGTCACGGCCGCAGGTACGGAATGTGTTCCACAGGCCGCGCTCGGTGAACACTGGGTTCGTTGCGGCCGGGGTGATTTCGAGGATGCCGTTTTCAGCATAGACTTCAGACGCCGGGATCGAAACGCCCGAGTTGAAGTGGCCGATCACGAACTTCACGCCGTCAGCAACGAACTTGTTGGCGACCGAGATGCCCTGCTTCGGGTCCGAGACGTCGTCACCGAGTTCGAGCTTGATCTGCTCGCCGTTGATGCCGCCTGCGGCGTTGATATCAGCGGCTGCCTGCTCGGCACCCTTCTGAAGCTGAGCGCCGAACGCAGCGTTCGGGCCAGTCAGGGGACCGCCGACGCCAATGAGAATGTCGGCCCAGGCGTTGCCGCTGAAGGCGACCATCGCCGTCAGCGCCACTGCCGACAGAAGAGATTTCTTCATATTCTTACTCCCAATTTTTGGGCGGGTTCCGGTCCAAGACCCGGCGCATTACCCACCATTGACTGCGCCAGGAAAGCTGTTCCACTCTGAAGGCAATTCATGCCTAGATTCAACGGACTGTCAATGTTTGTCCTTCCACGAGAACGCGGAAGTTTTTTCGTACAGCCAGTAATAGTTGTTGACCATCTGATTGGTGCGGCGATAGCGGAAACCCACTGTCGAGAAGACGAGCAGCAGCACGAAATCGATGACGTAGAAGAAGGCGCTGAGCATCGGCCCGTTGAAGAGCGCATGATGCAGGAACTGCATCACCCAGGCGAGCAGGAAGGTGTACACGACCACCTGCGGATAGTTGCTCCAGTTCTCGGCTGCCGCTTTGCCGGCGCGCCATGCCGTCCAGAACCCGATCAGCACGACCAGCCCGCGGATGACCATCCGCACGCCCGTATCCGGTTCGAAGAAAAGTCCCTGCATATCAAACTCTCCCTTCTGCCCGGCTCAATGTCTTCCGCCTTCGAGATAGGCGGCACGGACTTCCGGATTGGCGAGCAGTTCCTTGCCGGACCCGCTCATCGTCACCTTGCCGTTCACCATCACGTAAGCGCGGTGAGAGAGCTTCAGGGCAGCGAATGCATTCTGCTCGACCAGGAAAACGGTGAGGCCCTCCTGCTCGTTGAGCTTCTTGATCGCCTCGAAAATACCCTTCACGATCAGCGGCGCGAGACCGAGCGACGGCTCGTCGAGAAGCAGGAGCTTCGGGCGCGCCATCAGCGCACGGCCGATCGACAGCATCTGCTGCTCGCCCCCCGAAAGCGTGCCACCGCGCTGCGCGTGGCGTTCCTTCAGGCGCGGGAACAGTGTGAATATCTTCTCGACGTCCTCGTTGAAATATTTGAGGTTGTCGAGGCCCGCACCCATCTGCAGGTTTTCCGTGACGGTCATGCGCGGGAAAATGCGGCGGCCTTCCGGCGACTGCGCAATGCGAAGCCGCGCGATGTCGTGCGTCGGCATGCGGGTGATGTCGCGCCCTTCGAAGATCACCGCGCCGGTGCGCGCCTGCGGGCTGCCGCAGATCGTCATCATCAGCGTCGACTTGCCGGCGCCGTTGGCGCCAATGAGGCTGACGATCTCACCCTTGTTGACGTCGACATCGATGCCCGCGAGCGCACGGATATTGCCGTAATAGGTTTCGACGCCCTGAACCTTGAGAAGCTGTTCGCCGGCCATCAGTTTGCGCCCCCTTCGAGGCTCTCGACAGTTGCGATGACCTCTTCCACTTCCTTGTCCTCGACACCGAGATAGGCCGCGATGACCCTCGGGTCGTTCTTCACATGACCCGGCGTGCCGTCGGAAATCTTCTGCCCGTATTCGAGCACCACGACATGGTCGGAGATTTCCATGACCACCGACATGTCGTGTTCGATGAGCAGGATCGACGTACCGGTGTCGGCGCGAATTCCCTGCAGCAATGCGTTGAGGGCCGCCGATTCACGCGGATTGAGGCCGGCGGCGGGTTCGTCCAGGCAGAGCAATTCCGGCTCGGTGCACATGGCGCGAGCGATTTCAAGACGCCGCTGCGCGCCATAGGGCAGATCGCCTGCAGGATCGTCGGCGCGGCTGATCAGATCGGCCTTTTCCAACCAGAAGCGTGCGAGCTCGATGGATGCTGCAGCCTCCTTCCGGTAGGGACCGATGTTGAGCAGGCCGAGGATCGTATAGCCCGATGCCTTCATCAGCTTGTTGTGCTGGGCAACGAGCAGGTTCTCAAGAACTGTGAGGCCCGAGAACAGGCGGATGTTCTGGAAGGTACGCGCGACCCGGGCTTCCTTGGTGATGCGGAAATCCGGCAGGCGCTCGAGCAGGTACTGCTTTCCGCTCTGCTGGTTCAGCGTGATCATTCCCATCGTCGGCTTGTAAAAGCCGGTGATGCAGTTGAAGACGGTCGTCTTGCCGGCGCCGTTCGGGCCGATCAGCGCGGTAATGTCACCGCGCTTGGCTTCGAAGGACAGGTCGTTGATGGCCATGAGGCCACCGAACTTCATCGACAGATGCTCGACCTTGAGAAGGGTATCGCTGGACATTGTCGTCATTTTTGCGGGGCTCATCAGCCGTGCCCCTCCTTGATAAAGCTTCCGGAAACTGCTCTGCGCTCTTTGAGGAAGGCAGTCGGTTCACGCGAGCCGACGAAGCCGCGCGGCTTGAACAGCATGACGACAACCATGGCGAGGCCGAAGAGAAGCATGCGGTAGAGTTCCGGCGTGAAATCCGGACCGAAGACGGCTTTCAGGAAGTCCATCTCGCGCAGCAGTTCCGTGCCGCCGACCATGACGAGCGCAGCAATCGCGATACCGGTCAGCGAGCCCATGCCGCCGAGAACGACGATGGCCAGAATGACGGCAGACTCCAGGAACACGAAGGATTCGGGAGAGACGAAACCCTGGCGCACTGCGAAGAACGAGCCTGCAAAGCCGCCGAACATCGCACCCATCGCAAAGGCTGTGAGCTTGGTCGTGACCGTATTGATGCCCAGAGACCGGCAGGCGATTTCGTCTTCGCGCAGCGCTTCCCAGGCGCGGCCGATCGGCATGCGGCGAAGCCGGATCGTGACATAGGCCGTCAGCATGCAGAGGGCCAGGATCAGATAAAAGAGGAAGATCTTGTAATAGGCCGACGACATCGGAAGGCCCATGAGCTTGGCAAAGCCGCCCGACGTCGCATCGAAAGGAATGCCGAACAGCGTCGCCTTCGGGATGCCCGATATGCCGAAGGTACCCTTGGTCACGGCCGTCCAGTTGATGAGCACGAGACGGATGATCTCACCGAAGGCGAGCGTCACGATGGCAAGATAGTCGCCGCGCAAACGCAAGACGGGGAAGCCGAGGATGACACCCCAAAGCGCCGCCAGGATGCCCGACATCGGCAGCAGAAGCCAGAAGGACAGGCCGAAATAGCTGGACAGCAGTGCATAGGAATAGGCACCGACCGCGTAGAAGGCGACGTAACCGAGGTCCAGCAGACCGGCAAGGCCGACGACGATGTTGAGGCCCCATGCGAGCATCACATAGATCAGAATCTGGATACCGAAGTTGTCGACCCATTTCAGCGAGCCCTGCGCGCCTAAAGCTGCGTAGATGACCACCGGATAGAGCAGAAGTGCAACCAGCGCGATTTTCAGGAAATGCTGGCGGAGAAAACCCTTTTCGGCCGAGATGTCGAGCTCGCCGTGCTTTGCCTTGGCAAGCTTGCGCTTGTCGATGTTCGGCTTGACGAAAACGACAATGACGAAGCGGCTGATCGCAGCGATCGCCACGAAGATCGCGAGCAGGCCCCAGCGCTGAACGATGATGAGTTCGTTGTTGATGTCCTGATCGGTCTTGAGACCGACGTAGAGAACGAACAGACCGAGAGAAAGCAGGGCCGCGAAGAAGGCTTCCGTAAGTCCTTTCTGGACAAGCCCGGGTGCGGGCTTGCCAGCAGAATTTTCGATGTTTGCCATGATGTTATACCTTCTCGACTTCCGGCCGTCCGAGAATGCCGGTCGGCTTGAAGATCAGGACGAAAGCGAGGATCGCAAAGGTCGCGACATCCTTGTAGGCGATCGTGAAATAGGCGGACCAGAGCGATTCGATGAGGCCGATCATCAGTCCGCCGAGAACGGCACCCGGCAACGAGCCGATGCCGCCGAGAACGGCTGCGGTAAATGCCTTGACGCCCGGCGTGAAGCCGTCGTTGAACGAGGCGACGCCATAATACATCAGGTACATCGTGCCGGCGACAGCGGCGAGCGCAGCACCCATGATGAAGGTGATGGAGATCGTCTGATCGACGTTGACGCCGAGAAGAGCGGCCATCTTGCGGTCCTGCTCCGTCGCGCGCTGGGCGCGTCCGAGGGCCGTGCGGTTGACGATGTACCAGAAGGCGGCCAACAGCACCACGGTGATGAGGATGATGATGATCTGCTTCAGCGAGACCGAAATACCGCCGATATTGTAGACCGAACCGACGAGCGGCGGAATCGGCTTGTTGCGCGGACCCTGCGTCACCTGGATGAAGTTGGACAGCGTGATCGACATGCCGATGGCGGTGATCAGCGGCGCCAGGCGGAAGGAACCGCGCAGCGGCCTATATGCAACACGCTCGATCGTCCAATTCCACAAACTCGTCATCAGCATCGCAACGATAAGCATCAGCAGCAGAAGAACTGCGACCGGAAAGCCTGCAAAGATGGATGTGAGAACGAGAAAGACGATAAGAGCGGCGAAACCACCGAGCATGAAGATATCGCCGTGGGCGAAATTGATCATGCCGATAATGCCATAAACCATCGTGTAGCCAATAGCGACAAGGCCATAGATGGATCCGAGCGTCAGCCCATTGAAGAGCTGCTGGACGAAATACTCCATATGTCATTTCCCCTGGATGCGAGCCAACATGACTGCATCTCTTTTTGGTCTGTAGTTCCCTTTTATCGGAACCTCATATGCGGCATCCATACCGTTTTCCGCGAAAATGTGAAGACAAAAAGGCTTTACTGGGTCAGATTCTTGGCGAAACGGACGTAAATGGCGCGTTTCGGGCCAAAATCCACATTAAAGAGGCATTCCCTGAGGAAATTTTAGTCAGAAACCGGCTGCGGATTGGCCAGATCGCCTCCGAGGCGGGCAAGGTGGGCAGCCTTAAGCATGACACTTATTCCATAAAACCGGAACTTTTGGGAAATTCCTACGAAAATCCACGGCCCGAGGCGAAAATCGTTTCAATCGACGGCAATTCTCACGGATTCCAGCCGCCGCTGCCGTAAGGACGCGTGATGATTTCGAGCAGGTGTCCGTTCGGATCTTCAAAATAGAGACCGCGTCCGCCGTCGTGGTCATTGGTTTCGCCCGGCTTCTTCTGGCCGGGATCGGCCCAGTAGCGCAGCTTCCGCTCTCGAAGCCGATCAAATATCGCGTCGAATTCAGCCTCGCCGACCAGGAAGGCGTAGTGTTGGCTGACGATCTCGCCTTTCGTATCCATGTAGTCGAGATTGGCGTCGTTGTCGGTCGTGACCATGTAGAACGGCCCCCAGTGCCGCGGCGGCGGCAGGCCCAACATGTCAGCCAGGAAATTTGCCGAGGCCTTGCTGTCTCGGGCCGACGGGATCGTATGGTTGAAGTGGACGGCCATGTTGGTCTCGCGGAAATGGAGGGAGCTGCAACGGCGTGGGGTTTGCCGGTTAACACGCCCGCCCGCCTCTTTGTTCCGGGCGGCCGCACTTTGAGCCACCCTGTTTACGCCGCACTGACTTCAATTCTCTTTCGAAGCGACGTAGACTCGAAGCGCTGGAGGGCCCTGGCAGGCCAGGGAGATCGGACGGAGGCATGAACGAGGTGAGCGGGAACTGGCGCGACAGCTCAGGCGCGGCGATACGGCCGCCGATTGCCTGGGCGCTCGCCCTCATTGGCGGGTTCGCGCTCGACTGGCTCTATCGGCTGCCTTTCCTGCCGACGGCCATGCCGGCCGGTGCGCTCGGCGGCATCGTGTTCCTCGCCGGTCTGGCACTGCTGGTCTGGGCGGCGGGAACCTTCCGCCGTGCAGGCACGCAGATTCAGACCACCCGGCCAACGTCGACGATCGTCGAGGAGGGCCCTTACCGTTTCACGCGCAACCCGATCTATATCGGCATGTTTCTCGGCCTCATCGGCGTCGCCATCGCCATCGACAGCCTGTGGCTCATCCTCGTATTGGTGCCGTTCTATCTCGTCATCCGCTATGGCGTGGTCGCCCGCGAGGAGGCCTATCTCGAGCGGAAGTTCGGCGACGTCTATCTCGCCTACAAAGCCCGCGTCCGGCGATGGCTGTAGCGGCGGCGAGAACCCGACTGCGGAGCGGGTCGAGACGCGACATTTGCGGCATCATCGGCAAGGTCCGGTCCCTGTGGCGCAAATGCCTCGCAAGGACCATTGTGGTTGCCGTACCAGTTACCCCTTACAGCGGCAGCTGCTTGCCGGCCTGCTCGCTGACAATGTACTCGGCGTACCAGTCCGGCCAATCCTCGTCGTGCTCGCCCGTCAGCTTCTCGTGCTCGCCGTGCGCGGTCGCCGCACGCCGCAGGGCGGCCGCGAGCTCTTTGGAGGAGGTGAATGTCGTGTCGTCGGCGTCCACGCGTCCGGGCAATCGGGCGGTGATCTCCTGGAGCAACCAGCCGTTACCGTCTGGATCGCTGAATGAGGCGAACGAGCGGTAGCTGCGATTGTCGGGATCCGGACCAGGGACCCGGAGCCGCCCAAACAGGTAGGGTTCGTCGGGGCCGGCATACTCGCCGCTGGCGTCGTGGAACACTTCGCTGACCCCGACCCCACGATCGAGCAAATCGCGCCGGGCGGCCTTGATGTCGGAGACGATCAAGTACAGGCCCTGCGCGGAGCCGGGTGATGCTGCGGTGACGTTCTGGCCGAAGATAACCGAGCACCCGGAGCCAGGCGGCGTGAACTGGATCACGCGGAAGCCCTCTTCGGCGGCGAAGTCGGCGTCGAGCCTCCAACCCAGATCGCTGTAAAAGCTCTTAGCACGATCCACATCCGAAACAGGAATAACCACGATCTCGAGCTTCATGTCGATCCCTCGAGTTCTGAGGCTCTCGACAACGGTTTTTCCATGCTCTTGGCTATTGCTCATGTGGAGCTCCTTAGGTTGGCATCCTTCAGGGCGGCGTAACATGCCAGGGGAGTGGATCACAGCGGAGACGTGCAGTCGAATCAAATATGATGTTGTGCTAATGAACCCTGGCCTCCATCAGGGAGAACTCCGATTGTCCTGATGAGATAACCGTTTGCTCCTCGCATGGCCCCTTGGGTCACTAGCTATTTTCTCGAATGACAGCCATGCCCGGCGCAAAAGGGTGGCTCGATCACCATATATGTCTTTATATACGACTTCATATTGCTTGCGGATGCTGACATCCGTCGAGGGGAACATGTTAGCGATATTCGAAAAGGCGGCCCTTGAGGCGGGTAGAACGATCATCGCCATCTTCGAAGAAGGGTGCGCTGTCGCGACGAAAGCAGATTCAAGTCCCGTGACACGCGCGGACGAAGAAGCGGAGCGGATCATCCTGGCCCATCTTGCCCAAAGCTATCCGGACATTCCGGTAATTGCCGAAGAATCGGTGGCGGCCGGCCACGTGCCGGATATCGAGGGAAAGGCTTTCTTCCTTGTCGACCCGCTCGACGGCACGCGCGAGTTTGTCGACAGGCGGCCGGAATTCACGGTCAACATTGCCTATGTGGACCATGGCGTGCCGCTTGCCGGCTTCGTCTACGCGCCGGCACTGGCTGTTGCTTTTGCAGGCAAGGCAGGACACGCCGAAAAGCTCCTCATCGGAGCCGATTTTACCGTGACGGAACGCATTGCAATCACGGTCCGCGCACCACCAGCCACGCGCCTGGCGCTTGCCAGCCGCAGCCACAAGAGCCCCGCAACCGACAGCTTTCTCATCGACCAGTCGATCTTCGAATGCACCAATATCGGCTCTTCGCTGAAATTCTGCCTGCTTGCAGAGGGAAAGGCCGACGTCTATCCGCGTTTCGGCCGGACGATGGAATGGGATACGGCGGCGGGCGACGCGGTCCTGCGCGCTGCCGGCGGCACGACCGTTACCATGGACGGATTACCGCTGACCTACGGCAAAACCGGCGGCAAGGCGGATTTCGACTTCGCCAATCCCGACTTCATCTCCTGGGGCGGCAAGGACCGGGCTGTGCCGCTGCGCACGGCTTTGCAGCCTTAAGATCAAAAGCGGGACATGCAGCCGGCCGTGACGGCGAGGGCGGCCCTCCCGCCCGAAACACCGCTCGAGGGCAACCGTTTTCGGGCTGCTCATTCCATCAGCGAACACCGCCATCTTGCGTCGTCCAGCCTGCAAGCGGCACCCGACTCTCGATCATTGCGACCGGCACCGCCCACTGCGCGTTCAGCGTCGGAAAGAACGCGGGTAAGCGCCATCGGTAATATGGATTCGGCATGGGAGCCATGCATCCGGTACAGATTGACGCTGCGGCATGCAGGCCACCGAGGCGAGCGGTGGGGCAGCTAAAGTTGTTATCAAAGTGTTACTGTGCGCTTAGGCAATTTTTAAATGTGACAAGCTAGAGTGCCCGCGTGGTCTTGAGTTGTGTAGAGAGTCCAATGACCGAAATGATACGTCCCCGAGTAAAATATGTCATCGGCCCCGATGGCAGCCCGCTGACGATTGCGGATCTTCCGCCGCCGAATACCCGGCGCTGGGTTATCCGTCGCAAGGCTGAGGTTGTCGCCGCGGTACGCGGTGGCCTGTTGAGCTTGGAAGAAGCCTGCGAGCGTTACACGCTCACCGTCGAAGAATTCCTGTCCTGGCAGTCGTCGATCAACAGTCACGGCCTTGCCGGCCTGCGAACGACGCGTATCCAGCAATACCGTCACTGAACCATCTGCCTCAGGCAAAGGCGTTTATCTCGGGCCGGACGCATTTCCCTGAAGGGAGTGAAGAAGGCCCGAAATTATTGTTGACGCCGCGTAGCACCACAGTCCGGGTTGGGTAAAAGCATCCGCAAGGCCCGTCGTCTTCGCCGCCGCAATCACGATCGCCACCAGTAAAACGTCCATCATCGACCACTTGGAGAGATACGGTACGGCGTGACGATAAAACCAGCTGCCGGTCCCGCCGCCGGCAGCCGTCGCCTCGGCGGCAATGCCGATGATCTTGAGGATCGGCAATACGATTGACACGATTGCGACGATCAGCGCGAGCGGAATATCCCCTCCGCTCCAGAGCGAAGCAACGATCTCCACCAGCGACGGCGTTTCATCGAAGAAGTAGAGCTTCTCGAATCGGATCAGAGGCAGTACCAGCCCAAGCGCCAGGAAGAATGGTGCTGCAGCAAGCAGTACCGGCCGGATTCCCACCAGTCTCTCATCGAATTCCCCTCGGATTGAACACTGTGTCGTCTCCTCGACCGGCTTGGCATGGCATGGCCGACATGTCACGGTCTGCCTAGCAACATCGGTTTTCGGAGAAAATACAATGGATATTCGCAGCGAAGACAATGCCTCGGGCGGCCGGTATGTGGCCAAGGTCGACGGACACGAAGCCGAGATGAGCTATTCCCGCACGTCGCCGAAGCTCGTCATCATCGATCACACCGGCGTGCCGGATGCCCTGCGCGGCAAAGGCGTGGGTCAGGCGCTTGCGCTTTATGCCGTCGAAGAGGCAAGAAAGGGCGGCTGGAAGATCTTTCCGCTCTGCCCGTTCTTCAAGGCGCAATCACAACGCCACCAGGAATGGCGCGACGTGGTGAACTGACAGCACCAAAAGCCATGTATGACGGACTTACGGTCCGTCATACATGGCTTCTTGAGGACGCCGCAGCCGGCGTCCGCGGCCGATCGATCAGGCGCGGGCCCGAATGGCGCTGTCGCGCTCTTCGAGCGCGGTAGCGCGGGCATATTCCGCCTGCATCTCCTCGAGCGCCTGCTCCAGCGACTCTTCCTGCATCTTCAATTCCTTGATGGAAACCTGAAGATTGTCGGCGCGCTGGCGAGCCGCCTTTGCGAAGGTCGGGTAGGCGAAGTGATTCGGGTCGGAAATGCCGGATTTCTTCTCTTCGATGACGATCTGACTCTCCAGATCCTTCGTCATTCGTTCGAATTCCGACATCATCATCTGCAATTGCTGCAGCTGACGTCGTTTTTCGTTCACCTGAAACTCCTTCAGGCGAACTAGGCTCTCACGCGACTTCATACGCATTACTCCAGTGATGCGAGATCCCGGCTCAACTAAAATTGCCCTTGCGCACCGGTTTGAAACGGCCTGCCAAAAAAATTTCCGTCGGTATTAACAAAAACCTACCGCTGGTAACCTTTCGTTTACGGGCATCGTTAATGATAGTGCCGATGATTTAAGGGTCGGTAAACATCACTACGCGATTTCCAGATCCTGTTCATTGGTGAGTCGAATGAATCGCTTACCGGCCGTTCTTAATGTGAAAGTTAAGGAATTGGCGTTGCGGATTCTCATTGGAAAACAGCGAAATGGGGAAATTGCTTAATAAATTCGTTACCTCTTGCCAGAGTGAATCAGAATTTGTTAACCATTTCGTGGCAGCTTCCAAATCACGCAGTGAAGTATTCGGTATCGCGTAGGGGGCCAGACCACCTTTCGGCGGCGGTAAAGGGGATAATAATGCGGGTACTACTTATCGAAGACGACAGCGCGACAGCGCAGAGCATCGAACTGATGCTGAAATCCGAAAGCTTCAACGTCTACACCACCGATCTCGGTGAGGAAGGCGTCGATCTCGGCAAACTGTATGATTACGACATCATCCTTCTCGATCTGAACCTTCCCGACATGTCCGGATATGAAGTGCTGCGCACTCTCCGCCTGTCCAAGGTCAAGACACCAATCCTGATCCTCTCCGGCATGGCAGGCATTGAAGACAAGGTCCGCGGCCTCGGTTTCGGCGCCGACGACTACATGACCAAGCCGTTCCACAAGGACGAATTGGTCGCACGCATCCACGCGATCGTCCGCCGTTCCAAGGGCCATGCCCAGTCGGTCATCATGACCGGCGAGTTGATCGTGAACCTCGACGCCAAGACCGTTGAAGTCGGCGGCCAGCGTGTTCACCTGACCGGCAAGGAATATCAGATGCTGGAGCTGCTTTCGCTCCGCAAGGGCACGACCCTGACCAAGGAAATGTTCCTCAACCACCTTTACGGGGGCATGGACGAGCCCGAGTTGAAGATCATCGACGTTTTCATCTGCAAGCTGCGCAAGAAGCTCGCAAATGCTGCCGGCGGCGCAAACTACATCGAAACCGTCTGGGGCCGCGGCTACGTTCTGCGCGAGCCGGATGGCGCCGAATACGCCGAAACCGCCTGAGACGCCGAATTCCCCTTTTCGATCATGAGATATCCCGCTCCGGCGGGATTTTTCGTCTTTATGCACGCGACTTGCAAAGGCCAAGCCGCCCGCAGGCGGCTTAGACCTTGAAGAATAAAGGGAATCAGGCGGCGATCGCGCGGTTGCCGAAGACGGCAGTCAGAATCTTGCGGTCGAAGGGCTTCAGCAGGAAGTCGGTGGCGCCTGCCCGCTTGCCCATCATCAGCTTCTTGAGATCGGCCTCGATCACGCAGTAGTAGATCTTGACGTCCTTGCCGCCCTCCATCTCCCGGATGGCGCAGATCAGTTCGAGGGCGCCGTCCATGCCGGAATCGACGATCATGTATTCGGGAAGCTCGGCCTGGCAGCGCGAAAGTGCTTCGCTTGCGTTGGAGGCCTCACTGACAAGGAAATCGAGTTCGGAAAGAATACGCTTTCCGACTTTGCGGACGACATCCGAACTGTCAGTGATCATGAACCGCTGCATGCCTGCTCCTTCGCTCCACTTCTACTCCAGTGGGGCTTCCTCAGTCCTTGAGAATAGGTCCATTAGGCTAAGGAAGTGTTACCCGGGACGTGACAAGGCTGCAGTGATGCAACCTTAACGCTAGGCAGAAACCGTCTCCGCGGTGAAGATGATTTCTTCGCCCGTCGCGCTGTGGCCGAGCTCCATGCCGCACTCTTCGGCAAGCAGGACCGTGTAGTAAGGCTGGATCGAATGTGCATCGATCGCCTCCTCGACCTGGCCGGACGTGATTTCCACGAACTTCGCCGGCAGGCGCATCAGCTTGCCCTTGGCGACGATCTTGAACCTGGCGTCGAACTCTGGATTCTCAAGCGTCACCTCCAGCGAACCGCCGCGCGGGATCGAGGAATAGGCAACCAGGAAGAGATTGAGCAGCAGCTTGACGCGATTTTTCGCGACGATGGCGCGTGGCCCGTTCCAGGTCACCTCGGTCTTCTTTTCGGCGGCTGCGAAGTCCTTGGCTGCGCGCTCTGCCTCGCCGGTATCGATCGAAGCGCCGACCGAACCGGAGGCGCCAAACGCGAGCCGTGCAAATTTCAGGCGAACCGAGGCATTGAGCGCACTCGTGCGGATGAGGTCCATGGCGTCCGAATCGGCGCCGCCTTCGTCCAGCAGCTCGAGACCGTTGTTGATCGCGCCGACGGGCGAGATGACGTCATGGCAAACACGGCTGCAAAGTAGCGCGGCCAGATCCGGGCCGGTCAATGTCATATTGGGGTTCTTGGACATCATCGTCTCCTAAAGGCGGCAAGAGTCTTTCCGCCTATCATGCTTGATCAAGATTGCACGAAGTTTGCGCCGTACTCGCCGCCATAATGACACCATATTTGGTAAACCGATTGTTAAGACGATCCGCGCAAAATGCATTCACTGCCGGAAACGGCTCATCGAACCGACCATGATGAACGGATGACACCATGCGCCTTCAATTCCCCGGAAGATTTATGGGCTTTTGCCGGCTCTTCGTCGCATTGGCCATTCAAGCATTCGTGCTCTCCGCGCAGCAGGCGGCAGCACAGCAGGCCAACAGCAATCAGTACACCATGCAGGAGATCGTCGACGCTGGCCATTCCTTTTTCGGATCGACCAGCGGCGGACTGGCAAAGGTCGTTGAAGCGGCCTTTCAAAAATACGGTCTGCCCAACGGTTACGTTTTGGGACAGGAAGGGTCCGGCGCCTTCATCGCCGGCCTGACCTACGGGGAAGGCCAGCTCAACACCAAGAACGCCGGCGCGCATTCGCTCTACTGGCAGGGACCGTCTCTCGGCATCGACTACGGCGGCCAGGGCACGCGCGTCATGATGCTTGTCTACGACCTGCCTTCGATCGACAGCATCTATGCCCGCTTCGGCGGTGTCAGCGGCCAGGCTTTCGTGATTGCCGGCTTTGGCATGACGCTGCTCAAGAACAACAATGTTCTGGTGGTTCCGATCCGGACCGGTGTCGGCGCCCGCCTGGGCATCAACGTCGGCTATCTGAAAATCACGCCCGGCCCGACCTGGAACCCCTTCTAAGACCGCGTTCGGCGGCGGGATTCTTGCCCGCCGTCACCTATCCGCCACTTGCTCTAGGCGCAGCGCGTGCTTTAATCATTGGCACTGACGCAAATCAATCCTTAACGCAGTGGCCGCGCCGTGATCGAATATGCTCTTCTGTTCGGACTGGGTTTCCTGACGGCGGCGTTCCTCGTCTTCCTGATCTCGCCTGCAATCCATCGCCGCATCGTCTGGTACACAGAAAACCGCATGAAGGCGACAATGCCCCTCACCCCGCAGGAAGTCCGGGCGCAGAAGGACATGGTACGGGCGCTCTACGCTGCGGAGAATGCCAGAACCGCACAGGACCTGATACGCGAGCGCGAAAAATCCCTGTCCCTGCAGCTTCGCCATGATTCCCTTGCGCTCGATGCCGGCCGTTTGTCCTCCCAGCTTAGTGCATTGCAGGGGCAGATTGCCGATCTGAACGTCGAGGCTGCCGAAATGCGCTCCCACCTGCGCAAGGACGAGACCTATATCAGCCAGCTGAAGACGAGCTTGCATATCGCCGAACAGGCGAGTTCTGCGAAGGAAAGCGAGATCGAGGCGCTGCGAACGCGCCTCAGCAAGCTCGCCGAGCAGGCGGACAACCTCAAAATCGACATAGCAGCGCGCGAAACCGAGATCGAAAGTCTGAAATTCCATGCAAATGCGCTGCGCGCCGAACGCGACACGTTGCGCCAGGACGTCAATCTTGTGCAGAAGCGGGCCAAAGACGCCGAGCAGAAGCTGACGCAGCAGGAGCATTTGGTGATCCGCCTGGAAGACAAATCCGCGCGCGAGACTGCTGCCGCTGCCGACAAGGAAGCGCTTCTCGGCCGCCGCCAGCAGGAAATCGCCAAGCTCAAGGAGCAGGTAAAATCGCTCAATGCCAGCCTGCGCAAGGCAAACCGCGTGCTTTTCGATGCGGGTCTGGCGACGGTCGAAACCAAAGGGGAGGAACTGATGCAGGAAGAATCTCCGGCTTCCGAACTTGATTCAGCAGCGGTTGCCGCCCGCCTTGCCGAAGAAGTTCGCGCCCGCAGCGCCGCCATTTCCGATCGCATTTCAAAGGCGAAGGCAACGACGGACAACGACAGCGCCATGCGCGAAGAAATCGCCTCGATCGCCGCCGGCATGGTGGCGCTGACGGCGCTTAACGAGGGGCCATCCTCGCCGATCCGAGACCTTCTGCCGGCGGATGCGGGCAACGAAGAGGGCGAACGCGTGAGCCTTGCCCAGCGTGCCGCAACGATCCTGTCGCAGCCCGGCTGATTTAAAGACGATCGGCCGCAGATGCCATCGCGAACAAAGCGATGCCGGTTGCCGTCGCGACGTTGAGACTGTCGAGGCGGGCAGATTGTGGAACGCGTGCGCTCCTGAAGCGGGCCAGGACAGCTTGCGGCAACCCATCTCCCTCCGTACCGACCACCAGAGCCATGCGACCTGAAGGTGCTATCGCCCGTATATCGGTCTTGCCGCGCGGCGAGAGCGTCCAGATATCGAAACCGCGTTCGCTTAGTGCCGCGAGGATATCGAGAGCACTGCTGCCCCGCTGATAGGGAATGCTCAGCACTGAGCCCACGGAGACACGCATCGCCTTGCGGTAAAGCGGGTCGCAGGAGGTCTCGTCGAGGAAGACCGCGTCCGCGTTGAAGGCGGCCGCATTGCGGAACATCGACCCGGCATTGTCGTGATTGGAAATACCGCAGCCAACGAGCACGAGCGCGCGCTCCGGCAGGCTGTCGAGCAGGTTCTGGCTCTCGGCGATGCGCCGGCCGAGCGCCAGCACGCCGCGATGCAGATCAAAGCCGACGATGCTGTTAAGAACATCCGCATCGGCGACATAGACCGGGACATCCTCCGGCAAGCGCGCAAGAATGTCTGCGACGCCTTCGGCGCGGTTTCGCAGCAGCAGGACTTTCTCGGCCTCGAAACCGCGTCTCGCAGCGTGGGCTTCGGCCAGCATGCGCAGCACGACGGTGCCCTCGGCAATGAAACGGTTCTGCCTGCCCGTCAGGTCGCGTTCTCGGATCGCGCGGAATTCCGCAATGCGCGGATCATCGGCGCTTTCGACCGTCATCGGCGCGGCAGCCATCGGCCTTAGTTGCCGGCGACGGTGATGTCGGCGACGAGCCGACCCGCCGCAATGTCGAAGACCAGTGCCTTGCGCTTGCCGTCGATTGATTGGCCGAAGAACAGGATCTGGCTTCCCGACAGCGACGTGGACTGCACGGCGAACCCGAGCGGCAGGGAGACTGTGGATCTGACCGGTGAATCGGATGGAACGTTGGAACCCGAGATAGGTGCCGTTTCTGCCGGTTCTGCCTTCATCGTCTTGTAGACAACGGCCCCGAAGACCGCCATAAGGCTCACGAACATGATGGCGCCGGAGACGATCTGCAGGCGGACCATCTTGCGCCGGACATTTTCCATTGCCGGGTCAAGGGGCTGTTCTTCCTGATCGTCCAGCTCGATTTTCGTCATCGTGGTGTCCTATGAAATACTTCGGAGAAGACGCGTCTTGAGCGACCCCTTTAAACAAGCATCCGGCATTAGGAAAGTCCTGACTGCCGATGAGAATGCCGAAGGCCGCCTCGACGCCTGGCTGACGGCTCAGCTTGGCGAGGAGTTTTCCCGAAGCCGCGTCAAGGTCTTGATCAAGGATGGCCAGCTGCTCGTGAACGGCGCCGTCGTGCTCGATCCGCAAAAAAAGGTGCGCTCGGGCGACAATCTCGAACTTCTGCTCCCCGAGCCGGAAGACCCGACGCCGAAGGGTGAAGACATACCGCTCGACATCCTTTACGAGGACGACGACCTCATCGTCATCTCCAAACCGGCCGGCCTGGTCGTACATCCGGCCGCTGGAAACTGGACGGGAACCCTCGTCAATGCGCTGATCCACCACTGCGGCGACAGCCTGTCGGGCATCGGCGGCGTCCGGCGGCCAGGCATCGTGCATCGGCTCGACAAGGACACGACCGGCGTCATGGTCGTTGCCAAGAACGATATTGCACATCGCCACCTGTCGCTCCAGTTTGCCGATCATGGCCGAACCATGCCGCTGGAGCGCGCCTATCAGGCAATCGTCTGGGGCCGGCCGCGCTCGCTTACGGGCACGATCGATGCGCCGCTCGGCCGTTCCACCGGCGACCGTACGCGCCGCTCCGTCAAGCGTCCCGACAGCCAGGACGCCGACGAGGCCATCACGCATTACTCAGTGCTGGAACGCTTCCACGAGAATCCGGATGCAACAGCGCTTGCCGCCCTTGTCGAATGCCATCTGGAGACCGGCCGCACGCATCAGATTCGCGTCCATATGGCCCATATCGGCCATCCCCTGCTTGGCGATACAGTCTATGGCGCGCATTTCAGAACCAAGGCCAATCTGCTGCCCGATGAAGCACGCAAAGTCGTCAACAGCTTCGCCCGTCAGGCGCTGCATGCCTACATGCTGCAGTTCGAGCATCCCCGCACGGGTGAACTCATGCATTTCGAAGTGCCACTTCCTGAAGATATGGTGGAACTCGCAGAAGCGCTTCGCCGTTAGCCATATAACGTCTTCGTGAAGGCGTTTGCTGGGCTTGAACCGCTGTTCCGCCACACTTATCTGTATGTTGACCTAGTGCGGGCTTGGATTTGAGCCGCACGTCCCGGTTCGCCTGTTCCGACGCGGGGACGCGTTCCATCGGGAACCGGAATCTACATAGGAGGGTGCAATCATGGCCCGCAATACCTTGCCGTCCATTACCGCCGGCGAAGCCGGTCTCAATCGTTATCTCGACGAGATCCGCAAGTTTCCAATGCTCGAGCCGCAGCAGGAATATATGCTGGCAAAGCGTTATTCCGAGCACGGCGACCGCGAAGCTGCCCATAAACTCGTCACCAGTCACCTGCGTCTTGTTGCCAAGATCGCGATGGGCTACCGCGGCTACGGCCTGCCGATCGGCGAAGTCGTATCCGAAGGCAATGTCGGCCTCATGCAAGCCGTCAAGAAGTTCGATCCGGAGCGCGGCTTCCGTCTGGCCACCTACGCCATGTGGTGGATCAAGGCTTCGATCCAGGAATACATCCTGCGCTCGTGGTCGCTGGTGAAGATGGGCACGACTGCCAACCAGAAGCGCCTGTTCTTCAACCTGCGCCGCCTCAAGGGCCGGATCCAGGCAATCGACGAAGGCGACCTGAAGCCTGAGCATGTCGCGGAGATCGCAACGAAACTGAACGTCTCCGAGGAGGAAGTCGTTTCGATGAACCGCCGCCTTTCCGGCGACGCTTCGCTGAACGCGCCGATCAAGGCCTCCGAAGGCGACAGCGGCCAGTGGCAGGATTGGCTCGTGGACGACCACGACAGCCAGGAAGAAGTGCTGATCGAGCAGGACGAACTCGAAACGCGCCGTCGCATGCTCTCAAAGGCGATGGGCGTTCTGAACGACCGAGAACGCCGCATCTTCGAAGCACGCCGCCTTGCCGACGAACCGGTCACGTTGGAAGATCTGTCGACGGAATTCGACATCAGCCGCGAACGGGTGCGCCAGATCGAAGTCCGCGCCTTCGAAAAGGTGCAGGACGCGGTGCGCAAGGAAGCGCTGGAACGGGCAAACGCGGTGCGCGTCGTCGAAGCCACGGCATAATCGGGTCCTTGCCTCGAAAGCTTGGAAAGCCGCTTGCTGCAGATCGCGGCAGGCGGCTTTCGTCATCTGAACTTTGCAGCAGGCTTCCGGTATGACGGCTTCATCCCGCAACCGGCAGCGCCCGGTTGGATCAAATCAGCATCGCGCATCAGGCGAGGAGCGCGTTACTGACTCGTGCTCACGTCGCCGAGCGCCGTCCATTCTTTGATGGCCGTATTGAAGGCTGCTATGCCTGTCGGTCCCTTCTGCATCGTGATCAGCGCGCGGCGGCCGTTGCGATAGGTGATGGGAATATCGATCCAGTCACGCGTCGACAGCAGATCGAGGTTCGCCTTGCGGGCATCTGGATAGTCGTTCAGCGCGATCATGTGGAAGTCGTCTGTGATTTTCGCAGGAACAGCAATTAGCGGGTCACCCCGATCCTGCTCTGTTCGCTTCATCGAAATGCGTTGGACGCTATCGATGCTGCCGCCTTCGAAATTCGGCGGCAGTGAGAAGACGATCTCGACAAGATGGCTCGCCGGGAGTGACGGATCGGAGTTGCGCTTGAAGGTCACGAGGGCCGAAAGATTGCGTTCCGGCACCGTCACATTGGCCTGCACAGTCGATTCCTGCTTGCCGCCCTGGCCGGCTTCATGCTGGACGCTCCAGGCGACGCCCCCCTGGATCGCCGTTGGCGAGCTCTGGCCGATCCGCTCCTCGTAGAGGAACATCTTCTCGCTCGAACCGGCCGGAACCTGCTGCGGGGCAGCAGCCGGGCCGTTCGGCGTCAGCGTCTCGGCGGATGCAGCACCTGACTGTACGGGCGGAGCCGGCGCGGTGGATGCGACATTCTGCTCGGCGACCGACTTGCCTTCGGCGGTCGGCGTACCGGGCATGGCAGCCGGGCCGTTGTCGACTTCCGTACCGTCTGCCATCAGGCGCTGGTTGAACTTGTCGTTGACCGAAGAGCCGTCATCGAGCGAGGCAACCTGCCGGTCAGGTTCGGCGGGCTTGGCCGCTTCGGTGTTGGTTGGCGAAGGGGTCGCCGGCGTCTGGTTCTGCGTAGCGGCGGGCTCGGTTTCGGCCGTCTTGGACGGAGCGGCGCTCACCAGGTCGTCAACCATGGCGATCAACTGGGCACGGTTCATCCATGCGGCATAGGCACCACCGCCCAGCACTGCCAACACGCCGATAACGGCAATGATCGTGCCGATACCGAAACGGCGGCGCTTCGGTTCCATGCGGAAATTCTTGTTCTGCAGTTTTGCGGCAACGATCTGGTCGATATCGGCAGCCGGCGCGGCATCGTCGTCTTCGGCAACGACGCCGCGGCGACCGTAGCCTCGAAGAGCAGTGGCTTCCTGCCACTCTTGCCCCGGAACGTCGGCGGCAGGCGCCGCAGGCTTGCCGTGGATCTCGGCGAACAGGTCCGAATCGTCGAAGTGCGCCGCGACGGGAGCCTTCTTGCTGTTGGTGCCCGCCTCGATTGGCGGCAGGTCGTCAAAGGCGGCGGCTTCCCAGGAAAAGCCCTCGTTGGCGGCCGGCATCTTTGCGGGCGGCGGTATCTGGAGACCGGCAATGGCTTCCTCGAAGGCGCGTGCGTGGTCGTTGGCCGACTCCGCTGGCGGAACGCTTTCCGAGAAGTTCCTGACCTCTTCCGTGGCCCATGCAACCTCTGCGTCTTTCGGTGGCTCGGCCGGAGTTTCACCAGCCGGTTCGGCCCAGACGGGATCGAAATGCGCAATCGTTTCGGCCTGCAGCGGCTCCTCGCGGCTGTGCTCGACGAACTCCTGGGGCTTCTCGAAGGTGACGAACGGCTCGACAAGCCGGTTCGACGGATTGTATTCGCCGGCCGGACGAAGGGGGCCTGGTTCGACAGCCGAACCGTCCTCGACGGCAGGCGCATCCTCGAGATACTCCTCCGGTGGAACGGCATGTTCCTCGACCGGCACTTCGTCTTGATGGGACGCAACCCATTCCTCGGGAGGTGCTGCTTCCGCCTCAGCGGCAGCAGCAACTTCCTCGACCGGGCGGTCCCATCGTTCTTCTTCTTGTCCTTCCGGCACCGGCCCGTGGGCGGCTCTTACCGAGGAGGCATCCTCGTCAGGCTGCTCGTAAGGGGCCGCCTCTTCCTGCGGTTCAGCCTGAGGCTCCTCGTGCCGGTACTGCGCCGGTTCATCCGCTTTAGCGAAATGGTCTTCTACGCCCGGTTCTGCGGCAACCGGTTCGTCAGCAACCCCGTCTTCAGCCGGCTCCGGCGCGGCAGCATAGTCTGCTGGCGGCTCGGAAACAGGCTCTTCATGGGCAGGCGCAGCAATGGCTGGCTCATTTTCCGGCAATGCCTCGGAGTGCTCGGCCTCCACCTCCCGGATAGCAGCATCCAACTTGTCGAGCTGGCGCTGCAGCATCGCTTCCGGCGGGCGCGGCTTCATGTTTTCGAGCTGCCGCTGCACCGCGCTGCGGGCACGCTCGTAAACCTTCGCCCGCATCTCGGGAGTGTTTTCAGCCAGGCCGTCAACCGCCCGCCGGATAACTGCAATAAAATCAGCCATTAGTTACTTTTCTCGAGAGGCCCGATTCTCGACTGGGCCAGAATCCATAATGACCCGCGACATTAATCCTCAAACGGATCAGTCACAAGTATGGTGTCATCGCGCTCGGGGCTTGTGGACAGAAGCGCGACAGGCGCACCGATCAGCTCCTCGACCTGGCGTACATATTTGATCGCCTGCGCAGGCAGGTCGGCCCAGCTGCGGGCGCCGACGGTCGATTCCTTCCAGCCTTCCAGCGCGATGTAAACCGGCTCCACGCGAGCCTGCGCTGCCTGGCTTGCCGGCAAATGGTCGATCTGCTCGCCGTCGAGCATGTAGCCGACGCAGATTTTCAACTCGTCGAGACCGTCAAGCACGTCCAGCTTCGTCAGCGCAATGCCGGTAATGCCGTTGGTCGCGACCGACTGGCGCACAAGCGCCGCATCGAACCAGCCGCAACGGCGCTTGCGGCCCGTCACCGTACCGAATTCATGGCCCTTCTCACCAAGGAACTGGCCGACCGAATCATTGAGTTCCGTCGGGAACGGACCTTCGCCGACGCGCGTCGTGTAGGCCTTGGTAATGCCGAGGATATAGCCGAGAGCACCAGGTCCCATGCCGGAGCCGGCAGCAGCCTGGCCGGCGACCGTATTCGACGAGGTCACGAAGGGATAGGTACCATGGTCGATATCGAGCAAGCTGCCCTGCGCGCCTTCGAAAAGAATGCGCGCGCCCTTGCGGCGCTCCTTGTCGAGGAGAAGCCAGACCGTTTCGCGGAAGGGAAGCACGCGATCGGCAATCGACGTCAGCTCCGTCATGATCGCCTCGTGGCTCACCTCGTCAACGCCCAGGCCCCTGCGAAGCGCGTTGTGGTGGGTGAGGATACGATCGACCTTGCCCGGGAGCGCCTCCAGATCGGCGAGATCCATGACGCGGATCGCGCGGCGGCCGACCTTGTCTTCATAGGCCGGGCCGATCCCGCGGCGCGTCGTGCCGATCTTCGTGCCGCTGTTGGAGGCGGCATCTTCGCGATAGGCGTCGAGCTCGCGGTGCAGCGAGAGGATCAGCGTGGCGTTGTCGGCGATGCGCAGGTTGTCAGGAGAAATCCTGACGCCCTGTTTTTCCAGTTTCTCGATCTCTGCAATCAGTGCATGCGGATCGACGACGACGCCGTTTCCGATCACCGCCATCTTGCCCGGGCGCACGACGCCGGAAGGCAACAGCGACAGCTTGTAGCTCGTGCCGTCGATGACGAGCGTATGGCCGGCATTGTGTCCGCCCTGATAGCGCACAACGATATCCGCACGTTCGGAAAGCCAATCGACAATCTTGCCCTTGCCTTCGTCACCCCATTGCGAACCGACCACGACTACGTTCGTCATCCAACTCTTCCTGTTACCGGCGGATTATCCGCACTCTGCTCAAACCCGCGCATCTATAAAGCTTTGTTTTTTGGAAAGCGACCCTGTTATCGGGGCCAAATGGGCTTTTTACGTGACAAATCAGCCGGTCCCGGGCTATTGCCGGTCCATCGGCAGCCATCCGAACGACTTTTCAGAAGACGGAAAGAATCATCCTTGCATATCACGGCCTATATTTGTCTCGCCATTGCGACGCTGTGCTGGGGTGGAAACACCGTAGCCGGAAAGCTGGCGCTTGGCCATGTAAGTCCCATGACGCTGACTTTCCTGCGCTGGACAATTGCAACCGCGCTCATCGCCGCGGTCTCGCTTCCGCAGATCAAGAAGGACTGGCCGGTCGTGCGCAAGAAGCTGCCACTGCTGCTTTTCTACGGCATGGTCGGCTATACGCTCTTCAACGCCATGCTTTATTCGGCGGTGAAATACACGACCGCCATCAATGTCGCGATCGAGCAGGCCGGCATCCCGATGCTGATCTTCCTGCTCAACCTGATTTTCTTCCGCACCGGCGTCTCTGCCGCGCAGATCGCCGGCTTCGGCATGACGCTCCTCGGCGTGGCCCTGACCGCCTCCCATGGCGATGTCGCAGCGCTTCTGAAGCTCGGCCTCAACCGCGGCGACGCCTTGATGCTGGTGGCCGTGGCCGCCTATTCGATCTACACGATCTTTCTGCGCTGGAAGCCGCCGGTCGACTGGCGCACGCTCATGGCCTTTCCCGCTCTTGCGGCGGCGCTGACGTCGCTGCCACTGCTTTTTTGGGAAAATGCGGCTGGCAATGTCCAGATGCCGGACGGCAAAGGCTGGATCATCACGTTCTACACGGCAATCTTCGCCTCGCTGGTTGCGCAGATCCTCTATATCAAAGGCGTGGAGTGGATCGGCGCCAATCGGGCCGGCCTCTTCATCAATCTCGTTCCGGTTTTCGGCACGCTTTTGTCAGTGCTTTTGCTTGGCGAGGAATTGCAGCTCTTCCATATCGTCTCGCTGGTCTTGACGCTGGGCGGCATTGCGATCGCTGAGAAGGGACGCCCAAAGCATTCGGCTTCGACCGCCCCCGCCTCGCCTATGGACTAGGCTCAGCCGAGTTCCAGCGTCGTGACGCCGTAGACGTTCTTCAGCGGAATGGCAGGTGGCGTGCCGCGATACATGCGCGCCGTCTCGAATACCGGTTGGAGTTCCATGTTTTCGGCAAGCGCGATCGCCTCGCTGTTGGCGGCCGGGACATCGATGAACACCGGCTCGCCGCCTGCCTCCGGCAGCAATTCGGCAAGCAGCGCGGCGGCGGTATCGGTATCGGCGGCAAAAAGCGGCCCGATCTTGTAGCCTTCGTAACAGCGGCGGATCGTGGCGTAGCCGCGGATCTTGCCGCTCTTGCGCACGATCGCCGTCTTGCGCCCGCGTCGCCGCTTGCACCATGCGGCAATAAATGCATTGCGTGGCTCGGTGAAAATCGCGGCGTCGTAACGGAACAGTCCGTCCAGCTTGTCCGACACCGGATGTGCCGAGAGCACGGACTGCGGCAGTACCGCCGGAATGCCACCATACCGGATCGTGCTATAGGCTGGTTCGAAGCCTGACTTGCGGTAGTTCTCCTGCTGAGCGACGACGCCGTCGAGACCGATCGTGCGGTCTGGCGCAGATGCCATGCCGGCATTCCAGAGCGCCTTGCCGTAGCCTTTGCCACGGAAATCCGGATGGACGATGTAAAGACCAAGGAACGCCAAGGCTTGGCCGTATTTCACCACCGAAATGGAACCGACCGGAACTTCACCGACCGCACCGATGAAAAAGCCGGACGGGTCGGCCTCCTGGAAAGCGAGCGAATCGTCGAGTCCTGGATTCCACCCCTCCTGCCTTGCCCATTCGAGCACAAGCTCCAACTCACCCGGCCGCATCGCGCGAACCGCAAATTCCGAACTCATGCAACCTTCCCAAGCAAACCCTGCCTCAAGCTTGCAGGGCAGAATAAAGCGTTAAAGCCTGAACCGCGGCATCGCTGCCGGGCGCGAAGAAACATGCTCATTGCTGAAACGACCTGCATCGATCGTCATAAGGCACGACACGAAAATCTTCGCATCACAATTATCATGAAGCAACGCCGTTGAAATCTCAAGAGAATTACTTTGCAGAAGCAGCAAAGCCTGAATGTCGTCAGGACCACTTTGCCGGCACTGCAGATTGGTTCGCGCGGCCGCTTCCGGCCGTCCTAGCGCATACGAGGTGAATTCTTTGCTAATATAGCGCGTCCGGCGCTCAATTTGGTTGCAAGACAAACTGGAAGCATGCTGTCTACACCTATCGGGCAGACATGCCCGTTAAGCATCGGCAATGAGTGAAAGCCTTGGCCACGCAACCGTCCGGCCTGCATATGAAAACGCCGCCGCCGCGCCGCAAGCGCCGCGTAGCATTGTGGCTGATGCTCGCGCTTTCGATCTCGCTCGTTGCCGGCACGGTCCTGCTATCCAACGACATGCGCCATCTGCGCACTCTGGCAGCTTTGTCGGGCTACGATCTTAACCTGCAGGTCCAGCAACCAGAACGAACGCCGCCACAGCCGGTAGAAGTTGCAAAGCCTGCTCGGCAACTGCCGGTCAAGATCCCGCCGAGGCTGATCGAGGTTCCGCAGCCCGAGCTTGCCGGAAATTTCCTGCGGACGTGGCGGAAGTCTGGACCGGACATGTGCGAAACGTTGCGCAAGGCCGGCATCAAGATGACCCAGTGGCGTGCCTCCGCCATGGGCAGCAGCGCCTATGAATGTTCCTTTCAAGAGGTCTACAAGGAAGACGGGGAACGCCCGCTGAGCTCTGTATTTCTGATCATTCGCGGAGATCGCAAAGGCGCGATTTTCAACATACGCGCCAAGATCGTCGGGCCGGCGAGGGATAGCGCGGGCCGGCTCGATCCGTCTTTCATGCGCGTTTTCGAAACGGTGCTCGCACAATCGCACTGGCTGGATTTTCACGACACCTTGAGCGCGATCCGAGAACTGAAGGATGTCAGAGAAGAAGGTTTTGGCGCAAGTGTCGTCTTCTCCCGCGAATTCAGCAGCGAGAACAGCTTCAATTTTATCATGACGATCAGGGCGGCACCGGGTCCGCAGATCCGGACCAGGGCCTATTTTTCGACCGGACGCTGGATGCCAGCGCCGGACAAAGAGATCTCGGAAGCACTGCCGCCAATCTTCCGGTAGTTAGAAATAGGGCTCGAAGAAGCGGCGCACGGCGTCGATTTCGTTCGGACGGATGTCATGTCCGCCCGGGTGCCACTCGGTCTCGGTCGCAGCCCCCTGCCCGGCGAAGTAGGCGGCGAGCGCTTGGGTCAGGCCGATCGGAGAGATCGGATCGCGTTCGCCCGCCGTAATCAGCACCCTGCGGCCGTCGAGCTCCCCATTTGCCTTCGGCCGAAATGGAATGAGAGGATGCATGAGCACCGATGCATCAAACAGCCCGTATTCGATCAAGACATTCGCTAGGATGTTCGCACCGTTCGAAAAGCCGAGGCCAAGGATGTGCGACGCGCCGTGATCGACCGTCATGTCTTTCACGAAAGACGCCAATTTCTGCGTGGCCCTGGCAAGATCGACCAGGTCGTAGACGCCCTCGCCGGTGCGCTTGAAAAAGCGTGCCGCGCCGTGCTCTGAAACGTCCCCGCGGGGAGAGACGATCGTCGCGTCGGGCAGAAGCCGCCGTCCGAAGTCGAAGAACTGGTTTTCATCCCCTCCGGTCCCGTGCAGCACGAAGAGAATGGGTTTTCCGGGAGCACCGGCATGGAGCCGGTGCACATAGCTGTGGTCGTTCATCGATCTGCCCCTTAAGCTTCGAGCGGCTGCAGGTGCTGCTCGATCAGTTGTCGCAGGTGCGCGTGCTGCTGAGGCAGCTTCAGCGCTTCGCCGAGATGAGCCGTATCTTCGTCCCGGTCGAAGCCGGGCTCGTTGGTGGCGACCTCGAAGAGAATGCCGCCCGGCGTGCGAAAATAGATCGCCCAGAAATAATCGCGGTCGATGACCGGCGTCACCTGGTAGCCTGTGTCCATCAGTGCCTTGCGCACCTCGAGCTGCTTTTCGCGGTTGTCGACTGCAAAGGCGACATGGTGCACCGAACCGGCCCCCGGCAGGGCACGGGAGGTATTCGGCATCGTTTCGAGATCGACCAGATGCGCGCCGTTACCGTTTGGCATCATCAGCCGCTTCACGCCGTCCTTTTCCTCCTGAACCTCATAGCCCATGAATTTCAGGAGTTCGGACGTCGCGCCCTCGTCGCGAAGGCGCATGGCGACGGAGTGGAAGCCGCGGATGGCGTGATCCTCGCCGATGCCGCCATGCGTCCAGGGCTTGCGGTCGTCGTCCCTGACTTCAACAAGCGCGAAACCGTCGCCGTCTGGACCTGGAAAATGCAGGCGCTTTTGGCCGAAGCTCTCGTCCGCCTTGAGACCGCTGACGCCGAGCTTGGTGAGGCGGTCGCTCCAGAAGCCGAGCGATCCCTCGGGAACGGAGAAAACGGTCGTGCCGACTTCGCCGGTTCCTGGACGGCCCTGTGCCATCTTGGGAAACGGAAAATAGGTCATGATCGACCCCGGCGAACCGGTCTCGTCGCCATAATAGAGATGGTAGACGTCGGGCGCATCGAAGTTCACCGTCTTCTTGACGCGGCGAAGGCCAAGCGCGTTTGTGAAGAACCTGTTGTTTGTTCTTGCGTCCTCCGCCATCGATGTGACGTGGTGCAGGCCCTTGATCTGGTTGAGCATGTCGAGACCCCTTTCTTGCCCGCAACGGCGAGCCTTGATGGGTCATAGATGATCGTTTGGAACGATTTGGAATAGCCCCAGAGACCAAAACGCATTGTTTCATTTTATTGAACACCGATATACAGCTGTTCAGAAAATCTAGGCGTCCTGCGGATTTGCGGGCAACTCCCAGTCGATGGGGACGCGGCCGTGAGACTGCAGGAAAGCGTTCGCCTTGGAAAAATGCCTGCATCCGAAAAAGCCGTTATGCGCCGACAGCGGCGACGGATGCGGCGCCTTGAGGACGAGATGACGGTAGGTATCGACGAAGGCTGCCTTTCGCTGCGCGTAGGAACCCCACAGCATGAAGACGACGCACTCGCATTCCTCGTTGACCTTGCCGATCACTGCATCGGTGAAGCGCTCCCAGCCCTTGCCCTGATGCGAGGCGGCCTGCGCCTCCTCGACGGTCAGAACGCTGTTCAGCAACAGCACGCCCTGGCGGGCCCAATGCTCCAGGAAGCCATGGCGCGGCGGCTTGATGCCGAGATCGGTTTCCATCTCCTTGTAGATATTGACCAGCGACGGCGGAATGCGCACGCCCGGGCGAACGCTGAAGCAGAGCCCGTGCGCCTGTCCGAGGCCGTGATAGGGATCCTGGCCCAGAATGATGACCTTCACCTTTGCAAGCGGGGTGAGATCAAGAGCGCGAAAATATTCCGACCCTCTGGGGAAGATACGCTTGCCGCTTCGCTTCTGCACCAGCAGGAAATCCTTGAGCTGCTGCATGTAGGGACTGGAAAACTCCGGCGCGAGTGCCGCCTTCCAGCTCTCTTCGAGCGCGATCATCTGTTCGCTCATCGGTCGTCCCCTTTCCACCGAAGGAGTGATAGATTTGCCCTGAAAAGGGAGGCGCGCAGTATTTTAGTCACCTATCGCGGCCAAAATTTACGAAGTATCGTTAGACTGGTGATAATCGCGCAGGAAAGCAAGCGTCAGCAAAGGCTTAACACGCATGAAATTTGGAACAAGCGGCCTGCGCGGCCTTTCCGCCGATCTCAAAGGCAGGCCGTCGACGGTCTACGCGACAGCCTTCGGGCAATATCTTCTGGACAGCGGGCGCGCGCATGAAGGCGACCTGGTGATGGTCGGCCGCGACTTCCGTGATTCCAGCCCTGCGATTGCTCAGACATGTGCTCTGGCGCTGACCGGGCTTGGCTTCAGCGTGGCCAGTTGCGGCACCGTGCCGACCCCCGCGCTGGCATTTTATGGATCCCGCAGTAAAGCCGCGAGCCTGATGATCACCGGCTCGCACATCCCGGCCGACCGCAACGGCATCAAGTTCTACCGGCCCGATGGCGAGATCGACAAGGCGGACGAAGCGGCGATTTCCGATCTTGCAGTCAAGCTCGACCGCTCGCTGCCTGACGAGCCAATGGTGGGAAAAGCCAAGCTCGAGGACCGGTCGGGCGAATGCGTAAGAGCCTTCATGGCGCGCAATGCCGGCCTTCTCTCCAAAAACGCCCTTTCCGGCCTGAGGATCGGCGTCTATCAGCATAGTACCGTTGCCCGCGACATGATGGTGCAGCTCTTGTCCAATTACGGCGCCGAAGCGATTGCGCTTGGACGATCGGAGACCTTCATACCGGTCGATACCGAAGCTGTTTCGTCCCAGACCATTGCACTTCTGAGGGATTGGGCCCAGTCGCTGGCACTTGATGCGCTCGTTT